>CAZQWM010000036.1:0-24625 GCA_964597035.1 uncultured Pirellulales bacterium
GTCAGATACCATTTGCCGCCCTTCCCCTGATAAATCTGCTTCTTGTATTTTTCCGGCTCGTTGTTGAAGTACCAGTCCCGATGATAATTCAAAAAATACGTATATGCCCCCAAAAGAAACGAACCGGAACCACACGCCGGGTCAAGTATCCGCAGCTTGCTTATTTGTTTGAGTGTCTTTCCCTCGCAGAGTTTCCCCACCGTATTCTTTACGATGTAATCAACGATATACTCCGGCGTATAATAGACCCCGCCCGCCTTTTTCACCTCGGGCTTGTCTTCGATTTTAACCATCCGCCCCGGCGTGATGCGTATAACCTGACCTAAAAACTGCTCATAGACGTTGCCTAAAATCTCCGGAGGCAAAACCGAAAATTCGTAAGGACTCTGCGGATAATATAAATTATGCAGAATCCACCCTACCGGCTCATCGGGAACATTAAGCCCCAATGTCATTTCATCCGGCGGCTCATTTCGACCCTTCTCCTCCCTAAAATAAAACAGCCCGGAGTTATACTTCGCGTCCGCCTTTTCAAACAGTTCCCCAAGCCGGCGATATATCTCTCTGCCGCTACTCAATGACAATAACTGTCCGTAGGTTTCAATCCCCCGGTCCTCGCACATCCGCAAAAACAATATTCGGTCAATCGTTCGCTGAACCGCAAAGTTCGCTTCCGGCGCTCCCAGCTCCCTGTTTCGTAAAGCTATATATTTCGCAAGCTCTTTGCGCCAGCTCTCTATCTCTTCCAGAAATTCCTTATCTACCGTGCTTGTTCCTCTCTTACCCTTGCCCTTTATTGCGAACTTGTCGAACGACCCTTTCAACACCGCTTCTTTTGAAAAAATCTGTGCGATTTCTCCCCACCGCCCGACGTAATCCTTGTATGTGATATGCATCACTCTCGCCGTGCTCGGCCGGTCGGTATGTTTCGGCTTGATTTGGCAGTCGTAAACCGCAAACTCTTCAAAATCCGTCAAAACCGATAACGGCAACTTTGCGCTCCACGCGTATCTTCTCAACTGATATGCGGGCTCTTTATCTCCTCCGATATCCACCGCCGGCTTCTTCGCCTCTAAGAAAAACTTTCGCGTCCCGCCTATCCGGAAACAATAATCGGGCGCTTTCGTCTCTACTCCGACCTTTATTGCATCCTCGTGTATAACGTCCTTGTATGGTTCGGCGTGTCCCTGCTTGTTATAAACATCCCACCCCAATTGCTCAAAAAATGGCTCTATAAATTCCCTCCTCACTTGTGCCTCGTTGTATCCCTGCCGTTTGTAAGATTCGAGGTTCTGCGAAAAACGCTCTACAAGTCCTTCAACTTCCTTCGGCACACCACCCATGTTACCGCTTATTCCTAACTATCAATCATCAACTCGACTCGCAACCAACAACCAGCAACTAGCAACCACTAACCGGTCACCACCTCTTGTCCTTAAGCCCTTTAATAATACCCTCCAGCTCCTTCTGCTGCTGCGCATACTGCTCCAGCAAAGTTCCGTTTCTCTCCATCTGGGCTACCGGCTGAAGATACTTAATCGCCACAATTGCGCACATTACCCTGTTGTAAACACCGTCCTGCTTAAGATAACTCTCCTTGTTCGCCGTGAATTTGTCCAGGTACCTGACCCAGAACGCATTGAGCTCCTCCCGGAATTCCGGAAAGCGATGGTAATACATTTCGAGCATCTCCAGCGGCGTGCGCTCCGGCTGCTCTTCCGTCGCCTCTATCGCACACTTCAGCCCCCTGCCAAGCGTCTCTGTGTCTCTGCCGAACATAAGGGCGTTGTTCGAAACCATGATATTGCGGTACTGCTCGTCGGGATAAATGGTGCTGCCGTTTTCGATGCCCTCCAGCAGCTTCAGCCCCTCAGGAGTCGTAACGTCAACAAACAATCTCTGCTTGTCACCGAGAAACACCAGTTGCCAGTCCGTGCTTTGCTCAAGCCCCCTGACAAATGCCGAACTAAACTGATTAAACGGCATAAGAACAACCCAGACGTTGGAATCTTTCAACTTCTTGTTCACGTATTCCCCGATTTGCACATATTGCTGCGAGGTGAGTTTCTGCTTCCTGATTTGCGCCAGCATCGCAATTTGTCCACCGGCGCTAATCTCCGACCACCGCAGAAACGCCTTATAGTCGTAGGCCGCCTGTGCCCTGCCGTCCATAAACAGTTGCAGCGGAGTCTTGCCCGTATTCGGGTCCGGGTCCTGACCATACGCAATAAAGCCCCCTTCCGTCCAGTAGTTGAACATTTTTCCCTTCAGCTTGTTCAACCGGATGAATTCACAGGCATAAAATGGCTTTGCGCTCGATGCCGTCATTCTCATAAACATAGACGTCAGCTTATAATCGCCCGGCCATGGGTCGAGATAGATATACTTGAATTTACAACCCCACCGAATCCCGAGCCCCGAAACGACCAACAGTGCCGTCACAGTCAAAAACCGCCGCAGCCCACGCGACATCTCCGGAACATCGAGATACCCGTGTCCGTAGTAATTGCGAACTGCTGCAACCGTCTTTATAATCCCTTCAGTGAATAACGCCGCTATCGGGCACGTCACCAGCGCTGCAATAGGTATGAACCGGCGCGACCGGTACGCCATATAAATCGTCAGCGCAGAAACGGTAATCAAAGCCAGGTCTATCTTTGGCAGCTCGTAAGTCCGGCCGCTGGCCGCCCGCGGCGCACGTCCATTGGCCTTCTCGACAAACATCGGACTCAAAATCACTGCCACAGCCCAACCCAGAACGCACACGCCGCTTAGCCCGTAAAGTACCCCGAACAGATTCTTATAGTTGAGGTTTAAGTTCGCTTCGTATGACGGACGCCACAGCCGATGCAGTCCTACGAACTGCTCCACGTGCCATACCGGCTCCTTGAAATCAAACGGGTCTATAATCCACGCCGATAGAAGCAGTGCTACGACGCTCGCCAGCAGCACGTAAAATATGTTGCCTATCCAGAACACCGGCTTCTTCGAAACCGCTCGCCCTATCGCAAACATCGCAACGTAGCTCGGAACCGTGATAAACGGGAAAATGTATCTGCCGGAATACCCAGGCAGGTTCTCCGCCGTGTACAGCGCAAACAAAGCAAGAGGAATAACTAAATGAATGAAGTGAACGTGCACGAACACCGCCGCCCACAACACCCCGACAAAAAGACCGGCCATTAAAAGCGACCATACGCTGACATCGGTCATGGATAGCGAAATCAGCACCGCCCAGAACACTAATACCGACGCCGCAAACCCGAGAATCCTCGACAGAATATCGAACCGTCTCTCCTGCCTGTCCATTCCCCCTCTCCCCGCCTTGAGTTGCCTCGGCATCAGCAGCCGGGAAAACAGCCACAAAACCAGCAGCCCCGCGGCCACTATCATCATCACCATAAACGGGAACGCCGTCCCCACCGGATTATCCCACTTGAACGCCGGCCACCACTCATGGACGTTTCTCCAGCCCTCGGCGTGCTGGCTGATGCTGATGACAAATGTGTGGGTGAGGTTTGTGAGATGTAATGGATTGAAAAGAATGGCGGCGACAAGCGAGACAAAGCCAGCGGCGACGGTGTGCCGGATAGCCGCCCGTGAACACAACACCAGCCGGTCCTTCAAGAGGGTGACCACCGCCCCCAGACCCGCGGCGGCGATGAACGCCATCACAAATGACTGCCTGCTGTCATGGACGAAATCATACATCTGCTCCGAATAAATGACCATATCTTTCTGGAAAAGCCGCGCGAAGAGGACCGAAAATACTATAAGCGAAACTATAATATGGTAACCGTAGAAAGCGGCCGGGTTGACCGACCTTATCCGCTCCATAACGAAGCCGGCCACCATCAGGGCAACGATTAGAAACAGGAATTTGTCGTCTAATGGCGGGAGAGCAGTGAACGGCTCGTGACTGGTGTACTTGTAAGACATAACGTAGAGAGCAAACCACGTCAAAATACTATAGACCGATACGGTCGCCCTTCTACCGAGGGTCGAGAGCAGTCGCAGCACAACGACAGGAACCAGCATTATGAATACATAGATATACCCGCCATGCACATTCGCCCAGAAGGCCGTCATGGGCACAATGAGCCATATATACAGATGGCTTCGATACGTGGCGAGGACAAGAACAAGCATAAAAACAGCGACGAGGAGATTTGAAAATCCAGCGGGCCTGATGTCGAGAAACGACCGGCCGATAAACATTGCCGCACAGGCAAAGGCAGCAGCGAGCGTAGGATTGACCCCAAGAACACGGCCTGTGTAGTAAACACAAATAACCGTCAGTATGTACAACGTGAATTTCCAGTAAACAAGCGTGTCGAAACTCCTTTGCTCGGCGTCGGCAAAGGGTGACAGATGCGTTAGCCAGTAGAACGTCACGTGGGTGAGCCAGTTTTGATTGACCCAGCCGGTGGGATGCCAGTATTTGACGGTATCGAGTCCGACCTTGTTAGTGAGCCACTGTGCCCATTTGGGCCAGGTTTTGACCTCTTCCTCGGTCGGTCCGGCGTGGTGGGAATTGGCGCTGAATGGCTCGACGGTATCGACGCCGTGATTGATGAAGTGTCGGCCACAGGCCATAGCAACCCAGGTGTCGCCGGCGCCGACCATACGGGTGCTTGCGTGAAGCGCAAAAATGAGCATTGCGGCCCAGGCGATGAGCATCGGCCAGCCAGCGAATGCACGTTTTTTCGGTTCGTTTAGCAGTGTCATCGCATCCTTTCCTAACCACAGATTTCACAGATTGCACTGATTACGTGGTTTAAATCAGTTTATTCTTAAGGGCATAATAGGTCATAAGTTATATATCGTCAATAACGTTGCTGGTTCGTAACGGATGTCGCCACTAAGACACTAAGGCACAAAGGTTTTTTTAAGTAAAAAGGGAAAATAGTCGATTCTCGATGCTGGATTCCGCCTCGCCACAGGCGAGTCAACTTCGGCGGACAAGGCTCGATACTCGTTACTATATGACGGTTGCTGATTGGCATAATGTGCTGAATGATGCCGAGCAAAACCGATTCAGGACAAACCTCGAGAGTAAGCAGTAGGTGGTAATGCCACCTAGCGCTGCTAAGGAAATAGTATGTAGTAACCGTGGAGATTAATGTTTAGTAGGTGGCAATGCCACTTAGCGTATAATTGTTCAGAAGAGAAGAAAACACGAGCTGAAAAACGCGGCTGATTATTTACCCCGTTCAATAGCGTCGGCCGTTCGACTGAGCGCCCGCCAGTAGCCGTTCATTTGTGCGAGAGTTTCGATGCCCGAACGAGTGAGGCAATAGTATTTCCTTTTCGGTCCATCCGGAGACTTGCCCTGGGTGGTTTTTACAATTCCCTGCTGCCTGAGCCGGCGCAGGATGGCGTAGATGGTACCTTCGCTAATGAGAAGGCCTTTAGATTTACGAAACTTTCGTTCGATTTCGTATCCATACATTCTCCGGTTGCGTATATCGTTAAGTATATTAAGGACGAGGACGCCCTTGCGAGTTTGGCCAGTCCAGTTTTTGAAGAATGCGGCATTCATACTCTTTTATGATAGCCCTATTTCAGTGCCTGTCAATACCACCTAGCGCGGCAAGGAAATAGTTCTTAGAAGCCATGGAGATTAATCATTAGTAGGTGGTAATACCACCTAGCGATAGTAAAGAAATAGTTCACAGGAGTCTTGGAGATTAATCCTTAGTAGGTGGTAATGCCACCTAGCGATAGTAAAGAAATAGTTCACAGGAGTCTTGGAGATTAAGGTTTAGTAGGTGTCAATGCCACCTAGCGCTATAACGCCTCGCCACAGGCGAGTAAACTTTGGCGGATAAGGTCGATACTGGTTGAAGGTTACTGGTTGCGAGTTGCTGGTTGCTGGTTGCGGGTTTGGTAAAACGAAAAAGGCAAAGCCACAGATTAAAATTAAAACCTGTGCATTCGCAGAAATTGCCGATATGGTTGGAGCCAGAGCTCTGCAGGGAGGACAGCAGTTAGAGAATAAGTCCACATCATTCAACTTTCAACACTTCCTTTATTGCTTTTTTCAGGGCATTTTTGGGCAGTGCTCCTACTGCCATTTGTGGTTTGTCATTTAGCGGTGCAAAAAGCATGCTGGGGATGCTCTGAATGCCAAAAGCGGCTGCTAATTCCTGTTGAGCTTGTGTGTCTACTCTATAAATATTCAGCTTACCTTGGTATTCTTGAGCAAGTTCCCGCAAAACAGGTTCTACCATTTTGCACGGCCCACACCAATCCGCATAAAAATCAATAATGCAGGGCAGTTTGCCTTCAAACTTCCATTCTTTATTTTGCTCATAGTTAAAGACTTCCTGTAAAAAGCTTTCTTTCGTTAAGGATTCCACGAGACTACTCCTGTTTTTTTTTAAGTACCCTTGTATTCGAATCCGATACGCTGGTAATGTGGGTAATGTTCGAACTTTCTGCTTTCTCTTTTGCTTTCGGCGAAAATGCTGAGGCGAGTAAAGCTCCCATAACCGCCCCGTAGATCGCACCGCGGTATGGATTTGCCGTCAGTGGGCAAGCGCCGGAGGAACACTTGCCGAAATAACCCAATACGCTGCCGATTGCTCCCCCAATCAGCACACCCAAAAAAATCCTGCTAATCATAACTTAATCCTTTTCTACAGTCTGCCCTCCAACAGGAGCTATCCTGATAATGTCTGGCCAACTGTGTCGCTAATCCCATCTTGTGTCAAGATACCTGAATTCGCCCATCAATGCAAGTACTTCCGGCAGAATTTCTCGTCTCAGCCAATTTGCTGCAATGGGTTGTAAAGGCTGTTTTTTTGCGGTAGAAGTGATTTATTGCAGGCAGAACGCAATGATGTTTTGCGGACTGATGTTTGTGAAACTGGTTGATTGGATAGAAGAATTAGCAAATTACTTTAGAAGTCATTAAAATGAGATTCAGAGGTGAAACAAATGTACGCAAAAGGGCATTTGCAGAAGCATGCTGAAGAAATCTTGAAAGAAATAGGGATTCAAGAAAGCCAAAGAGTTTTGGATTGTTGTTGCGGCTCAGGTACTTATACAATAGCTGCTGCGCAGCTTGTTGGAGAAAAAGGTTCAGTGTACGCGATAGATACGAATAGTGAAAGGCTGAACGATTTGAGGCAGAAAATTAACTCAAGAAAATTGCAGAATATAAATGTAATAGAAGAAGATGTAGAATTAAGAGTTCCTTTACAAGACAGCTTTATCGACATTGTTCTTCTCTATGATATTTTTTGGTATTTCAGACCAGCCGAGAATAAATTAGCAAGTTTATTAAGAGAGGTTTATAGAGCTGCAAAACCAAATGCTTTAATCTCTGTTTATCCAGCCCACCTGAATTTGCATGAGTTAAAAGACTTCAAAGATGAAATGGGAAATAAAGGTTTAGTAGGTGTCAATGCCACCTAGCGCTATAACGCCTCGCCACAGGCGAGTAAACTTCGGCGGACCCCCGACTGTAGATGCTAACGTAGCTTGAGTCGAGGGCAGGCCCCCGATTTCGGTTCCAAAAGGAGCTTGAGTCGAGGGCAGGCAAGTCACGCAAGAGGGGGATAGGGTCGATTCTGGTTGACGGTTACTGGTTGCTGGTTGCGGGTTGCATATTGCGTGCCGAGTACTGTGTACTGAGTACTGAGGACAGCGTGCAGCGTATAGCGAATAGTTGAGAGACTCAATACGCCAGACGTAAGACTCAATAACGGAGGGGATATCCATTTTTGCTTTGTGATTTCGGATTGCTGATTTCGTAAAAAAGGTATCCCCGGATTGGCCCTCCGGATTTATTCAGGCTTTCAGATAATAAGTTGATATAATGATAAGTCCTTTTTTGTATTTTTGGTTTGGCCATAATTTTTGAAGTTGATGTTTATATGAAGGATACCATTATTAAGCGACATGATCGATATAATGTCGATGATACTTGGCGGAAAGTAAAACCATCTAACCCGAAAGACTTTTTGAAGAGATTCATTAAACTGACATATTCTGGACATGCGATTGAGTGCCATGGAGCAAGTCAGGACTGGGGATGCATACTTTCCAGCTTGGACATCCACTCTAGAAAAAAGAACATTCCCATAGAACTACGAAAGACAAAAGAAACAATGTTGCTTGAAACCTTCGCTAAAAAGGCAGATACATATTTTCCTTCAGGGGAACGCCGACTCATTGAAGTTGCTAATTTGAAATGGAAAACATTTCGTAATACCGGAACGGTCTTTGTTGGTCGTCACTACGGTCTGCCAACCCGTTGCGTCGATTGGACCGGAGATCCTTTTATTGCACTATTTTTTGCTTGCCAGCGTGATCACGACAAATCAGGCGTTGTATGGTGGATGGACTACAAGAATTTTTCTGATGCCATTGCGTCGCAATGGATGCCTTTCTATGGAAAGAAGAAAAATATTGAGGATGATTTTGAAAAGGATTTCGTTGACGGTAATGATAAAAATATATTAGTCAGATTTCATTACCCTGATTGGATGGATCGCCCAACGAAGCAGAAAGCTTGGATAACCTTGTCTGGTCGATTTGACATTCATCATGATGAAGCAATTCATCGGCTGGGTGTTCGAAAATGTGGACGTTTAATCATTAGACCAGAAATGAAATCATATCTTCTGAATAAACTAGACAGATGGGGAATAAATAATACAATGCTCGGAATCAGCAACTCGCAAGTAAAAATAATAGCTAATGAAATAGCTGATAAGGTTTTTAGCTGAAATCTGTAAATCTGGCGGAAATCCCTGATTAAAGCACTACCGCTACCGTATTCGACGGAAAACCTTCACCGGAAAACCCGTCGCTTGTGACTCGTGACTCGGTAATGGAATAATAAGTTTAGAGTTTTAATTGTTGAGTGTTTAGTTGACAAGATTGTACACCCGACAGACAGACGGCGAGGTAAATTGCGGTATAAAATTCCTGGACCCCAGATAAAGGATTTCTGGGGTCTCCGCTTCGCTACGAGGGGCTATATACAAACGCCCGGACTAAGGTCGTTCAAGGAGTGACCCTGCCATAAGCGGGTAAAGTAACCCCTCAATAAATTGAGGGGCTAAATTTTACAATGAGACTGCTTCGCTTCGCTACGGCAATTCGTATAGGCCGTGGCCTGAGTCGCGGAGTTTGCCCAGTCGGCATAACTCCTGCCAAACCTCGCGAGGAAACTGATTGGGCGGCTGGATGGCATAAACGCCGGTAGAGCCGCCTGAAAACGGTCCGCGTCCGAGACGCGAATCGGCATCGAGCGCTGTGAGCTTGAGGCGTTTTTTGAATGCCTTCATCGCGCTTTTAAGGACGTCCGGCGTTGGAGCATCGCCTTGTTGACTTTGTTCTGTCATAATCGGCCTCGGCAATTTTTGCGAGCTATTACAGCCGAATCTTTCGGCCATAAGTAGGAGTATATCGTTAAATGGTAATAGAAAACAAGAAAATAACGATGACGGACGCCAGACGACGGCGTTCGGAGGGTAACCCTGCCACCCCTGCCTACGACCCCCGACAAAGACATTCGAGGGCAGGCTTGCTGGGGCAGGCAAGGGATTGGATGAGGAATGGGTCCCCTGCTGCCTGGGTCCCGGATAAAGACATTCCGGGATCTTCGTTTCACTCCGAAAAATTCAATCGTGCAAACTCCTTATGATACTTGAGAGCAGCGGTATCGTAGGCGCGGGCGGCGTCGGATTCGGAGATGAAGCGGCCGAGCCAAAGCTTTCGGCCATTGTGCCTGATGTGGACGGCCCAGCGGGATCTATTTTTGTCGAAATGAACGCCGATATAACGTGAGGAAGTATTTTTTCTCTTTCGGCGGTTTTGCATATTCTGCGAGCGGGTGGCGTGGCGGAGATTAGCGCGGCGATTGTCGAGAGAGCCGCAGTTTTTGTGGTCAACGACAAGGCCTCGGGGCGGGTCCATGAGCTGCCTGTGTAAATATACAGTTCTATTGCGCAAAGCGGGGGTGAGGGAATTGCGAGCGGCGTAAAGATTTGTGCCGTTACCCCGGACCCACCAATTGAAATCCTTCAGCGAGTAATAATCCATCGGGTCGACAATTGTCCAATGACCCTGGCCGAGATAAATACGGCGATAGGTGTAGCCGAATTTCAAATAACGATACAGCAGAACAGGCGAGGTGAAAATAAGGTCCAACCAGTTCAGGACGCGATTCATAATACGACCCCTTTTTTTGTGTTTTCGTGCCCTGCTGGGTCTTGTCTTGCGCTACTGCGCGAGCTGCCTGGCCAGCCCACCGCCGGGCCAGTGCGACAGTATTATATCATACTATTTGAAAAGTTCAATAAAAATCAAACACTTTTCAAAGAAATATACCGAGCGACATAAGTCATTGGTATTGTGAGGGTTATGAATTTTACGATTACTCGGCGAGCCAGTTCTGGAGACGGTCAATGCCTTCCTTGATGTTCTCGACGGAGCAGGCGAAGCTGAGGCGGACATTTTTGTCACAGCCGAATGGCAGGCCGGGGACGACGGCGACGTTGGCCTGTTCGAGAAGTGCCTTTGCGAAGGCCATTGAGCCGGTGATTTCAACGCCGCCAATAGTTCTGCCGAAATGCGACGAGACGTCGGGGAAGCAGTAGAAGGCACCGGTCGGCGGCTGGCATTTAATGCCTTTTATTGCGTTTAGCCGCTCGGCCATATACTTTGCGCGCTGCTCGAAGGCCTGTCGCATTTTCTCCACCGTGCCGTCAGGGTCTTTCAGGGCTACTATCGCGGCATCCTGCGTAAACGTCACGGGATTGGAGGTTGAATGACTTTGGAGTCGGCCCATCGCCTTGATTACATCAACCGGTCCGGCGGTATAGCCGAGTCGCCAGCCCGTCATCGAATAGGTTTTGCTGAGGCCGTTGACCGTCAGGGTCCGCTCATAAGCATCGCGGCTCAGCGAGGCGAAACTGACGAATTTGTTATCGCCGTAAATCAGCCGTTCGTAAATTTCATCCGACAGCACAATCACGTCAGTTCCAACGAGAGCTTTTGCAAGGTCGGCCAGCTCCTGCGGGGTATAGGTAAAACCGCCGGGATTATTCGGTGAGTTAAGGACGAGCATTTTGGTCTTTTTGCCAACCGCCCTTTGCAACTGGGCAGGGGTAATCTTGTAGCCAGTCCTCCTGCTGGTTTTTATAATTTTTGCTTTTGCACCGGCCAGCTTGATAGTTTCGGGATACGTGACCCAGTAAGGCGTCGGCAGTATGACGACATCGCCCGGGTCGAGCACCGCCTGCATCGCGCAATATATCGAGTGCTTGGCGCCTATATTTATGATTACCTGCTCCGGTGAATAATCCAGGCCGTTATCTCTTTTGAGCTTTTCGGCAACCGCCTTTTTAAGCTCGCTGGTTCCCGAAGCCGGGGTATATTTTGTCCTGCCGGCGTTGAGTGCCTCAATCGCGGCCTGCTTAATGTATTCGGGGGTATCGAAATCCGGCTCACCTGCGCCGAAGCCGATTACGTTTAGTCCCTGTGCCTTAAGCTGTTTTGCCCTGGCCGTCACCGCCAGTGTGGCAGATGCCGGCACCGCCTGTGCCCTTTTACTGACTTTCATACTCACTCCTGCAATAATCTATAGGCCGTCCTCGTTATTAAAAAGCTATGACATTTAACCGAATGAATCCGTCGTCGTCAATAATAACAAACCGTGTACGGCCGGGATTCGTCTGAGGGAGCCCGCTGAAATGAACAGGCCCCGTCGCAAGACGGGGTCTGTCTGAGGCAGTAAACGCAATACGCCGAACCAAGAACAGCTCGTGCAGCGTATAATCAGCAACTGCTGTTTTAGCTTATTTGGTCTTTACTATCGCCAGGGCCGCCTGTATCTCATCATAGACTTTCCGCACCCTTGCTTCATCACCGAGTCCGGTGACCTGGACGGTAAACGCTGTAACGCCTTCTCCGGCGGGCTTAATTTTCACAACTACAGTTTTGCCGTCTGCACTTTTTGCTGTGACTTTCGCGGCGAATACATCCTTGGCCTTATCGGTAACCTGAAGCTGCAATTTATCCATTGCGCTTAGTGACGCAGCATAAACTGCATCAAGGCCCTTGCTGGCGCGAGCATACATTTTGCCTGCCGAGTAAACGGCTGCATCATTGCTCACAATCGTCGGGGCACAGCTTATAACAGCGACCACTGCCACCAGCCCAAGGCACAACAGCAAAGTTTTTTTCGTCGTCATCTTTTTTGTCTCCTTACAAAACGGACCCATCTTCAGTTCACAACCCAAAGCGCCGGGCTTTTTCGACACCTGCGCGCATTATACCGGCCAGATTTGCTCCTGCAACAATCTTTTCCCCCCCTGCCCGCGACAGCGTATTATAGTCTGCCTATTATCACACAGGCGTTGTGCCCGCCGAAGCCAAATGAGTTGCTCATAGCGACGCCTATTTTCGCTTCGCGGGCCTTTAAGGGCACAAAGTCCATTTTCGTGTCGCAGCGAGGGTCGACGTTTTCCAAATTGATAGTCGGCGGCACAATCGATTTTTTGATTGCCTCAGCACACACTATCAGCTCAACCGCCCCGCTGGCCCCCAGCAGATGTCCAAGCGAGCTTTTGGTCGAGCTGACGAGCACCTTATATGCATGAGGTCCCAGAACGGACCTGATTGCCGAGCTTTCCGCGATGTCATTGAGCTCAGTTCCCGTCCCGTGTGCATTGATATAGTCCACCTTCTCCGGCGGCAGTTGAGCATCTTTCAGCGCCATCTCCATCGCCTTGGCAGCCCCCGCACCATCCGGCAGCGGCGCCGTAATATGAGTTCCGTCATCCGTCGCCGCGTAACCTAACACCTCTGCGTAAATCACTGCCCCGCGTTTTTTCGCGTGCTCGTATTCTTCGAGGACGAGAATTCCTGCACCTTCCGAGAGCACAAATCCGTCTCTGTCCCTGTCGAAGGGCCTCGAAGCGGCGGTAGGATTATCGTTTCGTGTGCTAAGCGACCTCGCCGCACAAAAGCTTGCCAGACCGATAGGCGTTAGCGCCGCCTCGGTCCCGCCTGTTATTACAACGTCGCTTCGATTTGCCACGATATTGCAGAATGCCTCGCCGATTGCATGGTTACTGCTCGCGCACGCGCTTGTTACACAGAAATTGGGTCCCCGCAGGCCGTACCGGATTGCGATATTACCTGCCGCCGCATTTGACATCAGCCGAGGAACCGCAAAGGGTGAAAGTCTCGTTGGTCCTTTATTCAGGAGTACAAGATGCTGTTCTTCAATTTCTTTTATCCCCCCGATTCCCGTCCCTACTATCGCACCCATTCTGAACGGTTCTTCTTTCGCAAAGTCCAGCCCGCTGTCTGTCACCGCCTGGCTTGCCGCGGCAATTGCGAACTGGCTGAACCGATCCATGCGCTTACTCTCACGGACGTCGATATACTTGTTAACGTCGAAGTTTTTTACCTGGCCCCCGAAATGAACCGTATATGCGCCTGTGTCGAAGGACTCTATCGTCATGACGCCGCTTTTACCATCACACAGCGCATCGAAAAGTTCGTCAACTATCTCCGCCAGGGCAGTCACGCAGCCCAGGCCCGTAATGACTACTCGCCGTCTGTTCATTTTGACCCGACTGCTATTTGCTCTTGTCCGCTTTCGCCACGTTGACGATGTAATCGACCGCCGCTCCGACGGTCTGAATTTTTTCCGCCTCCTCGTCCGGTATGCTCATGCCGAACTCGTCCTCGAACTCCATCACCAGCTCTACCGTATCGAGCGAATCGGCATTGAGGTCATTTATGAAGGAAGTCTCCCTGCTGATCTCTGCCTTATCAACGCCCATTTGTTCGCTAATTATGTCTATGACTTTTTGTTCTATTGCCTGGACATCCATATCAGCACTCACTTGTTATTCCTCCAAAAACAACTTGTTTGCATAATTATCCACCAGTGGCTGTAAACACCTGCTGTGCCATCCCTGAACATTTGGCAGGTATATTAACCACAGCCCCGCCTTTGAACAAACAAATTTTTCTGATTTTTTTTTAGTCTCCCGGGCCTGTAACAGTAGCTCACCTGTTCGCGGCGTGGCGCCCAGTACAGAGTCCAAAGCTACATCGCCATACCGCCATCGACGCAAAGGACCTGGCCTGTGATGTAGCCGGCGTCGTCGCTGGCCAGAAAGGCCACCGCCCTTGCCACGTCCTCGACCGTGCCGAAACGTTTAACCGGTATTACCTGCAGCGCCGCATCCTTGACCATATCCGGCAGCACCGCGGTCATATCCGTCATTATAAAGCCGGGTGCGATGCAGTTTGCGGTGACATTTTTCTTGCCGAGCTCTCGTGCGATTGATTTGGTCATTCCGATAAGCCCGGCCTTGCTGGATGCATAGTTGGCCGAACCCGCCTGGCCCATCACGCCGGCAACACTGCTGATACTGATTATCCTGCCGAACTTGTTGCGAATCATCGAGCGTGCCGCCACCCGCGTTGCAACGAACGCGGCTCGCAGATTCACCGCAATCACCCTGTCAAAGTCCTCGTCGTCCATCTGAATCATCAGCTTGTCGCGGGTGATGCCGGCGTTGTTGACGAGAATTGCGATACCGCCCAACTGGTTGGCAAGCTCTTCGAGAACCTCGGTCAGCTTTGGCGTGTCGGTGATATCGACACACTTGGTTATTACTTCGAAAGCCCGTTGGTTGCAGACCTCTTCAAGCTCGTTAAGCTGCTCGGCGTTGAGGTCAATGCCAGCCACCATCCTATCCTGTTTCAACAGCTCAATGACGATGGCCCTGCCAATTCCTTGGGCCGCACCCGTTACTACTGCAAGTCGCTTTTCTGACATCTTAAAATTCTCCCGACTAAGAAAGATTCATCATTTGTGCAAAGTATACTCGATTTCGAGGCGTTCGCAAGCGGGATGAATAAATGAGTAACAAGTTGACAGGCGGGTGGTTTTGTGAGATAAAGGCAATCGCACGCTTGAGGATATAAAACCACAGGGTTGCAGTTTAAGGACGAACAATGAGGACAGCATTTCTTTTTCCCGGCCAAGGGGCACAAACAGTCGGCATGGGCAAAGATTTCGCTGAGCAATTCCCGGTTACTAAACGAATTTTCGACAAGGCCAATGAGGTAGTCGGTTTTGACCTGTTAAAAATCTGTTTCGAAGGCCCGGCCGATGAGCTGAACACCACCTCGATGTCTCAGCCGGCGATATTCACCATCTCCGCAGCAATACTCGAAGTGTTGCGGACAAATCTGCATACCGCTGCATTAAAACCCGATGTCACCGCGGGACTAAGCTTAGGTGAATACACCGCGTTGTATGCGGCGGGGCTTATTAGTTTCGAGGATGCGCTTACGTTAGTCAAATTGAGGGGCCAGGCGATGCAGGCGGCCGCAGATGCAACCGCAGGCGGGATGGTCGCCATAATCGGGCTTGACGAACAAAGGACAAAGGCGCTCTGTGCCGAGGCCGGCCAGGGCCAGCTCTTAGTGCCGGTAAATTTCAATTGTCCGGGCCAGATTGCCATAAGCGGCGAAATATCCGCCTGTGAACGTGCGGAACAATTAGCCGAAAAATACGGAGCAATGAAAGCTGTGCGATTAGACGTGGCGGGAGCATTCCATACCCCGATGATGATGGTCGCCGCCGAAGGACTGGGTATCGCACTGGGCGACACGACTATCAGAAACCCTGCAAATATCAAAGTCATCGCCAATATCAATGCCGAATATTACTCCACCGCCGAAGAGATTCGCGATTCATTAGCAAAACAACTTACCCATCCGATATACTGGCAAAAGTGCGTAGAGCGGCTGCTCGCAGACGGCATCGAGACCTTTTACGAAATAGGACCCGGAAAAGTGCTTACCGGCCTGATGCGACGAATAAATCGAAAGGCCAATATCATCAACGTCTCCTCGGCCTCGGGGCTGAGCGAGCTGGTGTTAAGAACAAATTAAAAATGGAAAAAGGGAGAAAAAAATGAAGACGACCGGAGTGTGCGTAATAATTCTGTTAATGCTGCCGATGATATCCGGCTGCTCGACCGCACCGAAAACCATCGAGGCAAGGACGGTGCTGGCCTCGGAAGTCGATGAAACAATTGCCATATTCAAAACCAAGGACCCTGACATCCAGCGGTTCTTCAACTCATCTTACGGATATGCCGTCCTGCCAAAGGTCGTCAAAGGCGCCATAATCGTCGGAGGCGCATACGGCAAAGGCGAAGTCTATGAAAAGGGCCAACAGGTCGGATTCTGCAGTATGTCGCAGGCGACACTTGGCTTTTCATTCGGCGGCGAGTATTTCCGCGAGATTATTTTTTTCCGTGACAAAATCGACCTCGACCGTTTCAAAGCCGAGGAATTTACCTTCTCCGCACAGGTCACCGGCGTCGCCGCAACAGCGGGTGCAGCCGCCAAGGTCGATTACCGCTCGGGTATGGCCGTATTTATCACAACGGATAAAGGGCTGATGGTTGACGCTTCTTTAGGCGGCCAGAAATTCAACTATGTCCCCGGCATCCTTATCGAAGACACGACGCGGCAATAACAAGCACGTCGGGAATTCAGACAAAGGCCCTGCCACACAGGCAATCGCCTGACGTGAGCAGGCCGGTGAGCCTCCGGGTGGGACTAAGGCCAACGATAAATCGGCGGAAGCCCTTCACGTCACCAAAGAAAGAGGGGCCCGCCCACACCCTAAACGGGACCCCTCGATGTCCCCTTGCGGGGACACTTATCGCAATTATGCAGGATGTCACCGTCTAAATCAAGGCCATCTGCCAACAATTTTATTCTCCCGAACAAGGGCTTGCCGAAGGTAATCAAGACGCAGCATCCGGTACTCAACCCGTGATGCTCAAGGCGGGATATGGAACAGACGCTAAAATCGTACTACGCTTGCCCCCCAGGTAAGTCCAGCCCCGAAAGCGACCAAGATGACGATATCGCCTCGCTCGATTCTGCCCTCTCGCACGGCCTGGTCGAAGGCAAGCGGTACCGAGGCCGCAGAGGTGTTGCCGTATTCGTCGATATTAACGAAGCATTTTTCCGGCGGCAGCTCGAGTCGTTTCGCCGCCGACTCGATGATACGGGCGTTCATCTGATGCGAAACGACCATTTTAACGTCATCGAGCGTCAGGTTGCATTTTTCAAGACACTCGGTGACGGCCTCGACGATTCTCCGTACGGCCTGCTGATATACCTCCCGGCCGTGGATTTCCATAAAGACCATCTTCGGGTCTTTGAGGGGCTTTGTCGAGGGGTGTTGCGAGCCGTAGGCCTGGCAGTTAAGCGACCGCCAGCTCGTGGAGTCTGAGTACATTGTGCTGTAGATAACCTCGCTGTCTGTATCTTTATTTTCTCTCGGTTTTCCTTCGAGCACCACTGCGCCGGCGCCGTCACCGAAAAGGATACAGCTTGTGCGGTCCTCGTAATTGGTGATTTTTGTCAGCGTTTCGGCCCCTATCAGCAGCGCATTCCTAAGCCTGCCGCTCTGCAGATACTGCTGCGCGATGGACATCCCGTAAATAAAGCCGCTGCACGCCGCGGCCAAATCGAACACAAACGCCGAGCTCGCCCCCAACTTCAACTGCACAAAGCACGCTGTTGAGGGAAACGGCATCTCCGGCGTAATGGTCGCCACGATAATCAGGTCTAAATTTTCCGGCTTGAGGCCTGTCATCGCGATGGCCTTTTTAGCGGCTTCCGTGGCAAGGTCTGCGGTGCTTTCATTTTCGCCGCAGATATGCCGTCTTTTAATACCCGTCCGCGTCCTTATCCACTCGTCCGAGGTATCGACCATTTTGGCGAGGTCTTCGTTGGTCAGTATTTTGGCCGGCGCGTATGAGCCGTGCCCCGTAATTACCGCGCGGAAGCGCGACTGTTGGAGTTCAACTGGCTTGTCCATCCGTGACCCTTAATGCAGTTTCTTCCGGCTCGCCGGCCTGCGCTTCGGCGCCGACGCTGCTGGCCGCCAAGTATTCGGCTATTCTGTCGTTGATTTTTTCGGCGTGGTACTTCTTCGATATGAGGATTGCGTTCTTTATCGTCCTGCTCTCGCTCGACCCGTGGCAGATAAGAGCCGTCCCGTTTATTCCCAAAAGCAGCGCACCCCCATACTCTTTATAGTCATGCTTCTGGTATATCTGCTTCATAACACTCTTGAACTTCAGACCAAGCAGAAAATTAAACTTCTGTGCCATTATTTCCTGCTTTATGGCCTTAAACAGCCCTTCCACAAGCCCTTCGGTGAGCTTCAAAACGACGTTGCCGACGAAACCGTCGCAGATGGCAACGTCGCAGATGCCTCTGAAGATATCCCGGCCTTCGATATTCCCGATGTAGTTGAGCTTCGGGTCCTTCTTCATAAACTCGCGGGCCTTCTTTACGTTCTCATTACCCTTGGCATCCTCTTCTCCGATACTCATCAATCCAACCCGCGGACTTTCTACGCCGAACAGCCGGCGTGAATATATCGTCGACATCACCGCATACTGATACAGGTTCACGGGCTTGCACACGATATTGGCACCGACGTCGCAGATTGTAACTGGACCTGCGAAGGTGGGAAAGACGACGGCGATGCCGGGACGGTTGACGCCGGGGAGGTTGCGCATACGCATCTGGAATGCGGCGACGCACGCGCCGGTGTTGCCGGCGGATATTACAGCGTCGGCCTGTTTAAGCTTGCCGAGCTTGGCGAGGATGGATATTGAGCTGCGGGGCTTCTTGCGCAAAGAATCAATGGGCGGCTCACTCATTCCAATCACATCAGGCGCGTGAATTGTCGAGACCGAAGCGGGGCCTGGCATCCGGTCGGGCAGCTTCGGCTCAATGACGTTCTTGTCGCCGACGAGAATTATCTCATCACCCTGCTGGAGGGCCTGCGAGGCCTCAATAGCACCGGAAACGATAGCATCCGGGGCGTTGTCACCACCCATGGCATCAATGGCGATACGCATCAAAAACTACCCCTTTTCAGACTTTTCCGCGATTTTGAGCGTGATTTTGGGATTGAGGTAGCCGCAATTGGCGCAGGCGGCGTGAGGCAGCTTGGCCTGGCCGCACTTCGGGCAGGCGGAGTAGTTGACTGATTTGAGCCGATGGTGGGCCCGACGTGTGCGGGTTCGGGCTTTACTTGTCTTCTTTGTTGGTAACATTTACTGATACTCCAAAGATTATTTGTGCGTAGTGCGGTTTAACCATTAAAAACTGTACTTAATAGCCCACCGAACTGAAAGTGTCAAGGGAAAATTGAAACCCTGCCCCATTAAGTGATGGCGCAGTCCTGATGAATCAGCTTAAACTCATATTGCGATTATACAAGAAGTAGTCATTTCTCGGCCATATAAGGATAGCGAAAATCACGCGGCGGCAGGAAGGTCTCCTTTATGGCACGCGGCGAGACCCAGCGTTCGAGGTTCAGCCAGCTTCCGGCCTTATCGTTGGTGCCGGATGCGCGAGTGCCGCCGAACGGCTGTTGCGATACCACCGCACCGGTGGGTTTGTCGTTGACGTAAAAATTGCCCGCTGCGTGACGGAGAATATTCATCGCCTTCACTATCGCCGACCGGTCGAGAGCAAATATCGAACCAGTAAGAGCATACGGTGAGCTTTTGTCGCAAAGCTCGAGCGTCTGGTCATATTCGGTCTCCGGATACACATAGACCGTCAGCACCGGGCCGAAGATTTCCTCGACCATCAGACGCGACCTGGGATTTTTGCTGACGACGATGGTCGGCTCGATGAAGTAGCCCTTCGAATCGTCGTAGCCGCCGCCGGTGATAATATCCATATCGCTGGAGTTCTTGGCAAATTCGATATACTCGACGATTGTGTCAAAGGCCTTTTTGTCTATGACGCCGCCTAAGAAGTTTCTGAAGTCGCAGACGTCGCCGGTCTTTACGTCTTTCAACTGATAAAGCATACGCTCGCGGACCCTGTCCCAGATGGAGTCTGGAACATACATTCGTGATGCGGCGGAGCATTTCTGGCCCTGGTACTCAAAGGCGCCTCGAATCGTGGCGGCAACAAGCGCCTCTATATCGCAGCTTGTGTGCGTGAAAATGAAGTTTTTGCCGCCTGTCTCGCCGACGATGCGCGGATACGAAACGTATTTGCGGATGTCGGAGCCGATTGCAAGCCATATTGTCGAAAAGACGTATGTGCTTCCGGTAAAGTGAATCCCGCCGAGACGAACGTCATTGAGGACAGGCGGGCCGACCACCGGGCCGGGGCCGGGAACCATATTTATTACTCCGGGAGGCATTCCGGCCTCTTCGAGAATCTTTATAATAAAGTATGCAGGCAGCACGGCCGACGATGAGGGCTTCCACACTACGGTGTTGCCCATCAGCGCCGGAGATGTCGGAAGGTTGCCGGCAATGGATGTGAAGTTAAAAGGCGTGATTGCAAAGACAAAACCGTCGAGCGGCCTGTGCTCCATATAATTGAGAACTCCCGGCGAGGACATCGGCTGGTCGCCGTAAACCTCCTCCATAAAGTGCGGATTGAACCGCCAGAAGTCGATAAGCTCGCAGGCGGAATCGATTTCGGCCTGGTGGGCCGTTTTACTCATATTCAGCATCGTCGCGGCGTTTAGCGTCATACGGTACTTGCCGGCAAGCAGGTCGGCGGCCTTAAGCAAAATGACCGCGCGAGACTCCCACGGCATTTCGCCCCACTCCTTCTTCGCCTTTTGGGCTGCATCGACGGCCTTGATGGCAAAGCTCGCATCGGCCTGGTGGTATTTACCCAGCAGTCGCCCGTGGTCGTGGGGACAGCGAATATCTGCAAGATGGCCACTGTGGACTTCCCGACCGCCGATTATCATCGGCACTTCAATCTCGTTGTCGAGCATTTCTTTCAGACGGGCTTTCATCGCAGCTCGCTCGGGAGTGTTCGGGGCGTAATTCCTGACCGGTTCATTTTTCGGCTGGGGGACACGAAAGATACCATTGAACATCTCATGACTCCTATAAAAATACAGTGAACCCGAATTGCGACAAGTAACGAAAAAGCAGCATGTTACTGCAATACGGATGTGGCTGTCAAGCAGATAGTTTCACAGCGTTAAGTGCAATAGTGAGGCCGAACACAGGCAGTTTGCCGGCAGCAAAAAAACCCTTTACCCTTAACCGGAGGCTATTTGACAACAAGCTCCCGACAATTATAATCAAATTAAGTGACGATAAACCATGCTTTTAACTTCGGCTTAAGAAAGAGGAAGATGCGACTCAAACACAATCTGATTTCTGCGACGCTTGTAATACTGTGGATTTTAACGCACGGTTGTGAGAATAAGCTCCAACAGGAAGGTCAACCGCCAAAACAGGATGAAGGAGAACAAAGGATGGAACCGACTATAATCCAGCGAGAGGCATTCGTTGTAATGGGGACATTGACTCGAATTCCGGCGTCCGAGGAAAGCGGCGAGTTTTACGAAAAAATCTGGGCGGACTTTGAGCAATACAATGACCTGCTCAAAACTCTCAGCACCAATCAGAAATACTACGGCGTCAGCTTTAATACGGATGAAAAAAATATAATGGAATACCTTACGGCAATGGCAGTGCCCGAAGGGACAAAACCAGCCGACGAAAAACTAATAGTTCGAAAGATTCCTGCGGCCCGTTACGCGGTATTCAAATGTCCGATTGAGAGCATTGGCAAGACGTATCATTACATTTTCGACCAGTGGCTGCCGGGCTCATCTTACTCGATAAAGCCGGATGCCGCCTCTTTTGAAGAATATCCGTCTGAGGGACAGGAAAATCTTCCGGTCAGCATTCATATCCCCATCAATAAGTAAAAGACACAACGGGATTGGCTAAAATTAGCAAAGACAGCCAGGCACTGGCAAGAGGATTTTGTATAATCGCCTCCCGTACGATTACCAAGGTGCAGGGACACGTTTGGATTTCTATCTCAACGACCCGGAGAGCACCAAGCCGAAGGAACTGCTGACCGATATATACGCACCTTTAGAACCGGTTTTATGAAAGGAGCCTGTTATGGCACCCAAGGAAAAAATCGACCTTTATAAACGGCACAAGGACGAGTACGCCGCACCTCAAAAACCGGCTTTAGTCAAAGTGGGCAAGGCAACGTATCTCGGAATTCAGGGACGCGGAGCCCCAGACGGTGAGGAGTTCACAGAAAAAATCGGGGCCCTTTATGCGGTGGCATATACGATTAAGATGACCCGCAAATTCGCAGGCCAGCAGGACTACATCGTATGCAAGCTCGAAGGACAATGGTGGCTCAATGGAGCCGAGCAGGACTTTTCCGCCGTCCCGCCCGAACGATGGAACTGGAAACTCCTTATACGGACACCAGAAATCGTCGGCAAAGATGAACTCCAAAAAGCGGTATCTGCTCTACTCAAGAAAAACAAGTCACCCCAAGTGCGAAATGTAAAACTCGAATCCATATCAGAGGGTCTGTGCGTCCAGATGTTACACATCGGCTCATACGACGAGGAGGGAGGCACTATCGCCGAAATGAAAGGATTCGCCGAACAGCAGGGTCTGCAATTCCACGGTCTGCATCACGAGATATACCTGTCCGACCCCCGCCGAATTCCGCCGGAGCGTCTGAAGACTATTCTGCGTCATCCAGTCAGGAAACGAAAAGCTTAACGGAACACCCCCAAGCTCCTGATACAAACAAAGCCGTTCGCATTTGAAAACAGGGGACTAACACGGCCCGATTATTTTGCAGCCGAATTGGCATCGGAGACCCTGAGCTTATCAATCGCCTGCCAATACGTCGTGAAGTCAAACTCGGCGGGGCTTCCGAGGAATTCGCTGCGGCATTTCAGCATTCGCCCGTCATCGGTAAAGGTAATTTCAGCGGGATAATCAACCTTTTCCTTATCATCGGCGTCGTCTTTTTTGCGCTTGTATTTGTACCTCCAGACCCGGCCGTCTTTCGAATACGGCTCGCCTAACAGCATAAGAACTTCGTTGGCATCAGGCAGATGCAATCGCTCAATCTGAGCGCTTGCCGAAGCTCTGCGGGCTTGCATATCAACCCGTGCGTTCCCGAAGGCCTTGACGATTGAAACAAAAATATCCTTAGGAATGACCGCAAAGAACCTTTTGTCGACCTGAACCTCACTGAGCTTGTCGTCGACAAAAACAAAACCGGCAGTAACATCATAATCGGCAGTCTCATTCTTTTGGTCCGGGTACTGTTTTTCGAGTATGTACTCGTAGAGAAGCTTTTCCTGCTGCGTGCTTATGGTGCTCGGGCTGCATTTCATTATTCGGACAACGTCGGCGGATAGCAGGACAGGATGCTTTGCGATAATCCCGAATTTCTCGCCTTCCCGAATTTCAAAATTTTCATCGAAGTCAGCCAATTGTGTTTTAACAGAGGCAAGGCGCATATAAAAACAGCCGACAAGAGCCACGCAGCAAAGACCGAGTAAAAGTACTAACAGCACAACCCTAATTTTCACAGGTTCCCTGCTCCCGAAACCGATTCGGAAATCCATTCATAGACGGAAAACAGATGAAGACATCCTAAACGAAAGAAAATAGTATAAAACAAAGCGGTCAAAAACAAAAGGCCGAGCCCAAGAGGACCCGACCTTGGTTTTGCAATCAGCAAAAATAGTCGTGAGTTTTATTACATTTCCTCTTTGGATGCATTGGGGTCAGCAGGTTCAGTTTGTTCGGCTGCCGGCGGTCCCATTACCTCGACATCGTCGACGAAGAAATTGACCCCCGCACCAGGGCCTTCAAAGTAAACATCCAGCACTTTCAGCGTCCCGCTCACATACAGCGTGAACTCACCTGAGAGATGCACCCATTCACCCTTGGTGGCCATAGTGCTCGCTACGTTGAGATAGCTGGTCCCATCGTCGTCGGCCTGTTCGACAGATACAGTAACCGTATTGCTGTCGGCGTTTTCAAGCCGGACCCATGCGGAAATCTGATATGTAGTTCCATCCTGCATTTTGCCCAGCACCGACTGTTTTATTCCCTGCCAGGCCTCTTTTCTGTCGTATACTCTTGCGCTGCCGGTACCACCGTGAACGGGGTCCCCCGCCGACTCGATTGCGCAGCTCCGCCCGGCCCAGCCGGCGGTTCCATTTTCGAAGCCCGGGTTTTCGAGCAGATTTGTGTCACCGTAGGCAGGTGCCAGTGATACAACTGCCGTCAAAAGCAGGCAGTAACAAAAATACCTGATAGTCATTTTACCATCCTCGCAAAAAGGTTTTTAAAGTTATAAGGGTTTTGTACTTATACTGTAGATTAACCATACGGGTGGGATATGTCAAGGGGATTCGTGAAAGCAAATGGTCTAGCCAGGGAATATCGTATCCCACTGGTAAGGATAAGATGCAGAGCAGAAGCACAAACGAAAAAGACCGGCAAAAGCCCCCCGCATTTATCTCATACCTTCGATATCCTTGGATTTTTTCTCACGCCATAGACGGCTTCTTAAACATTTGTTTTAAACGTTTGTTTTAAACATTTGTTCAGCAAAAGCACGCAAGTCGAAAACCCTTAGAAACCGACTTTTTTAAAAATTTTTTTACTCCCTTTCTCATAAGCACTTAAGTGCATTTCTGCCCTTCGATTTATATCAGGAAATCCCTTAGTTTTCGACAAATTCGCGCAAGTTC
>CAZQWM010000037.1:0-24540 GCA_964597035.1 uncultured Pirellulales bacterium
TGTCGGCAGCGATTGTTCCGTTGCTTTCGTCGAGTTTCCACCAGCCGAGCATCGAGCCCGTATTAAAGCTCCAGATATCGCCGGTGGTTACCGAGCCATCATCGCCAATTTCGTCGACACGCCAGTAATAGGTGGTGTTTCTCATCAGTTCGGGAGATGCTGTATTGCTCTGGTCTGATACCTGTTCCAAAAGCGGCAGGTTATCTTTTTCAGTTCCGAAATAAACCTTGTGCTCGGTTACGAACATTCCGGGCATCCAGCTCAGTTTCAGGTCGACGATTTTACCGGCTATACTGCCATTTGCCGGTTGTGGCTTAATTGCCTTCGGCTGCCTGTTCAGCGGCATAGCTTCAAGCTCGGCCAATTCCCCGGCGGTGACGTCGGCCGTCGTCAAATCGCCGAAGATGACGCGGTAGTTTCCATCCGAAACTTTCCATCGCATCAGGACGGATTCGCCGAACTTGGTGGTTACCTTATCGCCATAATAAGCCGGCTCTTTACCTTCCTGTGCCAACTTGTTATAGAACAGGAATGGTCCCTGCAGTGTAATGGCCTTGGCGGTTATCTGCTGGATTTGTTCCTGGGTCGGCTGGGTTCCCGGAGCGAGGTCCAGGGTTTTTCTCAGTGCCTGTTGTGCTTCCTGCATCGTTGTCATCATATTCATCTGGCTGGGGTATTTACCCTCAGTCATTTCGGCAAACAGCCGAAGTCCCTCGATAGCGCCCTGTTCGTTCTGTTCGGGCATCTTAACTTCCGCTATCATTTCGTAGTCTTCCGGGATATTAGGCTCGAATAGTTCGGGGCCGAGTTGAACACCCCATTCGAAGCCGTCCATCACCAAAGACATATGCGCCGATTGCTCACCTGTGCTTATATCGGCCTCGATTTCCATTCTCATGGGATATTCTGTCTCCACGTCGACCCACAGCCGGCCTACGAAGTTGCTGTAAATACCTTCGAACATCGGCGGATTGTTAACTTCAATTCCTGCGACCTCAATGCCATCAATAGTGTCCCTGCCAAGCTCAGTGAACTGGCCGGACATAAAACCGCTTGCCATTTCCCTTGGATCCTGACCTTTCATTTCAGCCAGTTGTTCTTCTGTGAGTTTTATGCGCATATATTTTTTCTCTACGGGTATCACGCCAATCATCACCATATCATCTATACTCGTGTACATGTGCATAGCGAAGTTGCCGTCAATGTAGGTATCCATCCTGAGTCCATAATCAGAAGAGATATACATCTGGGCCTCTACTTGCTGTCCGGCTTGTGGCTGCAGCCCGGCCATTTGAGTAGCTGAGACTCTGTAGATACACGTTTTTATCTGCTCGATTTTGTCGGCTATTTTTGCCCAGGCGCAGCAGGTTACCGAAGGTGTTCTGCCGGTTATCAAGTAGATACCCAGTGTGATTGCTATGATAATCACCGCCGCAGCGGCGAGTTTTGTAATCGAACTTCTCATAATCATTCTCCTTATGTCGAGCGGACGGGGATGACGAACTTTATCGGTTGCCCGTGACTTTAAAATTTTCACGGCTTCGGGGTGGTCCGCCTTCCACTGGTCGAAGCTGCCGGGGTGCTTCTTCGAGCCAATTACCTTGGCCAGTGCCTCGTCCAGCCATTTTTCATTGTCACGCGTTTGCATAGCCAACTCCAGCAAAACCCTGACGTCTTAAATGGTCCGCGATTTTTCGCTTCGCTCTTAAAATCCTTCCGTTGACCGCCTGCTGCGATATTCCGAGTATGCTGGATATCTGTTCGTACGACAGATTGTCATAATATCGCAGGACGATTGGTTCTCGGATTTTGCGTCGAAGCCGCCATACTGCATCTTTGACTGCCTCACCGACGTCATTGGTGGTCGGCGTGTCCTGTGCCTGCCGCTTTTTGCGAAGCTCAACAAGATTTCGCTCTTTTCTTTTCATTTGTCTTGATACGTTCCTGCAAATACCGCCCAGCCAGGCAGCGAACTTGTTGTTTTCCTTCAATCTTTGCAGGTCGCGGCAGGCAATCGCAAATGTTTCCTGTGCGGCATCTTCAGCCAGCGACAGTTCGCCCGTCTGCGAATACGCAAGCGCAACAATGCCGTTGTAATAGTGTTCATAGAGCTCGCCGAAGCTGTCCACACAGCCCAGCCGGGCCTGCTCAACTAACTGCTGCTGTGATTGCTTCACCTCTCACCTGCAAACCAAATCTCTCCAATCTGCTGATATCAGCTTCTGTAATATAGTGTAACCGGGCGGCAGAAATGTGCGCTAAAAATTGTTTTTCCCTGATATACCGTGGAAAGGAAGCAAAAAGGCCGGGGGTATTCAGCCCGGCCTTTCTTCGTTGCGTATATGCGCTACTGTTCTGTCGGCTCGATGGGAACGCCGCAGGAGCCAAAATAGCTCTTAGGCGCATCGCTATTCCAGCTAAATGGCACAAATTTCCACTGAGATGGGTCTTCCGAAAACACATATCCACAGTTGTCATCCAGTACTATCGTCAGCTTGAAGCTAACAACGGGTATCATAGCAGCCAGCTCGGTGCGGAACATCTCTTGTGTCTTTTGAAGACTATCGAGCGGCATTGTCCATACGAATTCAATTTTAGTTTCACCGGCTTGCAGCTTATCCATGTCAAGCGTTACATCATATCGGCCAGGTCCGGTCTGTTCGGTATCGAGCAATTCGCCGGCAAGTGTCACAGACTGTAATTGAGCGGCACCATACGGCAGCTTGACAGGCATAACCGAAACGCCTTCGGGGAGCTTTCTTAGTTCGACGGTACAGTAGGCCTCGATTTGGCCGGCAGGAGTAATGTGCCAGTTGTCTTCCTGAACGCCTGCGAAATCGTCTTTCGACCATTCCTGAAATCCTAACGGCTGTTTTTCTTCTTTCTCGACAGGTGCCGGCAGGTTTTCTTCAGCCACGTCCCCGACACTCAAGTCGCCGTAGATGACCCGGTATGTTTGCGAGCCCTGCGGCTGATACCAAAATATGGGCGTGTCGGCGTCGCCAAGCTCTACGCCATCACCGTCATAGTACCACTTGCCCTGGCCCTGGAAGAAGCGGATGAACATCAGTCCTTTGCTCAGTTTCATACCGAGCGCCATTTTTTCGTCATCCGAAACCGGTAGCTTGTCGAGCTTCTCACCCAAAATCGGGGCCATCTTTATGTAATACTCTACAGAGACGTCATCGGGAAACTTACCGTCGTAAACATTCTGGGCCTGGATACGAAGCCCTTCGATGAAGTCCTCTTCAGTCGAGCCGAGCAGATTCAACTCCTGCTGTTCGATTTTGTAATCCTCTGGCGCATCCATACTGAAAAGTGATTCGTCCATCTCAACATCGAACTGTATGTTTGTGCAGATTATCTTCATCTGGCCGCTCTCCTGCTCGATGCGGAACGGAAGGGCGGTCTCGGGGTCGACCCAAATCGTAATTTCCACACCAGGGTGCCTGGCACGGAAGCCGTAAACGATTCTGTCGTCCAGAAATTCTTCGCCAAGCTCTTCGACGACGAAGTGAGGGCTGTCCTCCAGCGTTTTGATTACGCCGCGGAGCTGGTCCATATAGTTCGGCATTTGAGGCAGGTCTTTCAGGTCGATGTAGGTCGCCTTCTTTTTCTCCGGATCAAGGGTCAGTATCCGTGCCGCCGCCAAATCAATGATGCTCACTGTCCCCTCCATACCCTCCAGGGTCCGCCGGATTTTTGAGCCCATTATCATATCGTGAATCAAGGGTGCTTGGCCTTCTTCGCCGATGACGATGTCAAGCTCAGCGGTGCGGGCATCCATAATCGGCCTGATGATGTCTTCCCAGGCGCAACAGGCCTTCGTACCTTCGCCCGCGAAAAAGTATATGCCAAGACCGACCGCGATGATGATTATCGCAACTGCGGCTAATTGTATTATTCTGTTTTTCATAAGTATTCTCCAGACATGCATTCGCTGTTTGTCTTTATCCGCCTTGCGAAGTTCGAATGCCTGGCGACGCATAATCGCATCCATCACCGAGTTTTCCACGTCAGTTTGTGAGCATATCCGTCCGTTGCTAATGAGGCGCTGTTGAAGTGCCCTGAGGTGATTAACTTCCTCGCGGCATCCGGTGCAGCTTTCGAGGTGCAGCCGGACCGATTCGTTGTGCTGCGGGTCGAGCAGGCCTTCAATGTATGCAATCAGCAGCTCTTTACATTCTGTGCAGTTCATATCTGCACCTCACTTTCCTCGGCGGTTAGTGTCTCTCGCAGCCGGGCGTATGCCCTCGAAAGTGACTTTGTTACAGTTCCGATTGGCACAGCCATCATATCCGATATGTCTTTGCAGGAATGTCCGCCATAGTATCGAAGCAGTATTAACTGCCTGTAAAAATCATCAAGTCGGGCGATGGCCTTAGCCAAGGGCCGGTCGTGTCCAGTATTTGTCGTAGTTGGTATCCGGGCAAGTTTTTCGGTTGTCTGTCGCTGTCTTTGTTTGTCTCGCATGTGTTCTTTGACCACGTTGTTGGCGACGCCGAGCATCCAGGCAAAAAACGATTTCGGTTTTTCGAGCGTCGATAATCCGAAGTAGCAACGCACAAATACCTCCTGCATCGCCTCTTCGGCCGAATCCCTGCTGCCGAGTTGGCCGGCCAGATGGCCCATTAAGGGGCCTTTGTATCGCCGCACAAGGTGGCGAAAATCGTCCGGGTGGCCGTCGAGACACCGCTGAATGTAAAATCCGTCGTTTTCAGGCATTTCCAAACTCCATACACGTAACCCGGGTCTTCATTTTATAGTGTTGCGCCAGCCCTGTTTGCGACAAAAAAATAAAAGGAAGGCCGGGATTCATCTGCCCGGCTTTTGAACAAAGTCATACCAAAGCGTCATATTCCGCCGTCAACGACGTATCGCTTTACAGGATTGTCATTTCGAACCGCCAGGTTGTGCTTTTGGGTACGCCCATTTTTGAACCTGATTTCATAGGGAACAAACCAGCCCCCATACCTTCCTGATTTGAACGGCTCTCCTATGGAAATTATCTCCAGACCTCCAAGATAGCTCTTCAATCCATCATCCACAGCCGACATCGGCCAGAAATTGAGAAACTCGTCCCAGTTTTCTTCCGCGCAGGCCTTGAAAAGCGCCTGTGCGACCTCTTTCGGCCCCATCTGTTTGTATTTGTCACCGAGGTCTTTCGGCTCCTGATACCAGATGGCGTCGGCAGGCAATTCGAGCGTGAACAGACCATCATCAAGTTGGGGATTATACTCAATCTCGTTGACCTCAAAGACCATGACATCCTCTTTATCAGTGTGTACAAATACCTCAAAACCTTTCAGAAGTTTTGTTTCAGCGTCAAAGTAGTAAACTTTCTTGTGGTCAGATTCTGTTATGAACGTATTCTTGCACCAATCGTTCGTAAAGTTCCCCTGTGCGACCGATTCAATCTCAATGACTAGTTCTGTCCCTTCTTTCAACACTTCACTGTGCATACACAGTTGGTCGTTGGCCCGATTCATCGTTGTCTTCAAAGCGTTATCTATAATCTTGTCAACATTCATCAGATGTCCATACCAGGTGTCAAAAGAGCCAATAGGGCAGGGTCTTTCTTTGTCCGCATGATTGGGCTTGATTAGCATTATTGTCGCGTTATCATTAGTAGCAATCACACGCCCGGGTTTCTCGATTCGCCACAGCGTAACACCGGCATCATCAACTTTTTTCCACATCTCAATCGGCACAAAACCATAGTCCAGGCCGATCATCCCGAAGTTGTCGGCCGGAAGTGTGCGCATTCTCGCCTTAATGTGGATTGACTGAACGTCTTCAACCGCCTTTGCAGCGTCGGTAAGCACCTGGACAGCCGAAGCCGAGGCTGTCGGAATCACCGTTGGAATCGTTTTGTTCCAGACCGAGGCTATAACTGTCATCGCTATTATTATCACCGCCGCAGCGGCGGCAAATTTTGTTATTCTACTTGTCATAATCATTCTCCATAAGCTCAATCTGGCCGCGAGAGCACGAGCCGACGCAGTTCTTTCAAAGGTTTCGGCAGCGTCGGCGATGATTCGGTCGTGGTTAATCACGCCCTGCTTGATTCGGATTTCTCGGGCCAGTTGTTTTAGCTTTTCAGTGTTCATCTTCAAACTCGGTATTCAAAAGGGACCTTAACTTTTCCATCCCGTAACGGTATCTGCTCTGAACGGTATTGATTGAAGCCCCGACAAGTCCGGCAATCTGATGAAAGGTCATATCCGCCTGGATGTGCAGGACAAAGACCTCTCGTTGTTCGTAAGGCAGTTGACCAAGGGCGTTATATACCTGCCTTGCACCCTCGTTGGTTATCAGTGGGCTGTCCGGCCCATCGGCTTTTACCGCGAGATTGAGCCGTTCCGGATTCACATTCGACAACCTTGCTTTCTTTCGCAGTATGTCACGCGCCCGGTTGGCGACGCAGCTTATCAGGTAGCTCCGCAGATTGCCGCGAATCCGCAACACAGGTGCAATGGCCGCAAAATCGACAAATGCATCGTGAAGACAGTCCTCAGCGGTTTGAATGTCGGAAACCAGCGATACGGCGACGCTGACTAATGTATCAGAATACTTTTCATAGAGCAGTCGCAATGCGTCTTTATCACCCCTTTGCAGCCGCTTTAATATATGCCTGTCTTCTGACATCAATACGCCCTGCTGAGCAACAACTTGAGGCCTCAACCATTAAACTGACGATTTTAAGGGGGGTTTTAGTTTAATAAAAATCGTTTTTTGTCAAATTATATTACTGCTGCGTATAAAAAAGGCCGGGTTTAATGAACCCGGCTGGGTTCGCAATTTATAGTCCTAAATCCGCAGTATTTAATCTTTCAGTTCCCGAATCCAGGTATTTCGGAAGCGGACGGGGTTTTCGTGGTCCTGCAATTCCAGCGGCCCTTTATCGCCGTGTGGTTTGTAGCCGGTTACGGCGTGCGGGCCTGTCCAGTTGGTCCCGCCTTCAAGCTCGACGTTATCGTGGACGAGGACGCCGTTATGGAAGACGGTGAATCTTGCTTTTCTGATGACCTTGCTGCCCTTGAAGGTTGGGCGGTGGAAGATGATGTCGTAGCTTTGCCATTCGCCCGGTTTTCGGGATGCGTTGACAAGCGGCACTGCCCGGCCATAGAGCGCGGCGCACTGGCCGTCGGCGTAGGTGCGGTTGTCGTACGAATCGAGGATTTGCACCTCGTATATACCCATCAGGAATACGCCGCTGTTACCTCGCTTCTGGCCCTGGCCCGAGACAATCTGCGGTGTTGCGAATTCGATGTGTAGCTGGCAGGAGCCGAAATGTTCTTTCGTGCGGATATTGCCGGTGTCTTTAACTACCTCGAAGTAACCATCTCCCATTTTCCACGGGGCGGGCCGGCCTGGTTTTTTGGCTGATTCCCATTTCCAAAGGTTTTCGCCGTCGAAAAGAACAACCGCGTCCGAGGGTGCCTTGCCCACTTCGTTGCCGCAGCTTGCCGAGCCGGGCGCAACCACCGGCGGCGTGGGTCGGTTCATATCGTGGACCATCCACCTGCCGGTCGGCGTCCGGACCCATTGTATGATTTTCGGTTTTTTCACTTCCGTCTCCTTTGCGTTTGGCTCCATACATCCCGCAAACGCCGCCAATAATACGAGCATTCCAAAATTTATGAATACGCATTTGGTCATTTTGCGTCACCTCTTAAACAATCCAACAGGTTCAAATGTTTCAGGCAACTCATTTTATAACTCAGGTCGATTGGTTTTCCAAGCCCGAAGACGGCAATTCATATAGCGTAGCTGTGCAGACCAGTGAAGAGGTTCGAGAGATTGACCCAAAACAGTGTGATGATGATTACGGCCAAGCCGGCGATTACCCAGGCGCTGTTGATGCGCGGATGTTTTTTGCCGAACATATAGCGGAAATGGAAATAGCCGACGTAAACCAGCCAGGATGCAAGCGACCACAGCTCCTTTGGGTCCCAGCCCCACCAGTCGCCCCAGGCACGCTGGCCCCATACGCTGCCCAGCAATAATCCGAGCGTCAACAATGGGAAGCCGGCGCAGACCATTCGATACGTCGCCTCTTCCGGCGAAAGCAAGTTGCCGGTTGTTTCTCGGCTTGCCAATTGCAAAGCCGCCTGAACGGCCGCCTTGGTCATAAGGACATACGAGAGCATATACACAAAAACGTGCGGGGCGAAAAGCCAGCTTTGCAAAGCGGGAGGCAATTGCTGAGGCTGGGCACTGAATACGAAGCCGGCGGGGATAAGCACAATAGCGCCGACGAGCGTATCCGCCGCGACGCCGCCGACGCGCAGAGTACGATTACAGAAAGCCGAAATGGGATATATGAGCGCACCGAGGCACAGGAATACCTCGAAAAGATTCTGCATCGGTATATGGCGGACATGGAACCAGCGATAACCAACGCTTACACACGCGATAAGAAAGCCAGCGAAGAAAAGGTTGCCTCCGATTTTGTGTCGGCGCAGCAGCATCGAGACGAATACCACCAGATACGCGGCGATACTCGCGTAAATCAGCAGTCCCTGGATTGTGTATTTGACCGCCATTGATTAGTCCTCAATTTCCCGGTCGCCGAATATATGCCTTAGCCAGAAATGCCAGAATACGCCCGCACAGAGCACTATGTATCCCAGATAGACCGTTATAAGCCCGCTATCGCTTGCCACCCACAGCACCGTGTATGTCCCCGTCTTGTCATCGTATGCGTGCTGGTAGAAAAAATGCCCGCCGAAATGCAAGGGCTTGTTTACTTCGATACTCTTTCCGGCGACGACTTTGCCGTCTTTGATGACTTCGAGGTCGCTTATGAAATCGCGAATCATCCTGTGATAGGAAAACGCCAGTTTATCTTCCGGCCTGACGTGGCCTGCGAACCGCTCGAAGACGTATTTTGTAGTAACGCTGCCGTCTGGTGCTTTTAATCGCAGCTCAAGTGCGGGATTCGGTTCGCCGTTAGGGTCGTCAATCGCAATTCTATTATCCCCTTCGAGAACAAGCTTGAAGTTTTCAAATTTTCTGACTATTTCCACACTGCCAAGCTCATCGCTTAGCATATACACGCTACCCGGCTCGGCCGGCGTTTTGTACCCTGTGCCGTCGCGAGTCTGAATCAGGAGTGTTCCCGGCTGGTAAAAATCGAGCCGAAAATCGACAAGTTTTATTTCAAAGGGCAGTTGTTTTTCGCCGTCGTCTTCCGTGGTTACCGTTTTTTCAGCCGTGCCTTCGTAGACGACCATCTGGCCGGAGTGAATTGTGCCCGTTGAGAATAATGCGTCTTGTGTTCGGAGTCCCGCCTTCGAGCCCCACATCCCGCCCATCAGAACGAGTATACAGCCGAGATGAATCAGGAACAGACCCCGGATATGCAGCAGTCGGCCAAACGAAGCGATACCGGCGACGAGCAGGACAGCAAACACTGCCCAATAGACCGCCAGCGGAACGAAATTGAAAAACGCCTGAGCTGCTTGTGCCCCGATAAATGCTCCATAAATCGAAAAAGCCGTCAACAGCAATATAAGCGCCAGCGCCAACCACAACAAACAACGCTTCAGATTTAGATTTCGCTGAGCTTTTTGTTCCATAAGCCGACTTTCGAAAATGCCGCCGAGACCACATTATCCCACAAAAGCCCCGGTTCACAAGCACTAAGGCGGTCCGGCCTGCGTAACAATATGGCGGACGAAACCGCCGGTTGTTATAATGTGCCCGATATGGAGCTTGTCCTCTACAGTGTAACCTATCACGATTGCCCCGTCGAAGTGCGGGAGAAGGTTTCCCTAAGGGACGGCCAGCGGCATGATATGCTGAGGGCGCTACTTGGTCATCAGGGCCTCAGCGAGGCGGCGATTTTACAGACCTGCAACCGGACCGAGGTTTATCTTTACGCCAAAAAGGCAATCGACTGGGGCCCGACAGTCAGCGAGTTAATCGCAAATGCCGGTCCGGAGGCCGGCCGGGTCTGGAGTGAGTATTGCGGGCAGACCCACGGTATCGACGCCGCGAGACATTTGTTTGACGTGGCGGCGGGACTGGATTCGCAGATGCTGGGTGAAAACCAGATACTTTCACAGGTCAAGGCAGCGTATCTCGAATCCATCGAGAGCCAGGCGAGCAGGTTTATCTTTCATAAGCTGTTTCACACGGCGTTTCGGGGCGGCAAGGCCGTGCGAACTCAAACTGATATCAACTGTGGAGCGGTTTCGATTAGCTTGGCGGCGGTCGAGCTTGCCGGAGAAAAAATCAAACTCGGTAAAAGCACCGCAATGGTAATCGGCGCGGGTGAAAACGCCGAGCTTGCCGCCCGATATTTAGTGAAAGGCGGGCTCGGCAATCTTATCGTGGCCAACCGGAGCAGGGAAAAAGCCGATGAATTGTGCAAACGCTTAGGTACAGGCCGAGCAATCGGGCTTGATGAAATACCGGATAAGCTCAACGAGGTCGATTTGGTAATCGCCTCAACTGGAGCCGAATGGCCGGTAATCGCTTATGAGGACGTGGAGAGTATTTTGGGAAAACGCACTAAGCCGGTTTTGATGATTGATATTGCAGTACCGAGGGACATTGACGAGCGCGTCGGCCGATTCGACTGCGTAACTATTGTCAATATCGACGACCTCAACCGGAAGATAGCCGCCAACAGGGAGAAACGTTCCACCGAAATACCCAAAGCGAAAAAAATCGTAGCCGAATATACCGGGAAATTCGAAGACTGGCTTGACTCGTTGGCGGTGGTTCCCGTGGTCACACAGCTTACCCAGAAGGTTACCGAAATGGCCAGAGCTGAGGCGAGACGCTACGCGAAAGATTTCGGCGAGGCCAACGCCGGCAAGCTCGAGGTATTCGCCGAATCGCTTGCGAGAAAATTGTTGCACGGGCCAGTCAGCTTCATCAAAGACAACGGCGATGAGGACCCCACCACCCGGCAGCTTCGGGCGCTCGAACTTGTAAATAAGATGTTCCTTCTCGAAGACGAGGCCGGGAAATGAAAAAGTCGCTGGTCGTCGCCACTCGCAGCGGCGCTTTGGCGATGGCGCAAACCGGGATTGTAGTTTCAGCAATTCAAAAGATTTATCCCGATATTGATATTCGCATCAGGAAAATCGCTTCCGTTGGTGATAAAGACCGGCGCACTGCACTTTGGGAATTAAAATCGACCGGATTTTTCACCTCTCGTCTTGAAGACACACTATTGGCAGGCGATGCGGATATCGCCGTTCATAGTTTCAAGGACCTACCCACTGCGATTCGCGAGGGGCTTACAATCGCCGCCGTCCTGGACCGCCGGTTCCCGGAAGATTGTCTTGTTTCCGCCAGGGCGGACAAGTCTGCCAAGCCGATTACTTCGGTTGGGGAGCTTGCCGGCGGCGCAAAAATCGGGACATCCAGTTTACGAAGGGCTGTCCAGATAAAACGGCTGAGAGACGATTTGCAGTGTGTTCCAATCAGAGGCAATGTTACTACACGATTGAGAAAGCTCGACAAGGGCGATTTCGATGCTATTATTCTTGCCCTTGCCGGTCTCGAACGGCTGAATCTCTCCGATAGGATTTCAATCGTCTTTGACCCGACGAAATTTTTACCTGCCCCCGCCCAGGGTGCGCTAGCCGTTCAGATTCGAGTCGACGATACCGACACAGAAGAAGCTGTTTCGCGACTGGACGATAAGGACGTTCGTACAACGTCGCTTGCTGAGAGGAAAATTCTGGAGGTTCTTCAATGCGGCTGTCACGCTCCCGCGGGGGCTTTTGCGCAGCTCTGCGAGGATAAAATCACCATATCCGCCTTCTTTTCCGATGCCTCCGGCGAGAACTATGCACAGTCCACTATCTCAGGCCCTGTCAGCCAGGCCGAGCAATTAGCCGAACAACTTGCGTCAAGACTGCGAACGGATTACTAGTCGGGGGTGAGGCATTAGCAACAGGACGAATCGTTCCGTCCTCAGGTTGTCTTTTCGGAGAGGTACTTGTCGATGCTGCCGGCGGCTTTTTTGCCGTCGCCCATAGCTAAAATGACGGTTGCTGAGCCGCGGACGATGTCACCGCCTGCGAAGACGCCCGCCAGTGTGGTCATAAGGTTGTCGTCTGTTTCAATATAGCCCCACTTGTTCAGCTTCAGGCTGGTAGTAGTTTTGGTGAGCAGGGGATTTGCGCCCGTTCCGACGGCGACGATTACGAGGTCGCAGTCGATGATGAATTCAGAGCCGGGAATCGGGACGGGACGCCGCCTGCCGGAGGAGTCGGGTTCTCCTAATTGCATTCTTATACACTTTATGGCACGGACCCAGCCATCGTCTGTTCCGAGGACCTCAACGGGTGCGGCGAGCATTTCGAATTTGATATTTTCCTCTTCGGCGTGGTGGACCTCTTCGACACGTGCGGGCATTTCTTTTCGGCTGCGGCGATAGACGATAGTGCTCTCTGTGGCGCCGAGTCGCTTGCTGGTTCTGACGGCGTCCATAGCGGTGTTTCCGCCGCCAATTACGCAGACCCGTTTGCCGCGGATTATGGGGGTGTCGGCCTGTGGATTGTATGCCTCCATAAGGTTTGCGCGAGTGAGGTATTCGTTGGCGGAATAGACGCCTTTGAGGTTTTCGCCGGGGATATTCATAAAGCTCGGCAGGCCCGCGCCGACGGCGATGAATACGGCATCGAAATCCTCTTCGTCCATAAGCTGGGGGATTGTAACTGTTCGGCCGACGATTACGTTGGTCTCGATTTTGACGCCGAGGGCCTTGAGGTTTTGTATTTCGGCGTCGACAATTCTCTTGGGCATACGGAATTCGGGAATGCCGTAAACAAGGACGCCGCCCGGCTTGTGGAACGCCTCGAAAATGGTGACGTCGTAGCCGAGTTTTGTAAGTTCGCCCGCGCAGGTAATTCCGGCGGGGCCCGAACCGATACAGGCGACTTTTTTGTTTTTCTTCTCGACTGCCAGCGCTTTCGATTTGTGCTCGTTCTGCTCGCGGTGAGCTTGTCGAATCTGCATCTGGTAATCGGCGACGAAGCGTTCGAGCCAGCCGATGGCGACTGGAGCGTCGGTCTTGCAGCGGACGCAGGTCGCTTCGCACTGGATTTCCTGCGGGCAGACCCGGCCCGTGACTGTGGGCAGGTCGTTGTCTTTTCGAATAAGCTCGGCGGCGGCGCGGAAGTCGCCTTCGGCGATGAGTTTTATAAAGCCGGGTATGTCGATACCGACTGGGCAGCCGGGAATGCACTTGGCGTTTTTGCACTGTAGGCAGCGCTGTGCCTCACGGATGGCGATTTCGGCAGACAGGCCGAGGTTTACTTCGTTAAAGTCTTTGCTTCGCTCAATGCCGTCGCGCTGCGGCATCTGCTGACGCGGTATTGCCATTCTTTGTTTTGCGGTGAGTTCGGCCGGCTGGTTACCCGGTGCCGGCTTAGCGGTTGCCGGCGTTTGGGCTTTTTGCTGTTCTATTATTGGGGTTAGTTTGCACTCGTGCTGTTCGTATCTTTTGAGGACATTGCCTTCGTAGTCTCTGTATGTTTTCAGGCGGTCCATCAATTCGTCGTAGTTAACGAGGTGGCCGTCGAACTCGGGACCGTCAACGCAGGCGAATTTTCGCTGGCCGTCGATTGTAACACGGCATCCGCCGCACATACCGGTTCCATCGACCATAACCGGATTTAAGCTGACGATAGTCAGGATATTCAGCGGGCGGGTAAGCTCTGATACGGCCTTCATCATTATGACGGGTCCGGCGCAGTAAACGGCGTCAATTTTTCCATTGGGCTGGTTGACGATTTCTCTCAATGCGTCGGTGACGAGCCCCTTTTTGCCTGATGAGCCATCGTCGGTTGTTATGATGAGCCGGTCGCTGACTGAGCCGAGCAGTTTTTCGAGGATGATGAGGTCTTTTGTTCGAGCGCCGATGATGGAGATAATTTTGTTGCCTGCTTTTCGCAGTGCTACGGCCTGTGGATACACGACGGCGGTTCCGAGTCCCCCGCCGATGACCGCGACGGTTCCGTATTTTTCGATATGGCTCGGGTGGCCGAGCGGGCCTGCGACGTCGGTGAATGAGTCGCCCTTATTGAGAGTTGACATTTCGAGTGTGCTTTTGCCGACGCTCTGGACAATCAGCGTGATTGTGCCGGATTCGGGGCTGACGTCGGCGATTGTCAGCGGGATGCGCTCGGAATGGTCGAATGCGCGGACGATGACGAACTGGCCGCATTTGCGCGATTTCGCTATTCGCGGCGCTTTGATTTCGTATCTGGTCACGTCAGGCCCGAGCGTGTCTTTTTGAACGATTTCGAACATTGATTCAAACACTCCTGCTATATAGCTGCATCGAACGTAAGCGGGCGTAAAACAGCAGATTATAACAGGACCAACTGCACAGCAAAGTTAAAATTGCAGGCATTGGCCATTAGCGAATCTTATAATCCGGACACTTTTGCCCGCCGTTGTTAATATACGCTGAACTCGACTAAATTGGTCTGTCTATCGACAGCAAAGAACGGGGATTATTTGAATATGCAGGCCGCATAGCTGTACCTACCCAATCTACTTTGATAACTGATGCCATATAAAATATCCAAGTGAGGAACATTTTAGGAGGTGGTCTTTGCTACTCGGGGTGACTGGATTTGAACCAGCGACCTCTGCGTCCCGAACGCAGCGCTCTAGCCAAACTGAGCTACACCCCGCACATTACGGCCCAAAATATAGCACAAAAGCTCCCAAATCACAACCAGCCATTAACTGACTTTAAGATGCCGGCTAATTTCTTCTTTTCCTGAGACCCCTTAGTACTCTTTAGGTGCCGTTCTCGTCTTACCGCAGAGGCACGTTCCGGATGGCGTTCGCTGTGAACCAAAGTCCAGGGACCGTTCTGTCGAGTGTATTTTCCGCCGCGGCTGGTACTGTGCTCCTGGATTCTGCGGTCTATGTTATTGGTGTGTCCGATATAAAGTTTCTCGTTTTTCAGACTTTGAAGGATGTAGACGTAATACACAATTAGCTCTTTGGAATCCTTAATGTAATAAGTGATACCCGGCGACCTTCCCTAAGGGACGCTCTAGCCAAACTGAGCTACACCCCGCTGAAAAAGAGCAGGTGAACAGTAGAAAGTTGACAGTGGAGGAAAAATATTTGTGTGAACCTGCGGTCAACTGCTCTACTGTTCAAATTTCCTTGTTTTCGCAACGACTCGAAATCTAACATATTACAAGAAAGTTTGCAAGTTAGAGCAGGTCAACAGGGTCAATGTCGATGGCGACGTGAACCGCCGGACGGACGGGCGGCCCGCTGCGGAGGACGGCAAACAGCCGTTGCAGAATCGTCGCTTGCGGGGCCTGGAGGATTATCTGCAGCCGATGAAAGGTTTGTATCCGGCTGATGACGGCAGGCATCGGGCCGCGAACCTTGGCCGAGAGATTTTCCCCAGCGATAATCCGGTCAATCCTTTCCCGCATCGTGCCGGCCGCCTGTTCGAGTTTTTCGTAGGTTCTGTCCCGCAGTGTAATTAACGCCAGTCGCCAGAAGGGAGGCAAATTGCAGGCATTTCTGTGCTTTAGCTCTTCTTTGACGAAGCCATCATAGTCGGCTTTTAGTGCGAACTGGATGGCGGGCTGGCCGGCTAAGAAGGTCTGCACAAATACTACGCCTTTCTTGCTCGACCGGCCGGCACGACCGGCCACCTGACTAATCAACTGGAAGGTACGTTCATTAGCGCGGAAATCCGGCAGATAAAGCGACGTGTCGGCGCTGATGATGCCGACTAAAGTTACGTTCGGAAAGTGCAGGCCCTTGGCCAGCATCTGTGTTCCCGCAAGTATGTTAATCCGCCCTTCGCTGAAATTTTTGAGCACACGGTAGTAATCGGCGCCCCTCATTGAGTCACTATCCACTCGTGCTGCTCTGGCCTGCGGGAATCTTTTTGCCAGCTCCTCTTCCAGCCGTTGCGAGCCGAGACCTATCATTGTCATCGACTTGCCGCAGAGGGGACACTTTTCGGGCACTAATGTCTGTGAGCCGCAGTAATGGCAGATGGCCCGGCCGGAGTGCATATGTCCGCCGGTGATTGTTTTGATTGGCGCAAGCGTCTGGTCCCGCTTTTTGTGAAACGTGAGCGTTACGTCGCAGTTTCGGCAGTGAAGAATGTGCCGGCACGATGGGCAGAATATGAAGTTGCTGTAGCCCCGCCGGTTCAAAAGCAAAATCGCCTGCTCGCCTCTTGACAAAACCTCGCCAAGCTGATTCGCAAGCGGCTCACTTATCAGGGTAATACCGTCTGCGCCCGATGCGAATTCACGCATATCCACAAGCCGCATCTCAGGAAACGGCAGGTCCATTACCCTTTTCGTCAGCCGGACAACGTTGAATATGTGTGACCTGGTCCGACAGTTCTGCAGTGTTTCAAGCGAAGGCGTAGCACTGCCTAATATGCTATGCGCATCACACAACTGTGCCCGTTTTATTGCTACGTCTTTGCCGTGATATCGCGGTGCGGTATCCTGCTTGTAGCTCGGCTCATGCTCTTCATCAACAACAATCAGGCCGACGTTACTTAGCGGCGCAAAGACCGCCGAGCGCGCTCCGATTACGACGTTTGCCTCGCCTGAGCGAATTTTTTGCCATTGTGTGTTGCGCTGGACAGCAGTCAGGCCTGAGTGCATAACCGCTATCCGCTCGAACCTTGCGCTGAATCGCTGAATCGTCTGCGTCGTCAGTGCAATCTCCGGCAGCAGCACGATTGCGCTATAACCTTTTTTAAGGACGTGGTCGATGGCCCTGATATACAGCTCCGTCTTGCCGCTGTCGGTAACGCCGTGCAGCAGCGTCACGCCGAACTTTCCGGTATCCACCCTGCCGGTTATCTGTGAAAGCGCCTTTTGCTGGTCAACGTTGAGAACCACTTTGCCGGTTTTGAGCACCATACCTTCGGGCATCGCGGGAACCGACTTCAGGACCGTTCTTTGGGTGATTTTGACAATCTGCTTCGCGGCCAGATTGTCGACGGGGATTTTGGTGCAGCCGATGTCCTTAAGCAATTCATTCAGCTCAACCGCCGTTTCCGGCTCGAAGGCGTTTGCTGCTCGCAAGTGCTGCACAACCTGCTTTTGTTTACCGCGTTTTATTTTGCCGAGGACTTCGTCGATTTCATCGGGCCCGGCCGAAATATAAACATACTTTTCTGTCTTTTCTCCCGCGCCTTTCTTGACCGCCGACGGCACCATCGCGCCGAGGGCCTGGCCGAGCGGGCATACATAATATTCGCTAATCCATCGAGCCAGGTCCATCAGCCCGGCGTCAATCAACGGCTCTTTATCAATAACATTTGATACCGTTTTGAGCTTAAAGTTTTTTTTGTGCTGCCCCTGGCCTATATCCGTTTCGACACAGAAGCCGATTTCATGTTTGTTTGACCTGCCGAACGGCGCTTCGATTCTCTGGCCGACCCGCACCGGCCAGAGCTTGTCCGGCACAAGATAATCGAATTCGGAATCGACGCCCGACTCAAACGCTACGCGAATGACTCGGCCGGACGGAATTTTGTCGGTTTTGTCCTCGCCGAATAAGCTTGTCTGCTCGAATCTGCCCATATCACGGCGATTGTCCCAGCAGTTTCGGAGACTGTCAAGCTCGGCAAAAGTTTGAATGAGCCGTCGGCCGAATATATGATTATAAGTATATTGCGAATTTCAGAAGGGCTCGGCAGATGCGGTCGTTTGTGAAAATCTTTCCGGCAATTATATGGATTGCGCTGAGTGTTTGCGGGTGCGGACCCGAACGCTGGGCGCCATCGCTGATTCATCCGCATACGCCGGGAATGCCGTTTCAGGAATGTTCGGTTGACCTGAGTTTCTATAAGCCGGTTCAGCAAAGACCCGGCCAGGACCCGAACATCGTTCTGGTCGTCGCCGCTTCGGGCGGTGGTTACCGGGCCGCGAATTTCTCGGCGGGGGTTTTATTGGGCCTTGAGGAAATAAAAAATTCGCAAAACTCATCCAACGTGCTTACAGAGGTCGATTATTTCTCCAGTGTATCGGGAGGCGGATTTGCCGTCGGTGCATATATCTCGACTTTGCGTGATTACACGCGATTTAACGGCTCGGCGGAAGGGTTTTCCTTTGCCGAGGCAATGAGCCAATCGGCCGAGAAATGTCCCTGCAAACAAAAACCGCCGGCCGAAGAGCTTTCAGACCCCTGCGTCAGGAAACATCTTCAGGGATTGTATCGCGATTTCATTTCGGATTTCCTGCGAACCCTTTTGCCGTGGAATTATCTCGGCTTTAATAAGAGGAACCTGCGATTCGAGCAGGCAATCGACGACGATGCGCTTGGATACCGGTGGCGCAAAAAGAAGCTCGATTCGCTCCAGGACCCCAACGCCGAACAAAACGCCGGTATCGAGCTCGGCGATATTTTTGTTTCCGCGGATGACCCTAATCGGGAGGTGACGCTGCCATACTGGTTTGCCAACGCCGCCGTATATCAAAACGCCGTCATCTTTCCTTTTTCGCCCGACCATTTGTCTTTTTACCGGCTCACCGCCTATTACCATCGTCAAAAGGAAAAAAGATGCGAAGGGGACTGCGAGGACTTCAATAACTTTGCCTTCAACGTTCCCGTTTCGGTGGGCGTTACATCGAGCGCAAATTTCCCGCTGGCGATGCCGCCTCTGCGTTTTACCGGCAAAATGGACCCCAACAACCGGTACTTTTATCTCTTGGACGGCGGGGTCGCGGACAACCTCGGCGTAGTCACGTCATTACGCCTGCTTGGTAACAAAAGAAACGAAAATGCACCCCGCAAAGTTCTTTTGGTCATAGATTCGTACCAGGGCGACCTTACGCCTTTCGAAAAAATTCACGACCCGCCGAAAGAATCGGCGGCGGCGGTCCGACTTATGGAAATCGGGCTTGATTCCTGGCGGGCAAGATACCGCGAAATAACAGACCGGCTCTGCGAAAAGGAAAATATCAGGCCGGTGTATATGAGTTTTGACGACCTTGTCAACGCCGACTTCAATGACCTCAAGCCATTCGGCCTGAGCGAGGAAGACAAAAAAGACCTCTGCGAGCACAAAACGAAAAACTGTCCGAAGGCGACGCCGTTTTATCTCCTCCGCAGTGTTTCGATGTCATCGCCTGTTTTCTGGGGCAGGCAAGGCCTCAAATACCAGATTCCACAATCCCAGCAGAACCTGCTCATCGCCGCCGGCCGATACGTCGTCCACAAAAACCAAAATGAAATTTTAGACTCGATGGGCTGGCAATAGAAAACCGGTTGTTTTACAGTTTGAACCGCTCGCCGGCGAGATTGTTGATGTGGTCGCCTATGGCTAAGCAGGCGGTGGCGGCAGGCGAAGGGGCATTCAGGACGTGAATTGTATTATCGTACGGCTCTATCACAAAATCATCAATCGGGGTGCCATCCCGTCCGACGGCCTGTGCCCGCACGCCTGAGTTGCCGGGCGCCAGGTCGGCTCCCTGAATCGAGGAAACGAGCCGCTGTAACTGCCTGACAAAAAGTCTTTTGGAAAACGCCCTTGTGTATTCACCAAGCCCGTATCGCCAGTGTTTGAAGAACAGTTTCAACGTGCCGGGATAAGTTAGTGACTCCCAGCTATCTTTGAAGCTGAAATCAAATTTGCCGTAGCCCTCTCTTTTGAACGAGAACACCGCGTTCGGCCCGCACTCGACGCCGCCTGCTATCTTTCGCGTGAAGTGAACGCCTAAAAACGGAAACGTCGGGTCGGGCACGGGGTAAACAAGGTTCTTTATCACGCCGGCTGCATCGGCGTTTAGCTCGTAATAATCGCCGCGGAAAGGAACTATTCTCATTTTCGCATTTACGCCGTCCAGCCAGGCGATTCGGTCGCTGTGAAGACCCGCGCAATTAATCACAAATCGGCTCGAAACTATGCCTCTGTTTGTCAGCAAATTTGTGCAGGTATCCTGCTTGTCGAATCCGATGACCTTGTGGGACGTGAGAATCGCGTTCTCGGCGTTTTGCCGCTGAACAAGCTCGGCAAGCTTTCTCGCTACCGCCACGAAATCGATTATGCCCGTGCAGGGAACCCTGATGCCTGCTATACCCCGACAATTTGGCTCGATTCGGCTGATTTGCTCGGCGTCGATTTTCTCGATACCCTCGATACCGTTCTGGATGCCGTTATTGAATATTCGTTCGAGGCCGGGCAGCTCACGCTCATGCGTTGCGACGATGATTTTGCCGCAGGCCTCAAAGCTGATACTGTGTTGTTTTGCAAAGCTCACAAGCTGCCTTCTGCCGTCGGTGCAGTTTCGCGCCTTGGCGGAGCCGGGCTTGTAATATAATCCGGAATGAATCACGCCTGAATTATGGCCGGTCTGATGGCCGGCTAAGCGGGCTTCTTTCTCTAAGACGGCCAATCGTATATCGGGATGGCTCAGGGCGATTTTGTAGGCGCTTGCCAGCCCGACGATGCCGCCGCCAATGACTACCACATCGAAGTCGGTCTCGTTTGTCACGTGTGTGACAACCCCCTTTGCAAGCTTAAAGCCATTATTGCCTTTTGGCACGCCCCGCATTTACCGCCGCCCGCCATGAGGCGATGGCGGCCAACATCGTGAAAAAGGTGATTAGCCCTGCTGCGGCAATGATTATCCATATAGCGCGATTCGGCACAACTTCCACCGGGAGCACGGAATCGGTTTTTATGTCCGCTTCCACAAGCAGCGGTTTATTGTCGGATACGACAAGCTCGACGGGCATCCGCTCATCGATTTTTAAGCTCGCTTCGACAGGCAAAGGGTTGTCCATCTGCAACTCGACGGGTAGGCCGTTGACATCCTGTGTCCCGACGCGAACGGGAAAACCTTCGGAACGTGATGTCGCCTGCGGGTTGGTTGATGGGGCGCAGCCGGCTACGAGGCATATAACAACCAATAAAAGGACTCTTAATTCTGTATGCGCATTTGCCATTCGCAGGCGATTATGACGGGGGCAACTTCCTCTGTCAAGATTCCGGCGGGACGACTACATATCGGGGACGACTTCGCGATAAAGCTGCCCGGTGGGGCCTATCTTAAAGACGTATATCAGCCCTTCGCGCAGAGGCGAGTAGATTACGTTGCCGTAAATGGCTGTGATGCCGTGGTCTTTGAGCTTCTCCGGGTCATTCGCCAAATCCCAGATACTCGACCAGAAAAGCTCGCGTTGTTTTATAGACAGGCGTTTCAGCAAATCCGCATATCTGGCCGGCTCCGCTCCGGGGCTCTCTATCGGGAAACCATCCTGCGGCGCCATACCCTCGCCATATACCCGCCGCCACAGGTACATCGCACGCTCTCGGCCATCCATCACCATTTTATCGCTGAATTTGACAATCAGCGCGTCGAAATGAACGATGTCGCCGGCAATCGTATAATCGCGTTCGACAATTTTTTTCAACTTGTCGTTCCGGGCCGTCTCGACAAAACGCAGCGTGGTAAAAACTTTGCCGTCGCGTTTTTCCTGAGAGATTACCTTGGCATAGCCGATTTGCTCTTCCGCTGTAAGGTTGGTGATAGCGCCTTTGAGCTGCTTGTTCTCGTTGAGTAGTTGGTGAATGGTCATCTGCCGCTGGTACAGCCCCCGCCCGATGTATCCGGCCAGCACCGCACCTGCCGCGAGGACCACAACAGTGGACATTTTGACTTTTGCCTGTTTTTCAGCCATTACAAGACCCGCCGTCCATATAATACTTACATCTACATCATAATACTTACATCTACATCGGCATCATCGGTCGTTTTTGGTTAATGTCCGCATCGGCCTCGCCGGGTTGTTCCCGATATCGATTCAGTACCGCCCCGCCGGTGTAAAATCTTATTTACACGCCGAATACCCCGCTCAATCTAAATCGGTGTTTGGCTTGACTTACAAACCGCACAAATGTAAACTGCTACTTTGCCGTCGCGGGCGACGGCCGATAGCTTGCAGGAGCGTTTTTAATGCTTCACGAAAGCGATTTTCATCCGCCTTCTGCGGATTTTATGTGCGATAAAAAAGAAAACTGCGGTCTTTTCGGCATCTACGGCGACCCCGAAGCGGTCCAGAAAACTTTTTACGGCCTGTTCGCCCTGCAGCATCGCGGCCAGGAGTCGGCTGGCATCGCATCCAGCAACGGCGAGTCTATCGACTGCTACACGGCGATGGGCACCGTCCAGCGGGTCTTCCGCTCAGGCACTGAAATTATCGACAAGCTCGCCAATCCGATAGCTATAGGGCACGTCAGGTATTCCACCACCGGCTCATCCAAGCCGGCCAACAGCCAGCCGTTCTTCGTCGAATACTCGCGAGGCCAGGTCGCAATCGCTCATAACGGCAACCTCGTAAACGCTGCAATGCTGCGCGACGAATACGAGGCATACGGCAGTATATTCAAATCGACCACCGATACCGAGGTAATCGCGCACCTGTTGGCCAAGCCCACCCATGTGGCCAAGCCCGACCCCCTCGCCCACGTCCTCCAGCACCTCCAGGGCGCATTTTCGCTGCTGTTTCTTTTCCCCGACCGAATCGAGGCCGCTCGCGACCCACACGGCGTCAGGCCTTTGTGCATCGGAAAAACCGAAGCCGGCTGTTACGTCGTCGCAAGTGAGACCTGCGCACTTGATGCAATAGACGCCGAATTCATTCGCGAAATCGAACCCGGCGAAGTTGTCACGCTCGACGAACACGGCCTGTCGAGCAGGTTCTTCGTCCAGCCCGGCAACGTCACACCGGCTCACTGCCTCTTCGAGCACATTTACTTTGCAAAGCAAAACAGCACCATCTTCGGCGAGAACGTCCACTGCTTCAGAAAAAACCTCGGCGCCCGCCTTGCGATTGAGCATCCCGTCGATGCCGACGTCGTAGTTCCAATCCCCGACTCCGGCACCTCCGCCGCCATCGGTTTCGCCGAGCAGTCCGGCATCCCCTTTGATATGGGAATGATTCGTTCTCACTACGTCGGCAGGACCTTCATTTCCCCAGACCAGAAATCACGCGAGCTGACCGTCAAAATCAAGCTCGCCCCCATCAGGGAAGTCATAAACGGCAAACGAATCGTTGTCGTCGACGACTCCGTTGTCCGCGGCACCACCACCAAAGGCAAAATCAGGGCCTTCCGCGACGCCGGGGCGAAAGAAATTCATATGCGGGTCAGTTGTCCGCCCATTCGTTTCCCCTGTTTTTACGGCATAGATTTCCCCACCAAGGAAGAGCTTATCGCCAACAACAGAACACTCGAACAAATCCGCGACTTTCTCGGCGTCGATACGCTCGGCTATATGTCCCTCGAAGGCCTGCTCGGCTGCGCCGCTTTGCCCAGAGACCACTATTGCACTGCGTGCTGGGGCGGCAATTATAAAATACCCATCAGCGGCGTCATTACGAAGCTGGCGCTCGAACGCTTCCAGATGAAAATGTTCGAAGAGACAGAATAAATCTCCCGCCGCCGAGCATGCGGAGAGCGCGGAAAAGATAATAATGTAAAATCGGGTATCGGGAAACCGAACGGATGGCTAAGCCAATAACATACTCGCAATCCGGTGTGAATATCGACGCCGGCGATAAGATGGAGGATTTGATTTATCCTCATATCGCCAGCACGTTCGGCCCACGGGTTATGGAGCTAAAAGGCGGGTTCGCGGGACTGTTCCGACTCGATTACGACGAACGGCTGTTTAAGAAAAACTACAAAAAGCCCGTCCTGGTCGCCTGCACCGACGGCGTGGGCAGTAAGGTCCAGCTCGCTTCCGCCGCGAAAAAATATGACACCGTCGGAATCGACCTGGTCGCGATGAGCGTTAACGATATGCTCGTTATCGGCGCGGAGCCATTGTTCTTTCTGGATTATATTGCCCTCAACAAGCTCGAACCAAAGGTCGCCGCTGAAATGGTCAAGGGTATCGCGAAGGGCTGTCGTATAGCCGACTGCGCGCTCATCGGCGGCGAGACGGCTGAGATGCCCGATACCTATAAAAAAGACGATTTCGATATGGCCGGCTTCGCAGTAGGCATTGTCGAGAGAAGGAAAATCATATCCGGCAAAACCGTTCGCAAAGGCGACGTTATCTTAGGTCTGGCTTCCTCCGGGCCGCACAGTAACGGCTACGCGCTTATTCGTAATATCTGCTTCAAACAATTAGGCCTGAAGATGGCCGACGTCCTCGATGAGCTGGACGGGCAGGTTTTAGGCGAAGTTTTATTAGAGCCGACGAAGATTTACGTTCGGCCGATTATCAAGCTGCTTTCCCAATACAAGGTCAAAAAAATCGTTCACGGTATGGCCCATATCACAGGTGCCGGCCTGCCCGGCAATATCCCGCGCATTTTGCCGAAAAACTGCGACGCCGTTTTGAAAAAATCAAGCTGGCTCGTGCCGAAAATCTTCAAGTTCCTTGCCGAAAAAGGCCCTGTTGAGGAGCAGGAGATGTTCCGCGTTTTCAATATGGGTATTGGTTTTGTATTGGTTGTCGCCGAGGATTTCGCCGACTCGATTAAGGCGAAGCTCACCCACTACGGCGAGAAGGTCTTCAAAATCGGCAGAATCACGTCAGG
>CAZQWM010000038.1:0-23975 GCA_964597035.1 uncultured Pirellulales bacterium
ATTCTGGGCCTGTTCACCTGGGACGAGTTTGCCCCGCATTACACTAATCGCGAGATGGATATAGAAGTCGGCCAGTGGGCTGACCCCTCCGCAGACAACGCCCAGTATGTCATCCAGCCCTGGAATACTCCCGGGCACAGGCACCGCTTCAATATTGACCCCTGTGACATCGATGTAGTGACATTCCTCATGGACTGGGGCCTTGGCAGAGTAACCTTCAAGAGCTTCTTCGGCCGGACTGAGCCAACAGATGCCGATGACTACATCGAATCCTGGATATATGAGGCTAACGACGTCCCTCTGCCCGGACAGCAGAACGCTCGGATTAATCTATGGCTAAAAGATGGCGGCGACCCGTTCGTTGACGGCGAAACAGAGGTTGTAATAAGGGACTTTGAATTCACTCCCTGCACTTATGATATTGCCCCGGCAAGTCTGGATTTTAGTTCCGTGCGAATTTCAAGGTCATCCACGAAGGTTGTAACAATAACTAACAGCGGAAACTGCTCACCGTACTTCGTCACGGTAGAGGTTACCGGCACCGATGCCAATGACTTCCTCGTGGCCGACAGGGCCTTTGCACTCCAGCCGGGCCAGGATAAGGAAATTGATGTCACTTTTATTCCGAGTTCCGAAGGCGACAAGGAAGCCACGCTCCTGATAACCGGCGATGGTCGTGTTGTAGAGGTGCCGCTGGAAGGAAAAGGAGTGCGCCTCGAATACACAAGCGTGCCCACAATTGGCAGCCCTGACTTTCTGAAAGGTATTGTGTCGGGTGTCATAAGCTCCGATTATCGTGTTGTATCGTATATTCTGACTGATAAATGGTATATCAAGCCGTTCTATACGGGAGGGGGAAAACGCAATCCGCTAAGGCCGATTAATCGAAAGGGCGACTGGAAATGCAATATCGATATTGAGCCGACCGACAAGCTGGCGACGAAGGTTGCATCTTATTTGATTCCTGAAAGTGCGGCTTATCCTCCGCCATACCTGGATTCTCTCGCCGACACGCGAATGAGTCTATATGACCGCGTTTCGGCCTCGAAACCGAAGCTCGGCATTGTGAAAATTAAGGCCAAAGCCAGAAAAATCGCCGACGATGACAGCATCGTTATTGATGGCCGGTATCATATAACTATCGGCGAGATAAGCCAGGCCAGCCAGTTGTGCGTTGCCATCCTCCAAGATGACCTTGCTTTATGGTCGATTTGTGTTCCCTTCTACTCCGCCGATTTCATCAGAAAAAACGGCTTCTCGTATTATGATAGCCAATGCTATATAAAGATGAAAAACTTCAACGATATTGAGAATTCCTTTGCAGGTAATATCCGCGTCCAGTTGTTCCACAACGACCTTACCTGCCTGCGGAGTCCTATGACTTTGACTGTCGAGGTTGGCGAGTTCAGCGAGTCTGCAACAGCTGATGAAGAGCTTGACGCTCGTATCATTAACGGTCGCAAGCTCATTCCCCTCCAGTTTTTGTCCGGCTGCACGGACGCCCTCAGAGTTGACAAGGTGCGACTCAGAAAGGGCTCGAAATCAAGGCCGGATTCTTTGTATGTCAAAGGGGCTATTGTGTTCAAGAATGACCCGCCGGATTTAACCGAGCAAAGTGTTACTATCGGCTGGGGAGACGATACCTTCACGGTCCCTGTCGGTGGTTTTACACGGGCAAGCAAAACTCAGCCCAAATACCGCTGCAAAAAAACCTCTGCCCTTCAGGGTGGCCTTGTAAATGCCATTTTCGATTTGCACAAAGGTTCCTTCTGGATAAAAATAAAGGCAGAGAAGCTGGATAACGCCTCGGATATCGTGGCCTTCAATCTGGCTGCGGGCAGTTTCTCCGAGGGTGTCACGGTCGAGATGGGCAAGTAACTTATTCTTGAAAGGAACTGTATATGAGCCGTTTGGTTAGAACGTCGTTATGGATGTGTGTTTTGTTCACGGTGGTGACTATTGTAGCTGGCTGCTCGAAAAAAGAAAAACCAACCGCTGAAGTTTCCGGCGAAACGACGTCGCAAGATGTAAACACGACGCAGCAGGCTATGCAGCACGAGCCCATCACTGTTGACAGCGATGAGGATTTGACCCCGCCACCGCCTCCCCCGGAACCGGTTGTCGCCGATGTGAACCGCTCTGCGAGAACTCAGCCGGTCCTCAAAGAGCAAATAACGCAGGTAATGGCAGGGGATAAAAAAATAACGGAATCCAGCGACCTTCGGCAGGATATACCTCCTGAACAGGGCCTGGAGCAGTTTGAATCTTTCACAAGCTCCGAGGAGAAAGTTAACTGGATTGCAGAGATGTCGGAATCTAATCCTGACAGCCTGTTGGGAATTGTAGATACGGCCCTCGACGACCCGGATGAGGAGGTTAGACAGGCAGCTATGGAGGCGTTAGTTGACAGTGAGCCAAATGCTCCCGGGTTATCTGATGTGGTTACCAAAGCGATTTTTGACAGCGACCCACAGGTCCGCGAATCTGCTGTGGAGGCCTGCGGCTTTGTAGAAGGGGCACAGGCCGACGAGCTACTCGCTCAGGCATTGGACGACGAAAGCGATGATGTCAGGATGTCTGTTTTTGATGTGATAGAGAACAAAGACACGGGTGTCCAGTTAAAGGTTCTTACACCTGCCATCGCCAGCAGGTATAAGGACGTTAGAGAAGGCGCCTTGTCCACACTAATCGACATTTCCAGTCCCGCTGCTATGGATATTCTTATCGAAGGGCTCAAAGACCCGGACGCCGATTTTCGTGATGATGTAACCGACGCGATTAGCTTTCTTGTCTCAGAGGATTTTGAGGACTACCAGCAGGCCAAGAAGTGGTGGAATGCCAATCGCCATAGATTCGACGACGAGCTTTTCGAACTGAACGAGGAATAACTCCAGGTTTTTTCGCGTTCGTTAACACTGTCCTGCGCTTATAACCTGTTAGCTGTATTCCGGTTTAAGGTGTTAAACTCGGGCCGGCCAGCACGGTTCTTCAGCGTTGGCTTACTACAGCATTTACTTCAGCCAGAAACTGAAATACAGATACATACCGAGCACAAGGCTCAGAACGACAACAGTCATCAAGACTTCTACGATACCCCAGCTTTCGCGATTTTCTTTTCTTTGTTCGGCCGTGGCGGTGGCGTATGTCAGTTCGACAATCTTTTCAGCCCTCGGCGGAGCAGTCAGCAGCGAGACTATCACTATAGCTGCAATACTGATAAGCAATAGCCAGCCGGTGGCAAAGAGGAAGTTGTATTTTCCGATATATACCAGCCAGTCGGGCGAGGTAATCACCGGATTTTCTCCGCCCGTCAGTGCCTGGATTGTCAGTTTGGTCATACCCACGATGAAGCCGAGAACAAGGCCTGTAGCCGCGCCTTTGCCGTTTATTCGTTTGAAGAACAACCCGAGCAAAAAGACCGCAGTAATCGGCGGAGCGAGGTAGCCCTGTACGCTTTGCAGATACTGATATAACCCGCCCTGGGAGACCCGCTGCATCACGGGAATCCAGATAAGCCCCATCAGCACCACAAATACTGTCGCTATTCGCCCGACGGTCACTAAGTGTCGCTCAGACGCTTTGGGATTGATTTTTTCATAGATATCGACTGTGAAAAGTGTTGCACAGGAATTAAACAGCGACGACAGTGAGCTCATCAATGCTGCCAACAGGCCTCCCACAACCAGACCTCGCAGACCCACCGGCAGCAGTGACCGAACCATAACCGCGAAGACCTTATCGCCGTCTAATACTTCCTGCCCGTTGGCGATTTTTGTTGGCATTGCAATCATTCCTTTCTGATACAGAGCATAGCCGATAAGCCCGGGCACGATAAATATCATCACCGGCCAGACCTTCAAAAACGCTCCCCACAGCGCTCCCCGTCGGGCGTTTCGCAAATTTTTCGCCGATAGCGCCCTTTGCACAATATATTGGTCGGTGCACCAATACCAGATGCCGATGATGGGTGAGGCGATTAAAACGCCCAGCCAGGGGAAATTGGCATCGGTGTTGGGACGCCAAAGGGCGAAGTTGGAGGCGTTTTCTCGGCAGATGCTTTGTAGCTCGGACCACCCCCCGAGCTTGGTCAGGCCGAAAAATGTGATAAAGATTGAGCCGACCAGAAGAACGACTGTCTGGATTGTGTCGGTATACACGACTACACGCAGCCCGCCGAGAACGGTATAGATTCCAGTGAAGACCACCGTCAATATGGCGCCGAGCCAGAAGGCGTCGAGGACAATAGTGTCCGTCAGCCGGAGATGAATTTCGGGCAGAAGGACGTTGAAAACGACGCCGCCTGCGTAAACGGTAACCGATACCTTGGTGAATACGTAAGCGACAAGCGAGACAACCGACAATATCCATCGGCAGGTAGGGTTGAAACGTCTTTCGAGAAACTCCGGCATCGTGAATACCTTTGAGCGGTAGTAGAAGGGCACGAATACCCAGGCAAGCAGCACGACCACCCAGGCGTGCAATTCCCAGTGGGCCATAGCCATCCCGCTGGTGGTACCCTGACCGGCCAGGCCGACGATGTGCTCGGAGCCGATATTGGAGGCGAAGATTGAGGCGCCGATGACGAACCAGGGCATATGCCTGCCCGCGAGGAAGTAGTCGGTGGAGGATTTTTGACCCTGTTTGATTGCCCAGATGGAGATGCCCCCGATTATGGTGAAATAAAGACCAACTGTGACCCAGTCCCATGTCTCGAAACTAGCGGCGTTAGCCAATAACTGAAGCTGCGACATTTCTAACTCCTTTCTTGGTGTCGTTTAAGGGAATCTTGAATTGGGGCGTATTATATGAACCCGGCTATGGCCCGGCAATTATTTTCCTTAATATGGCCTCGGCAGTGCCTGTATCGAGGGAAATTTGCACGAGTCTTTTCAGGCATAACTATCCCAGGGATTGCTGGGAGGTTTTCGGGGAGCAGGGCACCAATACTTTTTAATCTGAGTCTGTAGAATGACTTGCTGTACCAGTCCTTGAGTGGCTTTTCTGCCTTTAGCGTGATATGGCAGAAAGGCAACGGAGCAGGAGGGATTCGCTTTGCGGCCTGCCTTTGGCGTGTCGAACCCCCAAAGCATCCGCTTCGCGTCTGCGGGTGTTCTCATCCCTCCCACCAAAGGAGCTTACCTAACGGAGCAGGAGGGATTCGAACCCCCGTTACCCAAAGGGTAAAGCGGTTTTCAAGACCGCCGCCTTAAACCACTCGGCCACTGCTCCGAGCCGACCTGTTTTATATCGTCCAAACAGACAAATTGCGAGCACTTTACGACCCAAATCCACCAGGCATCAGGTACGGAAAAGAACTTTTCTGCCTTTTCCTGACTAACTTTCCAACACCAGGTCATTAAGGTTATCCTTTACGTCTTTGTAGTGGAAAAATCCGCAATCAGAAGCCGTCTTCGTCGGAAAAATCTGAAACCCTAATCCACTGCTTTTCCACAACGCACGTTTATGCTGTGCAAAGATTGTGTTGTAAAAAAAAAATTGTGTCACAAGCTCATAGTTCACAGCAACATCAGGCAAGTGGAAAATATAGTTGCAAAAAAGGGCTTGATTCGATTTGCATCACTTTAATAATTGCAACCTGTAAACTTTTGTTTTGCTACGCGGTGCGGCTTCCTGTGCATGGAGGCACGCGAGAATATAACTTTGATTAGCTGCTTGCCTGTTCTCCACAGTATTTATTGCGGAGGATGGAGCCAGGGAGAGACAAATGCAAGACATCGTCAAGGAGGACACCTGCCGCACGGCGGAGTCCCTGATTAGCGCCATAAACGATGCTATCGCGCAAAGAATCGGACAGCAGAAGTTCAGGATTTGGTTTAAGAACTCGACTCGATTGACACTTACGGATGGACAATTGAAAATCGGCGTTGCAAATCCGTTTATAGCCACCTGGCTCGAAAGTCACTTCAGTACTGATATTGAAGAGGCCTCCAGGGCTGTCATCGGCAATGGTAGCCAGCTTTGTTTCGCCGTCGATGCACAGCTTGTCGACAGCCGCACGTTTACAACCCTCGACACCCGGACCACACCGGCTCAACCCGGTCTTGCTAAATCCACCCTGCGAAGCACTCCTCGACCGGTGGCTACTCACGCTGCCGGGCTTAAACTACGATTTGATACATTCGTTGTCGGACCCTCCAATGAATTGGCCTACAACGCCGCAAAGGCCGTCGTTGGAGATAGGCAAAGTCCTTTCAATCCGCTATTTATCCACGGAGGGTACGGCCTCGGTAAGACGCACCTGCTGCAAGGGATATGCACGGCTCTGCGCCATACCAGGCCGGCAGCCAAATGGCTGTATCTGTCGGCGGAGGACTTTGCTAATCAGTTCGTGCTGGCCTTGAAGACGAGAAAGCTGGAAGCTTTTCGGGGTCGTATGCGACAAATGGATTTGTTAGCTATTGACGACATTCACTTCTTGGCCAGCAAGCCATCAACACAGGAGGAATTCCTGTATACCTTTAATACGCTGGATTTGGGAGGCAGGCAGGTAGTGCTGGCCAGTGATGCACATCCGAAAATGATAGGGCAGTTGTCGGAGAAGCTGGTCAACCGGTTCGTGTCGGGAATGGTGGTCAAGATTGAGACACCGGATTTTCAGACGCGATGCGAAATCTGCCGACGATACGCCGAAAGCATCAATAAGAAGATTCCGGAAGACGTAGTAATCTATATTGCTGACAACCTGCGCAGTAATGTCCGTGAATTACAGGGGGCGTTACTAAAGTTGGTGGCATTTGCGTCGCTGCAGAACGCCAAAATCAGCCTTGCAATGGCCGGTGAGGTGATGGCCGAGCATATAGAACGCTGCGACCCTGTCGTCCATTTGTCGGATATCGAATCGGCGGTCACGGCGTTTTTCGGTATCACCCCGGCGGCAATTCACTCCTCTAAAAAAAGCAGGACCATAGCGATGGCGCGGCATTTCAGTATGTATTTGGTGAGAAAGCATACGAGGATGTCATCGTCGGAAATCGGTCGGCTGTTGGGCGGCAAAAACCACGCAACGGTCCTTCTGGCGTGTAAGAAAATCGAAGAGCATATCGCACAAAATGCCCAGCTTAACTGGCGGGGACCGGCCGGCAACAAGGTCTCAAAGGCCAGGACAATCCTCGCCAACCTCGAAAAGAGCATCCGATAGACAAGGTTCAGCCAACTTATCACACAGGCCTAACCGTCGAAGCAGGGGGTAAGGCCCCCTGTCTAAAGGATTTAGACTCTTCACAGCCCATAAAAACGACGGCGACGCCATCCCGCATGGCGTCGCCTAAAATATTTTCTTGAAAGGAGGAGAAAGGTGATTTTTAACTTTTTAATGATTACTTTTTAACTACTTTAACTTACGCGGGCAGAAAACGAAGGTTCAAAAAAACTGGATAAGTTTTCAAAAAATTCCTTTGTCCGATTACCGCCGGAACGCAAATGAGCCGGGATTTTCAGATACAAATTGATACGCGATTTACACGGTCTTTACCTAGTCAGAGGGAAACCCGAGATGGAATAAAAAAGGCCCCGCATTCCGGGGCCTTTCTCTGGTGTCAACCACAAGCTATTTATTTTGGTGTTACATTGACGGCGCAGGGCCCTTTTTTGCCCTGGCCAAGCTCGAACTCGACCACCTGGCCTTCGTCCAAGTTGGCGTAGCCGGTGGTCTTGATTTCGGAATGGTGCACAAACAAATCTGCCCCTCCGTCATCGGGAACGATAAACCCAAAACCTTTGCTGCCATTGAACCACTTTACTTTACCTGTACTCACAACAATACTCCCTGGCCTTTTATAAGGCCATCAATCTGTAACGTGTCTCTCACATTTGTTTTTGAGGATATCCCTGAGAGACGAAAAGATATGCCCTTCAAAAGATACATTATACTCTTAGTCAGCGTCCCTGTAACGAAAAAATCAAAGATATTCAATGGTTGTCCCAAAATCCGCCTAGGCAGCCCCACATCACAATGCCGGGGAATCTGTTTATTAACGTATTTGGCGAGATTGCGGCTTTTAGTATCTCTGCCTGTTGCCGCCACGGCCGCCACCGCCGCCGCCACCGCCACCGCCGCCATATCCACCGCCGCCGCCTCTTCTTCCGCCACGGCCGCCACCGCCACCGCCGCCGTAACCGCCCCGACGGGGACGGTTTACTTTTGGCTTGGCCTCTGCGACCTTAATAACACGGCTGGCTAACTCTTTGCCGTTCAATTCATCAATTGCCTTCTGGGCCTCTTCCTTTGAGGGCATTAAGACAAAGCCGAAGCCGCTCGATTCGCCGCTGAACTTGTCTTTTATGATGTTGACTGATTCGACCTGACCGAAGGCCTCGAAGGCCTGGCGCAAATCGTCTTCAGTTGTCTGACGTGACAGGTTTCCTGCATAGATGTTCATTTGTGTTCTTCCTTTCCATTTTCGGATTTAGACGTTTGCGCCGGTTCTTTGACTGGCACTAAGCTCATACTCTTCCATTAACTCATCAATCAGTTCCTTTACGGAGACGAGTTTATCTACTCTGTAGGCGTTTGCTCCCGCGAATGCGAAGCCGTGTTTGAGGTCGCCCTTTTTGGCATTAGTCAGAGCCTGGCCGATGCAATACGGCACGTTTTTGAAATCACAGCTTCTCAGACACTTCCAGGGACATTTGAATGGCTCCCGGACGCCTGAGGCGACCCTATCAAGAAACTCGCATTTTATGGCCCTTCCGGGCAGGCCGACGGGACTGTCTATAATGACGAGGTCCTGACTGGTACAGTTTATAAAGGCCTGTTTGAAATTATCGGAAGCGTCACATTCGTGAGTCACGACGAACCTTGTGGCCATTTGGACGCCGGCGGCGCCCATCTGCATAAATCTGTAGATGTCGTGGCCGGTGTATATTCCACCTGCGGCGATTACCGGTATAGTCCTGCCGAATCGCTGCTCGTAAGGCTTTATGGCGGAGATAACGTCCGGCAGTATCTTTTCCAGCGCGTAATTGGGGTCGTTAATCTGTTCTTTGTGGAAGCCGAGGTGTCCACCTGCGAGGGGGCCTTCGACGACGACGCCGTCAGGGACGTGATTGAAGTGTTTGGCCCAGGATTTGAAAATGAGGTCTGCGGCTCTGCCCGACGAGACTATGGGCACAAACCTGGTGTGCAGGCTGTCCAGTGCATCCAGCGGGAGTGTCTTAGGCAGCTTTATCGGCAGGCCTGCTCCGAGAAAAAGCACGTCGGCTTGCTGGTCCACTGCACATTTGACCATGTCATCAAAATCTGCGATAGCCACCATTATATTAACACCGATGATTCCATCGGTATTGGCTTTTGCCGTTGAGATTTCCCTGGACAGCGCTCTTTCATCTGCTTTGCTGTAACTGGTGTCCCAGTCGGGCTCGAACTGGCCGATTCCGGCAGTGGCAATTACACCGATAGCGCCGGCGGTTGCGACAGCGGAAGACAGACCGGATAGAGAGACGCCTACCCCCATTCCTCCCTGAATGATCGGAATCTTTGCCTTAAGACCGGCTATTGTCAGCGACGGCATATTTTCAAAAATCGTAACGCAATCTCACTAAAATACACAGCATTGTCTAGCAAGTGGGAATCCGGTATATTTCGGCATTATAAGCGGCTGACTAGTATCTCAGCGAGAAAAAAAACACGAAAAGGCGATTTTTTTTAACGGCTGGGCATTTTAGAGGGTGGTCTTGTGGCGGGTTTATCTGTCTCTGACGTGCGGGGGTATAGGGGGATGTCCGGCTGGGCAATCGGGGTATGAGATTCTTAACTTAGCTAAGAATGACAGCTATGGAACTTTTCTACAGAACAAGACGATGCATCTATGTCGACCGGCCGGTCGGCCAAATACCTTGCTATTGTCACCGTTTTGACTATACTTTATTGGCCGATGGTTCTGTTCTGCGATGGGGAGCAGGCAGTTGAGCCGGTATACGAGGAAAGGATACGGTAATGGCCAAGTGGGACGACCAGTTGGAAAGAATAAAGCAAATCATTGAGATAATGAAGGAGCATAACCTCGTTGAGGTTGAGATAAAGCAGGACGAAGACAAGATTTTCGTCAAAAAAGGCCAGCCGGCAACCGCCCAGCCGCAGATAATTGGAGTGCCGGCGGCAGGAGCCGGCGTCCTAGCTGTCACACCCAATGCCCAGGCGGCGCCCGCATCGCAGCCACAACAAGATGCTATATCGCCACAGGAAAAACTGGCCGAGATTAAATCGCCCTTAGTCGGCACGTTTTATGCCCAGCCAAGCCCGGATTCCGAACCGTTTGTCGAGGTCGGCTCGCAGGTTGAGCCGCAGACCGTTGTGTGCATCATTGAAGCGATGAAGGTGATGAACGAGATAAAGGCCGAAGTGAGCGGCAAAATTGTCGAGGTAGTCGCAAAAAGTGGCGAGGCGGTCGAATACGGCCAGGTGCTCTTCAAAGTCAAACCGGACTAATCATTGATTATTGCTGATTGAGTGTTAATCGTATGTTTTCAAGGGTACTGATAGCCAATCGGGGCGAGATAGCCCTGCGAATCATTCGGGCCTGTCATGAGCTTGGAATTGGGGCGGTATTGGTGTATTCGGAGGCCGACCGGGGGGCCGCCTATCTTGACCTTGCCGATGAGGCGATTTGCATTGGTCCGGCCAGTCCCGCTGAAAGTTATCTCGATATTCCGCGAATAATAAGCGCCGCCGAGGTTGCCGATGTTGACGCCATTCACCCCGGTTATGGTTTCCTGGCGGAGAACGTCAACTTTGCCGAAATATGCCGGGAATGCGGCATAACATTTATAGGCCCGCCGGCGGAGGCAATGCGGCTGTTGGGCGACAAGGTCGAGGCGCGAAAACTGGCAAAAAAGGCCGGCGTCGATTTGGTGCCCGGCTCCGACGGTGTTGTTGCCGATGATACGCAAGGGCTCAAGATTGCTAATAAAATCGGTTATCCGGTGATGATAAAGGCTGCGGCCGGCGGCGGCGGGCGCGGTATGCGGGTCGCTCATAACGATATGAGCTTTCGCTCCGGCTTTGCAGCCGCCAGAGCCGAGGCAGAGGCCGCCTTCGGCGACGACAGGGTATATCTCGAAAAGCTCATCGCCGAGCCGAGACACGTCGAAGTGCAGGTAATGGCCGACCATACGGGCAAGGTACTGCATTTCTTTGAAAGAGACTGTTCCGTTCAACGCAGACATCAAAAGATGATTGAGGAGTCTCCCTGCCCGGTGCTGAATGAGAAGACCCGGCAGGAGCTTTGCCAGGCCGCGCTTCGCATTATCAAGCACGCCGATTATGTAAACGCGGGCACAGTTGAGTTTCTCCTGGACAAGAATAAGCACTTTTATTTCATCGAGGTCAATACGAGAATCCAGGTCGAGCACCCCGTCACAGAGATGGTTACCGGCCGTGATTTAATCAAAATGCAGTTGCGAATAGCGGCGGGCGAGAAGCTCGAACTGGCTCAAAAGGATATCAGGCACAGGGGCGTTGCGATTGAGTGCCGTATCAATGCCGAAGACCCCGCAAACAATTTCTCTTCCTCTCCCGGCACAATAACCCGCTATATTCCGCCCGGCGGTCCGGGTGTTCGCGTCGATACTCACGTCTATCAGGGCTGGACGGTGGCGCCTAATTATGACTCGATGCTAAGTAAGCTCATCGTCCACCAGCCGACAAGAGCCGAAGCAATAGCAACAATGAAAAGGGCTTTGTCCGAATTCATCATTGAGCCGATTAAGACCACTATACCCGCCTGCCTGTCTATTCTTTCTCACAATCTGTTCGTCAAGAGCAAGATTGACACCGAATTCGTCGAGAGGAATTTCTGACCGGGTCGCGAATCGCTGTTTGTCCGCAGCGTGTTGGCCGGTGTGCTATCTTTCCGGGGCAACCATGTCTTTGTAACTTTCACGCTTTCTTATGACTTTGAAATCCTTGCCATCGACGAGGACTTCGGCTGCCCGGCCGCGGGCGTTGTAGTTGCTGCTCATAGAAAAGGCATAGGCCCCTGCGCTGAAAATGGCCAGCAGCTTGCCGCGTTTGAGCGGTGGAAGGGTCCGGCCCTTTGCAAAGAAGTCCGCACTTTCGCAGACGGGGCCGACAACATCGACTGCCTCTGTGCCGGCGATATTGACTTCTTTGTCCCGTTTTTCGGGCGCAAATTTTTCATCGATCTCAGCTGGCCAGATAAAATGAAACGCGTTGTATAAGGGAGGTCGAATCAGGTCATTCATACCCGCATCGACAATTACGAATTTTTTACTTCCGCCCGTTTTGCAGTAAAGCACCTTAGTTAACAGAACACCGGCATTTGCTGCAATGCTTGCGCCGGGTTCCAGGATAAGTTTGAGTCCTTTGCCTTTGAGCATCGGGACGATGGCATCGGCGTAGTCGGCTGCCGTTGGAGATTGCGCGGTCACGTAATCCGCTCCATATCCTCCGCCGATATCCAGTGCCTCAATCACAAAGCCCTTGTTCCGCAACTTATCCACAAGCGCCAGCGTTTTACTGAGTGCCTCGACATAAGGTTGCACCGTATGGCCCGCAGAGCCAAGATGAATATGGAGTGCGCACAACCTTAAGGCAGGGTTTTTGCCGAAGCGTTCAAATACTTTTTCCGCACGCTCGATGTCAACGCCGAATTTTGTCTCCTTGACGCCGGTGGTAGTGTATGTGTGGGTTTTGGGGTCCACATCCGGGTTAATCCGAAGTGCTGCCTTGGGGATTTTGCCTTGCTGCTTCGATAATCGAATCAGGTTTTCAAGCTCGGCTTCGGATTCGATGTTGAGGTAGCCGATGTCTGCATCGAGTGCTTCGATGATTTCTTTGTCTGTCTTGCCGACGCCTGCAAAAACGATTTTGGCAGGGTCGGCGCCTGCCTGCATTGCCCGGTAAAGCTCTCCGCCGCTTACAACGTCAAATCCACTGCCCGCCTCTGCCATAAACCTAAGTATGTTGATATTGCCACAGGCCTTGATTGAGAAACAGACTGTCGTATCCAGGTCGCTATACGCTTTGCGGGTCCGGTTCAGGTGTTCTATGAAGGTTGTCTTGCTGTAGATATAAACGGGAGTGCCGGTCTGTTTCGCTATCTCTTCGACCTCCACGTCCTCGGCAAACAGCTTGCCTTTTTTATAGCTGAAATGGTCCATACCTGATTCCTTTAGCCGATGAATGTAAGTCTATACAACAGCGGTAACTTAAAGCCACCAGGGCAAGGCATAGTATAAGCGGTGCTTTGTCAAATGCAAGCGGGGTTAATGCGGGCGATGTAACCGCAGTCAGGATTATATGCGGGCGCAAATAAAGAGCGGAAGGTTCCACATGCTGATGGGAACCTTCCGCTTCCCGCATAACTTGTTGCTGTCTCAAGTTCTTGTTTATCGTGCTATGCTATTTTTTCTTTTTCTTCTTTGCTGTTTTCTTCTTCGCGGTTTTTTTCTTTGCAGCTTTTCTTTTCTTTGCCATTATTTGTTACCTCCATATGGCACACAAAAATTCGTTTAATGTTCGATCACAATAACGGCGAACTTGTAACAGTCATCAACCTGGTTTTCAAAGAAGCTAATAAACAATAAACGTTGTTATAATTTTTATCGTCCAAATATTTAAGAATCCTTCATAGAAATTTGTTCTGCTGTGTTTTACAGGACTTGCTTGTTCGCTTATCATATAGTTGTTCAAGATGATTTTATAGAAATGAAGTTGTTGAATTGGAAGTTGTATTGAAGTGTCATCGTTAGAGTTGAACAGCTATGCTGGTAGAAGACACGCGATGCTGCGAAATGCGTTTAATCGCGTTATAACTGCGTTTTATCGTAATTTACGCAGTGTTGCGGCTGTGATTTTGTCAATAGTTTTTTTTCATTTGTATATGTAATTGTTTATATGTTATCGTCAGGCAGCTTCTATTGGGTGTAAGTGTTGGCTTGTGGTTTCGATAGGCCTGAAGAATCTTTCTTGCGACTAAAAAATTTTTTAGAAAATTCACAATATAGCTGTTAATTTCTTATGGCCGAGAGAAGAATAGCGTTGTTTGGAGGGACGTTCGACCCGATTCACCTCGGCCACACAACTGTTGCAGACGCCGCGGCGGAACACATCGGCGCCGAAAAAGTTATCTTTGTCCCCGCCAAACGTTCGCCGCTGAAAGCATTTTTCCCGGAAGCTGGCGACCAGGACCGGCTTGCGATGATAAAGCTGGCCATTTCCGGCAATAGAAACTTTGACCTTAGCGATTATGAGTTGACCAAGCCGGGGCCGAGCTACACACTGGAAACCGTCGGATATTTTCAGAGCCGCTTCGGCGCCGATGCCTCGATTTACTGGCTTATCGGTGCCGACGGGCTGGAAGATTTGCCGCACTGGCATCTGGTTGTCGAGCTGATTGACCGGTGTACCGTGGCAGTGATGTACAGGGCGGGCCTTGGGCCACCTGATTTTTCAAAATTTCGCTCGCAATGGGGTGCCCGGCATATAGAGAAACTGCAGCAAAATGTCATTAAGACACCGCTGATAGATATTAGCAGCACCGAAGTACGCAGGCGACTGGCCGCTGGCAGGGATGTCAGCGAAATGGTTTGCGAGAAGGTCCTGCAGTATATACACGAGCGGGGCCTTTATGGAGCGCATCGAGATAGATAAAACCATATCTCGTCGAGCGTCTCGTTACCGGTGTATCTTTGCGACCAGTTTTTCAAGCCAGTCACACCAATCGTCCATACCTTTTCCGGTTTTTGCGGACACCGGTATTATCTTTGCATTCCTGTTAAGCTTCAGGATATCGGCCCCGGCCCTGTTAATATCAAAATCCACATGGCCGGATTTATCGAGCAGGTCGATTTTGTTTATCAAAATTGCTGCGGCTTTTCTGAATAGAGCCGGGTACTTGGCTGGCTTGTCGTCGCCTTCGGGCGCCGAAAGCACGGCCACCTTGGCCGTCTCGCCGAGGTCGAAGGCCGAAGGGCAGACAAGGTTGCCGACGTTTTCAATGATAATCAGGTCAAGTTCTTCTACACTCAGCTCCTTAACCGCATTATAGACGTCGGCTGCCGACAAATGGCATGCGCCGTCGGTATTTATCTGAATCGCCGTTGCTCCCGCTGCAGCTACCCGCTGTGCGTCGATATCCGTCTGTATGTCGCCTTCGATGACGCCTATTCTGATTCTGTCCTTTAGTCGGGCTATTGTTCCGGCAAGGATGCTCGTCTTGCCCGAGCCCGGCGACGAAATCATGTTCAGGCAGGGAATTTTATGCCTGGCGAAAAACTCTCTGTTTTTGCAGGCGTATTCCTCGTTTGCTGCGAGGATTCTTTTGTTGACTCTTACCTTGCGCATATATTATTTGTCCTCGAATTCTATCTCTTCGAGCATAAGCGGTGCGTCGGGTAAAAGCTCGAAGTCATCACACTTACACTTCGGGCAGGTCGGCTCGTGCAATTCGAAGCTGAATACCTCGTCGCATTTCTTGCATCGGGCCCGAATCGGTTTTTGCTCGACTTTGAGCTTCATATTTTCGCAGATGGTGTCTTTGGTAATGGCCTCGAAGGCGAAACAGACTGCCTCGCTATTTACTCCGCTCATCGTGCCGCAGCTTATCTTTGCTGCAATCGGCCTGGCATTTTGCTTTTTCGCCTCAGCCGAGATAGCTTCAAATACGGATTGTGCAATTGTTACCTCGTGCATCAGCAGATTCTCGGCAAATCCCGGCCATACGGCATCTGCACGATTCGTCGCCCGCCTATCTTCGTGGCCATCTCGACTATAGCAACGTCTTTGGTTTCGATAATCTCGCCGATTATTGCCGCGTTTTCTCCTAACGGGTGTTCTCTGCATATACGGATGCAGTCTTCTGCATCGCCCGGGTCGACGACTGCAATGAATTTGCCCTCGTTGGCGATATTGAGCACGTCCAGCCCGAGCATATCCGCTGCGGCCTGGACGGTTGGATTGATGGGGATATTGTTCTCGTTCATTCTTATACTAAGATTAGTCTGCCTTGTGATTTCATTTAGCGTAGCTGCCAATCCTCCTCTGGTGGGGTCACGCATAAACCTGACGTTTTTTCCCCGGGTCAGCAACTTACAGGTCAAATCAGCAACAGCCGCGCAGTCGCTTTTGAGCTGCGACTGAAAGCCGATATCCTCTCTCTGCGACAGAATCGTCATTCCATGGTCGCCTATCGTGCCGTTGATAATGACCTTGTCGCCGACTGTTATCTTGTCGAAGCCAAGTTCCACACCCTCCAGTTTTGTCCCGATGCCGGCGGTATTGATGAAGATTCCGTCTGCAGCGCCGGCCTCTACTGTCTTGGTATCGCCCGTAACCACCGCCACGTTGTTCTCCGCGGCGCTGGCGGCGATGCTGTCGAGAATTTTATCCAGCAGCTCGAACGAAAATCCTTCTTCGATAATCAGCGATAGCGAAAGTGCCGCCGGTCTGGCCCCGGCAACCGCGAGGTCGTTTATCGTCCCGCAGACGGCTAACTTTCCAATGTCTCCGCCGTTGAAAAACAACGGCTTGATGACATAGCTATCTGTCGTGAAGCATATCGATTTGGAATCGAGATTCAGATTTGCCGCGTCCGCCAGTTCGGCAAGTGTATCGTTGCGCAGTTTTGGCAGGATGTGCTTGCGTATAAGCTGGTCGCTGAGCTGTCCGCCGCCTCCGTGGGCCAGAAGGATTCTGTCTTGTGCCGGCTGAGTCATTGCCCTCGCTTCTCTCTTGGTCCGTATTTGAACCACGCGGCGCAGGCGCCTTCCGAGCTGACCATACACGGTCCGACGGGGTGTTCCGGTGTGCATTTGGTGCCGAAAAGTTTACACGCCGGAGGGTCAATCAGCCCGCAGAGCACCTCTCCACATCGACATCCGGTTGTCTCCTCCTCCGCCGGTGTTTCAGTAATTCCAAATTGCTGCATCGCATCGAATTGGCCGTATTTGTCTTTGAGCTTCAGCGTGCTTTTTTCTATTTTTCCCAGTCCCCTCCAGTAGCCGTCGGCCGGCTCAAAACACTCTGCGATAACATCCTGTGCCAGCTTGTTGCCCTGCTCGGTAACGACAGCTGTGTATATCGATTTTACTTCTGCTTTGCCTTCGGTCAGCTGCCGGCATATCTCCGCCAGTCCCTCGATAATCTGCATCGGCTCAAAACCCGCCACCACGCACGGCCGGCTGAACTGCTCGACAATCCCACGAAAGGCACCGTATCCGATTATTACACTTACATGACCCGGGCAAAGAAACGCATCTATCTTGTTATTCATATCCGCCAGCAGTGCATGCATCGCCGGCACAACCAGCTTGTGGTTACTGAGTATGCAGAAGTTGTCGACATTATCGCTTGCCGCCTGCCTGACCACCACCGCCGTTGCCGGCGCGGTGGTTTCGAATCCCACCGCCACAAAAACGACGGTTTTACCGGGGTTGTCTTTGGCTAATTGCAGGGCGTCTTCGCTGCTGAGGACGATTCTAACGTTGCCGGTTGATTTCCTTGTCTCCAGCGACCCATTTTTGCCGGGGACGCGTATCATATCGCCATAAGTTGCTATCAGACAATCATCGCGGTCGGCAAGGTCAAGCACTGTGTCGATGTAGCCCTGGTCTGTAACGCAGACCGGGCACCCCGGCCCCGACAACAGCTTGATTCCTTTTGGCAGCGTGGCCCTTATGCCGTTTCTAAACAATGCTACCGTGTGCGTGCCGCAAACCTCCATTATATTGATTTGCCGCCCGACCGCCTTGCACGCAGCATCCATCAGCATTTGCGATTTATGGATTCTCTCCAGCATAGTAATTGGCTATTTATCCTGAAACTCGGTTCGATGTGTCCCTGAACTCGTCAATTTCCGCGATAAGCTGCCAGGTCTTTTTCGCTTCCTCTTCTTCAATGGTCGAGATAGCGAACCCGGCATGAACCAGCACAAGGTCTCCGAGTTTGACCTGTGGCAATAGCGTCGTTCTGGCGCGGAACTGGTTACCCATTGCGTCTACAATCGCTCGGTCGCCTTCCAGCTCAATTATTCTCGCAGGTATCGCAAGACACATTTTTAACCCCGTTTTAGGATTCTACGAGCAGCAATAGCTGCCTGGCCGATTGATATTCCGCCGTCGTTGGCAGGGAAATCACAATTGAATAATACCGAAAAGCCGTCCTCCTTCAAGAGCCGAATCAGCCGATTCGTCAAATACCTGTTGCAGAACACCCCTCCGCTAAGAGCCACGGTATCCAGCCCCTTCGCCTGCCTTGCCGATTTCGCCATCTCAAGCAAGCCGGCAGCAAGTGTGTTGTGAAACTTCGCTGATATGACCGTCTTGTCCTTATCCTTACTTACGTCGGCCACAACCTGTTTTATCATTGGACGCAGGTCAAGTATGGTTCGCTCGGATATTTCAAAATCATATTGCTGGTCACAGTTGGGGTCGGCGACTGACTCCAGTGCCATGGGCAGTTGCGCCTCGAAATGGTTATAGTTGCCCAGTCCGACCATTGCCGCTACTGCATCGAAGACCCTGCCTAAGCTGGATGTCTGCATGGTGTTAATTCCCTTGCGTATCTGCTCGCAAATAATATTCTGCTTCGTATGGTCCGGCTCAATTCGCTCAAGCAGCCGGCCCAGCTTGCCCAGGTCGAACTGCTTGTCGTATGCCTGCATCAAAAGCGAGAGTAGTGGTCTTATCGGCTCCTTGGTTGCTGCATCCGCTCCTGCCAGCGGGTAATAGTCCAGATGCCCAAACCTTTCAAAGTCATCGAGTGTGGCGATGAGACATTCGCAACCCCAAATCGCCCCGTCGGTACCATAGCCGGTCCCGTCACACGCAAGGCCGATTACAGGCCCGTCAACACCATATTCAGCGATTACCGAGGCGATGTGTGCCCAGTGGTGCTGAATTTCGACGAGTTCTACATCAGCCATCGACCGCGCATACTGGCTCGACAGATACGATGGGTGCAAATCGCAGGCGACAACTTTGGGCCGGGTCTCAAACAGCCCTCGCAGATGCTCGATTGAGTTTATGTAGTGGTGGTAAACTTCTGTGTCTTCGAGGTCGCCGATATGCTCACTGCATATAAGCTGGTTTTCTTTGACGAAGCAGAAGGTATTCTTCAAATCCGCACCTGCTGCAAATATCTCCTGCGGGCTTGTCTGCCTCATCAGCACTGGCGTCGGAATGTAGCCCCTTGAGCGGCGCAGCAAAACAGCTTTGTCGTTAATGAGGTGCACAATGGAATCGTCCACCTGCCGATGGATTTCCCTGTCATGCATAAGGAATACATCCGCCACGCCGCCCAGACGTTCAATCGCCTTGTCGTTTTCGCGTATCAACGGTTCATCGCTGATATTTCCGCTGGTCATCACCAGCACTTCAATCCCCTCTGCGAACAGCAAATGATGAAGCGGGGTATAGCAAAGCATAAATCCGAAGGTGTTTACTCCTTCGGCCACCGACGCCGCAATTGCGGAGTCGCCTGTCCCGAGCGTAGTCGAGTCAGCTTTTTTCGGCAGCAGCAAAATCGGGGCTTCAGGACTCTTTAGTAATTTTTCCGCCTGCTCGCTAACCGCTGCGTGCTGTTTTATTGTTTCAATAGAATCCGCCATCATCGCAAACGGCTTATGCTCTCTTAGCTTTCGTTCTCGCAGACGGCTCACCGCGGTGTTATTGAACGCGTCGACTGCCAGATGAAATCCGCCGACACCCTTTATTGCCGCAATTTTCCCCTCACGGAGCAGCCGGGCCGTCTCTGCAATCACATTGTCGGTTCCGGTAGCGATTGTCCTGCCTTTGTTATCCGTCAGCCAGACCTTCGGCCCGCATTTTGGGCAGGCGACCGGCTGGGCGTGAAAGCGTCTGTCTGCAACATCCTTGTACTGACTGCCGCACTGCTCGCACATCTTAAATACAGACATTGTCGTATTAGGCCGGTCGTAAGGAATGGTTTTGATTATCGAGTACCTCGGCCCGCAGTTTGTGCAGTTTATAAATGGATAGCGATATCGAAAATCCTTTTCGTCGAACAGCTCTCGAAGGCAGTCTGCACAGGTCGCAATATCCGCTGTAACACGTGAGGCAGGCGTCCCGCCGGTGTCGCTGGGGCTGATAGTAAACTCCTGTTCTTCTGCAACCGTCGGCAGGTCGAAAGTTACGAATGATTCTATCTGCGCCAGGGGCGGGGCGTCCGTACCATTGAGTCGTTTGACGAACTCGGTTATCTTTGATTCTTCGCCCTGCAGCTCGATAGTTACACCCCGCGTGTCATTATAGACAAGACCTGTAAGCTGCAATTGCACCGCAAGCCGATAGACCGCCGGCCGAAAACCCACGCCCTGAACTCGGCCGGTTATCTTTATCTTCTTCCTGTGAACTTTGATTTCTGACTTAGATACGCCCACGATGACTAATACGCTCCGCTTTGAGTAGTGGTTTTGGGCTAAATTATAGGCCAGATGTGCATTCGGGGCAATTGTCGGTCTGGCGTGCTGGGGTTCAAGCGGCATTTTTTGGTTGTAAGCAGGTTATTTCTCTGTTAACATATTTAAAGCTTGGGGCCATAGCTCAGTTGGGAGAGCGCTTGCATGGCATGCAAGAGGTCGCGGGTTCGAATCCCACTGGCTCCATTATTTTATTCACGCAAAATTTGAATGCCTGCCGAATGTCAAAATACGGCTTGCAACTCAATCCTCCTTGTTCCATATTATGCGTCATATTCCGTGCAGGGGCATAAGCTGGCTTCGAAGAAAGGAGCGAACGAAAATGCCAAAGTCGGGCTGCTTAAAATCACGAACAATTACGTTATGTGTCATATCGGTCTTTGCTGCTGTGCTGGCGATACAATCCGAAGCCGCTGAAAAGGTCAATCCCGTCCCCCATCTTCGCAAACAGGGTTCTGCCACACAGCTAATCGTGGATGGCGAGCCGTTGCTGATGCTCGCAGGCGAGCTGGGCAACTCGAGCGCTTCGAGTATGGATTATATGGAGCCGATATGGCCCCGGCTTGTTGAGCTGAATCTAAACACCCTTCTCGCACCCGTTTACTGGGACCTGATTGAGCCGGAAGAAGAAACATTCGATTTCGCGCTCGTCGATGGCCTGATAACCGGCGCGAGGAGCCACAATCTGCGGCTTGTGTTGTTATGGTTCGGAAGCTGGAAAAACAGTATGTCCTGCTACGCCCCTGTCTGGGTAAAGACAGACCTTCAGCGGTTCCCCCGCGCGCAAAAGAGAAACGGCAGCGGGATGGAAATCCTCTCCGCCTTTAGCGATACCAACTGCGACGCCGACGCACGTGCCTTTGCAGCGCTGATGCGGCACATTCGCGAAGTTGATGGCCGGGACCATACGGTCGTTATGGTCCAGGTCGAAAACGAGCCGGGTATGATACCTCAGGCACGGGACCACAGTGCTAGGGCCAACGAACTATTTAGTAAACCGGTGCCGCAGGAGCTGATGGACTATCTTGAAAAAAACAAGCAGACACTGATACCGGAATTTCATGCTGTATGGGAAAAAGCCGGTTTCAAAACCAGCGGGACCTGGGAAGAAGTTTTCGGCAAAGGGTCGGGCACCGATGAAATTTTTACCGCGTGGCACTATGCGAAATATATGAACAAAGTTGCGGCTGCCGGCAGGGCAGAGTATCCTCTGCCAATGTTCGCCAATGCCGCCCTTATCCGCCCCAACTATAAGCCCGGCCAATACCCCAGTGCCGGACCCTTGCCTCATCTGATGGACGTCTGGCGGGCCGCAGCGCCGAAAATCGATTTTCTGGCGCCGGATATCTACTTCCCCAACTTCACGGAGTGGTGCCGCAAATATCACCGCTCAGGCAATCCCCTTTTCATACCCGAGACGGGCAGGGGCTCGCAAAGGCCGGGCAACGCCTTTTACGCCATCGGCCGGCACGACGCAATGGGCTTCTCGCCGTTTTCTATTGAGACTCTCGAAGACGCTGAAAATGAGCTTGCGCCTGCCTACGAGATTCTCACTCAATTGGCCCCGTTGATTCTCGAAAACCAGGGCAAGGCAACTATGACGGGTGTGGTGCCGGAAGTCGCATTCGACGGGACCGTTGATGACGCCATGCAAAAGGTGGAATTGGGCGATTATGTGCTCACGGTTAATTTCGAGCGCCGGACCGCGGGCGAAGATTCGGCTTCAAGCTCTTTGCCGGGTGGTATTATCATTTCAACCGGCCCCGATGATTACGTAATTGCCGGCACGGGACTGGTCGTTACCTTTGCTACGAATTCACCCGGAGAAATCGCCGGTATAGCAAGCATTCAGCAAGGCCAATACATTGATGGCCGATGGGTCCCCGGCCGATGGCTCAACGGCGACCAGAGCCATCAGGGAAGGCACCTGCGCCTGCCCGCCGGAAGCTTCGAAATTCAGCATATTAAGCTATACCACTACCGCTGAATCTGGTGTATGTCACTTGGCTGGTGCAGATTATCCGAAAGTGCGCCTCAGGTGAGCGAATAGTAGATAGCAATCACTCTACGGCGGGCTCCACCCGACAGGAACTGACTTAAAAGGCCAGGCGTATTTCTCGAATCCTTGACCATCGGAAGTAGGAAACTCCATCTCGGAAGTGTCAATATCGGGCCCGCCTTCGTACCCGGACAGAGCCGAGCGAACCGTTTCGGCGTGCCCGTCCAGGAAAACCGCATCGGCGGTGCCCTCGTTGCGGTCTTTGCCCGCTCTGCCGTGATATGTCCCGAACCAGTCGCGCCCGTCGCCGCACAGGGAATTGTCGTTGAGCACATAGTGAGCATGTGGTTCTCTTAGCCACATGTTCTCCTCAGCGGCAAAAAATACCTCCGATTTGTTTCTCGTTACCTCTCCAATATTAAGCACACCTGCACCATTAGCCGGCGAATCCCATGGCCATCCTCCCGCCGGGCTTCTTCTAGCGCTTGTCTTGGAGCCAAGAAAGGCATTTAAGCTGAAGCTGTAGTATGGTTTAATAGGTATGGAAGGGTCATGGTTTGGATGGTTAGCGCCCACGGAACGTGCCAGAAATGCAAATGTCGGGCAGAGATGGACTTTATCGCTTTTTATATACGGCCAGAAAGGCCCTCGCGCAGGACAATCCGGGTCATGCCACCGGCATCGAAGATGACCATCGCAGACGCTGGGAGGAACAGAAGGTTCGCCTATCAGCGCATATCCGGCTCGAACAATTTTGCCATTCCAGTCGTCAATATACATCGCATTTGCCAGGCCGTATTGACGCAGGTTTCCTTTGCACTGTATTTCCCTTGCCTTTTCCTTCGCTTTGTTCAGGACTGGCAGCAGGATGCCCATCAAAAGGGCAATTATCGCGATGACCACCAGCAGTTCAATTAATGTAAAAGCAGCACGCTTGTTCATAACACACAATTCCTTGACAGCGATTATTTCTTGTCTGCCTGCGGCACAAATTATCTGTCCCGGCACGCCGGGTTTTTACGCCCCTGACCGGCTATGAACGTTGGCGCTTGGGTGGTTTTAAGATTATAAGCTCAACAAGGCAATAGTACCACTTTGGAGTTGTATTCACAAGCTTTTATCGCCTGTATCTGTCTTAGAGATAAGATACTCCCAAAACGGCCTTTAGAGGCCGGAAAACGAAGTTGCTATAATCCGCCGACTTCAAGAATCTTCTTGACTTTAATGGGTCTGATGTGCTAACATATTGCAATAACCGTAGGGTATTTGACCACATTTGCTTATAATTAGGAGGTTTGGTGAGGCAGGTCTGGTCTTGCAGCCGAAGTCTTTTCGCGCACGGAGGAGGCGGGTTGTTTAAGTCTGGCTTCCCGGCTGTGAGTTTGTCTGTTCATCCCACCTTTACCTCTAAAGCTCTGTTAATATACAAATTAAGTGGGCAAGAAACCGAAGTCGTTAATTGCTTTGGTTTTTTTATTTAAATTCACGGATGGAGCAGACGGGTAGGCGAATGATAAAAAGCACAGGCGGGTAAATTATAGGATTAACCTCACCTGCCT
>CAZQWM010000039.1:0-1732 GCA_964597035.1 uncultured Pirellulales bacterium
TCTTTGAGCAATGGCCGAAGCACGTCGAACATTGTCAGCGTGGCCGCGGCGAATCCGAACGTGTGGACGAGCTGGTCGTAACGCAAAATCGGGTAGGTCTGCGAGAGTGGGAGCAGGATGATTTCGTAAAGGCGAACGCCATTTATGTAAATGCCGCCGCCGGCCATATGCATAAACGCCCAGATTGTCAGGCAAAGTAACGTAAAAGTGGAATATGCGACTTTGAAAAATGTAGTGGCTATCACAATCAGGCATACGGCTATGACGCCGACGTAAATGATGAACTCGAAGTTTTTGCGGAGGCAGAAGATTGTGCCGAATACGGCGAGCAAGCCTATGTTAATCACGAGCAGGGCTATGTGTTCGGTGGTAACTTTGTTATTCATCCGTATCATCTCCACCTGTGATGTCCGATAGAGCGAATGTACATGGCTATCATAATCGATATTGCCAGCAGCATTACGAGGGGATAAAGCACAGGATTTTTCGGGACAATCTCGGGGTGAAGCGCCGTTGTTACGAGCAGGCCTATTATTGCTCCGCCTAAGTGCGCGTCGTGGCCGATGTTGTCCCTCTGTGCGCGCAGGCCGTAATATGAACCGAGTATAAATAGCACAGCGAATATAGACGCGGGAATCGGAATAGGGATAAAAAAGAACTGCACGGCCGTGCCGGGCAGCAGGAAGATGCAGGCAAAGATTACTCCGCAGACGCCGCCCGATGCGCCCAGTGCGAGATACTCATCATTGCGGTGAAGCAGCAGAGCCAGTATGTTTCCCCCTAAAATTCCCGACAGGTATATGGCCAGGAATGTTCCCGTGCCGAACAGCATCTCAATTGCACTGCCAAATGAGTATAAGCTGAACATATTAAACAGCAGGTGCGCCCAGTCGGCGTGCAGGACACCGCTGGATACGAGGCGATAGTACTGTTTGTCCTGTAAAATCGCCTGGGTGCTGAAAAGGTAATGCCGCAAAAACGCGGGATTTGTGAATCCCACATAGGAAAGATAGCCCGTTATGGCTATGATAACCAGGTTTACTGGTGCCAATGGTTCGTTCATTTGTGCCTGCTGCCGGCGTTGATTTCAGCCGGCCGGAGGGATTTTAGGCCGTTGGGTATCTGCTGTCAAACAAATTGAAGATATGGCGGCCTCACAGGATAATCGAGCCGTTTTGTTTCGACGGGAAAATGCTTGAAAGTCGTCCGACTTCGGTTTAACTTTTATAACTCTACGTTCCCTGAAAACATTACGGTAAAATTGAAAAGGAGTGTTAAAGGTGAAAGCTGACAGGATTGGAATAGCAGGATGCTTTCTGGCATTTGCCTCGACGTGCCTTGCGGCCGGTGAGTCTGCCGCGGAGGCCGCGGAGATAGCCGAGGTTTCAGCCGGCGCCATACCGTGGCTGTGGTGGGTTGCGCCAATCGGCTCGCTGCTTGGGCTGATTGTTGCATATTACTTCTACCGGATGATGATGGCGTCGGAGAAGGGCAACGAGAAAATGGAGGCCATTGCCTCTTACGTTCGCGAGGGGGCATACGCATACCTGTTCCGGCAATATAAAGTGGTTGCCCTGGTATTTCTGGTTTTGTTTTTGATTTTTGTGTTCTTAGCGTATTACGGCATCCAGAACCCGTTCGTGCCGGTGGCATTCGTTACGGCGGGTTTCTTCAGCGCGCTGTCGGGCTTTTTCGGAATGAAAAGCGCCACGTTCGCTTCGAGCAGAACCGC
>CAZQWM010000039.1:1832-23523 GCA_964597035.1 uncultured Pirellulales bacterium
GACGTCGGCGCCGACCTCGTCGGCAAAATCGAAGCCGGAATACCTGAAGACGACCCCCGCAATCCCGCCACAATTGCCGACAACGTCGGCGATAACGTGGGTGACGTGGCCGGTATGGGCGCCGACCTGTTCGAAAGCTACGTCGGCTCAATCCTGGCCACAGCGGCGCTTGGTGCGGCGCTTTCGGCAAATATTCTGGCTTCAAAGGGTATTGACCCTCTAAAGGCCGTGCTCGCTCCGTCGGTCGTGGCGGGCGTCGGCATATTGCTTTCAATTTTCGGTATTTTCATCGTCCGGTGCAAAGAAGACGCCTCCCAGAAAAATCTACTCCGCGCGCTGCTTACGGGGACATTGAGCAGTTCGCTGTTGGTCGTTGCTGCCGTGGCGGTCCTTGCGTGGGCCGGGTGGATAACCTGGGGCATCTTCGGCTCTGTTGTGGCGGGTTTGATTGCAGGCGTTCTGATTGGGCAGTTCACTGAATACTATACCTCCGATGAATACAAACCAACGCGAGAAATTGCCGACCAGGCCCTGATGGGAACCGGGACGCTGCTGATTACCGGCTTTGCCAATGGAATGATGTCGTCGGGATTGCCGGTTGTGACGATAGCCGTTTGCGTTATTGCCGCCTTCAAATTTGCGGGCGGTTTTACGGATATGGCACTGGGATTATATGGTATCGGCTTTGCCGCGGTGGGAATGTTATCGACTCTGGGCATTACACTTTCGACCGATACCTACGGCCCGATTGCCGACAACGCGGGCGGCAACGCCGAGATGTCGGAGCTTGGCCCTGAGGTTCGCAAAAAGACCGACGCGCTCGACGCGCTCGGCAATACGACGGCCGCGACGGGAAAGGGCTTCGCAATCGGCTCAGCGGCCTTGACCGCTTTGGCGCTTATTGCGGCCAACATCGAAGAGGTTCGTATCTGGATAGCCCGGCTGGCCTCGGAAAGTTCCGACGGCGTTTACAAGGTCGGCCAGGTCCTTTTCTCGGCCCCGCACAGATATATTGAAGGAACCGTAAATGTTGCTACTGCCCATATCACCGATTTGCTTTTTGCCTACGACCTGACGATTATGAATCCGAGATTGTTAGCGGGGCTTTTCATCGGGGCAATGATGGCCTTTTTGTTCTGCGCAATGACGATGAAGGCGGTCGGCAGAAACGCCGGCAGAATCGTCGCCGAGGTCCGAAGGCAGTTTAAGGAAATTCCGGGCATTATGGAGGGCAAGGCCAGGCCGGATTATGCCAGTTGCGTCTCGATAGTAACAGCCGGCGCACAAAGGGAAATGATACTGCCGTCGCTGCTGGCTATTATAGTGCCCGTGGTCATGGGTATTGTTCTCGGCATCCCGGGCCTGCTCGGGCTTTTGGCGGGAGCTTTATCCTGTGGCTTTGTTACTGCTGTCACGCTCAATAACGCCGGCGGCGCCTGGGACAACGCCAAAAAGTATATCGAAAAGGGCAACCTCGGCGGCAAAGGGTCCGACGCCCACAAGGCGGCCGTCGTCGGCGATACCGTCGGCGACCCGTTCAAGGATACTTCCGGACCGAGCTTGAATATCCTCATCAAGCTGATGAGTATGGTCTCGCTGGTCTTTACCGGCGTAATACTTAAATTCGCACCCGTTGTGGGTAACTGGCTGCACTTGCGGTGAGCGCCGCTGGTTGACTTATTGTGCATATATTCGTAATCTATTAGGGTGGCCTCGGTATTGCGGGGTCGCCCCTGTTTTTTTATAAATTCAATTGGAAGGCAGATTGGTAAAAAGAATTGACCGAAAAGCAAGGGCGTTTGCTCTCGCCTCAGCCAGACTGGCCGGCGAGCGACACTGCACTGATATTGTAGTGCTTGACCTGAGAAAAATCTCGCAGGTTACGGATTATTTCGTCATCGTCACCGGCACAAGCGACAGGCAGATGCGAGGCGTGGCCGATGAAATCACCGACGAGGCCAAAAAGCACAAGCTGTCGCTTTTCGGCAGGCCTGGCTACGAGCAGGGCCACTGGATTCTTCTCGATTTTATCGACGTCGTCGTACACCTCTTCGACAGCCGGTTCCGCGATTACTACGACCTCGAATTGCTCTGGGGCGATGCGAGAAAATTGAAGATGGATAATTGATAATTCTGCCGTTCCTGAGCAGAGGCGAGTCGAATCTAATAGCTTGCATTCCGCCTGTAACTCATTTATAATCATTCCCTGCGAAGGTTATAAAGGATAGGAGTATCTCCCTTGAAAGTGGCGTTAATCGGCCTGTTGGAATCCGGCAAAAGCACGCTGTTCTCAGCCGTGACAGGCCGACCACCTGCTCCCATAGGTATACCGGCTATTGAAGAAGCGCTTCTGTCGGTCCCGGATCCCCGGCTCGACCAGCTTGTCGAACTCTACAAGCCTAAAAAGGTTACCCACGCCACCGTCGATTGTCTCGACTTGCCCGGTTTCAACTTTGGCGATGACCACGGCCGGCACGCTGCAAAGCACAATCTTGAAAAAATCAGGACCGTTGACCTGATTGTTCCCGTCATCCGTGCCTTCGATGACCCAGCCCTTCCGCCTTACCGCGGCCGAGTTGACCCGGCCGGAGATTTGGCCGAGCTGCTCACCGAGCTTTTGCTTGCTGACCTGGAGCTTGTCACTACCCGCATTGACCGTCTCCAAAAGCAGCTTTCCAAACCTGGGAAACCGAACCCGCACGACAAGGCCGAGCTTGCGTTGCACAAAAAACTTCAGCGGACCATCGAGGATGAAAAACCCATCCGCTCCGCAATCGAAACCGACGCCGAGCTTGAGCTGATAAAGTCGCTCGGTTTTCTTACGCTAAAGCCAATGGTAATTGCAGTAAACGTCGGCGAAAACGACCTTGGCAGGACATTCGACTTTGCCGAAGTTGCCCCTGGCGATACTTTCGTTGTGACCATTTGTGCGAAGCTCCAGTTCGAGCTTAGCCAGCTTGATGCCGAGTCCAGGGCCGCCTTTATGGTCGACCTCGGCATCAGCGAATCAGCCGTGGCCAAGTTCGCTCATTGCTGCTATTCCGCGCTGGGGCTTATCAGTTTTCTTACCGTTGTTTCGGGCGAGCTTCGAGCCTGGCCCATCCATCAGGGCACACATGCCCTTGACGCCGCCGGCAAGGTCCACACCGACATCAAGCGGGGTTTCATCAAGGCCGAAGTAATTTCCTTCGAGGATTTAACGTCCCACGGCTCCGAAAAGCAGGTCCGCGCCGCCGGTAAAATCCGCCTCGAAGGCAAAGACTACGTCGTCCGCGACGGTGACATTATCCATTTCCGCTTCAACGTATGAGCTTCATTCTTACCTGAAGGCCGTGCTTTACATTCCATCCGCTCGTCAGCTATAATCTGTAATGTGGTTATGATTTTGTCTATCCCGGAGAGCTGACGTTGAAGAAATTGATTAAGAAAATCGGATTACCCGCCTTGCTGATAATCGCCGTCTGTGCCGTTGTCGTGGCCGCACACTGGCCCGCGCTGTCGGCTAAGGCGGTTTCCTTCGACGACCAGCAGTACGTATCAAGAAATATACTCATTCAGAATCCCGGCTGGCATTCCGCCAAGCGTTTCCTCGCCGAGATTTTCACACCATCCACCGTTTCCGGTTACTACCAGCCGCTAACGATGATTTCGCTTATGCTCGATTACGCCGCGGGCGGGCGCGAGGACAACCTGCTGCCGTTTCACCTCACAAGTCTGGCCCTTCACGCCGCCAACACCGCACTGGTGATAGTCCTGCTTTATATGCTCTTCGGCAATATCTGGGTTGCCGCGGCCCTTGGGCTTCTCTTCGGTGTTCATCCGCTTACTGTCGAGACCATTCCCTGGTTAAGCGAACGAAAGACGCTGCTGGCCTCCTTCTTTGCGTTCTGGTCTTTAATTTATTACGTTCGTTTTGCCCGGACGAACCGTCCCGACTGGTTCGTTGCCTGCGGTTTCGCGTACTTGTTTGCGCTGATGTCCAAGCCCACTAGCTTGTTTTTGCCTTTTGTGATGCTTTTGATGGATTACTGGCCCCTGAAGAGGTTCAATCTCAAGGCCGTTCGTGAAAAGCTCCCTTTGTTTGTGCTGCTGCTTGTATTTCTGTTCATTACGCTTGTCTCGCAGCTCCGCACCGGAGGCGGCACCTTCCCCGGCCAGGGCACACACCGTCTGCTCAACGCACCTTTAATCATCTGCTATGACATTGTTTTCTATCTGTTTAAGATTGTCTGGCCCGCGAATCTGTCGTCGCATTATCCCTATCCACAGCCGTTCGGTTTGTCCAACCCGAAGGTATTGGCGGGCGTTCTCGGCACCGCTGTTTTGGTCGTCCTGCTCATTTTCTCACGAAGGCGCACGCCTGCCGCTATTATCGGCTCGCTTATTTTCTTTGTTACTATACTGCCCACGATGCAGATTTTCAAATTCAGTGAGGTCATCGCTTCGGATAAGTTTCTTTATTTGCCCGCTATCGGTTTGCTGATGATACTCACCAGTTTTGTTTTGTGGCTCACAGTCGGCCGGCGATGGCGCGCTATAGCCGTGGCAATTATCGTCCTGCTGCTGGCGGGCGCCGAATTCGTCGCGACCCGCCGATACCTGCCTTACTGGGCCGACACTTTCACGCTCTACGAACATATGTTGACCATTGCGCCCAATTCCGCGCCGCTGCACGGCATTCTCGCAAGCGCCTATGGCCGGCTCGGCCAGCACGAAAAAGCCATCGAAATCCTTAAGCACGCCCAAACTCTCGACCCCAACAACCCTGACGTTTACTTCAATTTCGGCGTTGCATATCTGCGTCTTGGCAAAGCCCGGCAGGCAGTAGAAGTCCTTCAAAAGGCGATAGCGCTTAGACCCTACTACGCCGACGCCTACACAAACCTTGCTGTCGCTTACGGCTTTCTTGGCAAATTCGAAGAAGAAATCGAGGCCTGCAGGCAGGCCATAGGATACAAACCCGAATCTGTCGAGGCCTGGGCAACCCTCGGCAGCGCCTACGGCAATCTGGGCCGTATTCCTGAAGCCGTGCAGGCCTACGAGTACGCCGTGAGAATCAATCCAAAAGACGCTCAGGCAAGATTCGGCCTTGTGTATGCTTATCTACAAAGCGGCGACAAGGAGTCTGCGCTTAAAGAGTATCAAGTCCTCAAGCAGCTTAATCCTCAGCTTGCCTCCGGCCTTCGCCCGCTCATCGAAAAGTAAACCATCAGGACGCACTTCTAATGCGTTATACATCCGGCGGGATTCGGCATTTTCTGTTGCCCTGCGGTATCGTCGTATTGATTCCGCTTTCTCAAAAATACTGAACGCGGCTGAAGGGACTCGAACCCATAACCTTTGGTTCCGTAGACCAACGCTCTATCCAATTGAGCTACAGCCGCGATTTTTGCGTGAATGCTGCGGTTAAAGCATCTTTACGCGGGCAATGTTACGTTCGTTCACGGCGGTCTGCAAGAAAATTAGACGGCTGTAGAGCAGGAAAATGGCGGTTAAGCCCCGGCGGTAATTACACCCCCGGCATAGCCGGGGGTGTAATAAGGAGGAAAAGCCTCAGGGCGGTCAGGGCCTTTCGCCCCCTCCGATATTCCTGCTTCTCTGTGGCCCCAGCCAAAATAGCAAAGCCCGAAGGCAAATGAGTGTAGGCGCTCGTGTCAGCATCAGTCAAACCCCAGAATCAGACAGGGGATTAAGATAGTCAACGTGTTTTTAGGGGAGTGTGACAACTGTATGGCACTGGGTATTGATTATTTGGCGGACAAAGGCGTCGTGGACGGACAAGAATCAAATAGGAAGACTGTTTAATGTTGCATTTTGTTGTTGAAATGGTCTGGGTAATTTTGTAAAAAGGGGCAATTATAAGGCGGTGAGCAGCGATGGTTCGGAATTCGAAGAGAAAGGCGTTGTACGAGGTAATCGGCAGGTCTGGGTCGAAGACGGGCTATCAGAAACCAGTAACGCCGCTACACCCGCAGCCGGCGGAAGAAGAGGCGGCAAGACCTCCGGCAGAGCACGGCGATGGTGAGCCGGGCTCGCCTGGGCCGAGTGTGGTGCGGTGGGCGATAAAGCCGAGCGTTGTGCAGTTTAACGCAGGGCGAATAGAGTTTTCCGTGCCATACCAGATTGGTATATTGATAGTGCTGGCGGCATTATTGGTAGTCGTAGTTGCATTTCGGCTTGGTGAGCGGTTTGGCAGGCAGGATGCGCAAACGAGCCTGGCGGCCGGTCAGACGACAACGGCCGCGGAGCTGCAGACAAATGATATTGAGCCGGTGCCGACGACGGCCGGGATGGATGCGGCCCAACAGCCGGTATCGACGGGCAATAACCGGATAGTGATACAGATGTATCAGGTGCGGTCACATCTGGAGCCGGTGCAGGAATACTTCGGGCGTATGGGCGTGGCGACGGAAATCCTTAGAAAAGATAACTGGTATTATTTAGTGACGAAAAATACATATGATAATCCTGAAAGAGCGGGCACAGACGGATACCGTGCGAAGCAGAAGATAATCGAGCTTGGTGCGGGATACAAGGCCCCGGCGGGATACGAGTCGTTCCAGAAATCAGACGGTACGAAACCGTTTAGCGACGCGTTCGGGATGAGGTTCGAATAACAGGTTTTAGGAGAAAGTTGAATGTCGATTGACCGGTCGTTGAGAATGAAAAACGCGCTTGTGAGACACCGCAACGTTTTAACGCGTGCTGAGCGGATAGAACAATTGAAGGATGAAGAGAAATGGGAGGAAGGGGGTTCGGTTTTCGGATTGCCGAAGGTTGCGCACCGAAAGAGCCACGCTGGGAAGAAGGCGGCAAAGGAAAAGGCAGCGGCAGAGGCATTAGCGGGCGCGGAAAGTGCAGCAGCACCAGCTGAGTCAGCACCGGGAGCAGCAGCAGCGACGGCAGGGGGCAAAGCCCCGGCAGCCGGTGCGGCTAAAGCCGCAGCGCCGGCGGCGCAGAAGCCCGGTAAGGAGGCCAAAAAAGGCAAGTGATTTAAGATTTGCGATTGCTGACATATATTGAAAGTCAATCGAGGCCGGCGAAAGCAGCCGGCCTTTTTTTGTTTTGCGTGAGGCGGGTCTATGGGTATGATTAGTTGACTATGGAAAAGACTCTTGCGGACAGGACGAGGTGCATAGATTCGAGCGGGATAAGGAAGGTTTTTGCGCTTGCGGCGAAAATGAAAGACCCGGTCAATTTTTCGATAGGGCAGCCGGATTTCGACGTCCCGCAAGCAGTGAAGCACGAGGCAATAAGGGCGATAGAACAGGGGAGCAATAAGTACTCGCAGACGGCAGGGGAAGGGACCCTTATTGACAAAATTGCAGGCCGGCTGACAAGAGAGCTCGGATGGGATGAGCCGAAGGTGCTGGTAACCAGCGGGGTCAGCGGCGGGATTCTGCTGGTTTTTCTGGCGATGGTCAATCCCGGCGATGAAGTGATTTTTCCCGACCCGTATTTCGTTATGTACAAACATCTTGTGAATATGCTGGGGGGCAGGTGCATCTATATAGACAGCTACCCTGGGTTCGGGCTGGATGCGGAGAAGATCAGCCGGGCCATAACCGACAAGACCAAACTGATAATAGTCAACTCGCCGTGCAATCCGACGGGAATGGTTTACAGCAGAGAAGAGATTGAGCAGGTTGCAGAGGTAGCGAGAAAAAAGGGTGTCGTGATTTTAAGCGATGAGATTTACAGCGAGTTCAGCTATGACGGCAAAAGCCCGAGTATGGCGAAAAGTTATGAGCGAACAATTCTGCTGCGGGGATTCAGCAAGAGCCACGCTATGACGGGCTGGCGGATGGGCTATGCGGCGGCACAGGGACAGTTGCGAGACGTGATAGAAAAAATGACGATGATACAGCAGTATACGTTTGTGTGTGCGCCGACGCCTTTTCAAAGGGCGGCGATTGCGGCTTTGGACTGCGACGTCAGCGGGCACGTGGAACAGTATCGCAGCAAGCGCGATTTGATTTACGAGGGGCTACGGGACAAATTCGAGATGGTTCGGCCGGGCGGGGCGTTTTACGTGTTTGTCAGGGCGCCAGGGGATAACGCGAGCGAATTCGTGGAAAGGGCGATAGCGAATAACGTCCTGGTAATACCGGGCAACGTGTTCAGCGAAAAAGACACACACTTTCGAATAAGCTACGCGACGAGCGATGAGAAGATACAAAAGGGAGTAGAAATTCTGCGGAAACTTGCCTAAGGGCAATGAGATTAAGCTTGTCAGGATTGTTGGCGGGAGATAAGATTTTGAATATGAGGAATCCAGTCAAGATAATATTGGCTGCCCTAATACTGGTAGCGGCAGGCCGGCTGTGTATCAGCGCAGAAGAAGATGTAAACGTGCCGGAGATGAACAAGCCGGTCGATGCGGCAGTGATTGTCTGCAAGGGGATGATTGACGACGGGCTGTATAACTCAATCAAGCGCAGGACGGAGCTTGCCCTGAGCGAGGGGGCGGAATACCTGATTTACGAAATCGAGACATACGGCGGGTTCCTGGAATCGGGGGACAATATATCGAAGTATTTCATTTTGGATATCGGTGACCGGGCACATACGGTGGCGTATGTGAATAAAGAGGCGATATCGGCGGGGGCGATGATTGCGGTATCGTGCAAAGATATAATAATGCGGGAAAATACGACGATAGGAGATTGTGCGCCGATACAAATGGGGGGGACACTCGAAGGAGTGGAGCGAGAGAAGATAGAATCGTTTGTGCGAGCGACATTCGAACGGGCCGCAGAAGCAAACAATTATCCTAAAGCGCTGCTTAAGGCGATGGTGAGCATTCAGACTGAAGTTTATCGCGTAAAGAATATCGAGACTGGTGAATATGAGTTTTTTGAGACAAAGCAACTGCCTACGGACGCTAACGAGTATTACCTTGAGGACAAGGAGCTGATTGTAGGCGACGATGAGCTGTTGACGCTGACGGCGAGCAGGGCGGCCGAATACGGCGTTGCGCGGGCGGTAGTGAAGAACGTTGAGGGGGCGCTGGATTTTCTGGAGACGCGGGATGAAGTAGAGTTCTTGCGGCCGGCGGCCGTATTGAAAACGAACTGGTCGGAGGATATGGTTCGATGGCTCAATTCGCCGACGGTGATGGGGATACTGGTAATGGTGGCGCTGTTGGCGCTTTATGTAGAGTTTCATACTCCGGGGGTTGGATTAGCAGGACTTGTGGCGGTGATATGCCTTGCGATAATAATCGGCAGCAAATACCTTATCGGGATGGCGAACTGGGTGGAGGTGGCATTGTTCATCGTGGGTATAGTGTTGTTGTTGGTGGAAATTTTAGTGATACCCGGTTTCGGAATAATTGGCTTCACTGGGATAGTGTGCATAATCGTGGGGCTTTTCGGGATGCTGATAAAGAACCCGCCGGACCGTTTTCCGTGGCCACAGAGTGATTTTGACTGGCAGTTGTTCACATACAGCGTAATTTCAATTTCTCTGGGTTTTATGGGCTTCCTGATATTGGCGACTTTGCTTGCGAAATATATGCCCAAGATGTCTTACCTGAGCGGTATGATTTTGTTACCAGCGGCCGCCAAGAAGGGCACCGAGATGGAAGTGAATCTTACGATGCCGCCGGAAGGGAGGCAGGTAATTATAAAAACGGGCCAGAAGGGTGAAGCGATGTCGAGATTAAGGCCTGCTGGCAAGGCGAGGTTCGGCGAAGCAGTTGTGGACGTGGTTGCAGAAGGTGCTTTCATTGACAAAGGAGCAGGAGTGGAGATAATTGAGGTGCGAGGTAACCGCGTCGTAGTAAGAGAAGTATAAAAAATAGAGAACAAGGTAAATAAGTAATTCAAGAGTAAAAGTTTATTAAGACATTCATATATACAAGTGTGACTTATTTAGTTTATAGTGTTATCTTATAATTTGTTGGTCGGCATGACAGAGAGGTGGCTATGGACTGGTGGCTGGTATTTGCAATTTTTTTGTATTTTGCGAGCGCTGCACTGATATTAGCTGAGGTATTCGTTCCGAGCGGTGGTCTGATTACGATATTTTCGATTGCCTGCCTGGCAGGGGGGGTGGCGATATTCTTCAGTAAAAACACCGTGGCCGGCTGGGTGGGAGTGGTAATTGCGATTGTGATGATACCGAGCGTGCTGGTAGGGGCGTACAAGCTGCTGCCGAAGACGCGATTTGGCAAGAGCGTGACACTGGAACCGCCAAAACGCCAGCAGGGAGAAGCAATACCGGATACTGATAAGCTAAAAGAGCTTCTGGGGGCTGTGGGAACGGTGTTAACAACGATGCGGCCTGTTGGGATGTGTGATTTTTCGGGTAGAAGGGTTGAATGTGTGGCCGAGAGCGGTTATGTTGAAAAGGGCAAAAAAGTGAAGGTTATTCGGGTCGAAAGCACGCAACTGACGGTGCGAGTGATAGAGGAAAGTTAAAGGAAAGGGCGAAAGATGCGAACGATAAGCAGTGTGGTATTGGGAGCGGGTGGTCCGGGGGTAACAATCGGCGTGGCAGGAATGGTCCTGCTGATTCTAATAGCAATAGTAATACTGTTGCTGGTTGTCAAATTTGCGAGATTGTGGCTGCAGGCGTATTTCTCACGGGCTAATGTGACGCTTGCTGAGCTGATAGGAATGTGGCTTCGGAAAGTTGACGCCAGGATGATAGTTTTGAGCAAGATAACGGCGATTCAGGCGGGTCTGGAAGTAACGACCAGGGATTTGGAGACCCATTATCTGGCAGGGGGGCGAGTGCCGAACGTTGTAAGGGCGCTGATTGCAGCGAATCGTGCGAATATCGAGCTTTCTTTCATGACCGCTACGGCGATAGACCTGGCGGGCAGGGACCTGCTGGAAGCGGTGCAGACATCGGTGAATCCGAAGGTTATTGACTGCCCTGACCCGAAAAAGGGCAGGGACACGGTGGATGCAGTCGCACAGGACGGGATACAATTGCGGGCGAAGGCAAGAGTGACGGTGAGAGCCAATATACAACGGCTTATAGGAGGTGCGACGGAAGAGACGATTATCGCACGAGTGGGCGAGGGAATCGTTACGACGATAGGAAGCGCGCTGGCATACAAGTCGGTGCTGGAGAACCCGGACAAGATATCGAAGGCGGTTTTAAGCAAGGGACTGGATGCGGGAACGGCATTTGAGATTCTGTCGATTGATATTGCAGATGTGGACGTGGGCGAGAACATCGGAGCACAACTTCAGGCGGCACAGGCGGAAGCGGATATGCGAAGGGCAAAGGCGGAGGCGGAGAAACGGCGTGCAATGGCGGTGGCCAGAGAGCAGGAGATGAGGGCCTTGGTGGTTGAAAACGAGGCGAAGGTACCGCTTGCGATTGCAGAAGCGTTCGAGAAGGGCCATCTCGGCATAATGGATTACTATCGGATGCGTAATATCAGTGCGGACTCGTCAATGAGAGAGTCGATTGCCAAGACGGACAAGAAGAAAGAGTAGGGAAAAAGATTTCGGCACTCCTGCCTGCTATCTTTGCCAACGAACTGCAGGGACAGACAGGGGTGGTGGATTAAACGGGTAAATGCTTGTAGCAGGTGAGCAGGTGTTAGAGAAGATTCTTGCTGAAGACAGTAACGCGATGGACAAGCTGATGGAGGTCGCTCCTTTTATCATAATCGGCGTCATCTGGATATTAGGCGCGGTAGCAAAGGCGGTGCAGGCCGGTGCAAAACGCAAACCTCAGGTTGAACAGGAAAAGATAAAGCTGGCACGGAAATCCAAAGGAGGCCTTCATGATTTCATAATGATAGTTAAACAGCGTTATGCTGCGGCTATGGAACAGGCGACTAAGGCAGCAGAATCTCGGCCTACTCCTCCGAAACCGAAACAACGCCCCGGGCAAAAGCCACCAGCGCCGGCGTATCGGCCTTCATACAAGGCCTCCGGTAGACCGGCAAAGAAGACCGGACGACCTTTGCTAATAATGGAGAAGGATATAGAGGGACGACCTCAGCCGGGGTCCGTCAAGCCGATATATCAACAACCAGCCCCGGTTGAAACGCCGGAGCAAATTACTCCTGCAGAGCCATCGATGCTATCATACGACAAAACACAACCCGTAGCAGAGGACAATATGCTTTTTGTTCTGGCCAGGCAATATGGCTCTGCGGAGGATCTGCGGAAGGCAATATTGCACTATGAGATATTAGGCAAGCCGATTGCGCTTAGAGAGGAACATTTCTGATTACGTGCTCACCTGACAAGCTTGATTATTGATTGCTGAGGAAGAAAAAACACCCAATACATAACGTCCCATAATATATGTTATGTTTCATTCGGGTATTTGGGCGGGTTTTCAGTCAAAAGGCAGTTATTGGCAGCACGTAGGCGTTTTCAGGTGATTGGGTCGGCTGCGTGTTGTGCGGCGAGGCAAATGCTGTCCCAGGCAGCGACGGCCGGGTCGATTAAGCCGAGGTTTTGAAGAACAACTGAGATATTTAACGCTGCATCGTGTGCAGTGAGGGTTTCGTGGAGCCATTGTTCGAGGTCGAGCAAAGAAGAGGCGAACTTGATTTTGTCGCAATAGAGAACAGCGAGACGATAATGTAAGAGGAGGGTATCGGGCTGAAGGCAGGTTGGAGGGATTAGGTTTTCGAGAGCAAGGGCTTTTTCATCGGTTTCGTGAAGGCCAAGGATGAGCTTATTTCGTGCCGAAGTAAAAGTCGGATTAAGCTGAATCGCCGTTCTAAACGAATCTATTGCCTGGTGCAGTCGGCCGATGCTCATAAGAAGAATCCCGAATCGATGATGCAGTTCAGGATTATGGGGGCGCAAATGCAGCAGCCGGTTGTAGGCATTGAGGATGGACTTGATGGAACCTGTGTCAGCGTCTGATTGCCCGTAGGAGTGTGGGTGGAAGTGAAGTCGGGCTGCTTCCGAGAGCAATAGCGGGCTGTTTGCCTCGATGGCGGCGGCCAGGGACAGCGATACGAGTGCCTCGGAGATGTTATCGGCCAGTTTCTGGGCGGTTGCCAGGCCGAGGTATGCATCGACAATACGGTCGTTGAGAAGAGCGGCACGAGTAAACTGCTGTGCAGCCGAGCTATGTCTGGCAAGGCCGAGATAGTGGGTGCCGAGCCGGATATTCGCTTCGAGGAAGTTAGGGGCGACTTCGAGAGTCTGGTTGTAATAAGAAAGGGCCTCGTCGAGATTGCCGAGTTGGGCGTGGACGGAGGCGCGTCTTAATAGCAGGTCGGGTCTATCGGGATGGTCGGCAAGGGCCGTGTCAATTTCAGCAAGGGCGTCATAGAGGTCGCCGGTTTCTATCAGTGAGTCGATGGGGTCGGTGTCGGGAGAGAAGTTTTCCGGCTGGATAAGAATTGCGGTGGAAAATGTGTCGGCGGCGGTTTTGTGTTTACCGGCGGCGATATAGAGATAACCGAGCGTCAGCAGCGTGGGCATATCGTCGGGATACTCGGCAGCGAGGAGTTGATATTCGCGAATGGTTTTTTGTATTTGGCCGTTTTTAAAGTATATTGCGGCTAAGCGCTGTCGAGGCAGGAGCAGATAGTTTTTGAATTTGAGACAGTCCTGATAGTAAGCAATGGCGTCGTCCTGTCGGTCGAGCCGTTCGCAGCAGTGGCCGAGTGCGTAGAGGGCAGTGATATTACGGGGACAGCGGGAATACACGCGTTTGAGAAGGTCGAATGCGTCCGTGAGCCGATTGTCGGCCAGAGCAGCGGCGCCGCCGGCAAGGTCGGCATAATGAGAGTTAGGGTAGAGACGGCGGAACTCGTCGAGATGCTGCCGGAGCAGGGTCGTTTTTTTTGCATTCGCCTGTTCAATGATTTTATCGAGAAGCTTTGCCTGGGCGGGGTTGGAACGAGTAATCTTCTCATTGACCTGACCAAGCCAGTTCCATATAAGCTCGGCTGTCTCTATTTGCATCCCCCTGCCGAGAATTTGCAGTAGCTGCCCCATAAAGTTCCTTAAATAATGGGAAGCCGTCCCCCTCGTAAGTAGGTCCTGTGGATTAATATGTCCGCATCCTCCACAGTATTTATCGGCACGCTAACCGTCTGCTGTTATGCGGTATTAAGGCGAATTGATGCTTGTTAAAGCTATTTTCTGTTTACTGGTGTCGGTTGCGCGTGCTGTATCGATTGTCGGGCTATGGTTTTGGGACGTGCCCGGCTGCCGTCAATCAGACGGACCTGTCTGGGCCTGTTTTTCGACCTCCGCCAGATATGCCAGCGTCCGTTCGAGCTTGTCGGTGAGGTGTTTTAGTTTCAGCATGGTCCGGACGCGGGTAAGTAGCTCGAGCTTGTTGACCGGCTTGGAGACGAAGTCATCAGTGCCGCAGTCGACTGCTCGCTGCATATCGCCGAATTCATTGAGAGCGGTAACCATAATGATGGGGATTTGAGCCGTGGCTGGATTGCTTTTGAGCTTCCGGCAGACCTCGAAACCGCTCATTTTCGGCATCATAATGTCGAGCAGGATAAGGTCGGGAGCGTCGTTTTTAACTATTTCGAGGGCCTCGGGGCCGTCATAGGCGGCAATGGAACGGCAGTCGAGGTCTTCGAGATAGGCCTCGAGCAGCTCGAGATTTTCACGGTTGTCGTCAACGACCAGTATGACCGGCTTTTTCTGTTCTTCCTTGTTTGGCTTTTTCTTAGGCATACTCGGGATGCTCCATTTGGGTTAAGTAGTTGATTTGCTGAGGGCTTTGAGTATCGCCCCGCAAAAGGCGGGCAGGTCGTCGGGCTTGCGGGCGGTAATAAGGTTTTCATCGACGACGCATTCCTCATCCACGTAATGTGCGCCGGCGTTTTTTACGTCGTCCCGGACGGCCATAAAGCAGGTGGCCTTTTTGCCCCTGAGAATTTTGGTGCTGCACAGCAACCACGCGCCGTGGCATATAGCGGCGACGATTTTTCCGGCGTTTACCATATCATTTGCGAATTTGACGACGTCGTCGGACCTTCGCATAAAATCGGGCGCAAAGCCCCCGGGGACAAGCATACAATCATAGTCAGCGGCCTTCGCGTTTTTGGCGGCGACGGTTGAGCGGCAGGGATAACCTTCCTTCGAGGGGTATTCTTTGCCCGCCTCGGCGGCCATGAAGTCGCAATCGACGCCAGCTTCCCTCAGCCGGTAGTAAGAAAACCACACTTCTAAGACCTGGTATTGCTGGTCGACCATAATTGCGACTTTTTTAGCTGGCATATTTATCGCTCTCTGACCGGGGCGCTGTGCGATTCGATGAACTCGCGGATTTCCGGTCGAATATATACGGCCTCGATATCGATGATTTTTCGGACTGCATCCGCTGCGACGGCGGCAACGTCTGCGGAGGAGGACTGGGTATCGAGGAAAAAAATCTGCTCGCCTTTCAGGATACACAACCCCCCCGCCGCACCGGCGAGCGGCTCACGGCGAATTGCGACGCCATTCGATTCGAGCAGCGTTATAAGCTCTTCGAGAATCCTCTGCTCATTCATTTTTAATCCTGCCGGGTTTGCTCATCGGCCGTAACAGATGTTCAAGAAAGAACATAGAATAGGTCGATACAAATAGTTGTAAACCGACGGTTTCTATCGGATAATAACTCGAACACTTATGGGAAATTCTACAGCAGAGGGCTGACGTTGACAAGTATTATCGAGAAACGACAAACGGTCCACCGGCAGCTATCGGAGCAGAAAAAGCTTAATGAGGCACTCGAAAAAGAGGCCCTCCAGCTTGAGGTCCTTGCCAATCTCGGTTCTGCTACGGCAATGATAGCACACGAGCTTAACAATCTTTTGACGCCGCTGACTAACTACGCGGAGCTTGCGCTGAGGCATACCGATGACCGGGTGCTTGTGGAACGCGCTCTGCGCAAGACGGCCAAGAACTGCCGGCACGCGACGAAGGTTATGGAAAGCATCCTGTCGGTGGCTAAATCCCAGGCTGGCCCCAAGGTCGAAACCCCCCTGCTGCCGATAATCAACGGGGCTTTCGACTGCCTTTGCCGGGATTTCAAAAAGGATAGTATAACGGTCGAGGTTGCGGTCGCTTGTGATTTATTGGTTTGGGCGGTGCCGGAGCAGTTGCAGCAGGCCCTGATGAACCTTATATTGAATGCGCGTGAGGCGATGATTCCCCGCTGGGGAAAACTCACGATTGATGCCCGGCAGACCGCCGATGCTGTGCGGATAAGGATAAGTGATACAGGCAGAGGTATCAGTCAGCACCAGATGAAGAGAATATTCGATTCGTTTTTCAGCACCAAGAACAAGAAACCTTCGGAGAACGGCTCAGGCAGCGGACTGGGACTTGCACTATGCAAAAAGGTTGTCGATGCGCACGAAGGTTCGATAACGGTGGAGTCGCAGCCGGCCAAAGGCACGACTTTTACGATATTGCTGCCGAATAAGCGAGGGACAAACAAAAGCAAGTGACGCAGCAGGTTGCTCATATTGTTCTGCTGGTAGTTCTTCTGGGATTTTCCGCTTTTTTTTCCGGTTGCGAGACGACCTTTTTCGCTCTTAGCCGCCGGCAGGTGAAGCTGTTCTCACAATCAACGCATCGGCTTCCACGGCTTGTTTCCGTGATTATGAGAAGGCCCGGGCAATTGTTAGGGTGTCTGCTGTTCGGGAATATGACGGTAAACGTGCTGTTTTTTGCGGCGTCGAGCGTTCTGGCGATTGATATAGGCAGGAGATATGGAGTCACAGCCGGGACTGTGACGGGAGTAGTGAATTTTCTGCTTCTTGTTTTGTTAGGCGAGATACTGCCCAAGTCAGCGGCGTATATAAATACCCGGCCAATTGCCGTGGCGATGGCCGTGCCGACTTACCTGTGTGTCAGGGTATTCTCTCCCATCGTGTCGCTGTTTCGCTTTTTCATAGAAAAACCGACGCTGCGTTTGATTTTAGGCGCTGCGCACCAGCGCAAGCCGATTACAAATATCGAGCTGAAGCAGTTGATCGAGCACGCCCGCAAGGGTGGATTGATTACAGCGGATGAGAACCGGTTCTTGACCGAGACAGTGGAGCTTGGATTGCTGAAGGTGCGTCACGTGATGTGCCCGCGGGTCGATATGGCGGCGTGTGAGATAATGGAAAAGCCGGCTCATTCGGCCGAGCTGATGATGAAAAAACGCATTACAAAGATGCCGGTTTATGCGGGCAGGATTGACAATATTGTGGGCGTTGTGGAACTGCGGGACATAATGCTGCAGCCGGGGACGGCACTTGAGAAACTTGTGCGTAAGGTACACTTTGTGCCTGAGCAGAAAAGGGTCGAATCATTGGTGGAGTTTTTCCGCAAGGCCCGGACGGATATAGCAATAGTAGTTGATGAATACGGCGGTATTGCGGGAACAGTTCGTATCGAAGACGTTGCAGAGGAGCTTATGGGGCCGATGAAAACGGTCGAACAGGGGCGGGAAATCGAGGCGATAGGTCCTCTAAAATATCGGCTGGCAGGACATTTGCCGATTCACGACTGGGCCGAGGCATTCGGAGTGGATGTGGAGGAGACACAGGTATCGACGATTGGCGGACTGGTGACGGAGCTTTTGGGCAGGATACCGAAGCCGGGCGATGAAACTCGGCTGAATAATCTCAAATTCACCGTTGAAAAGGTCAGGAAAAACCGGGTCGAAACGGTGGTCTTGAATCTGGAGCCGCTAAGGAAAAATGGCAGATAAGTTTGTCATATTCGGACTGTTTGTGGTATTCGTTCTTTTCGCGGGGCTGTTCGCCGGCGCTGAGACGGGGATGTACCAGTTGAGCCGCCTGCGGCTTCGGCTGGGAATTCAGCGCAAGCGCCTGTCGTATGTCCTGCTGGGCGGGATTATGGAGGATACGAGAGGCTTGCTTCTGTCGATGCTCGTGGGGACCAATCTTGCGCATTACGGTGCTACGAGCGTTGTTACGGTGCTGTTATACCAGCGGTTTGGAGGCGAGCACACGGCGGAATTGGCCGCGACCCTGATTACGGCGCCGATTTTGTTTGTCTTTTCAGAGTTGGTTCCGAAGAACATCTTCTATTACCGGGCGGATTATCTTATGCCGGCGGTGGCTCCTTTAATCGCGGCTTTTCACAAGCTTTTCCGCATAAGCGGAATAGTGCCGCTTCTGAGGCGTTTTTCCTCGATTACTGCTGCATTCGCAGGGGCCTCACAGCCGGGCAAAGGCACCACCGACGCCGCGAGACATCCCCATATCGACGCAATCATACGGCATTCGAAGGAGGAAGGCATACTAAGCGCGACACAGACGGAGATATTCAACCGGCTTTCGGCTATGTCGAACATCAATCTCCGGGCGGTGATGACACAGATGGAGAAAGTGGAAACGGTCGAAGCAAATTGCGACAAAGCCGGGCTTCTGGCCAAACTCGAAAAGTCACGTCACACACGATTGATTGTGCGCGACGGCGGAACCGGAGATGTTGCAGGATTAGTGAATATATACGAGGCACTATACTCGGATGACAGGGACTGGTCGCTGGAGAAATTTACCAGCCCCGTCCGCCGGCTGCCGGCTGAAACGACGGTGACGGAGGCGATGGCGATTATGCGAAAACAGGGTGATGAAATGGTCCTTGTAACAAGAAGGGGCCAGGGCGGAAAGGACAAGCCGGCGGGGATAGTGACAATGAAAGACCTTGCCGAAGAGCTGTTCGGCGAGCTGGCCGAGTGGTAAGCCGGCCGGACTATTCGGATTCGTCGATTAGCCTTGTCACAATCTGGTTGATTGCCTGGCGTGTTGCGCCGTTCGCATTCTTTGTGAGTATGGCGAATATGCAGTCGCCTGCCGGTGTTTCGCAGACCCCGGAGAAGGATTTGACGCCCGCGATGTAGCCGGTTTTGCCGAATATTTTCCCCTTGTACTTCGGGTCGGAGAAGTATTTTGCGATGGTTCCGTCAAGCCCCCCTACTGCTAACGTCTCCTTATATCGCTGCCAGTTGCGATTCTTATAGAGGTCGAGCAGCACGGCGGAAATAGCATTTGCGCTTAGGCGGTTTTTATCACTAAGCCCGCTGGCGTCGTCGATAGTGAACTGGTCAGGCGGCACCGCCAGCGACAGCAGATACCCCGATATGCATCGTTGTCCCGAGGGCCAGGAACCGTGCCTTTGCGAGGGCTGACGTTGTGCGGAAATGGTCTTCAGCAATGCCTCGGCGGCAAGGCCTAAGCTGTCCTTGTTGCACCGCTCGAAGACGTCCCAGACACTGGTTCTATAGACCTCGATGGTCTTAAAGTCATTGTCTATCGAGACCTCTCTTCCGAGCAACTGTCCCCTTACGCGGATACCGCGGAATTTAAGCTCCTCAGCCAACAAAAAGCCGAAGAACGCGGCCGGTCGGTCGATTGTAACGCGGACCGGCTGGCACCGCTGGAAGCATTTGCCTAAGACGGTTATGACCTTTGAGCCGGGCTGACGAGAGCACCATACAGTATCGGGCGGCCTCGAAGCGGGCGTGCATTTATTGATGATTTCGACGTAGCGCGTGGGCGGGTCGAGAACAAGCTCAACCCTGCGGCCGACGGTTTCGGCTGTTACATCGACGCAGTTGCCGTTGTAATTGAGCCCGCTGACCTCGCAGGCATACCAGCGGTTGAGCTGCTCTCTCGGCCAGCTCGGGTGGACGCGCTCGTCGTCGAATATGGAGCTGTCAACGATGATATCGTTGACGGAGCTTACCTTATTGAGGCGAAGCTGGTGGGCGATATCCTGTAGCATCCAGCGGGGGTCGAGGCCGCGGCTTTCTAAGGTCTGCTTGTCGCCGAGCAGCGGGTCGCCGCTGCCGATAATGGCAATTGTGTCGCCAATCAGTCCGACGCGGGTTTGATAAAGAAAGTCCGGCCCTAAGAGCTTCAGTGCGGCTGCGGTGGTAATAATCTTCATATTCGATGCCGGCACCATCGGGCTTGAAGCATTTCGACTGTAAAGGATGGAGCCGGTCTTGGCGTTGAGGATTTGAACGGCGAACGTGACGTTTTTCTGCGAATCCGATGTGACAATTGAGTCGATTTGCTGCGCCAGCTCGGCACGGACTGTGCCGGATATCGCAAGGATAACAGCAAACGAAACCAAAAATCCTTTCAGGCCGGGTTTCATAATTGCCCTTTACTAACAAAAGTCGGCGGCAATTTCAAGGGCGGTATTATACGGTTCAGCCGGGATGCTTTGTTGACGGGGGCTGGGATTTTGCTAAAATGCCAACTTTTGAACCAGGGCGGGGAAAGCACATATTTGAAGGCGCCAGGTTTAAGGAGTGTGGCCGTGAGCAGGATAAGGATATTGGTCGCAGTGTTATTAGTGCTGGTCGGAAGCGGTATCTGTGCGGCGGACGTGGGAGCCGACCCCGCAAAAGAAAATGCCGAACTGAAAGCCAGAATTGAAAAATTGGAAAAAGAGCTGGCCGAGTTGAAAAAAATCGTAATGGAGCAGGAGGCCGCAAATACAAAAGCCGCCGTTGTAAAGCCGACGCTCGCCGAGCCGGTCAAGCTCGAAGAAAAGGATATCGAAAGAATTGCCGCTATGGTCAAAGCGGGCGAGAAAAAGCCCGTAACATCCGGGCTGGATATCCAGCTTTACGGGAGATTGAAATTCGACGCCGCGTTTGACACTTCGAGGATGAGCGAGGGTAACTTTGCGAGGTGGGTGGAGTCGGAAGCAAGCAACAAAAACGATAACGAGCTTAATCTTACGGCCAATGAAAGCCGGCTTGGAATGTGGATTTACGGGCCGAAGGACGAGGAATTCAATACAAGCGGGAGAGTGGAAATCGACTTCTTCGGCGGCGGCTCGGAAAACAAATCGAATCCGATGATGCGACACGCGTATATGAACCTTATGTGGCCGGACAAAAAATTCAGCATATTAGCCGGACAAACCTCGGACGTAATCTCGCCATTGGTCCCTTATACACTGAACTACTCCGTTGCGTGGTGGGCAGGAAATATCGGCTACCGTCGCCCACAGATTCGCCTGACCAAAGCTTTCGCACTCGACCCGAATACCGAGCTGAAGGTCGAAGCCGCTCTGGCGAGGACCATCGGCTCATCGGGAAGTTTCACCCCCGGAGACGCTGGCGAGGATGCCGGATTGCCCGTATTCGAGGGCCGCGTCAGTCTGACATTCCCCTGGGTGGAGCATAAGCCGACGACAATTGGTTTTTCGGGCCACTGGGCAAAGGAAGAGTATGATACCGACGCCAACGGGACAAGCAATAAGTTCGATAGCTGGTCGTTGAACCTCGATATTACTCAGCCAATCAACGAGTGGCTTACTATCAAAGGCGAGCTGTTCACCGGCGAAAATCTTAGCGCCTACCTCGGCGGCATAGGCCAGGGCGTCAGAAATATCGGCACCCCGTCATCGCCGATATATGACAAGGAAATCAGCAGCAAAGGCGGCTGGGTTGCCGCCTCAATCGGGCCATGTGATAAATGGAGCTTCAATCTCGGTGTTACTATTGACGACCCGGCCAATAACGACCTGAGCTCCGTCAGCGGCAGCAACCGCGAATACAACCGCTCGCTCTTCGGAAACGTCATTTACTCGGTGGACAAGAACACCGAAATCGGCTTTGAGCTGTCGCAGTGGCATACCGAATACGTCGGCCAGCGAGACGCCGACAGCATCCGCGCCCAAACGTCTTTCATTTACAAATTTTAAAATCGTAGCGCAGCGAAGACCCCGGAATGACTTTATCCGGGATCCAGGATTTT
>CAZQWM010000040.1:0-23031 GCA_964597035.1 uncultured Pirellulales bacterium
AAATCATTTCCATCCTCGGACCATATAATCCACAACGTAGACGGGGGGTCTGGGGTTGGACACTTCACTTCTACAACGTCGCCCTCGCCCCACGGACTGCCCTGGCCCTGTAGACCGAACGGGCCTGGCCAGCCTTCGGCGTTCCAGTTCACAATGTCGAGATTTACCCACAGCGAGAAGGTTACTCCCGGCTTGGTCTTTAAGAAATCCAGCGTGTTAGGCGATACTTCTACAGCTGACTCGTCGGGCTGATAGAAGTAAATACATCCGTTGCCGTCACGTCCGCCGTCAACGAGCCACGTATAGTCCTGCCTGTTGAGGACAGTACCATTGGCGTCTATACCGACACCTGGAATCTCATTGTGTGCGGTGTCTAAATTGCCGGTGGGAAGCTCAAACTTGAACCAGATCACCGGGCTGCTGGGGGCAACAGCATTCGGGTAGACAAGGTTGGCGTCGGTAATCAGCCAATCGTTGGTGAAGTAGTCGAGGTCGTTAATGTCTACGTAGCAGTCGCCTGTGAAGTCGGCAGTCGGCCCGTATTCCGGCACGCACCGCTTCGGATACAGCCGGATGTCGTCGAACACAACTGTTCCAGTACCGCCGCCCGTGGTGTAGTAGTTGCATCTTACGCCGGAACCTATACCCAATATGTCGACGTTATTCAGGTCTACATTATTGGGCGATGATGCAAGCTCTGACAGGGCGATGTTCCATTCCTGAGCATATGGTCTCACCTGAGCATTAGGATCTGGATGAAGGACCATTTTGTAGCTGCCGACGTTGTCTATGACCAGCACGTACATCCTGTCGAGAGTTGGGTCTGCGTCGTTGATGAACGACCCCGTAAATGGTATCGAAAGTGCCTTTACGTCATCGGCAAGGAGGGCATCGGGTGTCCAGTCACAAAGGCCTGACCCGTCATTGCAGTCGTATTGCGCCTCGGAGAACAGGTAGTACGTAGTGAGAGGACTGTTGTTCTCATAGCTGAATCGCATAGTTCCGTAATTAATCTGAGCAGTCCCAGCTACCTTATACGTGCCAGCACTGCAAGTTAGTTGCATACCCGTTTTCCAGCTCTGGTTGAAATCGTTTGCGTCAATATAGCGTTCGAAATCATCTACAACGAGGTGGTCAGGCATAGTGAAGTTCCATACATCACCCGTTTGCGTGTTACCGTCGTCGACTTCATCGACACGCCAGTAATAGGTCTGGCCCGCAACCAGGCTGTAGTCAGGCACCAGGGAATTCAGCATATACTTGGTTTCGGACTGTTGTGGTCCTCTGTAAATCCCGGTTGTGTCGGAGGTGTTGGCATCGTTGACCTCGTTGGGGTCCGTGCCGAAGTAGATAACATGGTTGGGTTCTACAGGCTGCCAGCTAAGACTGAGGTCGTCGATATAGAACGTCGCGACTGTGCCTGATTCCGGTACCGGACCATAGGCCTTGCCGGATGTGCTGAACTGCCAAACGTCACCTTTCGTGATGATATTTGCATCGTTGATGTTGACTTCATCGACACGCCAATAGTATGTGGCTTCGTTCTGGAGCTGCATGATATTGGAAGAGTCGTAGCTGTTGGCGCCAACAACGACCGTAGGAGTTGTGGCTGTGTTAACATCGTCGAAGCTCGTCCCGAAGTATAAATTATGAGTATTCGGGTCCTCGCCGTCGCCGGGTACCCATACCAGCGTGACAGGTATGCTTACCCTTATGTCGTAGTCCCTTGGTGTCGGCGTATTTGCCTTGCCGTCATAGGTCTCACCGTAAGCCGCAAACACGTAACAAGTGTGTATTCCCGAACACTGAGGACGGTAGTTGGTCGGGTCCGTTATCAACGCTCCTCCATACATCGTGTAGCCATTACCGTTGAATACAGGAATCTCGGACCCGCCTCCGCGGACCCAATATGTCTGATAGCTAGCCTTTTCAGCGGGCCAAAGTTCAAACGCGTAGACGTGACCGGTCCTGAGTGCCACCTGGTCGAATTCCGAGAAAGTTAATTCAACGAAATGGTCGGTGTCGTCACCGCCATCCCAGACAAACTGCAGTTCAGGGGAAAAGTAATCATAGCCTGGATTGGGCCCCTGATAAGCAGGCGTGTAGCTGCCGGGAAGCTCTGCTCCGCCTGTAACATCCCAGAGATGAACTTCCAACGCCTTTGGCTCTGGTCCCCATGCGTACAGTAGAACCGAAATTCCAGTCAGCAGGAAATTTTCCTCGGGTATAAAAGATTGGCCGCCGCCATTGTCGGTGCTGAATGATTCTTGAGTTCTATCAGGGCCGCCATTTACTACATCCGCCAACTTGCCCGCTGAGGATCCGCTTTCGTATGTTTGGATAATCGGAGTCCCCGGAACATTCGTGTCTGCTGTGCCATGGTCAGTCATTACCACGCCACCATAGCATGGAACAGCCACTGCTATCACTACCAATGAAGCAATACAATAAAAAAAAGTTCTCTTTAACATATTTATCCTCCTTACTACCACCCAAATCCTCTCAAATTCCGGGTACTTAGCTACGTCGCTAAGTCCAGTTTGAGACTGATAATATATCATCTCCATCCCAAAAAGTCAACTGACAATATATCATCTTCGTCCCAAAAAGTCAATAGTTATGTAAAATTATTTACTCTTTCGCTACATTCGTGTGCGCCGCGTCGAGCATTCTTATCCCGCCGGTATCAAGCTGCAGGATAAGCCCATTTTCCGGGTCAACGCCCACACAGTTGCCGATAAACCGCTTTTTATTGTAAAAAAGCGTAATCCTGCGGTGTAATTGCGTGCTGAGCTGCTGCCAGCGTTCGACCACCTTTTGCCTGTCCTGCCCGGCTATATCCAGCCAGTGCTCAATTGAAACAAGAAGCCGCCTAATCAGCGAAATCCTGTCGGTAGTGCTGTTCGTCTCAATATCGATGCTCGTTGCGCTCTTGCGCAGCTCCAGCGGGAAAGATTGCCTGGTCTGGTGACAGTTAATTCCGATTCCCATGATGTAAGCTATTTGCCTGCCTCTTCTTTTCGACTCGACAAGTATCCCGGCCACCTTTCTGTTATTGAATATAATATCGTTGGGCCATTTTATCTTCGCCTCACAGCGGGCACATCTGCCGATTGCCTCGGCCGTCGCAACAGCACAACAAAGCGACAATAACTCGGCCTCAATATCACATTCCGTCAGGAGTATTGAGCACAGGATACTGTCACCGTAAGAGCTGAACCACTGGCTGCCGCTCCTGCCGCGCCCCGCCTGCTGCTCTTCGGCAAGGATGACAAGGCCGTCGTTGGCTTTGTCTTTCGCGTATTCTGCGGCAATATCGTTTGTGCTCGCGGTGCTCGTGTAAACGACAATTCTGCTGCCTATGCGCCTGGTCTTCAGATGTGCTTTTATCTTGTCGCAGTCGAGCGAATCACGTGCCGGCATCGCCTCACTCACCTGTCAATCGCAATATCCACCGCCGTCGCCGAATGCGTAATCGCCCCCACGGCTATTCGGTCAATCCCGCTCTGCGCAATCGCCGATACATTGGTAAGTGTTATATTGCCCGATGCCTCCAGCATCGGCTTGCCTCCCTTGCCGCACATCCTGTCCCTCATCTCAACGGCGTGCTTGAGCTGCCACTGACCCATATTGTCCAGAAGCACGATATCGATTCCCGGTATTTCGAGCACGTAGTTAAGCTGCTCATCGACGTGGTCAACCTCGACCGCGACGAATTTGGCATGCTTTACCTTTCTCGCCTGCTCGATAACCTTCTTCAGCTTGGGCTGAAATTTCCTGCCTAATTGAGCTAAGTGATTATCCTTAATAAGTATCCCGTCGTAAAGTCCGAGCCGATGGTTGTGCCCGCCGCCGCACCGCACCGCATATTTCTCCAGTATCCGCCAGCCCGGCAGCGTCTTGCGAGTATCGTAAATCTTCGCCTTTGTCCCCTGAATCGCCCGAACGTATTTGCGCGTCGTCGTCGCAATGCCGCTTAGCCGCTGCAGAAAATTCAGCACCACGCGCTCAGCCGTCAGTATCGAGCGAAGCGGCCCCTCGATAGTTGCAAGCCGACAGCCCACATACGCACGCTGCCCATCCTTGACAAGCACCTTCAACTTCAAGTTCTTGTTATATATCCCCAGCACCTCCCGCACTACCTGCATCCCGCAAACCACTATCTCCTCGCGGGAAATGATAGTTGCCTTATCAATAATATCATCCCCGAACAATAGCTCGCTGGTCATATCTCCCTGCCCGACGTCTTCCTCTATCGCCAGCTTCAGCAAGGGTCTTATTTTCTCAAGTTCAAGCTTCGCCATATCAATTCCCGCCTTGACCCTTAAATCTCTTTAGTTTCTTCGCCGCGAAATGGTCGCGTTTCTTTCGCCTCGAATCCAAAATCACCATTTGTGGCAGCTCCTTTAGTTCCCTGAGTTGGTCCCGCAACACCGCGGCGCGCTCAAAGTCAAGTGCCTCAGCCGCTTCCAGCATCTCCTTTTCTATCTGGCCCGCAAGCTCAACCTTCTCGAACTCATCTGGCTCAAACTGCACCGCCTCACGCGCCTTCTGCCTGGCCTTTAGTTCCAGAGCCAGCCCGCTACGTATCTCCTTGCGTATCGTCTCAGGGGTTATGTTGTGCTCTTTGTTGTATTGAATCTGAATTTTACGCCGCCTGTCCGTTTCGTCAATAGCTTTCTGCATCGACTCGGTGACCTTATCAGCATACAAAAACACCGTCGCGTTGACGTTTCTGGCGGTCCTGCCTATCGTCTGTATCAGTGACGTCTCGCTCCGCAGGAAACCCTCCTTGTCCGCGTCCAGTATCGCCACCATTGAAACCTCTGGTAAATCCAGTCCTTCCCGCAGCAGGTTTATCCCCACCAGCACGTCGAATTCCCCCCGCCGCAAGTCCCGCAGTATCTCCACCCGCTCTAATGTCTCAATCTCGCTGTGCAGGTATCGGCACCGCACGCCCTTTTTAGCAATATACGCCGACAAATCCTCCGCTAACTTTTTCGTCAGCGTCGTTACCAAAACCCTCTCGCCCGCCTTGACCCGCTTATCAATCTCACCCATAAGATGTGGGACCTGGTCCCTGGCCGGATGCACAAAAAGCTCCGGGTCAATCAGACCGGTCGGCCTTATTATCTGCTCCACCACCTCATTGTTGCACGCCTCCATCTCGAACGGCCCGGGCGTCGCCGAGACAAATATCACCTGATTCCACTTCTGGGCAAATTCCTCGAACCGCAAAGGCCGGTTGTCCAATGCACTGGGCAGCCGAAACCCGTGTTCAACCAAAACCTCCTTTCTGCTCTTGTCGCCCGCCCACATCCCCCGAAGCTGTGGAACCGTCACGTGCGACTCATCGATGAACAGCAGAAAATCCTTCGGAAAATAATCTATCAGTGTATAAGGCCTCGCCCCCGGCGGCAGTCCCGCTAAGTGCCTGCTGTAATTTTCTATCCCGCTGCAATAACCCACCTCCTGCATCATCTCAATATCGTATTGTGTCCTTGCCCGCAGCCGTTGCGCTTCCAGGAGCTTTCCCTGTCCCTCCAGCTCCGCCAGCCGTTCTTTCAGTTCGGCCTTTATGCCATCGAGCGCAGAGGTAATCTTCTCCGCCGGCATAACATAGTGCTGCGCCGGGTAAATGAAAACCTGCTCCTCCTGCGCCAGTATCTCACCGCTTACCGGGTTTATATAGCTTATCCGCTCTATCCGGTCGCCGAAGAACTCGAACCGCACCGCAAACGACTCATACGACGGCTGCAACTCCACCACGTCGCCACGAACCCTGAACGTTCCCCTCTGAAAATCAATGTCGTTTCTCGTGTATTGAATGTCCGCCAGCCGACCGAGCAGGTCGTTGCGCTCGATACTGTCCCCTGCTCGCACGGCCACAACGCTGGCCTTGTAATCCTCCGGGCTGCCCAACCCGAATATGCACGACACCGACGCCACGATGATGCAGTCGTCGCGGGCCGACAAGCTCGTCGTCGTCGAAAGCCGCAGCCGGTCCAGGTCGGCATTTTTCGACGCGTCCTTCTCGATGTATATGTCCCGCTGCGGTATATACGCCTCCGGCTGGTAGTAATCGTAATAGCTGACGAAGTATTCAACCGCGTTGCCCGGAAACAATTCCTTGAACTCCTCGTAGAGCTGCGCCGCAAGAGTCTTGTTATGCGATACCACGAGCGTCGGTCGGTTGTAAGTTTCTATGACGTTTGCCATCGTAAACGTCTTGCCCGAGCCGGTCACCCCCATTAGCGTTTGAAACTTCTTGCCCGCGCGCAATGCCTCCGTCAGCCGGCCTATCGCCTCCGGCTGGTCACCCGCGGGCCTCATAACGCTATTCAGCTTGAATTCTGTCATTTGCAGCCAGTCCCCCGCCTCCCTGCAAATCGCTGATTATACCCTCCAGAGCCCCTAAACTCAACAAACTCCACCGCTCCGTCTTCACGTCACCCGCTGCTCAGAACTTCTTCTCCAAATCTGCAACCGATATGACCTCTACCCCCTTTCCTCTCAATTCCTCTATCACCTGCTCGTCGGTCGTAATCCCAAGTCCCTTCACTGCATCCCGCAGCAGGTACACCTTGATTCCGCCGATTCTGTTCAGCCCTTCCACAACCTGTCGGACGCAGACATCCAGGGCCACTCCGAAAACCACCGCCTTGTCCGGCCTCAGCATCTCGACAAGCCGGGCCGTGTTCGGATTGCTGAAAACGTCAAGCTCTTCTTTCCTTATCACTATGTGAAACTGCTTCCCGCAAATAAGTTCGGCTAACTCGTCGTCGCTTAGCCGCTCATCCGGCACAATGCCTATCGGCAGCTCACCAAGATACCCGACCCGCTCGCTTCCGGGTTTGTCCGCCATACAGTGAGGCGGATAGGTATTCTTGAAATCCGGCGCATCAGAAAGCTCTTTGTTGCCTTCCTCGTGCCAGTCCGACGAGGCGATTATAGAGTAGCCGTTGTCCAGGGCAAAACGCCTTGCTTCGCTGACGTTATCTATTATGCCCTCCGCCCCCGGAACGTAAAGCCGGCCCTCAGGCCTCATAAAATCATACTGCGTATCCACATCTATGAATACCGTTTTCTTCCTCATATTAGTCCCCTTTCCATGTCGCAATAACTTAATGAGCCGCAAGCCGCTTCGCAAGAGATTATTTCCTGATTCGCAAAAACTTGTTAGAATGCCGCGAGTTTCGAAAATTACCGGAGTTACAGACTTATGGAAAATTATAGAAAAGAGCTTTGGTTCGATACAAAAACACGAAGACAGCTTGTCAATATAACTCCGCAAGTTGAGCAGTGCCTCGCCGAATCGGGTATCAGGGAGGGGCTTTGCCTCGTAAACGCAATGCACATCACGGCAAGTGTATTTATCAACGACGATGAATCAGGCCTGCATCAGGATTTCGAGACCTGGCTCGAAAAGCTCGCCCCAGAAAAACCATACTCACAATATCGCCACAACAACGGCGAGGACAACGCCGATGCGCACCTCAAGCGCACCATAATGGGCCGCGAAGTCGTCGTCGCAGTCACAAATGGAAAGCTCGACTTCGGACCCTGGGAGCAAATCTTCTACGGCGAATTCGACGGTAAACGAAAAAAACGAGTGCTGGTGAAAATCATCGGCGATTAAACGACGCTGCCAATGAATCTCCTGCTGTTTTTGCTCAAGGTATTTGTGATTTCCTTCTCCGGCGCGATGCAGCCGGGACCGGTTACCGCTACAGCCGTTTCACTCGGCGCCCGAAACCGATGGGCGGGCGTCCTTCTGGCAATCGGCCATGGCGTCATCGAATTTCCCCTGATGATTCTCATCATCCTCGGCCTCGGCGCAATTTTCCAGAAAACGATGGCACAGGTGTTTATTGGTGCAGCCGGCGGTCTCGTTTTGCTTTATATGGCTTACGCTATGTTCAAAACCGCCGCACATCCTTCGGACCCGCAGGCCGGCGCAAGAAAAGATAAACCCGTCCTCGCAGGAATAGTCCTTACTGCCAGCAATCCCTATTTTTTGATATGGTGGGCGACGGTGGGGCTGGCACTGGCTACTGATGCTGCAAGATTTGGTATCTGGGCCTTTGCCCTGTTCGCCGTAGTCCATTGGCTGGTCGATTTGATTTGGGTTACCGCCTTGTCATTCGCCAGCTTCCACGGCACAACGCTTCTGGGTCCAAAGGTAGAAACAATCGTCCTCAAAATCTGCGCCGCTGCGATTCTGTTCTTCGGCCTGTTTTTTCTCTACAACGCCGTCTCGCTGCTGTCCGCAACAGCAACCGCCTGACTGTCCCGGCCGACATCGCCTTCTAAAAGCTGCTTGACCGTGTACTTCGAGAGCATATCTCGCAGCATTTCACCCAGCTTGCCCGCGCCAGCCGAATCCATCACCGTCCCCTGCGCAAAACCCGCCTCCGCTACCGCCGCCGCCACCTCCGACAACCTCATCTGCGCCGGGTCCTGCGCCGGCAGAAAGCCCTCTTTCGGCTCGCTTACTCGCGCCACTATCCCCGTCGCCACAAGATGCCCCAGAATCCTCTCCACAAATTCCGGCGAAATGTCCAGCTTGTTCGCGATAACGCCCGCCTCGACCGCACCCGTTCCCGCAGCGAAGCCGGCTGCAAGCTCCCTGACGATGCTAATCATCGTTATCTCATTCGCGATGAAGTATCGCTCCTTCTTCTTCGCCGTCGCCGCTGCAATCTCCGCCGCATCTAAGGTCTTCAAATGCTGAGTCGTGAATGTCAACTGCAGGCCAAAGAGCACTATCAGCCAGCTCAAATATATCCACAGCACGCCCAGGGGTATCAGCCCTAATACTCCGTAAACCTGGCTGTATGGAATGAACTTCGTCACGTACAAACCGAACGCCCACTTCGCCACAGTCCACACTACCGCCGCCACCATTGCCCCCCATATCGCGGCTTTGACCTCCACGTGGGTATTCGGCAGAACAAAATATAACAGAAAAAATCCGACAACCGCCACAACATACGAAAGCACCACAGGGGCCGTGTGCGACAAAACCGTCCTCTGTATCTCGCTTATCGCCGCATATCTCGTCGTTGTATATACCGCCACTCCCAGTAACAAAGGCCCTAAGGTCAGCAAGGCCCAGTAATTGATTATACGCTGCACGAACCCTCTGCCTCTGGTCACGCCCCAGATGTTGTTGAACGCCCCCTCAATCGTCGATAACACCGCCAGAGCCGCCCACAAAATAAGCACCACGCCGAATAACGCCATTGTCCCCTGATTGAAACCTGTAAATACCCGCCCGACTATTTCGTCCAGATGGTCCGTAAGTTTTACCGTCGCATCGGGATTCGCCGGGTCCGGAAACTTAATCGTCGAAAGATGCATCTGCGTATATACCAGGTCTTTTATCTTCACCCCCGTCTCACTATACGCCGGGAACCACTGAAACACCAGCAGCATCAGCACCGCAAGCGGCACAAGACCGAACACAGTGTGATACGACAGCGCCGCCGCCTGCTGGGTCGAGCGGTTCTTTCTCAACAGCCGAAAGCAGTGAAACCACAACTTCAGCTGAACCACTAAAAACCTGCTCGCCCTGCCAAGCTGCGCCGTCGGCGTCTCTAAAAGCTTCTCAAACATATTCCGACCCTTAAATCTCGCGCCTAATTTCAATCACTTCTTTTGTATCTGCTCAAATAAAAGGTCCAGACCCGTATCTATCAACTGCTCCTGTATAACCTTGCCCAAATCAAGCTCCGGCTTCCTCGGTGTCCCCTTAATATAAGCGGTTATTCTCCGCTGCTCGCCTTCCTGGCCCACCCTTACCGTTCTTCCCGCCGAAGTATAAGGCAGCGTAATCTTGAATTCCTTTATTTCCTTGTCCGGGTCTAAAGGTAAAACGCCGCTGAAATTCACCGGATTATTTCCGATATCAAGCTCCATATTCTCATAGCTTACGTAGCCGTTTCTGACCACGAACTTTGTCGGCAAAATAGTAAATGTCTCTCCCCTTGATGCGCCGGTCGCCGAAAGTATCACCCCTAAAAGACCCGTAGGCCGCATATTCAATTTCGTAAGCGACACCGTCCCGACAATCTCAATATCTTTTCTCCCGCCTCCCTTAATCGGCACCGACAGCTTTTCGCACTGAAAATCCGCAACACCGCTGACGTCTACCGCACCGGAAAACACCGGATTTACTGCCGCCAAAAGCTTGTTCGCTATCTCGTCGTTTATCTCGACGTTCTCGACTACCTTCATCGGCCCTGGGGTAGTGAAAAACGCCGGCGCCTCATTGAAATTCCCCCGCCCGCCAAAGCTCAGCTTGCCGTTATTCGCACTCGTCGTAAATGGAGCCAAACTCAGCAGGCCCTTTTGAATCTTTATATCGACCTGTGTAGCCCCAAGGTTCAGCCCCATATAGCCCGCCTTGTCAAAACCCACCTTTGCCTGCGCATCTAAATTGGCCAGCATTGCGTTGGGTTCATCGGCCGGATACCGGCTCGAAAAACTCACCTCGTCTTTGCGCCTGCCCTCTATCACCAGTTCGCTCGGCATAAACGCCGACAGCATCCCGCCAATCGCCTTCCAGTCGTAATCAAGCTCCGCCTTGCCCTGCAAACTGCTCGTGTCCCCTTTGACGCTCTTATCGAACTGGACCTTCACGTTTATATCGGGGCTGACAAGCTCCGCCGACCGCACCCTGTATGTCCTCTGCGTCGGATTCACCTCGGCATCTAACATCAGCTCAACCTTATCCCGAATAAATGCCGCCTTGCCGGGCGATTTAAGCAGCAAATTTGTAATCTTCGTAGAATCCGTCGTTATCCTGTAGCTGCCTTCAGCAAAACCAAGCATCAAATCAGATTCGGCCACGCCGCCCAACTGCACGTCTTTTGAAATCGCCTTGGCCATCACAAGATATGGCTGCAGCTTCGACAGGTCCACGCCCCTGGCCGTTGCCTTAAGCGACGTCGTCCCTTTGGCGCCCTCGCCTATCGGGACCTTGCCGTCGGTCACGCCGAACTGGCCGAAGCTCGTATCCGCCTTCAACTGTTTTATCGAAAGAATCTTATTCGCCTTGTCAATCGCCGCCGAAACCTCGACCGACGCCTTCGGCTCGGTTATCGTCACGTCGGCTGTTGGACTTGCCTTCAGATTCGCTATATTCACTGACCCGTCTATCGTCGTCGTCTTCTCGTTGTTACTTATCTGCCCTTTGCTCGCAAGCTGGCCGGCAAGCTTGTATTTGCCTAAGTCCGCAAATTGCCCTAACTCGGCTGCCAGCTTCGCCAAGTCAATCTGAGCGTCGTAGTTAATTGCCTCCATCGTCCCCGCACAATCAACCTTCGCAAACGAAGACGTAATACCAACCCTGTCGAATTTTACCTCCTTGCCTTGCCCCCCTATCTTTGCCTCCGCTCGAATCGGCTCGCTAAGCGATATCGGCTTGCCCTCCACCATTCCGGAAAGTCCTTCGATACTGACCTGCCCGAGAAGCTTCTTTTCGCCCGCCTCGGTCAGCGTCTGCACGCTTGCTACTAATTTGCCCCCCGTTACCTTAGTCTGCTTTTTCAGCCCTAAAGTATTCGGCAGTTGCGCCGCCACCGCCGGAATATCACACTCCATGTTCGCCTTTAATTCGTATTTCGAATCGGGCTTCATAAACTCACTGATGCTGCTCGCACTCACAGGCGCTTCGCCGCTGGCCGTCGCCTTCAGCCAGTCCGTCTGCAAGGCCAGTTTCTCAACGCTCATCAAATCACCGGACCTGTGTGCCTGCACCTCCGCGTCTAACATGCTGCTTTTTATCGTGTCGCCCTTCAGCGCTGCCGTAGTTATTTCAAGCCCACTGCCCTTCACGTCACCGACTATCGTTTCGACGGCTCCGTTTTTAATCTCGCTCGCCAGATTGGCGCTGACTACACCCTTGGCCCCAATCTCAACACCTGCAACCGCTAATATCGATTCGAGCGAGCCAAGGTCTAAATTATTCACCTCAACCGTCAAATCCCCATTCGCCCCCTCCATCGTCCAGCCCTTGCCCGGCTCGACCGTTCCCCTGGCGCTTATCGTCGATTCTGTCCCCGCGCCGGCTACGTTCGCGGTCAAATCGAATTTGCTCTGCTCGCCCGCTCCTCGCAGATTCACATTGCTGTTTATCTGTGAAACCTCCACTGCTCCGTCCGGCGACCGAATCTTCACGCCCCCATCTTTGACAACGAGGTCTATCCGCTCAATCGGAATCCCCTTTGCCGGCTCCGACTTGGCCGTGCCTTTGCCTTCGGCCTTGGATGCGGCAGCGGCCTTTTGCTTGAGCTTCTCTACGTCTATTTCTACCCTCGGCCTGTCGATTACCGTCTCGCCGAACGACAAACTTCCCGTCAGTAACGCTCCGTAGTTCGGCCTGGTGGAAAACTCCTTCACCGCTACGGCCACCCCCTGATGCTCGTCGATAAAGCTTATCCCGCTGACGCTTATCCCTTTCATCCAGCCCATCGACAAGTCCGCAAAATCCGCCCTGCCGGCGCCTGCTGCGTTGACCTTGTTCAGTATGAACTGTCTCCCGCTCTCGCTCGACACATACGCAGGAACTGCGATTACCACCGCCGCCACAAGCGCCACAACCAGCAGCGCTAATATGCCTATCACAATCTTCCACCGCTTCTTTCGCGGCTTTCCCCCCGGCTTTTGCTCGATTTTGGCTTCCTTTTCCATAACTTCATCCCCAATACGCAATACGAACCAGGATTTGTTTTAACATGAATCAAACACTCAGAAGAAAACCTCTCGGACCAACTTTTCCTCGCCGCTATCTCGTCGGCCTCTAACCAAATGTCTTGTCCAGCCGGCCCAAAATCCGCCGGCCGGCCCCCTTAATCCTGCATTATCTCGTCGGTCTTGTGCCTGACTATCTCGTCTACCTTGTCGGTCTGGTGCTTCGTCATATCGTCAAGTTGCTTTTTGCCCTTTTCAAGGTCGTCCTCGGTAATAACCTTGTCCTTCTGCTTTTTTTCAAGCTCTTTTATCGCATCCCGCCGAATGTTGCGAACGCTGATTTTGGTCTGCTCACCAAGCTTGCTTACCTGCTGCGCCAACTGTCTCCTCCGCTCCTCGCTCAACGCCGGCACATTCAACCGTATAATCTTACCCTCCACTATCGGCGCCATGCTCAGGTCGCTTGTCATTATCGCCTTTTCGATATCCTTTATCGAGCCGGGGTCGAAGGGCTTGACCACAAGCATATCCGCCTGCGGCGCCGCCAGCGACGCCAGCGCCTTCAAAGGCGTCGGATTACCGTAGTATTCAACCTTGAGATTTTCAATAAGCCCTGTAGATGCCCTGCCTGTCCGCACTCCCTTAAGCTCATCGTGCAAGACATCCACCGCCTTTTTCATCTTGCTTTCGCTGTCCGTCATTACCTGTTTAACGGGCATAGCTCGCCCCCCGCATTCAACAAATCAATGTCCCCACAGTTTCGCCGCAAAGCGCCTTTGAGATGTTACTCTTCTTGAAAATGTTCAGGACAATTATCGGTATGTTGTTTTCCCGGCACAAGCTTATGGCCGAGTGGTCCATCACTCGCAAATTCTTTTCCAGCACCTCCTGATACGAAAGTTTATCGAAGAGTTTTGCCTTCGGGTCTTTCTCGGGGTCGGCGCTATAGACCCCGTCCACCTTCGTCGCCTTTATCAGCAGATTCGCATCAAGCTCCGCCGCCCGAAGCGCCGCACAGGTGTCCGTCGTAAAAAACGGATTACCCGTCCCTCCCGCTAATATCACAATCCTTCCCTGCTCAAAATGCCTTAGCGCCCTCCTTCGTATAAACGGCTCGCACATCGCCTCCACCTCTATCGCGCTCATCACTCGCGTCGTCTCACCCGTTTTCTCCAGCGCCTCCTGCAGCGCACAGCAGTTGATTATCGTCGCCAGCATACCCATATAGTCTGCGGTATTGCGGGGTATCTGCGTCTTTTCCGAAAACTTGTGTCCCCGAATGAAGTTTCCCGCCCCGATTACAACCGCCACGTCAGGCCCGAGTTTTCTGACCTCCGATATCCGCTGCGCTATTGACTCAAGCCGGCTGCCGTCAATTCCGAATCCCCCCATCTCACAGAAACTCTCCCCCGACAATTTCAGCAGCACCCGCTTGTACTTGCTCTCCGGCATTTATACCGTCACTCCATTCCTGCTTTGTCGGTAAAAGCCCCGCCGACAAATCACTCAACCGACGTCAAACCTAACGAATCTGGCTATCTTCGCCGTGCTGCCTGTCTGCTTGGCCGCCTCTTCAAGAACCTGTGCCACCGTCTTGGTATCGTCCTTGACGAATTTCTGCTCAAGCAGGCAGTTCTCCTCGTAGAACTTTCTCATCTTGCCTTCGACTATCTTTCCCACGATGTTTGCCGGCTTATTCTGCACCTGCTCGGCGTATATGCTTTTTTCACGCTCGACTATTTCCGGGGCGACACTGCCTTTATCCAGTGCCATCGGCTTGGTCGCCGTAATATGCATCGCTATATCCGCACCGGTCCGCTTCATCTGCTCGCTCGCCGCGGTACTATCATCACCCGTCCCTATCTGCACCATTGTCCCCACCTTGCTGTTGAAGTGGACGTATGTGCTTATCAGTCCCGGCCCGTCCAGTCGAAACTTTGCGTAATCCCCCACCAGGGTCTTTTCCCCGGTCTTGCTCACAAGCTCGGTAAGAACATCGCTGTATTTGACGCCGTCCAGTTCGGTCGCCAGCACGCTGTCAACTCTATCATCCGCGCTGCAGGCCATCGCATAATCCGCCAGTTTCGCCGCAGCCGCAGCAAAATCATCGCTGTTGGCGACAAAATCAGTCTCACAACACAGCGACGCCAAAACCGCCGTTTTGCCTTCGTCGCTTTCCCTGCTGACCACCAGCCCCTGCGACGTTTCACGCTCCGCACGTTTAGCTAACGTCGCAAGGCCTTTCTTTCGCAATATGGCCATCGCCTCGTCCATATTGCCGTTGGCCTCTTCGAGCGCCTTCTTGCAGTCCATCATCCCCTGTCCGCTCATCTTGCGAAGCTTCACCACCAGTGCTGCCGTAATTTCCGCCATTCCAGGAATCTCCCGTTTGCTAAACAACGCTCAAAGGTGTCGTTTTCGCAGCAATTTACGACCCTGAATCCGCCTGCTGTTCGCCGCCGACCGCTTCAGCGGCATTATCAGTTGAATCCGAATCCGCCGGCTCCGGCTCGGCTTGTCCGACGTTTGGCCGGTGGGCCTGACCGCCGTCGGCACGCGCCAGAACCATCCTTCTCGACCGAACACGCTTCGCCCTCGGCTGCCCCTCCCTCTGCGTCGGCGCCATCGTTTTGCCCGCCGCCACAGCATCTGCAAGCTCGTTTAATATCAAATTTATTGCCCTTATCGAATCATCATTCGCGGGTATCACAACGTCCACCGTGTCAGGGTCGCAATCCGTATCGATTATACCAACCGTCGGTATCCCGAGCTTCTTCGCCTCTCGCAGCGCCAGATATTCCTTCTTCCCGTCCACCACGACTACCGCTCCGGGCAACCGTGACATCTTCCGAATACCCTCCATATTCACCTTTATCTTCCGCAGCTCTCTTTTCAGACGTGACGCCTGTTTCTTGCTCTGACTCTCGAGCGTCCCCTCCTGCTGCATTGTCTCCAGCTCTGTGAGTCGCTGAACACGCGACCTTATTGTCCGAAAGTTCGTAAGCGTCCCGCCGAGCCACCGGTCCGATACATAGTGCATACCACACTTAACAGCCGATGCTTCTACCGCCTTTTGTGCCTGCCGCTTGGTCCCCACAAATACAACATCCTTGCCCGATGAAACCACTTCCATCAGCAGCTTCTTCGCTATAACCAATCCCGCCAGTGTCTTGCGAACATCGATAATGTGTATCTGCCCACGTCTGGAGAATATGAACGGCTCCATCCGCGGATTCCATCTGTTCGCATTGTGCCCAAAATGAACACCCGCGCTTATCAACTCTCGTACCAGCTCTTTAGCCACAAAAAACCTCCACATATATTTACTCAATCGTCCGCCGCCGCAGGTAAATGCCGAAAACAGACCCGAAAACCTAATCCACTCTCAGCACTATGTCAAGCGCTTTTACGTCATTCCAAAACGCTCTTATACCCCCTTAAGGCATCCGGGTAAAGCAAAATCCCTCTATGCCCACGCACACTTTTGAGCGGGGCACACGTCCAAACGGCGATTTCGTCACCCTCCAGTCCGATTGCTGCCTTGTCCCAAACGCCGGCGACTGAATCCCACGCCGGAAACCGCCCCATTAATGCCTACTGCCAACTGAAACTCAAAGCTGTCCGGCCCGACTCAATTACCCCTTTCCCTGCCTTCCATCATCATTCTATAATACATATCCTCGGGCATACGCTCCATCCCAGGCGCCGTTTCGCCTCTTCTGTCTCTCGGAAAACTCCTGAAGTCTCGCCTAAGTTGAAATCCGCCGGCGCTTGCCCAGGAACGCAAGGGCTGCCTCTCCCTCTTCTCCAGCGTCTTTATCTCGTTGTACCTGACACGAAGCTCCTCAGGCCAGTACAGTAGCTTTGCCGCCACCCTCATAATACTCAAACCGTCAAAGCTGTACAGCATATCATAGTAATGCCGCTCCTGCAGGTTTTTGCCCCCGGACCAGTCATTCACCGCCACAACGTCAACCACCATCGCACCCGTCGCGTAGTCTATATGCTCCGGAAGCGTTATATCCCTCGGCTCCTCATCTGGCTTCGGCTCAAGCTTAATCTCCCTGCCTATTTCTTCCCCGCGTTTGACCATAAACTGCTCGCTGTACCAGTAGCCAAGCACATATCTGCAAACCTGCACAACAACCGCCTTGGCTGCCTCCTGAACGTTGACAGCGAAAAAATAAGTCCGCGCAGGTATCGACACCGCATCCGTCACGTCCGAATAGCCACTCCACAAAACCACTCTGTTGGCATACGCTGATGCTTCAGGAGCTACCTGCCCGGTCCCAGCCACGGGATTGAATACCCCAAGGCGAATACGGTAGCGATAACTACTGCCCGGCTCAACCGTATCGTCGTAAGCCCAAAACACTATCGGCTCTCGAAGCTCACTGACGTTCTTGTCCAACAAAAGCATATCTCTCATCTCGTCCTGTATCGCCGCCTCCCGGTCAATCTGGTCGGGCCTCGGCAACGACTCAACCGATGCCGGCTCAGAACGCCGGTCCCGTTCCGTCCGTACCTGCCGCGTAGGGCTGCGAGACCCGGCACTACCTGCGCCTCTGCCGGTCGTCCGGGAATAAATATCCGGTTCGCCACCCCTCGACTCTGTAGAACCGCCGGCCCTTGGAGTCCGTGTCCGCCGGTCCCTGTCCGGGCGAGACTTCTCCCGCTCGCTGGCCTGTTCCTCAAGCTGTGCAGCAATGGCCTCTCGCCTCTGGCGCATCTCCTTCTCATGTTGATAGGCCAGATACTTCTTGTGCAGAACAGGCGGGTACCATTGCTCCTCTGCCGACGCTATACGGTACGGCTCCGGCTGCAACAACGCCGATTGCACCTTCGTATCGCTAAATCGCAGCAACCGAACAAGAACGCCCCCGCTCGCAAGACTGCCGGCATCCTCCGCCACCACAAATTCATCTTTTCGCGGGTCAACCTTCGTTCGGCCAATATCCTGCCAGTCTCCCCACTGACCGTCCTCGCCAAGCTGTTGCCTTTGCAACTCTACCGCAGCGAACACCGGCCTGGCCAAAACTGAGTCTCGCCAATCCTCGGGAATCTGGCTGCCGGAAAAGCACTGCTCAAAACTATCTGCCAGCCCGCCAACTGAGAAACTCGCCTGAACAGTAACCAAGTCCAAATCGTCCGGCTTATACGCATCCTCATTGCTCACGTTCGCAGTAGTAATCTCCTCCACGGGCACGTATGCCGCCGCTCTTATGTGTTCAACCGCCGCGTTGTTTACGTCCCCGACAGAAGGTATTGGGTATTTCTTCTCAATCGCTACGTCAACCGAGCTTGGCACAGGCCAGAAAATGTCCCCACTTACAGAAACCGCAGATTCCATCTTCGCCAGAAACTGCACGCTCTTCGGCTCATACGCCTCCTTTGTGACCGGCTCACTATACAACCGCTGCTTAAGCTGCTCTGTCTGCTCAGCGACATATATGTCAATTTGTCCCGGCCGAAACTGACGCTTATCGAACTCAAAAACGTACGGACTCCGAAAAACATACATAAAAAGAATAACCACCGCAGCAATCACTGCGATCACGAGAACTGCCTTCTCAATATGCTGCTCTATAAAGTTTCCTTGCTTATTAACCATCTTGATGCACTCCGATTATAGTCCGTCTAACTAAAACTCTTGGCTTTCCATCTCGTTGTTTTTGGCCATCAAAGGGTTAATCGTCTCGTATCCTTTCTTTTTGAAGATGTATTCGCATACGAGTTCAAGCTCAAATACCTGCTCGTGCCCGTATCGATAATACTGATGTGGCTCCGAATTCTTTTGAACGCTTCTAACTCTGCTTTCCAACACAGTAATCTGATTGTGCCTGAACACCTTCTCCTGCTCATCTCCCCGATACCCAACAAAGCTATGAGTTTTTTCGGTGCACAACTGTTTTATAAAAGGCATCACACCTTCGTCGCTGACCACAACAATAATGCTGAAGTGTACAACGTCAATATCATCACTGCTGATTCGTGCGGTGCAGGCCTCGGTCAACTGCTCCTCCGGTTTGCTCACATATCCAGGTCTCTGCTGCGAAGCCGTCGTTATCTTGCCCTGACCGGTAAATAACCGGTCCGGCGTGACAAATCCAACCCCCATCAGGCGCTTGACGGTTGAACTCCGCACAGCACTCGAACCGGCGTTCATCGCCTCTATTGTCGAAAATACATCCTCGATTATCCAGTAACCAATCTGCCAGAACCAGCAATCCTCGACGGCCTGCTCTCGGTTTTTGTACTCATACTTATCCCAGAAATCATAGCCGCTCACATCAAGCGGACTGATGTATACACTCGCCGCCTTTGCCTTTGCCTCGCAAATCTGCTCGATTATCCTCGACTCTTCGGTATCTGAATCCATCCAGTAACCCCGCTCGCCGACACGGCTTTTCTGCGTGCTGGCCTTCAACTCCGCCTCGCTCGGACATATACCACCCCTGACTTTCGCAACCAGGCCCTCAATCGCTTCGCGATATCCGGCCCCAAAACTGCCCTTAGCCCCGATGAACAACATCGCTGAAGTGCCGTTCGGCTCAGGGAATATCCCGTAGCTGATTAACTCACGCTGAGTACTCTGAATCGCCATCTGCTCTATTCGGTTTGCGTCTTCTTGATACTGCTGCTGGTATCGCTTTTCCACCTCAACCTGACCAACCGGAATTGCGGTCTCAGCCAGACGCTTCACCTGCTCGGCCATCGGGATGCTCTCCTTCTCCACCTTCTTCTTGAAACTGCTGCCCATTAACAATGCCACTACAAACACAAGCACTGCCGCTACAGTTATCACCGCCGGCCATACCAACGCAGAACACGCACGCAACACTCCAAGCAATTTGAACGCACCTTTGAGATTCGAAAAGTCTATCTTACTCATTGGTCCGCACCTCCTCCTTTTGCCGGCTCAGGGGCGACTTTCCACTTCAACTTGAAATTGACCACATACCAGTGGTCATTGACTTCGTACTCCGCTTTTACACGCCTGTCGGTAACTGTCTTACCCTCATTATCCACCTTTGCAACCCTGCTGATAACCTCGTTTGTCATCGGGTCAACAAGAACCTGGTGCTCCGTTCCCTGTTCATCGCCCACCGTTTTGCTAATCCCAATTCCAATCGGCATCTGTTCTTCCAGGTCAACCTCACCGGCTTTAACTTCGAAGTTGTTTTTATCGGTCTTTTTGTAAAGCTCAAAAGGACTGTTTCCGTCGAATACCGCGTCGAGGTTCATAAGTCTTGTCACAAATCCCCACTTTCCCTTGTCATCTTGAACCCTTGCCGGGTCGAGTAATTCTGTGATGTCACCATATGGACTGTAACCGGCAATGGTGACTACAAAACCGCGGTCCTCCGTCTGTTCTGTCTGACCGGGCCTGCCTCTCGTCGCAGCGCCTCCCCGGCCCGGAGGAGTATATTGTCCACCGCCGCGCCGTCCAAGCATCTCAAGATACATCTGCTCATCCATCCGTGTTCCCCTCACGCCGGTCTGTCTTTGCCCAATCCCCATTTCAAAACCCGCAACTCCGAACGACGCACTTGGCAAATCCAGCGTATAATAGACCGACAGCTCCGTCACAAAAAGCTGCTTGCGCTGCTCCCGCTCCACCTGTTTGACCCCTTCAACATCGCCTGCGGCAAATGCCCTGTAAAGTTGTGCCTGGTCCGGATTATTCTTCCCATTAGGCAGCGCCCCGATTATCGTCCGATGCAGCATCGGCAGCACGTCACGATACTTGAACAGCTCAAACTCCTTGTTTATCGCCGTCTCAACTTGTTCTTCCATCACTTTTTCTTGCTCAATCTCACGCTCCGTATCTCCGGCCACGTTGATAACGGCTCTGACCTTCTCTCTAACGGAAGCCCTGTTGGTATAACTTGCTCTGTCGATAATCGTCCTCGCAAGTGCCAATACCGACGCGACCAGGAGCAAAGTAGCGGCAATGAGAAAATACTTGGTCTTCTGAGACCACGCCATCGACCGCGCAAAAGTCCTGGGCAACAGATTGCATTCTATTCGTCCAAGACCCATCGTCTGTATTGCAAGCCCGTATACAATGGCAAAATCGGCTACGTTCTCGTGAAACTTCGCAGCGGAAACGGCCGGATTTATGGCAATTCGCTTGAACGCGTCCGGCCTTTCTATGGGTATCTGAAGACTCTGCTGAAGATACTGCAGCAGGCCTCTCATCCTTGTCCCTCCGCCGAGAGCTACAATCTTGGCGAGCTTTGTATTCGGATGAGCTGAGTTGTAAAACCCTATTGAGCGTTGAATCTCCGCAGCCAGCTCCGCGAACACCGGCTTCATCGCCTGTAGAATCTGCCTGGCGTATTTACTCATCGGAGCCGTACGCTTAAGCTTCTCGGCCTTCTCAAAGCTCAGCTTGAACGTGTCTGATATCGCCTTCGTAAACGCGTTGCCGCCCATCGGTATCGTCCGCTGCCACACGTCCGACTCAGTGCACACTACCAAATCCGTGTTCTCGGCCCCGACGTTGAGAACCACCGTCGCCTGAGTGTCAGACCGAGTAAGGTCTGGCCGGTCATACACTACATAGTTATACAATGCCATCGGCGATATCTGAACGTATGAAACCTGAAGATTCTCCCGGCTGAAATGCTCCAGCTCCTCCGTCACAACCTCGTTCTTTATCGCAAATATCCCCACCTTGCCCTCCTTCATCATCTGCCAGTCCCACGCAACATCCGTTATGTCGAAGGGAATCTGCTGGCTGGCTTCAAAACGGACGATTTCGGGTATGCGTTTGGCCTCGACGGGAGGGAGATTGACGAAACGAGCAAAGCTGTTCTGGCTGGGGACGGCGACGATGATTTCGTCTTTGCCGATGTCGTTTTGCTGGACGAACTGGCGAACCGACAGGGCGATAAGCTCCTGGCGCTCCTGGTCCTTGACGCCGGTGCCGGAGAGAACCTTGCCGTGCGGGATGTGGTCGAAACCGATGACCTCGAGGGTGCCGGACTCGTTGCTTAGACGAAGGGCCTTGAGAGAGGTGTTACCGATATCGACGGCCCAAACGGAGCCGATTTTTTCAGTCATAATTTGCCTCCTGCGTCAGCAAGCACGAGCAGCCGCGTGCCCTTGTAAAAGCACATACAACTCAATAGTATAGCATATTATGAGAACATATTCCATATATACTCTGGGCTGTAAGGTCAATCAGTATGAGAGCCAGCAGATGCGCGAGTTGCTGGAATCAGCCGGTTTACGACCGGCCGGGCCGAATGAGAAGGCGGATTTAGCTGTAATCAATACCTGCTGCGTTACGGCCACGGCGTCGGCGAAGAGCAGGCAATATGTTCAAAGAGCAGCGAAGCTGAATCCGCAATGCGTTCGCGTTGTCTGCGGTTGTCTGCCGGCGATGAAGGGCAGCGAGCTGAAGCGAGGCGAGCGAGGCAATAACCTGCATATTGTCGCCAGCCGGGCCGAGCTGCCGAGCGAGTTGATGCGAATCGCCAGAGACATCCAAAACATCGATATTAGAGCAGAAAACAGGGCCCAAAGCAAGGATGCGTGCTCTAATTTCGCCAATTTTCCCAGATTGCCGTTGTTGACGAAATTCAGCGGCCACACGCGTGCATTTCTGAAGGTTCAGGACGGCTGCGATGGGGCGTGCAGCTACTGTGTTATACCGAAAGTCCGGCCTGATGTTCACAGTAAGCCGGTCGAAGAAGCGGTAACAGAAGCGAAGGCGCTTGTGGCAGCAGGGCATAAGGAAATTGTGGTTACGGGGATTTGTCTTGGGGCATACGGGCGGGAAACGGTGAAGAAAACCCATCAGATTTTCAATTTTCAATGTTCAATTTGCGATTTACTAACAGAACTGGCAAAAGTGCAGGGACTAGTGAGGATTAGGGTAAGCTCACTGGAGCCGGGGGATATAAACGACCAATTACTGGATGTATTCTGTGCGCATTCGAATATTATGCCTCATATTCATTTGTCGGTGCAGTCGGGGGCCGGCAGAATCCTGAAAAGGATGTGCAGACAATATGACGCAGAGGAGTTACGCGAGAAAATCGCACTAATTAAATCGCGTTTAGACAGGCCTGCGATAACGGCTGATATGATTGTTGGGTTTCCGGGCGAGACACAAGAGGATTTTCAGCAGACTATCGAATTAGCCAGGTGGGCGGAGTTTTCAAAAATGCATGTATTCCAGTTCTCTGCGAGGGCAGGAACGGCTGCGGCAAGGATGAAAAACAGGGTGCAGCCGAAGGTTGTAAAACAGAGGGCGGATGTTTTGAGAAAATTAGGTGATGAGCTTGGCAGGAAATTTAGAGAGCAATTTGTCGGCGAGACTTG
>CAZQWM010000041.1:0-21998 GCA_964597035.1 uncultured Pirellulales bacterium
AGATACGGCGGCAATCTCAATATTGTCGAGATTGGTTCGGACCCTCTGGTAACGCGCAAAGTAAATCTTCTTGACGGCGAGGTGCCGGTCGCTGATATCGACGTTGTGGTTACGCCTGACGGCAGCACTGCCTTGCTTTTGACGTATGACATCAACGATTCAAGCGGTTATTTGAACATCATCGACATAGACTCCAACACGGTAATCCAAAAATTCGATTTACCTGCCTGCGACCAGCCGGTTGCCGGCGTTGATGTTAGTCTTACGCCTGACGGCTCAATGGCGTTAGTGGCGACAAGAAATATCGCGGATAACAGAGGACATTTGAGGATAATAAGCGTGCCGGGGGGTATCCCGGTACATACCATTAATTTCCCATCCAACGATTATCCTATAATTGATTTGGATATTGTACTGACACCTGATGGCAGTATTGCCCTGCTGCCAACCTATGACCCCGTCAATCTCAGCGGACATCTTCGAATTATCAATGTCGCCACCGGAGGCATTATTAATCGTATCGATTTTTCCGCCGGCGAACGCCCACTCGAAGGTGTGGATGTAGTCGTTACTCCTGATGCGACGCGGGCGTTAATGCCTACACTTGACTTCAATAATCGCAGCGGGCATCTCAGGATAATATCCCTGCCGGCGGGGAATCCGCTGCATAAAATTGATTTCGACCCTTATGACCAGCCGTTGCCGGATGTTGATGTGGTGGTAACTTCTGACAGCGCCACTGCGCTTATGCCGACTTACGACATAAATGACAACAGTTGCAATATCAGGTCTATCGATGTGTTAAACGGATGGGTAAATTACACGATTGATACCCCTCCGGGCGACCGCCCTATGACGGCCGTTGATATTGTAATTACACCCGATGATGTCAATGCCCTGATGCCTACCTGGGATGACTATCTCCCGGGCGGTCATTTGAGAATCATCGATATTTCTACTGGGGCGGTAACAGGCAAAATTGATTTCCGCCCGTTTGAGTATCCTGTCGAAGAGGTCGACGTGGCAGTAACGCCGGATAGCGCAACAGCCCTGATGCCAACCCATTTCTGGCATAGACCGAACGGCGGCTGTCTGAAGGTAATCGACATTGCCGCTGGAATCGTATCAAATGAAATAGATTTTGGTCCGGGTAACTATCCCTGGGAGGGCGTGGATGTGGTTGTCACAGAGGATGGAAGTACCGCGCTTATGCCTACCTATAATGCTACCAAGCTAAGCGGTCATCTCAGGATTGTCGATATTGTCTCGGGTGTCGAAATTCGCCAGATAGCATTTGATATTAGCGAACATGTCCAAAGCCATGTGGATGTAGCCCTGACAAGCGACCCTGATATTGTCCTGATGCCGACAAATGACCTTTATTACTCGAGCAGCAACCTCAGGGTTGTAGACATAGTCAGCGGAATCGTTAAAAAGCTCGACTTTGCTCCCTATGAGTGTCTGGTTTGGGGTGTGGATGTTTTGGCGTGCTCCGAAAGCGGCGTCAGCCACAGTGTCAGCCCCGATGAAGATTTCTTCGAAACGTGCGATGGCTTGCATTCAGATACCGATACTGATACCGACACGGACACTGATACTGACACGGATACCGACACCGACACCGATACGGATACTGACACTGACACGGATACCGACACCGACACCGATACTGATACTGACACGGACACAGACACCGACACCGACACGGATACTGATACTGACACTGACACCGATACCGATGATGGGGACTATGGCCCAGCTATCTGCAAGACGGTTCCGAAAGACGCGAACACATTAAGAGACGGTGAGACCATAGAGATTGACGTTAAGAATGGTCATTTGCCGCATCGCAAAAAGGAAATTGATATAAGGTTTATTGGTGACAATGCAGACGAGCTGGAGGTGGTTGACGTAACGGGTTATTATAACAATGACGCGAGTACATCAAAAACCAGGGTGGATGAAGAACATCACGGTCAGGAATCACCCTGGGGCCCCGACGAGAGTGCCTACAAATGTACAATTGACCCGCAACCTGACCACGAAAAGATTAAGGTTCAAAACAATAGCGGTAAGACAATCTCCTTTAAAACCGAGGTGTACACGTGTTGTCGATGGGTCAGACCTTGGTGGCAGTTACCTGTCTTCGGAGGAGAAGAACGTACAACTAATGTCAAGGAAATCAACGATGGTATCCCTGACTCGGAAGGCGATACAGACACAGATGGCGAGAAACGCACAGGCAGCAAGACACGCACGGACAGCAGGAAGACACACATAAACAAAATGATAATCCGTAACAAGAATAAAACTATTGACCCTAACAGCCCCCCGGATATAAACCTGCCGGAGGTTCCTGAGCCGAATGCCACGAGCGACCCGTATAATCCGAATTCACCGTGTGGTGACTATACTATGCAAGTGATCTGGGAGCACCCTTGGACTCGTGAGGAATTTGTTAACGGCGCCTGGCTGATTGAATTTGAGCCCGACGACAGGGGCATTCCTGCCGGTGCAACCTGGGGATTTACTATGACGACTCAAGAGTTGGCGGGAGGCGACTATATACTAGAGCTGCACACGGAGATGGGCTGGGGGGCTAAGTATTTATTGCGGGAAGAAGAAATCAACTTTGTAGTGGTTGATAATTTTGAGTCTTACGAGGACAATTATGAGTTACAGTCTGTTTGGGAATGCAACTGGCCTACAGAGCTTTCCCTTGAGGATCAAACCGCCAGTGATGGTAACCATTGTATGGGGATTGACTACGATAATTCATCTTACCCGTACTATTCTGAGGTGTCTGCCCATGTCAACGATTTTCCTGTTGGCCAGGATTGGACTGTATATGACGTGTGTTCTTTGCGGCTGATGTTCTATGGCGATGTGAATAATACCCATGGCTCGTCGCTTTATATCAGCTTAGTGGATTCTAACGACTTATCCGGTATGGTGACGTATGTCTTCCCGGAAGAGGACTGGCTCTCGGATGGTCAGTGGCATGAACTTAATATTGACCTGGATGATTTTACATACAGCGGACTCGATTTGCGGTATGTTGATGAGATCATTATTGGTATCGAGAATGGCTCGGGTACAGTTTATTTTGACGGTATCAGACTGTACCAGCCCAGATGCTTGGTGGAACTGCAGGGTGATTTCGATGACAACTGCAAGGTAGATATTGAAGATTTGGACATTATGGCGGACGAGTGGTTGAGCATAGCCACATTTTCCAAGACCGATATATATGACGATGGCATCACTAACATGAAGGACCTGGCCATCTTGGGATATATGTGGCTTGAGGACACGACTTTTCCCTAATACCTGAGCCAGACGGTTCGAATTAGATGCTCAAATACGGGGCCTGTGCCGGACGGTGCGGGCCCCTGTTGTTGAATAGCGGAGGAAAATGGGCGATACAGGACTCGAACCTGTGGCCTTCTGCGTGTAAAGCAGACGCTCTAACCAACTGAGCTAATCGCCCGCGATATTTTCAGGATACAGATTCTCAGCCCTTGCGTCAATATCCATGACAGCTTATATTTGCCGGCAGCAATACAGTTTGGGGGTAGTTGATGATTGGCAAGGGATTGATATGACAGTCTTTGAAGCGATTAAGAAACGGTATTCCTGCAGGGTGTATAAGGATAAGCCGGTTGAGCAGGAAAAACTGGACAAGATTTTTGAGGCGGCCCGGCAGGCGCCTTCGGCGAAGAATCTGCAGGATTGGCGATTTATTATCGTGACCGAAAGGGAGCGTAAGCAGCAGGTCGCCGGCTGCACGAATCGGCCGGAGGTCTTTAGCAGAGCGGGGGCGATGATAGCGGCCTGCAGTGTCTGCAAAGAGGCGATGCGATGCGGCCAGCTCATTGCACCGATTGACGTATCGATTGCCCTTGAGCATATTGCACTTATGGCGACCGAGCTTGGGCTGGCGACCTGCTGGATTGGCTCGTTCGATACGGAAAAGACTAGACAAGTTCTGGAGATACCGAAGGATATTGCTATAATTGAGCTGATGGCTCTGGGCTATCCTGCCGATGGGCGCAGGCAGACCGACCGGGAGCCAATGGAAAGAATTGTATGCTACGATAAGTGGCAGTTTTAGATTTGGGGACGTGGTGTAACGGGAGCACGCCGCGGTCGCATCGCGGAAATGAGGGTTCGATTCCCTTCGTCTCCACTTTGGTTCCATCGATTAAGTGGGGGGATTATTTAGCCGGTTAACCAATTATAATATCAGGTGCGGGTGTTCCTGATTTGATTATGGTTGGCGGATTTGTGTTTTACGGTTTGATTGTGGGCGGCAAAGACGTTGATAGCGTGCAGGATGGCCAGCTCTCTTTCCCGCTGAGAAATGTCCTCGTGCCAGCGTGCGAAATCCTTCATCTGGTTGCAAAGCCGGTTGTTATCAAGGATGTAGCCATATTCCGCCTTTTGTGTTTCACGGTCTTCGAGAAATTTGATGAAATAATCCTTTTCTTTGCTCACCCATTCCAGTTCTTGTTCGGACCTGCTGAGTCTCTCAATAGCCGAATCGAAGCGTGAGACAGGTGCAGCACTTTGTAGTTTTCCGCACCCGGCGATGAATAACAAGTTTAAGATAACAGCCATTTTTCTCATAGTGGACCCCAGAGCAGCAATTGCCCTGATATGTTTTATTATGTACTTTCGCAGTCTTAAATCAAGCTTCTGTTGAACTGTTTGACGGCGGCATATCCTCATAATATAATGACAGCAAGGCGTGTGGATGATTTTTTATATTAAAATTTTTCGAGTATGCCAAAAATGAGTGCAGTTAATACACTTGCGGGTGTCTTCAGGCCTAATGAAAGGATTTCAGCGGTTATTTATGACGTAATTATTGTCGTCTGCGCCTCGATTATCGTTGGCCTGAGTGCACAGATAAAAGTATTTATCCCTTTTAGTCCCGTACCGGTTACAGGGCAGACATTTGCCGTGCTTATTTTAGGTGCGTTGCTCGGGGCAAGGCGGGGTGCTCTGGCGATGCTTGCTTATCTTGGTGAAGGGGCCCTGGGGCTTGGAGTTTTTGCCGCTGGAATCGGACCGGCAACTATAATTGGGCCGACAGGGGGGTATCTGGCCGGCTTTGTTGCAGCAGCGTATCTGGTGGGCAATTTAGCTGAAAAGGGCTGGGACAAACGAGTTGTAACTACCGTCGCAGCAATGGTTTTGGGCAACATTGTTATACACGTATTTGGTTTTGCCTGGCTTATGATTCTGACCGATGTCCGGACGGCACTATTGGCAGGTGTTTGTCCTTTTATCGTGGGTGATATATTGAAGGTATTACTTGCGGCAGTGGTTCTTCCGGGAGCGTGGAAACTGCTGGGGCGTTTACACGTCACTGCAAATCGATGTTGAATAGGTGTTATCGGCCAGGGGGGAGCCGTGGTTATCTGGCCACTGCTTCGGTGTTTTGCTGCTGCAGTGTATTCAGGTCGTTTTTACTTTCTTTCAAGCCGTTTTGTATGCTCTCTATTTCGACTCTTGACAGCGATATCTGTCCCTGAACGCTGTTCAACTCTGACTGGATTGTCTCGAGATTCCGCCTGGATTTGGCCAAATCGTTTTGGATTCTTTCTAGTTCGGCTTTAGAAGCGGCGATTCGATTCTGTATATTAGCCAGCTCAACTTTTGAGCCAGCCAGCGCATTCTGGACTGCTTCTAAGTTTTCGCGTGAGGCGGCAGATTCATTATTTGTGTTCTTGAGACTCGTATACTCGGCGTTTAGGTCGTCGAGCCGGGTCCTGGCGTCCATATAGAGCCAGAATACACTCACTATGATGATTATAAGCCCGATGGTAAGACCTGCCGTGACCAGTTTGGAGCTGGCCGAGGGTTGCGTCTTTATGTGTGTGCGGGTGGTTTCTGCAACCTGTTCGGCCTCAGTATCGTCCAACTGGTCAATGGGGACATCAACGACGAATTTTTGGCCCCTGTATTTCCTAATCTGAATAACGCCGAGTTTGCCCTGCTTTTCAACTATGTCGCTGGAGATTCCCTGGCGGGCTGCGTATTCGTCCAGGGGGACGAGCGTCCTCTTGAAGTGTGATGTTGGCTCGGTCTTTTGTGCAGCCGTATTGCCTCCCGCTAATTCTTTGTCAGGTGTTTTACGTGAGTTTGCCTGGTTATTATCCATACTTTGCCGGCTTGCCGGCTCGCTTCAGGCCATAGCAAGCGATAGTAATCTACCAGCGGCTGGCGAATAATACCAGCAAAATCTGCACATGATGGTCCGGCGCACACATTGAATGGCTTTCCAATTCCGTGCGGCTGGAAAGGGCCAGGGTAATTTGTGCGTTTTCACTATTGGCATTTCAGCTTTTATCGGAACCTGATTCTTGTAAATCGTCGAGCGTATCCAGGACTACGGGGATATAGGTGTAAGCTGGTCCGCCTCCCATCATCACTGCGACCGAGGCAGCTTCGAGAATTTGTTGTCTTGTGGCTCCGGCGTCGAGACAGTTTTGAATATGGCCCCAGATGCACGGCTCACAGCGCAGTGCTACGCCTATGCTTAGTGCGATTAGCTCCTTTTCAATGAGGGTCAGGGCGCCGTCTTTCATAATCCTGGTGAATAATGCCGCGAAGCCCTGCGTGGTATCGGGTATCTCGGCTTTCATTTTTCCAACATCCATTTTGAACTTCATGGATGCTTCTTTGGTCTTGTTCATACTTACATCCCTTAACTTTGTGGTTCAGATTTTCTTAAATGCCTCGGGCAGCGATTCAATTATGTCGGTTGCAATCATACCTGTTTGTCCGATTTTCTTTGCCGTGATATCGCCGGCCAGTCCATGAGCGTAAACACCAAGCACCGCTGCCTCAAAATTGTGTAGTCCCTGACCAATCAGCGCAGCTATCACGCCTGTGAGCACATCACCTGCGCCCGCGGTTGCCATACCTGGGTTCCCCGTGCTGTTAACGTAGACTTTTTGTCCATCGGTGACGATGGTCCCAGCCCCTTTCAAGACGACAGTTGTTTTAGTTTTGCCGGCAAGCTGGGTTGCTTGGGAGCGCCTGTCTGCGGGCATGGATGTTCTGAACAGGCCGGTCCAAAGCCGTTTCATTTCGCCGGGATGAGGAGTCAGAATTACACTTGCCTTTGTTTGTCCGGGCCATTCATTTATCCTGCTCAGGTTGTTTAGACCATCGGCGTCGATGATTAGCGGAATATCCGTCTGGCCGAGAAGTTTCTGCAGCACGGAGCGCACGCCCTGTGTAACGCCGACGCCGGGACCGAAGGCCAGGCAATCATTATCGAGGGTCAGGTTGAGTATAGTGTTTGCGGCTTTTGCCGCGATTCGGCCAGTTGCATCTTCGGCTAAGGGCACTGTGGTGAAAGACGGCTCAATCGAGGCAACGATGGGCAGTATGCTTTGCGGTGTGGCGATGCGCACCAGGCCTGCGCCCGCGCGAAGAGCTGCTTTGCCCGCCAGTGCTGCTGCCCCGCTCATACCAATGCTGCCGGCTATTATACAAACCTTGCCGAAGTCGCCTTTGTGAGCATCTACTGCACGAGGTTTGAGCTTGGGTATTTCCTTTATTGTCCGCATAGTCGCCTCAGTCGGTTCTGGTTTCGATTTTTTTGTTTATGAGTGTGGCAGTGACGGCGGCCGAGAAGCCGTTGTCGATATTCACTACTGTGACACCAGATGAGCAACTGTTTAGCATTGTCAGAAGTGCCGAAAGCCCCTCGAAACTGGCGCCGTAGCCGACGCTTGTTGGCACGGCTATTACCGGGCAGCTCACAAGACCGCCGACCACGCTGGCAAGCGCTCCTTCCATTCCTGCAATGACGATAATAACATTTGCCTCCTGAAGTTTAGGCACGTGGGCAAGCAGCCGATGCAGGCCCGCAACCCCGACATCCGAAATAAGCTCGGTTCGCTGGCCCATAATCTCCGCCGTCACCTTTGCCTCATACGCAACAGGCAAATCAGCGGTGCCTGCTGTAACAATCGGCAGCACAGTCTTTGACGGCGAAAGTTCATTTTGTTTGAGCACTATTGCTCTGGCTTGTTTCTCGTAGCGGGCAGCAGGGAATTTCCCCGTCTGGGCAATTGCTTCGAAGGTATCTTCTTCAGCCCTGGTTGCCAGAACGTTGTTGCCCTTTGCGGCCAGTGCCGAGAAGATTTTTACTATCTGCTCGTTTGTTTTGCCGGGGCAGTAAATCACCTCCGGGAACCCCTGTCGGAGCTGGCGATGGTGGTCGATGCGGGCAAAACCGAGGTCCTCGTAGGGCAGATGCCGAAGCTTTTCGACGGCTTCATCGATAGTGACCTCGCCTTTTTTTACCTGCTGAAGCAAGTTTTCCAACTGTTCCGGCTGGATATGAGCACTCCCTAACCAGGTTGTGAATAAGTAATTGTGTTGCGGTGACTCCGTATCGCCGCACTATTTCAACTGCTGGTTTTCGGTTCAAGCGTAAGGTCTGCAAAAACCCCCGCCTTGTACTTATAATATGCCAAAGAAGCTACCATAACGGCGTTGTCAGTGCAATATGGTTTTGGTGCGACAAGCAGCTTCTTCGCGGGGGCATAAGATTCGCACATCTTCGCAAGTACGTTTCGCAGCACACTGTTTGCTGCAACACCGCCGCCGAGCAGAACCGTTTTGGCATCGACTTTCTCGACGGCTCGCCGTGTCTTTTCCACGAGAACGTCGATAACCGCTGCCTGAAACGATGCTGCGATGTCGGCAATCTCCTGAGTGCTCATCGAGCCAACCTTGTTCCGTCCTTTCATATCCTGTCCCCTGCAATGGTACAGGACTGCTGTTTTTATACCGCTGAATGAAAAATCCAGCGATTTAGATTCCAGCAGCGAACGCGGAAAGTCAATCGCACGGGGATTGCCTGTCTGTGCTGCTTTTTCGATAGCGGGGCCGCCCGGATACGGCAGATTCAGAATTGTGGCGACCTTGTCGAAGGCCTCACCCGCGGCGTCATCGATGCAGCGACCTAACAACCTCAGCTCCAGCGGTGATTCGCAGTCATACAGGCAGGTGTGCCCGCCCGATACAATCAGTGCGATTGCGGGTAATTGCAATTCTTGTTGGGCCAGCATTGCCGATTGAAGGTGTGCGTGAAGATGGTTTATGGCTATAAGGGGTTTGTCCCATACTACGCTTAAGGTTTTCGCCGCGGTGACCCCAACGACCAGAGCAATTGTCAGGCCCGGCTGGTTAGCAACAGCGATTGCAGCAATATCGTTCTTGGTAACATCGGCTTTTTCAAGCGACTCGGTTATCACCGGGTATATACTCTCGATGTGGGCACGTGAAGCGATTTCCGGGACGACGCCGCCGTATTTCTCGTGCAGTCTGGTTTGTGATGCCACCACTGAGGATTTGACGTTCGAGCCGTCAGCGACAACCGCCGCGGCCGTCTCGTCACAGCTCGTCTCGATGCCCAGGATATTCACCGGTTCATTTTGCATAATAATCAATTATCAGCAATCGGCGTCTCTATACCCGCCTGTTGCCTGATTTTCTCGATGTCCAGCTTGCGAATGTAATCAATGATGTTTTGCCAAATGCTGTAAAATCCGTAACCGCCTTTTGTCATCTCTTCGATTGCCTCATCCTTACTCCAGCCCTGCACGGCTACGCGATAAATCGCGCACATCATTCCGGTCCGGTCGGCCCCGCGTTTGCAGTGGACGAAGACCGGCGTCAGATTTGCGTCGGTGGCAATCTTCAAAAATTTCTCTACGTCCTCGTTTTCCGGGTGCCAGGCCGTCATAGGAATATGTTCGTAATTGAGATTCGTGCCTTTAAGCTTATCGCGGTCGGAATGAGACGAACGCAAATTGATGACCGTTTTAACGCCTAATTCCTCCAATTGTTTGAAACCCTCCTCGTCCGGCTGTGCCCCGCGGTATAAATCGTCAGAAACCTTATAGAAATTCAGCGTCCCCGGCAGAGTTATCTTCGTTGCCCACTGCCTAGTCGGCGTCACAACTGCAGGGGGCGTGTTTACATATTCGCTGCTCCCGCTGGGCTGGGAGTAACAGCCTATACCGGTCAGGGCTAACGCCCACACTAATCGTAAGAAAAATCGCCTGTTCATTTACACCTCATTATTAAGACTTCAGGGCAATTTATGATTTTTTAAGGATTTAGCCAGCAGTATCATTTGCCAGCGAATGCTTTTTAATACGCGCAACAGTGAAAATTGGGTTGGAATCTGTTCGGCCGGAGTAAAATCAATGCATACGGTTTGCGGAAACTCCTCGCCTGCAATTTCATCACATCTTGTCTCGATACCGAGTATCGTAATAGCTTTACTATGGTCCTGCATAAGCTGATATTAGTTAGATACGCAGAATCCGTCAATGCCGCAAAACCCGGTTACTGTTGGCTCATCGTTTGTTCGTAGAATCCGAGATGATTGCGAATAAGAGAAACCATTTTTTCATCTTTTACGGCAAGGGCTTTTTCGAGAGCCAGATTTGCCGTTTTTATTGCCTGTTCGTAGTGTCCTGTGGATGCATATGCCAATCCCAGGGTATCGAGAATCGTGGGTTCGTTGTAATCCGTCAATTCTGCGGCTCGACGGGCAAGTTCTGTTGCCTGGCTGATGTCACGCTTATTTTGGTCTCGATGTGTCAGCAGCACCTGTGCCAGGCCTGTCAAAGCCGGGGGCCAATCGGGTTTAATTTGCAGGGCCTTTTGAAAATCGGCCATCGCCTCGTCATACTTGCCCTCGGATATGAGAATATAGCCGATATCGTTGTATGCCTGTGCATAGTCCGGCTTGAGCTGTATGGCCTGGTGATAACGGCTGATGGCTTCGGCGAGTTTTCCGGATTGCCGAAAAGCATCGGCCAAACCACAGTGAATTTCAGGGTCTGTACCGGCGATTTCTAATGCGCGATGATATTGGTCGATGCCGGCGTCGTAATTCCCCTCGGACACAAGGACAAAGCCGAGACTCTGGTGCATCTTGTAATTGTCCCGGGTAACCGCAATGGTATGTTCGAATAGCGTCTTGCTGTCGCGCCAGTATGTTACCTGCTTCCTTGTGGATAGTATCAGCACGACGAGCACCAGTCCGGCTGATATGCCCAGTGGAATTTTTCGGTATTTAAAATTCTGGACCAGTTCTGTAAGGCCCCACGTAATCATAATAAGGATACCGATGGACGGCAGGTAATTGTACCTGTCAGCCTTTGCCTGAACGCCTACCTGTATAAGACCAAGCACCGGGACCAGCATCCCAAGATACCAGAACCACCCTACAACCAAGTATCGCCGTTTGAATAAATAGACTACGCCTGCCGTAATAAAAACCAGCGTCATTGCAGTGAACGCAATATGCCACGCGGGCAGGCCGCTTCGAGGGTATGGATACAGAACAGCCAGCTTGGCGGGATATATTATTTTGCCTATATAGCTGATATAGGAGACTGCGGCATTGGATATCCGCAGACCCATAGGGACGGAGTTGGTATCATTTACGGCGCCGCCGTGTTTTTGGACGATATAAGTTAGTATGCTGGAAATGACCACCAGAGCGAATAGCGGTATTTTCTCAGTCAGCAGACGAAGTATTGTCGAATGTGGATGTGTTCGCCTCATTGGGCCGGGAGATGCTGTCTTCTGCGTGACCTGGTCCGGATTGCCAAATCGCCTCAGAGGCCAGTAGTCCAGCAGAAGCAACACGAATGGCAGGGTGACCAGCATTGGCTTGGCCATAAGTCCCAAAGCGAGAAGCAAAAATACAAGTAAGTATCCGGCCACGGCCGGACGACGGGTATATCGAATGTAGGCGGCGATTGTCAGGAAGAAAAAAAGACCGCTGAGAACGTCCTTGCGTTCCGCTGCCCAGGCGACGGATTCGACGTGGACGGGATGCAGAGCGAAGACGGCTGCTACAAATGCGCTACGATACGCCGCGCTGGTCATTATCTTGAGCACCCAGAACAGCAGCAGACTGTTTGCCACGTGAATCAACACACTCGTTGTATGATGCCCCAGGGGATTCAGGTCGAAAAGCTCACAGTCGAGCATATGGCTTAGCCAGGTTAATGGATGCCAGTTGCCGGCGTGCTGCGTCGTGAAGGCCCATAGTAAGGACCTGCCGCTGATGCTGCCTGTAACGTGCGCGTTCTCAGTAATATATATGTTGTCGTCGTAAGTGGTGAAGTCGTTATGGTGCACCGGCTCATAGGCAATTATAGTGGCACCGACTATCGCTGCACAGATAATGAAAATGTGCCATCCGCTTTGAGCACGAGCTTTCAACTGACTGTCGTTGATAATCCTGTCTTTAGTCATTTGATTGTTCTTAACATACTTTGCTCTTACTCGGCACATTTTTCGGTCGATGAGTCGACCGAACCGGAGACTTTCGATTTTGCCATTAGTGTAATCTGCTTGAGGATGCTTTTGCAGACGTGCAACAGCGAAAATCGGATTGGAATCTGTTTGGCCGGGACAAAATCCGTGCATACGGTTTGCGGAAACCCGTCGCCGACAATTTCGATTCTTTCGAAACTTGTGCAGCCGAAGCCCATTAGTTTGGCGGTATTTACGATGGGCAGTCGTTCGGGTCCGATGTTTACAAGATTGCTGCATACGATTTCGCAGGCAATCGGGTCTGTTCCGCCGATAAGCCAGCCCAGAGGTCTCGCCCTGCCGCTAATTGGGCCGGGGCCGTCCATAACGGTTATTCCGTCGATAATGGTCAGGGCCGGGCCTACACGTTTGTATATCTCGATAAGAAACTTGCAGAACTTTTCCGCATTTGCCCCTTTTGCGAAGTGCCAGTACGCCTTCCACTTTCCACTGACCGTGCCGAACATATTTTTGACGGCGAAAGTCGCCACGAGCTGCTGGTGTGACTTGAATTTAGGCAGGTTGATGATGACGTCAGTGTCCAGGGCCATCGAGCTTATCCCGACGTTGACGCCGGCGACTTGACATCTGACGGGCCTGTTTAACTGCCTGATGGGGACGTTTAGTTTCTTCAAAGGTTCTTCGAGGCCGAGCGCTTTTGCGCAGGTGTACACATTACCCCAGGCGGGGGAGTCGCCCACGAAAGGTTTTGCACCGAAGTCCTTAAGCAGTTTTGCGATTTCGATGAGCACGGCAGGGTCGGTCTGTGTGGCGCAGTAACGCGGTTTCGGGGAGATGAAATTCGGCTTCAAAAGGACTTTGTCGCCTCGTTTGACGAATCGCTCGACACCGCCAAGCAGCTCGAATTGTCTGGCAACCGCCTCGGCTACGGCGGATTCGATATATTCAGTGCAGCGAGTCAATGCGACGATGGATTTTGCTGTGTCTTGCATTTGCTTATGATACTGTTTTGAACGGCGTTGCTAAAGAATGGAAGTGCAGAATAATAAAAGCACCCTGATTGTCGGATTTGGCCCGGACTTTGTGAAAAATCGGCCTGCCGCCGTAGTTTCATCCTGTTCGTATCTTGCCGGTGCAACCACCATGAAGTCGCCCGGTTTTAGAATCGCTGAAAAACCAGCAGAATAGAAATATACATCCGACGCTTTAAGACGCTGTGCGAGCTGAGGGGTGAGACCTTCGGTCGAGTGCGAAATGACCGGCACTACCTGGACGTTTGCCAGCGGCCGGTCGCCGGATATCTGTCTCGCTGAAACCTGCAGGCCGAGGGTTGCCGGTCCCACTTCGGCGGTTTCGACTGTCCCCGGCCGGCGAATATAGGAGATGGTTGTCCTGCGGTTTATTCGACCTATTCGCAGCACCTCGGCTTTACCATGCATAACCAGTAACGACGTGGTCGACAGCTTATTTGCCCCTGCTGCATTTAACAGCTCGATTGCCTTATCGAGCGATGAGAAGTCACCCCTGGCCGCGCGTAATCCGTTTAGTACGAAGCCTTTCGGATTGTTATATCGAAGCGAATCTGCATTTAATGCCTGCCAGAGTTCATCGAGTGATTCGAGCTTATCTGTGTGAAGTTCGAAACCGAAGACATCTATATTGGTGGTGCGCAGGATTTTGGACTGGGCACCCGGACCGGTCGCTGCAAGGTCGCTGAGCTTTATACCTTCGATGACTGCTTGTTGTTGGTTGTCGGCACAACCTGTCAGTAGAAAAACTGCCAAGCAGGTGAAGAGTATTTGGAGCAGACCAGCCATAAGGATAGGTTAGCCGGATGGAAGTTCTCTGTCAACCAGTCGGATTATCCCGCGATATCATTGATTCTGGCGGCTTGCCTGACCTTGTCAAAGAAGGGGGTTTCCTGTCGTTCGACGCAGGTCGCCGCATAGAGATACATTGCAGCCGACCATGTCTGCCAGTCTTCGCCCTGGGGCGTGCCGTCCTGTGCTCTTATCCATTCGTTAAATCCGAACTCGACGTCTGCCACGCGTGCCGGTTTTATAAGCTCCGTAAACGCGAGTAGTTTCTTTGCGGCGAGCTGGTGCCGGCCGGCCGCCACAAGGGCCGCTACGTAGAATCCGCAGATAAAGGGCCACACGCCGCCGTTGTGATATTCTCCCGGCTGATTGTATTTCTGATAACGCGGCAGCCAGTCAGGGTCGCCGGGATGTACGTAAGGGAAGAAGTTAGGCGGCAGGTTCACAGCCAGGTTCTCGTTTTCCCGCAGAGATTTGCACTCATCATCAATCCAGGAGACAAGTGCATCGGCTCTCGATGGCGAGGCAATGCCCGTGAGAATGGCAAGACTGTTGCCGAGCAGGTCGAAGCGTTCGCTTCTGTAAACCTTGTATGACCATAGTGCATAATATGGCTTGTTCCTGAGGACGAGGCCTTCGTGAACGTGGCGATTTTGTCTGTCGCCTTTGACAGTGAATTTCCCCATCTGCTCTTTGAGACGGTTTGCGCGTTCATATTGGCCGAACAGCATCAAATAAGTATAGACTATCGTATTGACGTATAGACCATAGCCAAGCACCCACTGCTCGTCTCGCCAGTCACTTGTCGGCAGTTGCGTTACCATTACACGGTCCGATGGACTCTGATGTTCCATCCAGCTCATCGCTTTTTGTGCCGGTTCTTCAAGAAAGTCGTGTTCCCCGGTTACCTGGCGAAAAATCGCCAGTGCCATAAGAAACAAGGGCGTGCAGTCACTTGAGCCACGGTCATCTCCGTCGTGGACAAGCGACGGTATATGACCGAGCCGGCTCTGGTGCTGCGAGACTGTTTCGAACGTTCTTCTGAGGGCTTTGATTAGCCGTGTGTTTCCTGTCAGCAGCATACCCAGCGAGGATATCATCAAATCGCGTGTGTACGGTTCGGGATAACCCCAGCCGGCCGCACGAGGCAGGCCCCTGTATGGTCCGTGAGCGTTATGAAGCAGGACGTTTTTCGCTGCCTCTTTGGCTCGTGCAATCAGGTCTTTGTGAGTGCTGTTCATACTATGATATGCCCAGGCGCTTTGAGATTATATCCACAAATTTCTTTGCAACGACGCGATAGTCGAATTTTTCAACCACACGTTTTCTGCCCGCCTCACCCATTTTCTTTCTTAGTTCGGCGTCCGTCATAAGCTTCATAAGGTAATCGGCAATATCGTGCACACTTGCCCGATAGTCCACAGTGCGGGGACGCTTGAAGACGACTCGATGTCCCGGCTCATGGCCTGACTCCTGGTCGAGCATTGTTTCTCTTATTCGGACTTCCTGTGCTATTCCAGCCAGAAAGGCATTCTCGCCGTGAACCATAGTGTCCAGCATACCCATCGCCTTTATTCCGATGACCGGTTTGCCACAGGCATTGGCCTCCACCTGAATCATCCCAAAGCCCTCCAGCCGGGATGGTGCCGCGTAGATATCGCAGGCTGCCAGGATATACGGCATGAAGTTTCTACTCATGACGTTCATTGTGTATATGACATTCTTGTCGATGCCGAGATCGGTAGCCAAACGCCTATCGATATTGTTCTGCTGCTCGGTTCGCGGCTGGGGCCAGACCTTGCAGACGTATTTCCAGTCGGGTGCCTTCGTATCAATCAAAGCAAGCGCCTGCATAACCTCCTGTGCGCCCTTTGAGGTCGCGTCGCCGCCTATGGTCAGAATCATTATCTGGTCGGGCGCCACGCCAATAGCTTCTTTTACGGCGATTATCTTAGGGTCGTTCTTGTCTCGCGGGGCAAAGGCATCCGTGTCGCAGCCGACGGGCAGCACCTCGATATTCTTGCCGCTGAGACCGTCCCGAATATAGACGCTTTTAACCCATCGACTGGTTACAAGTATCAGCGGCAGATTCTCGAGTATCTCGTGGTAGTCGCCCATATAGCCGTCGGCCACCAGCCAGGGTATCGGCTGGATGCCGTAGCGCTGTGGATGGAGCACCAGATAGGGCGTGTGGCCCCAGTATCCCACACCGACAACTACATCCGGTTCGAACCATCGGTAGTACCACTCTTTCTCCTGGGCCGACTCGAAATTCACCGAGTGAACATCGACGCCGAGCTGTTCGAGACCTCGATGAAGCAGATGTCCCTGTGTGGCGAGACCCGCCGGCGAAGGCGGGTAATCGTATAACAGTAGAACTTTCATTTTTTTGACTCCTCAATTTATCCGCTATAAGTGCACCATAGCGTCATCATTTTGCCCCCAGCCGCAGGAACGCCTCCTGCTTTGGGCAGCATTTTGCCTCGAAGCTATCGGCCCCGAAGCCGTAAATATCAGTGATGATTTTATACTTGTCCTGCCAGATTTTTTCCGGCAGCCAGACCTGCACGTCCGCATCGCGCATTGGCTTGGGCAGGTACTTGCCGCCACCGTCTTCATAGGCGAACATCCATACCTGCTTTCCGGGCAGGTCTTTTGTGTTGAATAGCGACAGCACCGCCCTGGCTGTCTCCTCGTGCCGCAGGTGCCGGGTATATTCTCCCCATCGGCTGTGTGTAATCACAAGGTCGAATTTGTCCAGAGGCAATAGCGAAGTAATTGTTTTTTTCACCTCTTTTTCGGGAAGCGGCGTCTGCTCCGGGCTGTCGTCGAGGTCGCCCATTATTCCTCTGGCGCCGAGCTGCTCCATAGCACGCTTAAACTTCGGCGCACGGTCGGGGTCGCTCGCCCTGCAAAGAGTAATGACCGTCCACCGGGTCGAGGGGTGTAAAAGCATCAGCCCGCCGGCCCACAGCGTTTCATCGTCGGGATGAGCGACGATTACCGCACAATTGGTATATTCCCATGTCTGTCCGCCCATTTCGGGATTGGCCAAAATCTAAACTCTCAGTACAGGTATCATCTCTGATTACATTTGTTTCGTCAAGGCCTTGACAGGTGGCCTCTCTGCTGTAAAGTAGATGGCCAAAACGGCAGTGATAACCCTTATTGGGGTATAGTGTAACGGTAGCACAACTGACTCTGGATCAGTTAGTCAAGGTTCGAATCCTTGTACCCCAGTGGTTCGACGCGGCAGATGGCTTTTTAGCCATCTGCCTTGCTCACTATCGTAATGGGTGGGAATTATATGGTGGCATTTCTAATTTTAAACAATGTCAAAGGAGGCACAAAATGGCAAAAATAACAAGGGCAACGAAAGGGCCTAAGACTGGTCCGCAGAAGTACGTTAAATACTGTCCGAATTGCCGCGGGGATATACGTTCAGTTAAAGCTCGGAAACACCCCGCCGAAATGGCCCACAGCTATCAATGTGATGTTTGTGGCCGTGAATTCGAGATTAACGATTTATACATAGAACTTGCTATCGAATAAGCTAAACCACCGATACCTTGCTAAAGTGGGCATAGCGGCAAAGCCATACGCTAAATGCTATCCGTTTTGTGTCTTCTTTGCTCGCATCTCGAACTCTGCGATTAGTGGCGTGTGGTCGCTGGGGCGGGGTAAAAGGCGGGGGGCCTTATCGATATAGCAGGCAGTGCATTTTTCGGCTAATGGTTTTGTGGCCATAATGTGGTCCAGTCGCCAGCCGAGATTGCGCTTTACGGCGTTGGTGGGCCTGTAATCCCAGAATGTATATTGCCCCGATTCTTTGCAGTGCAGCCGGTACATATCAGTAAAACCCCAGTCCATAACTTTCCTAAGTGCCTTGTGAACATCCGGGTGATAACAGACGTGGCCGAGAAGTCCTTCGGGATCGTAAACATCGATTGGTTCCGGAGCGATGTTAAGGTCACCTGCCCACAAGACAGGGTCTGTGGGTTTGAAATGCTTTTCAAAGAATCCTCGCAATCGTTCGAACCATTCGAGCTTGTATTGGAATTTTTCCGATTCGGGCAGATACCCCTGAGGGACATACGTATTGACTATTATGATGCCGTCGATTTCTGCTTTTATCAGCCGGGCTTGGTCTTTTGGTTCGTCGTCCAGGCCGTATTGAACATCTGCGATTCTGCTTTTCGCCAGAATTGCGACGCCGTTGTAACTTTTTTGACCCGCAAAGGCGTAGTTATACCCGGTCCGGTCGAAGGGTTCTGCCGGAAAATCCTTATCCTGGACCTTGGTTTCCTGTAAGCACAGGATATCGGGCCTGTTCTTTTCAAGCCAGTCGATAAGGATTGGCAATCTCGCCCTAAGAGAATTGACATTGAAAGTTGCAATGAGCACAGGAGGTCTCCTCTTGGGAAGTCTAACTGTTTTTACTTGTTTTCCAGCATTGCCAGCAAAGCGAGCAGGAAACTGACCGTGCTTTCGGCTCCCTGGTTTGCGCTGACACCGCCTGCGCCAAGGCCGTCGCCGCATCCTTTGCTCACCGCGTCATATAGCGGCACACCAATGTCATTTTCACCGAGGAACCAAGCGAATGCCTTTCGCTGCATTTTCAGGTAATTGTTGTCGCCCGTGGCCTGATGTGCGGCTTTGAGCATCAGCACTGTTCCCGTTGTGTCGATTGGCTGCTGGTCGAACTGAGCTTTAGAAGCTCCCTGCTTGTACCAGCCCTGACAGCCGATGAAGCTGAAATGCGTGCCTGTAAAGGTGTTCGCGAGCAGGAAGTCACAGGTTTCTTTTGCTACTTTAAGATACTGATGGTCACCTAGGGCCAAACCTGCTGCAAAGAGAGAATGTGGCAGAGCCGCGTTATCATAAGTGAGTGCATCGTGAAACCAGGGCCAGTCAGGTCTTGAGTTTGACTCGAATTCCTGCACGAGAATATCGGCGGCCGTTTTCATACAGCTTCGGATATGTTCTGCGTCGGGAACACGCCTGAGATAACCGTGCAAACCGAGCATCGAATAAGCCATACTCCGCGGCTGTTGTTTTTCGATAAGTGGTGCTGATATGTCGAATCGCTCCCTCACTACCTGCTCGTGTATCGAAGATGGCAGCTGAGCAAGGAGGGTGCCTAATGACCATAATACACGGCCCAGTGCATCATGCATTGGCTCGCTTTTTTGCCAGGTCCTGTCAAAGAGCATGAAATTTTTCACCGTGCCGTCGCTTTGATGCGCGTGAAGGACAAAGGACAGATATGTGTCGAGCAGTCGCAGTGCCTCGGGGTCTTTGTATAACGCGTAGTATTTTGTGGCCACGATTAAGGCTCTTGCATTGTCGTCGGTAGTGTAACCTTCTTGTCGCAGCGGTATTGTGAATTTAGCGTGTTGAAACAGTCCCGTGTCGTCGGTCAGGCGTTTGAGATGGTCGAGGGATGGTTCGGGAAGCTCAGCCCGTCCAGGATGGGGCTGATTTGGGTCTGCATCTGCTGTGTTTCGCTTCGCCATTTTGCATCTCTCACTATTTTTCCAATTGTGGGCAGGCGAATCTTATGCGGATGTTAGCAGTACGTCAAGGCCGTTTTTCGGCTGGTTTTAGTCATTTCGTACGCATTTGATGACATTTCTCAACACAAGCCGAACAGATTTTTTTGAAAATTTCCTATTTTTCTGCTCCCACTTTGCTGGACGGCCGTATAATATACTACCAAGGTAATGGGAATAGTAGGAAATATACTATGAAGCTTTCGACTCGAACCAGATATGCGATGCGGGCTGTTTTGGAGCTGGCCGACCAATACGGCAAAGGACCTTTGCAGACTCGGCTTATTGCAGACCACCAGGATATTTCGATTAAGTATCTTGAGCAGTTGATGGCTGCGTTAAAGTCTGCGGGGCTTGTCAGGAGCCAGCGTGGGGCCAGGGGCGGATATGTTTTGGCTCAGCCGCCGGACAAGGTTAAACTAAGCGAAGTTTTCGATGCATTCGAGGGGCCGGTTGCAACAGTTGAGTGTGTGGCGAATAATAACTATTGTGCTCGAGCTGCTGATTGCGTCGCGAGGCAGGTATGGAGTGAGGTTCAGTTGGCAGTAAGGAATGTGTTACAATCGACAACGTTGCAGGATGCGCTTGACAGGGCCAAAGCCATCAAAGTTGATTATCAGATATAGTAAGCGGAGCATATTATGAGTGCGATATTTGAGGATATTACGGCCGCTATTGGTTTTACGCCGCTGGTTCGGATAAACAAGCTCGGTTCAGAGAAAGCGACGATTCTTGCCAAGCTCGAATCACGCAATCCCTGCGGCAGTGTAAAAGACAGAATAGCGCTGTCGATGATAGAAGACGCCGAGAAGAAGGGACTGATAAAACCGGATACGGTTATCATCGAGCCGACAAGCGGAAATACCGGTATAGGCCTTGCGTTTGTGTGCGCCGCGAAGGGATATAAGCTTGTCCTGACAATGCCGGAATCAATGAGTATCGAAAGAAGAAGGATACTCAAGCTGTTGGGGGCCGAAATTATCCTAACGCCGGCGGCAGAGGGAATGAGCGGGGCAGTTAAGAGGGCCGAACAGCTTCTTGGGGAAAACCCGAGTGGTTTTATACCGCAGCAGTTCAAGAACCCGGCAAATCCCGAAATTCATCGCCAGACTACGGCAAAGGAAATATGGGTTGATACTGACGGCAAGCTTGATATTCTTGTAGCGGGCGTTGGAACAGGAGGCACGATAACCGGCTGTGGTGAGGTGCTGAAGAAACGTAACAAGAAAATCAAAGTTGTGGCTGTTGAACCGAAGGATTCCCCCGTGCTTTCGGGGGGCAAGTCGGGTCCGCACAAGATTCAGGGGATTGGTGCGGGGTTTGTGCCTGATGTCCTCAACCGGGACTTGATCGACGAGATAATCCAGGTCTCGAATGAGGATGCCTTTGAAACGGCGAGACAGTTGGCATGCAAAGAAGGAATACTGTCGGGGATAAGCGGTGGGGCCAACGTGTGGGCGGCTGTGCAGCTATCTAACCGGCCTGAATGTGAAGGCAAGGTTGTGGTGACATTTATTTGCGATACAGGAGAGCGCTACATATCAACGGAGATGTACGATAAGGTAATGTAGCGGAGCATAGATGCATTTTCGCGGGAGGTCTGCAATATGAGCAAGGGACAATTGACGGACAAGAAGCTCGAAGGGCTGGTTGGCGAAATCGTCGAAACATACAAGGGTGATTTGGGAATAAACTTCATCGACGCAACCAATCTGCCTGTACGGGATAAAATCCTCGAAATCCTCGATTTGCTTTTCGAGGTTTTGTTCCCGGGCTATACCGGTAAAAGAGCGATTACAAAGTCGAATATAAACTTTGTAGTCATAGATATCCTCTGCCACATTTACACGGAGTTGTCCACTCAGATAGAAAGGGCGTTTAAGTATCGCTGCAGAATGGAGAATTGCGATACCGGCGACTGCCATAAGCTTGCAGAGGATGGAACAGTGTATCTTTTGACACGGCTGCCGCAAATTAGGGATATGCTAAAGGGCGATGTGGGAGCGGCCTATGACGGGGACCCTGCTGCAAAGTCGTATGAGGAAATCGTAATCAGTTACCCGTACATCGTAGCGATTGCTACTTATCGTGTCGCCCATGAGCTTTACCTTAAGGATGTGCCGTTGATTCCCCGAATTATGACCGAATGTGCACATGCCAGGACCGGGATAGACATTCATCCCGGCGCTAAGATAGGCAGGAACTTCTTTATCGACCATGGGACAGGAGTGGTTATTGGGGAAACTACTATTATAGGCAATAACGTGAAAATCTATCAGGGAACAACTCTGGGGGC
>CAZQWM010000042.1:0-21814 GCA_964597035.1 uncultured Pirellulales bacterium
TCGAACCTGCGACCCCTTGCACCCCATGCAAGTGCGCTAGCCAAACTGCGCCACGCCCCGATACGGTTATTGTAACATCGGCCTCCTGGTCCGACAAGCTTTTTCACGCTTTCGGATGTATTCGACCAACTGCCCAAAATGCGTGAAAAAGATTGACAATGCAAAACGGCTGTGTAAAAATGTTAGCCATAGCTAACTTTTTATCGTATAATAAATATTGTTTCGGTATAAAAGCGTATGGTTGCCAGAAAAGACACAGCTTTGAGTGCGTCATTGGAGGATTACCTTGAAGCCATTCTAAACGTGGCTGACGCATCGTGTATGGCCCGCAGCAAGGATATTGCTGCTTCGCTCGGCGTGGCAAGGCCCTCGGTTACCGGCGCCTTGAAGCTGCTCGCCAAAAAAGGGCTTGTAAACTACCGGCCTTACGGCTACGTAACGCTGACTCAGGCCGGCACGGCCCAGGCAGCGAGAGTCGCCAGAAAGCACGACATAATCACGTCATTTTTCGAGGGAATCCTGGGCGTCGAATCGTCCGTCGCGCAGAAGGCGGCCTGCAGGGCGGAGCATCTTCTGGGGTCGGCAATAGTGTCCCGGATGAGCGATTTTATGGATTTTGCGCGGAAGCGCCGGCGGCCCGGCGTGAGTATGCCCGATGCATTCGAAAGATTTGTAAAGAGCAGACAGGCATCGCAGCGCAAGAACACACGCAGGAAGGCAAACTGATTATGGAAGTTGAAAACACAAAGCCATTGTCACAGGTGGCCGAAGGTCAAACGGTAACCGTCGCAGGGATTCAAGGTGGCAGGGGGCTTAGAAGCCGGCTGACCGCTATGGGGCTTTTGCCGAAAATACAGATTACGGTCGTGCAAAACGGAGGAAGAGGGCCTTTCGTCGTGAGTATTAAGAACTCGAGAATGGTCCTCGGCAGAGGCGTAGCCGATAAGATTATGGTGCTTGAGATATGAATTTGCATACTCTCTTTTTTTGCTTTTCAAGTTAGGGCTGCCTGACTTTTGGAGAAATGCTTGGGATGGCAATCGACAAGCTCAAAAATATCACCGTAGCCCTTGCCGGCAATCCTAACAGCGGCAAGACCAGCATATTCAATATGCTCACCGGCGCCCACCAGCACGTCGCCAATTACCCCGGCACCACCGTCGAAAACAAGCTCGGCACGTGCACATACAGTGATTTCCGCATTACCTTCGTTGACCTTCCCGGCGCTTATGGTCTGACGACGTTTTCCGAAGAGGAGCTTGTCGCACGCAATTTTATAATCGACGAAAAGCCGGACCTGGTCGTTGATGTGGTTGACGCTTCTAATTTGGAACGGAATCTGTATCTGGCTACGCAGCTTATTGAAATCGATGTCCCTGTTGTTTTCGCGCTTAATATGTCGGATGTCGCCCGGCAGAAGAGTATTGTCTTTGATACGGAGCAGCTTTCACGGCTTCTCGAAGCACCGATTGTGCCAACAATCGGCAACAAGGCCAGGGGCAAAATCGCCCTTCTCGATGCAATAATTGGCGTCGCAACCTCTCCGGCAGGGCCGAGAACACATCGTATTACATACGGCGACGAGATTGAAAAGGCGATAACGGAAATCGAGCCGCTGATTCGCTCGGAACATCTCGACCTCGCCGCCAAATACGGTTCGCGATGGCTCGCGGTGAAATTGCTTGAGCAGGACAACGACATACTTTCGAAAATCAAAAGCCAGCCGGTTCTGGAAATACTCAATCACAACGTTGACCGGTTAAAACATCTTTTCAAGGACGACCCCGAGGCAATCATCGCTGACAAGCGCTACGGTTTTATTTCCGGTGCCTGCCAGGAGACCGTCAGGACCACCGTCGAGCTTCGCCACACTGCCAGCGACCTTGCCGATGTTGTCCTGACTCATCGCATACTCGGCCTGCCTATCTTTTTGTTTTTGATGTATTTTGTCTTTCAGCTCACCTTCTCCATCGCCGCGTACCCAATGGATTGGCTGGAGCAATTCTTCGGCTGGTTTTCCGCTTCGCTTGCCTCCTTCTGGCCGGCACAGTCCGAAAGTTGGTTACGCTCGATTCTGATTGACGGAGTAATTCCGGGTGTCGGCGGCGTGCTTGTGTTTTTGCCGAATATCCTGATTCTGTTTTTGGCAATTGCAATTCTCGAAGATTCCGGCTATATGGCGCGGGCGGCGTTTATTATGGACAAGCTGATGCATAAAATCGGTCTGCACGGCAAGAGTTTTATACCTATGCTAATCGGCTTCGGCTGTTCTATCCCGGCGATCATGGCGACGCGCATTCTTGAAAACCGCCGGAACCGCCTCACCACTATTATGGTTTTGCCCCTGATGAGCTGCGGTGCCAGGCTGACAATTTATGGTCTTCTTATACCTGCTTTTTTCCCGCATGCCTGGCGAGGACCCGTGTTGTGGCTTATTTACCTAACGGGAATCATCCTGGCCGTCATATCGGCCAAGCTTCTGCGTTTGACCATATTTCGCGGTGAAGCAGTGCCCTTTGTTATGGAGTTGCCGCCTTATCGTGTCCCCACCGCGAAATCAATACTGATTCACACTTGGCAGAGGGGCTGGATGTACCTGAAAAAAGCCGGTACAATAATTCTCGTCTGCTCGGTTATCCTCTGGGCTGCAATGAGTTATCCCAAGCCTTCCGAAAAATCGCTCACCGGCCTGACCGGCGACGAGGTTCGCAGTGCTGAACTGGCAAACTCCGTAATCGGCCGAATCGGCCAAACGATTGAACCTGCCATAAGGCCGCTCGGATTCGACTGGAAAATCGGCACCGCCCTGATTGGGGCGACCGCCGCCAAGGAGTTGTTCGTCTCACAACTGGGAATCATATACGCTGTTTCAGCTCAAGACGATGCCGCTACAATCCCAACGCTGCGTTCGCGTTTGCAGGCCGATTACTCACCGCTGGTGGGCTTGTGTATAATGCTATTTTGCTTGGTTAGCTTCCCCTGTGTGGCCACCATCGCTATTACTCGTCAGGAGACCGGCTCGTGGCGCTGGGCGGCATTTCAGTTTCTCTTCCTCACCACTCTTGCCTATATTGTAACTTTCGTAGTTTACCAGCTTGGATCGCTGCTGTTGTGATATTTGGTGGCTCATCCCGGCAGAATTACGATTGAGCGGATTCTTCTTCGTTGTCTGCGAATAAGGTATGAGATAAAATCGCCCATAAGTCGGTGGGCGGTGTTTTTGCCTTTGCTGACGACCCTGGCCATAAGTGTTTTTGTTGCAGGGTCCCACTCGAAGTTGATTGCCCCCGCCACGTCCGGTTCTGTGCTGTGCAGTTTTGCCCAGCCGGGGTTTCGGCCGGATATTTTCTGCTTCGCCAACGCCAGTCGATATTTCTCAAGCTGACCGTCGCTGGCAATCGCCTCCCGCAAACTGCCGCCACGATAGCACGTTACTTCTATGACACTTTGCATCGTTTCAAATCCTCTCGGTACGAGGGCTGTATCCGGCGACTCTATATTAGAGAAATTGTCCGTAAAAGCAATCAAAAATCGCGGGGGAATTTATAGTTCGAGAGATAACCGACCTACGGCTCCTGATGGTAATATGGGTCACTCTGCAGCCACGAAGGGGCCATTTCTGCGAAGTCTCCGAAATCGACAACGCCGTTAAGTATGAGCAGCTCATCGAGCGGAGAATCGCCTGCAAGCCAGTCGTCCGAAAGCGTGGCTATGTCACCATAGTCAACGGAATAATCGTATGGCGGAAGGTCACCTGTTAAGACCGGATGCAGCTCGAAGGCGAAGCCGTAATCGGCCGTCTCGCCGTTGGTTGAGTTGTTTTCGATAATGATTGTATATTCACCTGCCGCGTCCAGCCGGATATCGCACTTTTCCAGGTTGTCGCTGGTACTCAGACCAAAGGCATCCTCGCTGAAAACCGCATTTACATCGTTGGGCGCATAGACGAGCATATCCAAATCGGCCAGATATGCAGTCAGCTCGCTCGGCTCGATAAGCCCGTTGTGTGGATTGTTGTCAATCCAGCGGACCCTTCTCTGCCAGGTCAGGGTGGCAATCAGCCGGCATCTTTCTGTGACGCTGATTGTATATACCTCCATCTGGCCCGGCGAGATTCTTCCGAATCCCCAGCCGCTGTTTGCTGTGACGTTTACATCGGGCTCAATCTCGTTTGAATCGAGCAGCAAGTATGCCTTTAGCACATCGAGCCGGCCATATCCGCGGTCGGCCTGCCAGGTATTGTTGCTGTCTGCTGGATTTGTTTGAACACCGTCTTTATCGTCAATGTTCGGCATTGTTGAGTTGACCAGCGCCGCCTTTATCACCTCACTTTGATTGTCGTTCGGCTCCGCCGTTTCGTCCGCCAATCCGAGTAATAGTGCTGCCGCTCCCGCCGTATGAGGCACCGAGTAGCTCGTTTGCCCGCTTGTCGTCCCGACGGTTGTCCAGGCGGTATCACTGCTCGATGTGGGCACCGTCTGATTCTGCGCCGGTGCAGTTAAGTCGGGCTTTCGCCTGCCGTCTGTCGTTGGGCCGGTTCCACTGACTAATCCCACCCTGCGGTACTCATACTGGTTATTCGGGTCATTTAGTCTCAGGCCGCCCGTTGTAATGCCGTTATATGCGTCGCCGAAAACACTCACATAGGTATTTCGGTTGCCTGCCGCGTTGGCAAAAACCACATTGTGCTCGTAAGCGTAATAGTCATACAGCATTGTCCAGGGATTATCGCCGTCGGGTGTAAGACCCGTTAGCTCGAAACCGGTTACGACAACCCGGCAATTATGAGTTAAAACAAGCTCTTTGAGCGCACCATCGAGCCAGGACGGATCAATTTCATCGTCATTGTCCGCGACCCGCGCACAGTAGATGTCGGCCCCAGGCGCCACGCCGATATCATCAGGATATGAGGCGCCGCCTCTGCTTGAGATTATCCCTGCAAGTTGAGTATCGTGACTCGAAATGGCATTACCGTCGCCGGAAAAATCGTAGTTGAATGCGTGCGGCAAACCATTGCTGTCGGTAAACGCCTCGTGAGTGGCGCGCACGTTTCTGGCCAAAATTAATCCTATATTGACTCCCTCGCCGGTCTCGCCCAGTTGGTGCACAGCGACCGTGTTTGAACCGCCTGACTGCGTGGACTCAGCCAGCCCGAATGCCCGCGGCACTAGCGCATCGCAGCAAAAAGCCGCTGAAAGTATGCAAACCACCCCCACCGTCCGGACGTATTTGCTCACACCGTCCTCCTTATTGTCCTAATGCAGCTAACGTCTTGGTATTATATAAAAAAGCCGGCCGAATCTCAAGGAAAACAACCCCCAAATCCCCCAACAGAAAAGGTTTTTGTTGCTATTTTGGCATTTTGCTTTGTCTGAACCAGTCCACAAACGGCTTCAATCCATCGCTGATTTGCGTATTTGGTGCATATCCCAGGTCCCGCTTGGCTTTAGTAACATCGGCATAGGTCCGTTCTACATCGCCGGGTTGTGCCGGCTGATACTCAATCGCTGCCTTTTTTCCCAGTGCCTTTTCGATTTCTGCGACTAAATCGCTCACTGTTATCGGCCTTGATTCGCCGAGATTATAGATGTTGTATCCCTCACAGTGATTGATGGCCGCGATTGTGCCGTCGATTATGTCGTCGATATATGTGAAATCTCGCATCATACTGCCGTCGCCGTAGACCGGTATGGGTTTATCCTGTTCGATGAGCCGGGCGAATTTGTGGATAGCTAAATCCGGCCTTTGCCTCGGCCCGTATACCGTGAAATATCTCAGGCACGTTACCGATATCCCGTAAAGATGGTGATACGTATGGCAGATAAGCTCTCCGGCTTTTTTCGTCGCCGCGTAAGGTGAAATCGGGAAATCAACGTTATCTTCTTCAGCGAAAGGTACTTTTTTATTGTTGCCATAAACGCTTGAGCTTGACGCGAAAACAAACCTGGCTATGCCGTTATTCCTGGTCGCTTCGAGCATCGCCACAGTTCCGTTGACATTAACGTCAGTATAGAGCGCCGGATTAGCAATCGATGGCCGCACTCCCGCCCTTGCCGCAAGGTGAGCTACGATATCAGCGCCCCCGCCTGCGATTTTGTTCATTTGTGCCGAGTCACGAATGTCCGCTTCGACAATTTGAAATCTGCCACTTTCAAGACAGGTCTCTATATTGCTTCGTTTGACGTTCGGGTCGTAAAAGCCGTCAAAGTTATCAATGCCGACCACCTCCCAGCCCCGGCCGAGCAGCCGTTCACACAAATGAGACCCGATAAATCCCGCCGCACCTGTAATTATCGCCTTCATTCAATCTACCTACGCCGCATACACAATAATCAGCCCTGCGCCCAGAACCATTATCGCCAGCATTCTGAAAACAAACTTCGGCTGCCGTTGATACCAGTTGATGATGGCCTTGCTCCTCTCGAGGCCTAACAGAAAAATCAACACCCCCGACAGCAGGAATATAGCCCCGAACAGCACGATGACCCACCTGATGCCGCATTTTCGCGCGCCCATAAAGAAAGTAATCGCCAGTGCGAATCGAACCAAGGCCGCAAAATACATCCGCTTTCCCTGTAAGAAAAACCGCATAATTCCGCGCAGCAGCTCCGGCTTTATCAGGTACAAAAGGCCCATACCGACTATGACCGTCCCTATGGCTTTTATAACAGTCTCGATGCCTATGTTCATATCTTCACCGCCTCTCGTTTGGCAGATAATTGTCACGCTATGCTCGGCCGGCCAACGCTGTGGTATTCTATCCCGGCCTTGCTGATGACATCGAGGTCATACAGGTTTCTGCCGTCGAATATAACCGGTTTTTTCAGTTTTCGGGCAATTAACTCGAAATCCGGATTACGGAACTCCTGCCAATCCGTCAAAATCACAAGTGCATCCGCACCATCGAGGGCATCGTATCCGTTTTCGACTATCACTATGCTGTCGCCCAGCACAGCTCTGGCTGTTTCAGCCGCTTCAGGGTCATAGGCCTTCACCTTTATACCATTCTCCAGCAGCTTCGCAACGCAGTTAATTGCCGGCGACTCTCGCACGTCATCGGTTTTTGCCTTGAAAGCAAGTCCCCAGACCGCCAGTGTGACATCTTTGCTTTTCTTGGCGAAGTAATCACATATCCGTCCGGCAAATCTTTTCTGAGAGGCCTTGTTGGCCTGCTCGGCCGACTTGGCCATTTTCATTTCAACTTTGTGTTCATTACCTGTATGAATCAGTGCTCGAATATCCTTGGGAAAACAGCTTCCTCCGAAGCCAACTCCGGGAAATATGAACGCTCTTCCGATTCGCGAGTCGCTGCCGATTCCCTGCCGGACAAATTCCACGTCTGCGCCGACCTTCTCGCACAATCCGGCAATTTCGTTCATAAACGAAATTCTCGTTGCCAGCATCACGTTTGACGCGTATTTCGTCACTTCCGCCGACGCCGGGTCCATAAAAATTATCCGGTTACCCCTCCGCATAAACGGGCTGTAGAGCTGCTTCATCGTCTGGCGGACGTTTTGGTTTTCCGTTCCTACTATGATTCGGTCCGGGCTCATAAAATCATCGACTGCGGAACCCTCTTTGAGAAACTCTGGGTTGCTCACGTAGTCGAAGGGCTTGTCGGTTTTGGATTTTATAATCTCTGCCACCTTCTTGTGTGTTCCTACGGGCACCGTGCTTTTGCAGGAGATAATCCGGTAATCAGGCATATGTTCGGCGATTCCCCTGGCCACATCTAAGATTGCGGATATGTCCGCCGAACCGTCCGGCAAAGGCGGTGTCCCAACAGCAAGAAATATGATTTGCGAGTTCTCGACTCCGTGTTTTAAGTCCATTGTAAACTCAAGCCGCCTGAGCTTCTCGTTGTGTTTGACTATGTCGGTAAGCCCCGGCTCGTAAATTGGTATTATCCCTTTTTTCAGCGCCTCGATTTTTTCCCTGTCGTTGTCGACGCATATGACGTTATTGCCCGCCTCAGCAAGACATCCCGCCGTCACAAGCCCGACATATCCAATCCCCACCACGCAAATTTTCATTTGTTTTGCACTCCTATAGTTTAGCTTCCAAAGCCGTCTTTTTGTGAAACCTACACGTTCTGGTCTTCGTCAATCACCTCAATCATATCGGCGTTTATCTCAACACTCGCTGCCTGGCCGAGCATATCTATCTGCAGCACAAGCCGCATCGCACCTCTCGTCTTTTCGACTATTCCGAGCAGTCCCGTCAAAGCTCCACCGATTACCCGGCATCGCTGTCCGGCCCTGATATAGTTGTGCGGTGTCAACTGCGCGCCTGTGCCAAGGGCCTGCTCTATCTGCGCAAGCTCGTCAATCAACTGCTGTTGGTTATGCACCTCAATCAAATTTGCAGCTCGGTTTGTCCGCAGGACCTCCAGCCGTTGTTTCTCCTGCCCGCAGAAAAACAGATACCCGCCAAACAACGGCAAAAGAGAACGTATTGTCCTGCCTCGAATCCGCCGAATTTTCCAGCACATTGGCAGAAAATAACTGACCTGCTTTGCAACCAAATCGTGCGCAAGTGCCTTTTCGTTGCGGCTCTTGGTGTGCGCAACCCACCACAGCCCTTCAAAATCCTGTATCGATATTCCTTCGGGCCAGGTTATAGGCGGATTTTCGCTCGGCTTCAGCAACGGACGGTTCTCCAGTCTTATTGGTAAAAGGCCAGCACTGTTTTCGCCACGTATTCTATCTGTTCGGGCGTAAGCTCCGGGTAAATCGGCAGCGACAGGACTTTTTCCGCAAGCTCCTCGGCTACCGGAAAATCTCCCTTCCTGTAACCAAGCCCTTCGAAGCATTCCTGCAGGTGCAGCGGCTGCGGATAGAAAATCGCTGAACCAATACTCTGCTCGCCCAGATATTTTTGTAGTGCGTCTCTTTTGGGCACTGCGACTGTATACTGGTGATAAATGCTGACGTTGTTTTGCTCAATCTTCGGCGGCTTGACAATCGCCCCCGCGAACAATTTGTCGTATATCTCCGCGTTTTTTCTTCGCCTGTCATTCCACTCGTCCAGATACTTCAGCTTCACGCTCAGCACGGCACCCTGAATATTGTCCATTCTGAAGTTACCGCCTATCATTTTATAGAAGTATCTCGGATTCTCTCCGTGGACTCTCAGCAGTTTTATTTTCTCCGCCAATTTTTCGTCGTTGGTCGCTACCAGCCCCGCGTCACCGAACGCGCCGATATTCTTCGTGGGATAAAACGAAAAGCAGCCGATATCGCCGATAGTGCCCGCCTTTTTACTGTCCTGCATTGCCCCCATTGCCTGCGCCGCATCTTCTATGACAATCAGCTTGTGTTTACGGGCAATCTCCATAATCTGCTTCATTTGCGCCGCTTGCCCATACAGATGCACCGGCACAATCGCACGTGTCCTGCTGCTAATTTTCTCTTCAATCTTTCCGGGATTGATGTTGAACGTATCCGGGTCCACGTCCGCGAAGACCGGCCTTGCACCGAGTCTGGCAACGGCCCCTGCTGACGCGAAAAACGTAAACGGCGTCGTTATGACCTCGTCGCTCTCGCCTATTCCTGCTGCCATTAAGCTCACCAGCAGGGCATCCGTCCCGCTCGAAACCCCAATCGCGTATTTGCAGCCGCAGTATGCCGCTGCCTCGCTCTCGAATTTTGCCACGGCTGGTCCCAGACAGAGCATCTGGCTGTCGCAAACCTCTTCTATGGCGCGCATCGCCTCGCTTTTATATTTCGCATACTGCGCCTTCAAATCCAGAATAGGAACTTTCATTGTGCTTGCCTTAATTTTTTTAAACCGGCGATTCGTTGGCCGAAAGTGTTACTGTAAGATATTCCGTCTCCGCTGAGAAACGCATTACTCCTTCGTAAACCGCAGGAATAAGTATTGTGTCTGACGTATTGAATTCCTCAATCCCGCCGGCCCTGCTGATTATTGTGCCGAACCCGTCCAATATAATCAATGTCTTCATCCGCCCAGGTGACAGCAGGACTTCGCATCCTCTCATCTGGTGTCCTTTGTCTATCGTGAAAAACTCGCAGTCAACAAGCCGACCCACCGTTGTAACCGAAAGATTGTCCTCTGATGCGTCGAAGTGAATGCTCTCGAGGGCTTCGTCGATATGGAGCTGTCTCGGCCTGCCGGTCGCATCGAGCCGGTTCCAGTCGAACACCCGATACGTCGTGTCCGAGGGCGTTTGTATCTCTGCTATTAGCAGTCCCGCACCGATTGCGTGGGTAGTGCCGGCTGGCAGGTAGTGACACTCGCCTGCTTTGACCTCTACCTTATTGAGCGTCTGCTCGACTGTTCCTTCCTTTATGGCCTGCTCGAATATCTCTTTGGTTACGCCGTCTTTGAGTCCCTTGTAGATTACAGCCCCCGGCTCGGCCTTGATAATATACCAGCATTCCGTCTTGAAGTCGCCCCTGCCCATCCGCCTGACTGCGTCTTTGTCGGGGTGCACCTGCACGCTCAGCACGCTACCGCAGTCCAAAAACTTAATCAGCAGTCCGAAAGGCGGTGTGAACTTTTTTTCTCCTGTTATCTGTTCCGGATAACTGCTGATTGCCTCCGCCAGTGTCCGGCCCGCTAATTCCCCGTTTACGATTTTCGATTTGTCCTCGGGCAGGTCCGCCAGCTCCCAGCTTTCCCCGATTATCTTTCCTTTGGGGGCCTTTCTGCCGAAGACTTTGTGCAGCATCTGACCGCCCCAGATTCGCTCCTTGTATATGGGACTGAATTTAAGCGGATAGATTTCCATAAGCGCTATGTTAATCGAGCGCTGCTTTTTTGTCTATATTCTCCAGGATGCTTTTGCTTGACCGATGTCGCCGGCTTGATGATAATGTCTATAGACAAGCTTATTCGGGTGCTGTTATGAAACTTACTACCAAAAGCGAATATTCGATTCTCGCCCTGATTTACCTGGCCCGGCGGGAAAACGAGGGCTTTATAAAAATTGAGGAGATTTGCTCTCACTGCGATATCTCCAAAAAGTATCTCGAACTGCTGTTTACTATCCTCAAGCGAAACAGATACATCAAGACCCGCCGGGGAACCTCCGGGGGTTATGCTCTGGCCAGGCCCGCTTCTAAAATCAGTATCGCTGAGATAATAAGAATTATGGACGGCCCCCTGGCCTCCACAGATTCGGTCAGCAGATACTTCTTTGCACACACGCCGCTCGAAAAAGAGAAGAAAATTCTCAAGGTCTTCAGGGAGATAAGAGATTACATTGCCCATCGGCTCGAAACCCTCAAGCTCTCAGAGTTGGTCTGAGTAAGTCGGGACAGTACAAATTGATGTTCATACATCGGAGCTAACGCTATGCAGCCCTGGCAAATGGTAGCCGTGCCCGTGCTTGCCTTTTTGTGCGAGTATATGGACGCCACCCTGGGGATGGGTTATGGAACGACGCTGACTCCCGTTTTTATTCTCCTCGGCTTCAATCCACTGCAGATTGTTCCAGTAATACTTTTGTCGCAGCTTCTTTCGGGACTGCTTGCGGCGTTCTGCCACCATCGCCAGGGCAACGTTGACCTCAGGCCGAAATCCCGCGATGTCTTTAGAATCAGCAAAATGTTAAGCCCCCTCGGCTATATCGATACCTTCAAAAAGACCGTGCCCATCCACCTCAAGGTCTCGCTTATGCTTGCCCTTTGCGGCACAGTCAGTGCAATCGTCGCTGTTTTTGTAGCCGTCAATATCCCGAGATTCTGGCTCAAGCTCTATATCGGCGTTGTCGTTTTGTCAATGGGAATACTAATACTGCTCTGTCTTAATCGCAGGTTCAGATTCTCCTGGCGAAAAATCACCATCCTCGGCGTCATTGCATCATTCAACAAGGGTATAAGCGGCGGCGGCTATGGGCCTATAGTAACGGGCGGACAGATTCTCGCCGGCGTCCAGAGCACCAGCGCCGTCGGAATAACAGCTCTTGCAGAAGGGCTGACCTGCCTGGTCGGTGTGCTTGGCTACCTTTTCGTCTCAGAAGAGTATATTGACTGGAAGCTTGCCCCCTGGGTGATTGTCGGCTCGCTGCTTTCAGTCCCTCTGTCTGCCAAAAGCGTAAAATTCATAGGCGAAAGAAGACTCAAGCTCGCAATCGCCACCCTGACAATAATTCTCGGCGCCGTGACAATCTTCAAAACACTGCGACCATGATTACTCCCGGCAGGCTGTGTCTTTTGCCCGGCCTCCGCAGCCTGGACACAAACCCTCTAACCTGACCTGCTGCCGATAAACGATAAAGCCGTCCGGCGTCTTTGTCGCCATTGGAACTGACGCCCCCGGCAGGCAACTCATCTGACCACAGTCAGTGCATACAAAGTGCGGGTGGCACTGGCTCTCAGTGCATCGGTCCGCCATCTCGAAATGCCAGGTTCTTGCCGCGATAAACGCTTTGTGAACCAGCCCTGCCCCAATCATGCTCTCCAGAGTGCGATATACCGTCACCTTGTTCGGGCAGCTCCTGCCAATCGCCGCAACAATTTCATCCGCAGTCTGCGGCTTGTCCGCTCTAAAAAGCGCATCTAAGATTACCCTTCTCGGCTCTGTCCGTTTCAACTTCGCCGAATCCAGTAGCTTGTCGATTCTGTTTTTTGTCTGCGGCTTCATTTTTCACTCTCCTGTCGATGGTCTGAATCGTGATGTTCCCCGGCGCAGAAAACGCACTGTTGACCTTCTGCTTTGACCAGCAGCATTGGAAAGATTATGTCGCTGAAACAGCATGGAAACCACACGGCTATGAATAGAACGATTAAAAAGCCCAGCATTAGCATCGCCGTTATCGGTTGGTGCGTGTTCATCATTATATGTGAAGACGATGCCCACGTACTTATCAGGATATGTAAAGCGTGCGGCAGCCTTGTCCTCGGAACGAAATACGCAATCAATATTCCTAGAAACGCAGCCGGATTCACTATATACCACTCTTCTATAAAACCGAGATGCACGTGTATCTCGTGAGTCTCGTGATTTACCTGTTCCTCCGTTGACTGATGAGTGTGTACGTGTCCCTCCGAGGGTATTGCGGCGCCAAGTATCTCCTCACCAAAAAAAGGAAGTATTGAATCGCTCAAAGTTGCTATGCCGATTGCCCCGACGTAACCGACTATCAGCACAACTAAAAATCCCTTCGTCTTTTTGTGCAGTCGAAACAACGACGCCGTAACCATCGCACTTAGCACAACGTGGGCGGGATGAAAAATATAAAACAACCTATAGCTTGCTACATGGCCGATGTTTCTGAACAGAAGCATCAACAATATCCCGGTCGCTGCTCCAAACAAGGTGAACGGCGAATGTGCCTTCAACTCAACTGCAATCTGTTTTAGTCTTGCCTTCGCAGACATTCTGGTCGTGCTCCTAATACTAAAACTGCCTGATAATATCTTTTGTGAGCTTGTCGAGCATTTTAATTAAATGCAACTCAGTTGCAATTAGTTTTCTACAAAATGAGCCAATGTTTTGTAAGCTTCTTCAAATGCAGAACTTATGTTCTGCGTTTTGTAAAATGCCGATATCCATTCTGCGCCTGTGTCGCTCCCGTCCTGGTTAAGTTGCTTTCCAATTAGTCCGAAAAAGACCACTGTATTCGGTGTTGGTTGATTTCTGTAGATGGGTGATGTATCGATAGTTTTGGGGCTTAAAGCGCTTGACATGATTTCTTCGATTCAAAAGCTGGTTTCAGAATCGCCGTTTCTGGTTGTCGTGCTTGTCTTCTGGGTGGGTGCGCTGGCGTCGCTGAGTTCCTGCACAATTGTGCGTGTCCCTGTTGCTTTGGGATATATCGCCGGCGCCGCCGACAGCAAGAAAAAGGGTGTGCTTGTCACTTTGCTTTTTGTCTTTGGTCTTGTCGCCGTTTATACCGTCTTGGGCGTGTTCCTTGCTATGGTCGGCTCGCTCGCTTATACAATCATCCAGACCAATAAATACATTTTCTACCTGCTGGGTTCGCTGCTGCTGGTCAGCGGACTTTTTGTGGCAGGTCTGCTTAAAATCAGACACCTGCCGCGGTTTCTGCAGTTCCGGGAGAGTTTCAGGCACGTTACGTTAATCGGCGCCTTCCTTTTCGGAACATTCTTCGCTCTTGTGGAAATGCCCGCCTGCCCGTGCTGTGGCGGTGCTCTTCTGATGCTCGCAAGTCTTGTCGTCACGCACAATCTCGGTCCCTTTGCCGTCCTGATATTTTTGAGCTTTGCGCTTGGCCAGAGTTTTCCGGTGCTCGCGGTTGCGCTTTCCGCCAGTCTGCTCAAGTCGGACCTGATTGGGTATCTTGCCTCGAAGGTCCGGAGGATTGAAGACCACATTAACTTCGTCGCAGGCAATGTATTGATAACGCTCGGGATATATTATCTCGTTGTCGCTTGATATGGATTGTATATGAGTGAGATGGACGTACAACAGGACGATGCACTTGAAAGTATTCTCGCCGAGCCGTGGCTGGCAAGACCGGGCGTAAGATGGTCGTCGAGTCTTGTCTTTGTTATCATCGCCCTTTTTGCAATAAAGCCCCTGATTGCAGACCACCTGCTCGCTCGCGCCGAGGCCTACGCCTCATACGGGCTTTACAATAACGCAATCAGAGAATCCCAAAAAGTTATCTTTCTTGACCAGACCAACGTCTGCGCCTGGGACGTTTTGGCAAGCAGCTACAAGAGTCAGGGTGACCTCGAAAACGCCATCAATACCTACCTAACCGCCATAAACATAGATTCCGAAAACAGAATTGCATATTTCAAGGTGGCGATGCTTTTTGCGCTTGAGGAAAGCTACAACCAGGCAATTGCACATTTCGAACAGGTCAGGGCCTTTGGCCCCGAAACGCCGGAGATGTTTGCCTCTGACCCCTTCTCTTACTATCGCTCATCGCTCGACATGCTGGCACTGTGCTATGAAAGAACCGGCAAACTCGACAAAATGCAGCGAGTCCTCGAAGAGCTTGCCCGCACCTATCCCGTATACAACAAGTCGGCCGGGAAGCTACAGGCCCTCACGAGCGATTCCGAAACCCGAAAAGACCTGTGACATTTTGACATTCGATTCATTTATCGAGTATCAGCCAAATACCCGTTGAACCATCCCTCAATCGGCAGTAAAGTAGTCCCGTTGTTTTTGGTTAGACTGATTCTGAATTGAGTATGAGGGCGTATGGAAGTCCTTCGGACTGTTTCACAGCTTGCCAGGTTACCCGCCGGCTGCGTGCTTACCATCGGCAACTTTGACGGCGTTCACCTCGGCCACCGGCAAATCCTCGATATCGCCCAACGAACCGCCGAGCAGGCAAATGTCCCTCTCGCTGCACTGACATTTGAGCCGCATCCCGTCGCAATCCTGCACCCCGAAAGCGCCCCCGGCGTTTTGACCACGCTGGCACTCAAGACACATCTGCTCCAGGGCTGTAGTGTCGATTACCTCGTCGTCCTCAGGGATACGGCAAGTTTGCTTCGGCTCACGCCCGCCGACTTCGTCGATAAGTTTCTCTTAAAAGACTTTCGCCCCGTCGCACTAGTCGAGGGCGAGGACTTCAACTTCGGCGCCAACCGTGCAGGAGATATAAACACCCTCAAGCAAATGGGCCGGACTAATGGTTTTGATGTAGTCGTCGTTCCCACTAAGCTTGTCAACCTTCCGACAGGCCAGTCGGTCAGGGTTTCGAGCACGACCATTCGCTATATGCTTCAGTCGGGCCACGTCGCCGACGCTGCATTACTTCTCGGCAGGCCTTATCGGCTCATTGGTCAAATCATCCCCGGCAAAGGCCGGGGTAAACAGCTCGGTTTCCCCACGCTGAATATGCGGCCGCCCGCCCAGATAATCCCGCAGGAGGGCGTTTATGCCGGCTTCGTCCTGCTTGGTTCTGCCGAAGAAGACTTCTGCTGGCAGGGAGAACTTTTGCCCGCTGTCTTCAGCATTGGCCAAGCCAGAACATTCGGAGATGAGCATCCCTTACTTATGGAAGCCCACGTGCTTGATACAGGTTTAGCCATTCCCGCCGGCCGGTGGCTGGCGATGGATTTTATCCGCCACATTCGCTCCCAGCGCAAGTTCAAATCCCCCGACCAACTCACCGCCCAAATTGAAAAAGACTGCAAATCAGCAAAGGAAATCCTGGCCCGGCCGTAATTATGAAACGCAAGCCCAACATTGCAATTATAGGTGCAGGAATGGTTGCCGATTTTCATATGCGCGGCATTTTGAAAACTCGCCGAGCGAATGTTCTGTGGTTTGCTGACCCTGATAAGAAGACCCTTGCCGCCAAAGTGGCCAAATACAGGGTCCCCAACGGCACAGCCGACTATCGCGAAGTTCTCAAAGACGACCGTGTTGACGCCGTCATCATCGCCTCGCCGCCTTTCACTCATTATAAAATAGCAATGGCCGCGATGCGGGCCGGAAAGAATATCCTTCTCGAAAAACCAATGGTTGTCAATCGTGCACAAATGAACCGGCTCGTCAAAGCCGTTCAGAAGTACAGGGACCTTGTTATCCTCGAATGTTCCTGCAGGCACGCGCGCCTACAGCCGAAGTTTAACTTCATAAAGAAAATAATCGACACCGGCGGCATCGGCCAGGTCTATCACATCCACCACAATCATCTTATGCGCCGAACCTTTATCGAGTACAATCCCGCCGGTGCCTGGGGGATGCAGAAAAAACTCGCCGGCGGTGGCTCACTCCTGGACTGGGGCGTTTATGACCTCTCGTTTCACCTCGGCCTGCTCGATGACCGCCCCGAGCTTGTGAGGATGCAAACGTTCACGAAACGCGGCATCAAAGTCTTTCGAAATCGCAAAGTAAAATCCGACATTGAAGAGCACGGCGCCGCTTTTATGAAATTCGACACTGGCCTGACCTACTATTACGAACGCGGCGGCGGCGTCCAGTCCGAAATCGCTGACGAAACCCGAATCTTCGGCACAGCCGGCTCGCTGCGATTTGCCTATTGCAGCGGGGACTCGCCTGAGATTGAGCACTTCTGGAGAACGAAAAACGGCATCGAAAAAAAAACCGTTCACAAAGTCGATATATCAAAACACCCCGGAGACCATCCCGCATTGATAAGCCACTTTTGTGACTGCCTCGACGGAAAAGCAAAACCCGCTATGCCCGTGGCGCTGGCTGCCAAACACCTCGACATCCTTTTTGAAATCCTTCATAAGTAACACGCAATCGATTTTATCGCATGGCGTTCTTGCCCTTTGTCCGTCTGTTTGCTAAAATCCTTTATTTGCCGGTCGCAGGAAGTTATCAGATGATAGAAAAACAGGACTTTCAAAAAGCACTTGAGCTGATAAGCAAATCGACATTAAGCATTCTCATAACCACTCATACCAAAGTCGATGGCGATGCTGCCGGTTGTTGTTTCGCTTTAAGCGAAGCACTGTCGCCGCTCGGCAAAAAGTCTCAGATTCTTTTTCTTTCTCCTCTGCCTCATTGGTACGGCTTCCTGTTTGAAAAGCCAATCCCCGTTCTCGGAAAAGATGTTTCGAAGGAACAGCTTATCGAGGGCAAATTCGGCACATTCGACCTTGTGATAGTTGTCGATACCAACAGCTTCAGTCAGCTTCCCGACTTCGACGAATTTCTCAGGCAGGCGAACCTTCCCGTTCTCGTCATTGACCACCACGCAACCGCCGACGGCCTCGGCGATGTCGAGCTTGTTGACTCCCGTGCCGCCGCCGCAAGCTCCATCGTGCTCGATTTGTTCAAATTCGCCCGCTGGTCAGTAACGCCTAAAATTGCGCAGGCCCTGTTTGTCGGAATCGCCACCGACACCGGCTGGTTCCATTTCAATAATACCAATGCCGCTGTTCTTCGATGCTGTGCCGAGTTGGTTGAGGCCGGCGCAAATCCCCCCGATATTTATCACAATATCTATCAGAGTTTTTCACCTCAGCGATTTAACTTGATGACCGCGATGCAAAACACACTCGAGCTTCACTGCGATGGTAGATGCGCGCTTATGCACATCACCCAGCAGGATTTCAAAAATACCGGCGCCAAATACGAAGACACCGAAAACCTCATCGACCAGTGCCAGCGAATTGGCACCGTTCAAGTTTCCGCCTTGTTCGTGGAAACCGACGACGGCCGAATTCGCTGCTCTCTTCGCAGCAGGGGGGACGTTGACGTCTGCAAAATCGCCCAAAAATTCGACGGTGGCGGCCACCACTCCGCAGCAGGTACTTTTCTCCCTGCGCCCCTGGAACACGCGAAAAAGCTTGTCCTCGACCTCGTGGCCGAGCAGTTTCACAATCCCTCCACTTAAAAATCGGAACTGGCTTGACATCTTGTCACTGTTGCGTAACATTCACTTGCCAATAACACGACCAGTAGCGTGATGTCACTGCACGATGAATACTTTTGGAGACTAAATCATGTCAGACCAGAAAAAAGCCGACCTCGCCGGTCCCGGAATCGGGGATTACACCCAGCTCGAAAAAATCCTTCCCGCCGACTATAGCTCACTGCTTAACCCAAAGGAAACACAGCTCGCCACTTACGCCGTCAAGGACTACATTGAGGAGAATCTCTGCAAGGAGCTTAACCTCATCCGTGTTACAGTCCCGCTAATTGTCGATGTCGAAAGCGGCGTCAATGACCTTCTCGACCGCGACGGTTCACGAACCCCCATCCAGTTCCACATCTCCAACGACAGGGACAAAAATCCCATTGATGCACAGGTCGTTCAGGCCGCCACAAAATGGAAGCGTATGGCCCTCAAGCAGTTCGATATGGGTATCGGCGATGGTCTGCTCACCGATATGCGCGCGGTCAGAAAAGACTACTTCCTCGACCACGACCACTCCGCATACGTTGACCAGTGGGACTGGGAGCTTGCTATAACACCCCAGCAGCGCAATATCAAATTTCTAAAACAGGTCGTCGAAAAAATCTGGAAGGTATTGAAAGGCGCCGAGCTTCACGTTCAAAAGCTTTTCCCCAAACTAAAGACCGACAAATATCCCGACCTGCCCGATGAGCTTACCTTCTTACACGCCGAGGAAATACTCGAAATGTACCCCGACCTGCCGCGCAAGCAGCGCGAGACAATAATCGTCCAGAAATACCCTGCCATCTTCATAATCGGCATCGGATGGACTCTTAAGGATGGCTACCCCCACGAGCTCCGAGCCGCCGATTACGATGACTGGGTAACCGATACCTCTTCCGAAACCGGAAAACCCACCCACGGCCTAAATGGCGACATCCTCGTCTGGAATCCCGTCACAAAAAGACGTCACGAGCTGACCAGTATGGGAATACGCGTCAACGCCGACACACTCAAAGTCCAGCTCGAAATGACGGGACAGCTCGACTTCCTGAACTTCCCTTACCACAAAGCCATCGTCAACGGCGACATCCCACTCAGCATTGGTGGTGGCATAGGCCAGTCTCGAACCTTTATGCTCATTCTCAAAAAAGCCCACATCGGCGAAGTCTCCGCAACCGTCTGGCCGAAAGTGCTTAAGGATATGTGCCACAGGAAGAACATACACGTTATCGAGTAGCATCCGCCTTAGTGTGGCACACGCCCTGGCTAACGGTGCCGTTTACTGCCCGGCGTTAATGGCTTTGACGCCGGGAGATACACTTTGCCTGCCGGGGCGACGTCTGTGAACAACGCTCAATTCCGGGCGTATAACTCTATCAGAGATACGGGCTGTCGGGCATCTCTAAAAAAATCGTAAAAAATCGCTTAAAAACCTGTTGACCCGCTGTCGATATGCTAATATATTACAAGGTTAGCGCTATCCGCTTGGGTTGTGGATAGCCGGAGAGGGCAGAAGGCGTAGGTGAATTTGAACAGAATGGAAAGAATCTTAGAGTTTTCGCCTTAACTGTTGATTGCGGAATAGTCTATAAACCGCTGGCAGTTAGGCAGCGGTTTTTTTGTTGCTCTTTTTTAAGTATATATTTAGACTGACGAGCCCGACTGGTGATTGACGATTTAGAATAGAGTTGTGTGCGTGCGGGCTCGTAGCTCAGTTGGTTAGAGCGCACGCCTGATAAGCGTGAGGTCGGAAGTTCGAATCTTCCCGGGCCCATTCCTCTGTTTTGGGTTTTTGGTTTTAAGTTTTTAGTTTCCCTGGCCCGGGGACGTAGCTCAACTGGGAGAGCGCCGGCTTTGCAAGCCGGAGGTTGCCGGTTCGACCCCGGTCGTCTCCATTAAAATCCGTCTCAGGCGGATTTTAATGTCCTAAGCAAGTCCCGACTTGTCGGGATGCGTCGAAGGGCATTGTGTTCTTTTAAAAGTTAATATGCGGGTGCAGTAATTTATTCCTAACAAAAGAGTGCAAAGTTGGGATATAAATCGATACTCATTATTGACCAGTCATAAAATGATATGGTCAAGTTACTAAGGGTGTATGGGGGATGTCTTGGTGCCGAGAGGCGATGAAGGACGTGGCTGACTGCGATAAGCCCGGGGCAGGTGTCGAGCAACCTTTAATCCCGGGATCTCCGAATGGGGCAACCCGGCGGAACTGGGCAACCAGTTTCCGTCATCTCCGGCTGAATGCATAGGCCGGCTGAAGCTAACGCAGGGAACTGAAACATCTAAGTACCTGCAGGAAAGGAAATCAACCGAGACTCCGTTAGTAGCGGCGAGCGAAAACGGAATAGCCCAAACCCCGCACCTACTTTGGACCGCAAGTTTCGTCTATATATTGGGTCTTTTGTTCAATCTCAGACCTTATATAAACAGCGAAATGCTTTCGATACAAAGTAGGTGCGGGGTGTTGCGGGCGCCGACATAAGCAAAGGGATGGTTAGCAAAAAGGTCTGGAAAGTCCTACCATAGAAGGTGATAGTCCTGTATGCGAAAACCGGAACTTTGTGTCAGCGTTCCAGAGTAGCACGGAGCTCGTGGAACTCCGTGTGAAGCTGGGGGGACCACCCTCCAAGGCTAAGTACTACTCGGCAACCGATAGTGAAAAGTAGGGCGATTGAACGATGAAAAGAACCCCTATTAGGGTAGTCAAAAGAACCTGAAACCATACACCTACAAGCTGTGGAAGTCCTATGGCCTCGATTCGTCGGGGTAACGGATGACCACGTGCCTTTTGCATAATGAGCCGGCGAGTTACCGTTTGTGGCAAGGTTAACCCCTTAAGGGGGGTAGCCGTAGCGAAAGCGAGTCTGAATAGGGCGATTGAGTCGCAGGCGGTAGACGCGAAACCACGTGATCTACCCATGGCCAGGTTGAAAGGGATGTAAAAATCCCTGGAGGACCGAACCCACTAACGTTGAAAAGTTAGGGGATGAGCTGTGGGGAGGAGTAAAAGTCTAATCAAACCTGGAGATATCTCGTTCTCTCCGAAATAGCTTTAGGGCTAGCCTTGAGTTACTACTTTACGGGGGTAGAGCTACTGAATGGGGATAGGGAGCCACCAGCTTACTTACCCCAGCCAAACTCCGAATACCGTAAAGATTATCTCAGGAGTCAGTCTGCGGGGGATAACCTTCGTGGTCAAAAGGGAAACAACCCAGACCGCCAGCTAAGGTCCCAAAATCCAGCTAAGTTATTAAGGAAGTTGGATTGCTGTGACAGCCAGGATGTTGGCTTAGAAGCAGCCACCATTTAAAAAGTGCGTAACAGCTTACTGGTCGAGCAGTCCGGCGCCGATAATGATCGGGAATAAGCTGGATACCGAAGCTGCGGATTGTTGGGCGGGTTCGCCTGCCCGACAGTGGTAGGAGAGCGTTGCTGTCAGCGCTGAAGCCGTACGGTAACGAGCGGTGGAGCGGCAGCAAGTGATTATGCCGGCATGAGTAACGATAAAACAGGTGAGAATCCTGTTCGCCGAAAGCCTAA
>CAZQWM010000043.1:0-20766 GCA_964597035.1 uncultured Pirellulales bacterium
GGCAGCTCATCCACCCCGCGTGCCAGTACCGCCTGGCTCGGCACTTTGATTACCCCCGTATGCTTTCGCGTCTCGATATCCACATCCGCCGTCAGGCCCGAATAAAGCTTCGCCACGTTCGGGTCGTCATAAAGCAGTATCTCGGTCCGGTAGTACTTCGTCCGGTTATCGCTGTACCTGTGCTTCAGCGCAATCTCATCGACGATGCCTTTGAACTTTATATCCGGGAACGCCTGCACAATTACTGTTGCTTCCTGACCGACCTCTAAGCCCCCGATATCCGCCTCATCGACCTGCGCCACGACCAGCATCTGCGACAAATCCGACACCTCCATAATCACCGTCCCCGGATTGTTCATCGTCCCCGTCATCACCATCTCCCCCACCTCCGCATTGAGTCTGGTCACTACTCCGTCAATCGGCGATACTATCGTCGTATAGCTTAGCCCGTCCTCTGCCTCCTCTATCCTCGCCTCAGCAGCGCTCAGGTTATGGTGCATCACCACAAGGTTCCGCTCAGCCGCTTTCAGATTATGCTTGGACGATTCATATTGCGCCCGCAGCTCATCCGTCCTGTACTTTATCTGGTCGTAGTCCGCCGGGCTGATATCGCCCGTCCCGATAAGCCCCTTCTTTCGTTCGAGTTCTTTTTCCGCCTGCTGAAGAGATGCCGCCAGTCCCTCCATGGTCGCCTTGTTACTCTCGATTCTCGCCTTCTCCACTTCTATCTGTGCCGCCTGCGCGTCCCTACCCGCCTGGGCCAGTCGCAACTGGCTCTCCAAATTCTTCGCGTCCAGCTTAACAAGCAGCGACGCCGGTTTCGGCGGATTCGCGTTCGGGTCCCCGCAGGTCACCTCATCTCCTTCATCGTATGGTAGCGCCATGATTCTCGCCGAGACCTTCGCGCTTATCTCCACCGTTGTCTTCGGCTCTATCTCACCCGGCGCGCTGACCAGTTCCGTAAGCTCGCCTCGGTTGACCTGCTCTATCCGAACGGTCTGCGGTTGGTCTTTGCCCTTGCGCGTCTTTTTCACAATCCCCCAGATTACCAGCAACACTAAAACCGCTACGATAATCCTGATAATCCACTTGCGTCGCTTCTTCACGAACTTTCCTTTCGAGCTAAAATCCGGCCGCTATGGGCCTCCGCCGCCATAATCCCTCTCAATACGCATTATTCTACTATATATAACGCGTGATGTTACCGTTTTGTTATCGTTTTGCTCTTTTCCCGTGATTTGTCCGCGTTTTTGTGGTGGATTCGTCCCCCGCAGGCGCGATTTTACACATTTTTCAATGCCCTTCATCTTTGCCCTGACAGCCCATGAACACCGAATTTCCCCTTGCCTCGCTCCAGAACCAAGCCGATATTCCCTGTGGATTCATAGGGTGGGTTTTCCAACCTTGAGCTTGTCGGAAGGAGCCTACGGGTTTGCTGTAGAATTAGAGGCAACGTACGAGGTATGTAGTTGCAATAGTATCCAGTGTAGTAATTTTTTTCGGCGTCTTCATCATATTGGCTGTTGTAGCAGCGGTGGTTCTACCTCATTCGTGGGCGGGGATATATATTTACCTGGGCCCGCTATCAGCCAATATTCATGCCCTAGTAGCGCTAGTTAGGGCCGGCATTGCTGCTGCCTCGATCTCAAACAAAAGCTCGTCCCTGCAAATGTCACAGACCACCGTTATCCACGGCCAGTCCAGACGGTTCTTGAACTCCTCAAATACACCCTCAACCTCCGTAGTCTTGCAGTATGCAATCGCTTGAACAACGTCCCCATCGTCGCAGTTCATATCCCGCAACACCGCCCTGACATTCTCAATTGTTGTCTCTATCTGCCCTTTTGCATCCCCGATATGTGTTGTTGCGCCTTTGGCATCTATCGACGCGGTCCCGGAGACAAACACAGTTTGGCCGGCCGGACTGCTCGCACGCGACGCACGCGAAAACGCAGAACCATAATCAAGTGCACACTGCTGCCGGCCAACCACCGCCAAAAACTCAATTGCCTCCGCCGGCTCCAATACCGCTGTAAGGTCCATACCGCATTCGCTGCCTGCAAGCCCGACTCCAATACCAGTGCTTGCCGGCATCGATTGCCGGCTCCCCTTGCCAACCAGTCCACGCTCCGTAAAAAATTGGTTCCGAACCTTGTTGAATTCGCCATACCACGACAGAATGTCGCCTAACCATATCCAGGTCCGCGGCACGCTCGTGAAATCTGCCCCCAACTGCTTCAGGACAGACTCTCCTTTCTCTAACATTGCCCTGGCCTGTTTGGTATTCTGCCCCGCTTCGCGGGCTGATATTCCCGACAGCGTAACATAAGTCCGCCCCGGCACCTTCAGCAGCCGGCCGCACGGTTTGCCATCCAGCTTGAGCACCTCCGGTTTGCTCGAACAGGCCACTGCGTGAACCTGAACCCCCGATATCGCTCCCAGCCGTCCCTGCCTGCCGGTCAACAGACTCGGTGAAACGCCGTCGTCTATTCTGCCGTACACCTGACGGCGAGCCGCCAAGACAGTATCAACGGACCCTTTAACGGTAAATACCCGCTCCTGCAGGATATTCGCCTGCTCATGATTCAGTATCTTCACAATGCCCGCAAATAATTCCGAAATCTGGCTCTGTGTCATTGCAGAACGCTTCGGCACGGCTGAAATATGAATTTCAGTTGCTGATGAGGATTGAACTTTGCGTGTGTATATCTCGGCAGACATTGTCACCCTATCACAGCCCAAATTCTCACTCGAATCACCCTAAGACGATATGCCGTTAGACGGCTACAAAACGCTCATTATATCATATCGTTTCCGATTAAGCAATGCTTGCCGTAAATCTCGATACCCCCTCGTAGATGGGCCTATATTGACCAAATTGCCCCCCTTAGACCTGCAATAACGGACGTAGGATGCTACTCACGCCATGGTTGCCATGGTTGTCCCTCCTTCGGCATCGCCCCTGCCGATGGGGTAGCCCCCGTGATGGGTACGGTTATAGAAACTTCATCATAACCGTTTACAACCCGTGCTAATCGCGCTCCAGTAACCCCAATCGGCCCCGTGACAAATTCCGGTGTATTAAAAGTTTCCAGACAGTAGTTATAGAAATCCGGATTTTTTTGAGGCAGTACCAGCGGCTTGTACACCCTGCCCGTCTCATCGACATAGCTGATGTAGCATCTTGTAAACGCCCCCTGCTCCTTCTTGCTGCTGAAAACTATCCACCTGCTGTTACTGGACCAACTATGCCAGCCCTCACTGTGGTCGCTGTTGATATCCAGCCGACGATATTCATACCGGCCCGATTCTTCGCCCGATTTCAAATCCATAACGTATAAATCGCTGTTCTTCTGCCAGGGCGGAAAGTAACCATATTTGCACATACAAAATACCATCCACCGCCCATCGGGGCTTATGCGTGGCATTGCTATGCTCAATCCCGTATCCCCCGATGACAGCACCGTCTCAATTTTACCCCACTGGTCATGCTCTATATCGTAGCTTATTCGAACAAGGTCGTACTTTACCTTGTCGTACCCGTCCGGCGGAAACTTGTCCTGGTCCGCCCACGTAATTTGTGTGCTGCAGAAGTACAGATAGCGCCCGTCTCCGGACCACGCAGGCCAGGTCTCCAGCCAGCCCTTTCTCGAAATCTCAGGTGACGTTTTAATAGTCATGGAACCGACGACGAAATATGCCATCGCCGAATCTATGTCAAATGTGTCACGAACCTCCTCTCCGGCGGTATGAAAGAACATCGGCAGATTATTAATGGAATATACCGCCAGCTTCCCGCTCGGATGCCACGCCGTATACCCGAACTTGGCGCCCATTCTAATGACGTCGTCGCCTTCTATCAGCAGTGTCTTTTGGCCCTGTGATTTGCTGCGGACGCCCATCAATACCCTGTCGGGTCGGTTTGCACTGAAGCTGTGACAATTGATGCACAGGTCCCTGCAGCCGTGGTTGTCCAGCACCAGTCTCTCGTCAAAGCAGCTCAGGTTGCGCTGATAAATGCCGAGATGCCCCCTCGTCCTCGTATGAGTAGGATGCATCCTCCTGTATACCACAAAACCGTCGACTTGCTCACTGGCAATCCTGTTGGTTATCGTGCCGAATCGGACCCAGTTTTCCTTATCGGCTCTCACAAAAATGTCAAAATATAGTTGTCCTCCTTTGTTGTCTTTAAGAAGCTTATGCCAGGCATTTGTCCCAATTGTGATTTTCGGTGACCGGCTCAAAATCTCTATCGGCTTGCCTTTCTCCGAGTATATTTTGGCAAAATAATACGTGCCCTGCTCCTGCACCATAAAATTCAGAGGCGCAATGTTGGGTGGTATTATCGTCGAACTATAGTCGGGATATATCCTCGCCGGCCGGTCTATAACACTATATTTGTCGATTTCGGTCCCTCGACTCCACCAGCTAAATGCCAAAAGGCCGCATAGCAATAATGTCCCGAATAGTGCAAAACAAAAAGTAACTGTCCGGTTTTTCACTTTTCCATCCCAGAGTAACCGTAGATGTAATAGAAAAAGTAGCTGTTGCCGTAATTTTTTGCCAGCTTATCGAAGGCACGTGCCTTGTCCCCCCCGTACACGCTCATATAAGTATGGTTGAAACCATTGAACCTCTTTACCGACTCCTGGCTGATTTTGCGGCTGGGGAGTTCAATCTTCTTGTTGTTTATGTAATTATAAAGCAGTATTGCTTCCTCATACGAACGCGGAATAGCTTTGTAGTCAAAATCATCCAGCCGGTCAAGAATCCCTGCAAACTTGTCAAGCTGACCTGTCAGCAGATAGTGTGCAGCTAAATACTCGAAAGCCATCCGATTGCCTCTGTTCTTGTCGAGAAGGTCGAGGAAGAGGTTCTCATCCAGCGATTTGAACTCCCTGTTTGTTTCCGGCACCATACCTCTCAATCGCTGAATCTCTTCATCCGTTGACAGGTTCGGGTCTCGCTCTATTTTCTCCAGATAATCCTTCGCCCAGTCCGCGTCAAACAGTGTCCTGCTAAGCGCTCCAAGACATACCTTCGCTGCACCGGTATTGCCCTTGACTATATTTACTAAAGCCAGCCGCCTCAGAACTACAGGCCGCTCTCCATATGTCTCCATGCAAAAAGACAGTATCGATTCCGCAATGTTCATATGCCCAAGATAAATGTAAGTGTCAAACGACCTCCACCAGCGTATAGGGGTTTCTGACTCCTTTGACAGCATTAGTGCTCCGGGTACCTGGCTATATGTAAACATATCGTTGCCCAGTCGTCCGGTGTGATACAAGGCGAGGTCGATCGAGTGGTTGATGAGTTTGTTGTGCTGGTATGGGCCGGCGGTCTCGAGCACCTTGCTCCACATCCCCCTGCTGGCGTAATAGTCCACCGCTATCATCGCCTTTAGCTTGGTGTTGTGGTAAAAGTAAGCAACCAGCAAACTCGCAATAATGGCAAGCAATGGCGCAACAGTCGCCGCAGATTCTCCCCCCAACCACACTCGTAATCGCCCGAGCCGGCCTTGTTCGATTTTCTTGGTCGCTTTGGGCGACCCTGCCGCCGTCGAGGGGATGCTTAACACCTTGCCGCCCTTATGCAACAAATCCGCAAACCATAAACCCACCAGCGTCAGCGGCAACAGCAGGTAAAGGGCATAAACCACCGTCAGAGTGAGTGTGTCACCTCCGAAAAAGCGAGGCATAAAGCCATTGAAGGCGTCAACAGCGTTGATGTTGAAAAAAACCTTGCTTACAACGTATGCAGCCATCACAGGCGTTACTAAAAAAATCAGCGCAATCGCCAGCCGGCGTCTGAAGAGCAACTCGTAGAGACCACAAACCGCCGAAAACAACAAATATACCCCCCCCGCAACCACATAGACAATTATCGATAAGACCACAAACATTGCCAAATTTACCGGCCTCGCCCTTGAGGTAGTCATCATATACAAACACGCAAGCCCCAGCACTATCAACAAGTCCATTGCGATGTCAAATGGATACACATCATGCTCATACACAAACGGATACACATACCGGGCATAGAGGGTAAGCAGCAGAATTGGCCCCACGAACCCCACCCACCGAATTCGCCGCCCGCTTGCAGCCCGCACAATCACACCAGTGCAAAGCCACAATAGCCACGCCTGCACCGTTGCAACCAGGGCGCCTGCCCATCCTATGTAGAAAAACTGCGCCCAAAAAGCGCTGACATACGCGGCCAGCCCACCCGGATAGGATATAAACCTCCTGAAAAACTCCCACCCTATATAAAAAACCGGAAAATCCCAGCCGTTTCCCCCTTCGTGGTAAATCAGCCGAGGGTCAACCACCTGCCACAAATACAGATAATACAGTATAAAGAACAGCGAGCATAATGCTATTGTCCGGGTTATGCCCAATGGCATTTTACGCAACAGATTCATCATTCACTCGGTATCACCCAAACACGTCTCAACGCGACACTTCCATAACACAACCTTCAATGTATTATCTTACCATATCTTCATCAGGAAGACACGTCAACTTTTCTATCCTCGCCTGCCGCCGTTATGAAAATCCTTGAAAATTTTTCTCCCGGTCTGTATACTCCTTGCCTTGTTCTCTTAAATTTTTTGTTTGATTTTTGATATCTCTGTGTTCTCTATGCCCCTGTGGCTAAAAAATCCGTCGTTTTGAAAGGGGACCTTACAATGAAGCACGATGTTGCCGATATGAAACTGGCCAGCCAGGGCAAAAAGCGTATCCTCTGGGCCGACAACGATATGCCTGTTTTGGCGTCTATCCGTGAGCGGTTCAAAAAGCAAAAGCCCTTAGCCGGCAAAAATGTTTCTGCCTGCCTTCACATCACCGCTGAAACCGCCAATATCGCCCGGACCCTCAAGGCCGCCGGAGCCAACGTTGTTCTGTGCGCATCGAATCCATTGAGCACCCAGGACGACGTCGCCGCTTCGTTGGTGAAGGATTTCGGCATACCCGTCTTTGCTATCTGCGGCGAGAACAGAAAGACGTATTACGACCACATAAGCGCCGCCATCGACCACAAGCCCGTAATCACCTTCGACGACGGCGCGGACCTCGTCACGGAGCTGCACACCCACAGGCAAAAAGACGCCCACCGCATCATCGCGAGTATGGAGGAGACCACCACGGGTGTCATCCGGCTTCGCGCGCTCGAAAGAAGCGGCAAGCTGAAATTCCCCGTCATTGCGGTAAATGACGCCGCCAGCAAGCACCTCTTCGACAACCGCTACGGCACGGGCCAGTCCACCGTTGACGGCATCATCCGCGCCACTGATTACCTTGTCGCCGGCAAAAAAATTGTCGCCGCCGGTTATGGCTGGTGCGGCCGGGGCTTCGCAATGCGGTGCAAAGGTATGGGCGCTATTGTTATCGTGACAGAAGTCGACCCCATCAAGGCAATTGAGGCCGCGATGGACGGTTTCGACGTTATGCCGATGCAGGAGGCCGCCAAAATCGGTGATTTGTTTGTAACGCTGACGGGGGATAAAAACGTCATCCGCCGAGAGCATTTCCGGCTGATGAAGGACCGAGCAGTCGTCGCAAACTCAGGTCACTTCAACGTCGAAATTGACATCCCAGCGCTCAGGAAGCTGGCCAAAAAAGTCAACCGCGGCGTCCGCAATCACGTCGACGAATACATCCTCAAAAACGGCAGGCGCATTTATCTATTGGCCGAAGGCCGATTGATTAACCTCGCCGCAGCGGAGGGCCATCCCGCCTCCGTGATGGATATGTCGTTCGCCACGCAGGCGCTCGAGGCCGAATACATCGTCAGGCACGCCCGCTCGCTGAAGCCCGTTGTTTACGATGTCCCGATTGGAATCGAGAACAAGGTCTGCACGTTGAAACTCAAGTCGATGGGCATCTCAATCGACAAGCTCACCCCTGAACAAATAAGGTATCTCGCTGCATTCGGCGAAGGCACGTAAAACGATGTTTAAAGCCGTTTTGTTCGACCTCGATGGCACGCTGCTCGATACGCTGACCGACCTCGCCGACGCGATGAACGCCGCTCTGGTGCGGTTCGGCTTTTCCCCTCATCCGCTCGACGCCTTCAAGCACTTCGTCGGCGACTCCGTTGAAACCGAAGCCAGACGCGCTTTGCCCGAGTCCGCACGCGATGCTGAAACAGTCAAAAAAGTCGCCTCGCTTTCCGAGCAGTTCTACGACGAATACTGGCACAAAAACACAAAACCATATCCCGGCATTCCCGAGATGTTGTCTGCTGTGATGAAACGTGGTTTGCCTATGGCCGTACTGTCCAATAAGCCCGACCGCTTCACGAAGATTATGGTTGAAGCGCTTCTTTCCGACTGGCGTTTCGAAATGGTCATGGGTGCGTTGCCCGATGTTCCTCTCAAGCCCGACCCGACCAGCTCGCTCGATATCGCCAAAAAACTCAACATCCAGCCGTCGCAGTTTCTTTACTTAGGCGATACCAATACGGACATGCGAACCGCCGTGAACACCGGTATGTTTCCGCTCGGAGTGCTATGGGGTTTCCGGGGCAAAGATGAGCTGCTCGACTGCGGCGCAAAGGCCATTGCTGAAACTCCAGCCGAAGTGCTCGACGTTATCGACAACCATCTCGAATAAAAAAGCCCCCGATGAACCGGAGGGCTGAATTTAAGCGGTCTTCGCGGGTCCGCTATTTAACGCGCAGCTAATCCCTGCACACAATCGCCCCTGGCGGACGCCATTGAAGTTTTTTTATTCGAGTTCTACACCGCCTAAACGGTTTGACTCTTTACTAACTTATTTAGAGTACCTTTTCTTGAGTTCCTCGAGGTATCTTGCCGCGGCATCTTTACCGCCTAATCCGAACGCGAGCGCCAAAGCAAGGCAGAAGCCTCCGAGAATGATATTGAAGGTGGCAGTAACCAGAAGCGTTGCAATTCCAAGCTCGCCCAGCGCGATGGTCGACGCGAAAATTATAATCGCCCAACGGCTTATACCGGCAAATAATTCCGGCTTGGGCAGATTGGCGTTGCCGGCCGCCGTCCGGACTATTCCCGACACAAAGCCGGCCAGGAACAATGCAACCACCATCACGAACAAAGCCGCTATCACATTTGGAACGTATGCGAATAAACTCGCAAGAACGTCCGATGCCTCATGCAGTCCGAGTGCGTTGACGACCATCACCAGCACCATAATAATTACCAGCCAGTAAACCAGGCCGCTTAAAACCTGGCTGGCCGTAATTTTCAGGTCGCCTTTTTTGAGAATTTCCGTTACACCGGCCTTGTCTGCCAGGGTGTCGAAGCGTATCGCTTTCAGCAGCCCCTCAATCAGTCGTTTGATTACCTTGGCCACAATCCAGCCTACTATCAGAATTATCAATGCGCCCAGCAGGGTAGGCAGATAGGCCAATATTTTCGTCAGCATTTCGCGGACCGGCCCAATTATGAGACTGCTCCAATTTGATTCAGCTTCCATTTTCTAAACCTCCAAATTGAATAGTTAATATTTGGTTGCCGTTTCCAAACGAAAAACAAGTAATAATATTATGCCGGTCGCAATTTTCGTCATTACGCCGTAATTTCCAATTTCTCTTGTTTGCCAACTTTACTCAACCCCCGGCTGCCTTTTCAACAGAGAAATCCTGGCTGTTCCGGGTGAGGCGGCCGCAGAGTCTGCCAGACAGCAGCCCCGGGCGCCTCCCGACGTTGAGAGGTTGCCGGTATTGTCCATCTTTCTTTTTCGATTACGTGGGACTGTATTCCGTGTTGGCGTTCTTTTCGGAAGCCGGCTTTTTCGGTTCCGCCTTTTCACTTGAAACCACGCGGGTCGCGTTAACTTCCCTCTCGCCCCTGTCGCTGCTGAACGCTCCTTTTATCTCGTCGCCCTCGAGAGTCCCTTCATATCTGCTTTCCCATTCCCGATTTCCGAACTTGCTCGTGCGGGTAAACGTCAGCTTTCCATCTTCGAAATTCACATCCGAGATCGTGTTTTCTCCTCTTTCACTCGTCCACGTTGCCGCAAGACTGCCATCGTCGTTTTTCGTGATGGTCATCTTGTCCACAATCTCTCTCGCCGGTATAGTAATAGTTATATCCCACTGGCCGCAAATCGCCTCGGCACCCGTCTTGGCTTGGCCCTGCAGGGTCCCTTCAAATGTAAAATCGCCCCACCGGCCTGTTCCTTTGCCCGTTAGTTTTCCTCCCTCGACGGTGCCCTCGTATGTAGTTTTTGACTCATTGTCGCCGAAGGTTACCGTCTGTGTGAATTTCACCGAGCCGTTCACGAATGTGATATCCGATAACCGGCTTTCGCCCCATTGCGCCGACCACGTTCCTTCGTATTTGTCTTCTGCGTTTTTCGTAATTGTCATAGTCGCCGTCGAAGTCCTCGCCTCGAATTTGCTGCGAAAGGCCCACTCGCCTGTGATGCCTTCCGCCGCTACCGCCGCCGATACCAGCGAAATACACATCAGCACCACGCTCATCCCGACTACTCTTTTATGTGTCTTCATAATCCGTGTCTCCTCAAAAAACCCGCTAAATGGATTCCAATCGCCGGTTCATTTACATCCCCATCTCTTCGATCTGCTGCAGGAACTTTACATAAACTTCGATGGATACGTAGCATAATACCACGGTAAGCGCAACTACTATTATCGTTACTACAACCTTCGTAGCCGGCCCGTAACGGGGATTGAACCACACAAGCGGCAAAGCCAGCGGTCCGAAGCACAATATCGAAATCACGACAAAAGGCGTCCGGTGGTACCATTTGACGTTTTTGTATTTCTTAAGTTCGGCGTCGATTAAAAATTCGCCGCAGTGTTTGCACTTAACGGCATCGTCCTGAATCTCTTCAGCACAAAAAGGACACTTCTTCATAAGAGCTGCCCCCTGTCTGCGGCACTGGATGCGTTCAATCCCGTTGTCAACCCGGCCTTTATCTGGTTAATAGGCGTTAACATCGGCTACACAGGTTAACATACCCCGGCTTGCACTACAATTGCTTATTTTGAACCGCTCATTTATATCCCGGCAGGCCGGAGCTTGACACGGCTTTGCGTTATGCTATCCTTGCCGAAGCGTTGATTTGTCACTGGTTACGACGAAGTCACTGTAGAGATGGACGCAACCTACGCCGGGTTTACCTGATACAAATCGGGGTAAATTGTGTTATTTCTGCCCGGTGAAGTAGGCAGTTTTTATTGACACCTGTTGGTCTGAGGATATGGCGGTGAGTTTTCCGGAACGGACGACGGTCCAAAGTTGCACGATAATCGTCCAGCCGCGTTATAACGAGACGGACCAGGGCGGTGTGGTGCATCACAGCGTGTACCCGGTTTATTTCGAGATGGGCCGGACGGAGCTGTTACGCGCGAACGGGCTGGCCTACAGGGACCTCGAATCAGCGGGCGTGTTCTTCGTTATCGCCGAACTGCAAATCAAATACCGAAGACCTGCGTTTTACGATGAGCAGCTTGAGTTATTGACTACCTGCACAGATGTTACGGCAAGCAAGGTCGAGCACGGCTACAAGCTCAACCGCACGGGTACAGGTGAGCTGCTGGCTGAGGCAACGAGTGTTCTTGCCTGCGTCGACGTCGACGGCAAAGTCCGCCGAATCCCTGACTTTATGTATCCCGAAGATTAGCCGTCAAGGCGCCGGATGTCGCTATCCCTGTTCGTATTCGGCTTGATTATTCCCGCCCACAATCGTAACATAGGGCTTTTTATGGACGGGCATAAATGGCAGGGCTGAGTAATGGATTCCCGCTCCGCCGCGGTCGGATAAATTTCGCGGAATGACAAAATATGAGCGACAAAAAAGGCAGTTACAATTTCAATACGATTGAGAAGAAGTGGCAGCAGTTCTGGGAATCCAACAAGACCTTTGCTGCTGTTGACTGTGACTCCAGGCCGAAATACTACGTGCTGGATATGTTCCCCTACCCCAGCGCTCAGGGCCTGCACGTCGGCCATCCGGAGGGTTATACGGCCAGCGATATAGTTGCGCGTTACAAGAGAATGAAGGGCTTCAACGTTCTGCACCCGATGGGCTGGGACGCCTTCGGCCTGCCCGCGGAACAATACGCTGTTCAAACCGGAACGCATCCCGCCGAAACCACACAGAAGAATGTTGACGGTATACGCCGCCAGATTAAATCGCTGGGCTTCAGCTACGACTGGGACCGGGAAGTCAATACCACCGACCCCGACTACTATAAATGGACACAGTGGATATTCCTGAAGATGTTCAACTGCTGGTTCGACGATGAGCAGCAAAAGGCAAGACCTATCGAAGAATTACCTATCCCTGCCGGCTTAAGCGAAGACGAGAAGCAAAAATACATTGATGACCATCGACTTGCATACGAAGCCGAGATGCCCGTCAACTGGTGCCCGGCTTTAGGGACGGTGCTCGCCAACGAGGAAGTGGTTGGTGGGTTGAGCGAACGCGGAGGCCATCCGGTTATCAGAAAGCCGATGCGGCAATGGCTGCTGCGTATAACAAAATACGCAGAGCGACTGCTGGATGACCTCGCTGAAGTCGACTGGCCTGAGTCGATTAAGAAACTTCAGAATGACTGGATTGGCAAAAGTATCGGTGCGGAGGTCGATTTCAAAGTCGACGGATTCGATGAGACGATTCGTGTTTTTACTACCCGGCCTGATACGCTTTTCGGCGCGACTTATATGGTTCTTGCGCCTGAGCATCCGCTTGTGGATATGATTACGACCGACGCGCAAAAGCAGCAGGTAAGCCAATACCGCGAGGTGGCAGCACGAAAAAGCGATTTGGACCGGACCGACCTCGCCAAGGAAAAAACCGGCGTCCACACGGGGGCATACGCAATCAATCCCGTCAACAACGAGAAAATCCCAATCTGGATAAGTGATTACGTTCTAATCAGCTACGGCACAGGGGCGATTATGGCAGTGCCGGCGCACGATGACCGCGACTTCGAATTCGCGAAAAAGTTCAACCTTGCGATTATTCAGGTGGTTGAACCGGATGACGCGGAGCAGAAAAAACTCGTCAAAGAAGGAAAACTTTGCTTCACGGGAGATGGCACGGCAGTAAACAGCGGACAATTCACAGGCCTGCGCACACCAGATTTCAAAGAAAGAATTACAAACTGGCTCGAAGAAAAAGGGCTTGGCACAAAGGCCATAAACTATAAGCTTCGCGACTGGCTTTTCAGCAGGCAGCGCTACTGGGGCGAGCCGTTCCCGATTCTTCATACCGAGGATGGCCGCATAGTCGGTCTTGACGAAAACGATTTGCCGCTGATATTGCCGGTGGTGGAAAGCTATCAGCCGGCAGGCACGGGCGAATCGCCCCTGGCAAATGCCGGGAGCTGGCTGGATGTTACACTACCCGACGGCACAAAGGCAAAACGCGAAACAAATACGATGCCGCAGTGGGCAGGAAGCTGCTGGTATTACCTGCGGTATATCGCCCCGAACAATGCCGAACGCTGCTGCGACGCCGAGAAGGAAAAATACTGGATGCCGGTCGACCTTTACATCGGCGGCGCCGAGCACGCCGTATTGCACCTGCTTTACTCGCGCTTCTGGCACAAGTTCCTCTACGATTTGGGTTATGTCTCGACGAAAGAGCCGTTCAAAAAGCTTATCAATCAGGGAATGATTTTAGGCGAAGACGGCCAGAAGATGAGCAAGTCTCGCGGCAACGTCGTCAATCCGGACAAGGTCGTAGCGGACTACGGCGCCGATTCGATGCGGCTGTATGAGATGTTTATGGGCCCGCTGGAGGCGGTCAAACCCTGGAGTATGCAGGGGGTCGAGGGCGTGTATCGATTTTTGCAGCGCCTCTGGCGATTGGTTGTAAATGAAGAAACAGGCGCTGCCGCAGAAACTGTGCAGAACACCGGAGCCGATGAGGCAACCTTGCGATTACTGCACCAGACAATAAAAAAGGTCGGCAGTGACATTGAAACTTTTGGTTTCAATACGGCCATTAGCGCGATGATGATTCTGCTCAATCATCTCGCCAAGCAATCCGTCGTGCCTAAGTCGATAGTTGAGCAGTTTGTCCTGATTCTCTCACCATTTGCGCCGCACATCTCCGAAGAGCTTTGGCACAAACTCGGCCACAATGACTCGCTCGCTTACGAGCCCTGGCCGAAGTTCGACCCTGAGCTTGTAAAGGAAGCCGAAATCGAGCTGGCAATTCAGGTAAACGGCAAAATCAAAGACAGGATTACAGTCTCAGCCGACGCCGACGAGGAGTCGATAAAACAGAAGGCACTTGCAAACGAGAAGGTTGTCGCGGCCCTGGCCGGCAAGGAACCGAAGAAGGTAATCGTAATCAAGTCCCGACTCGTAAATATAGTTGTATAAATCGAAATTAAGGGGAGGATTTGCTTAAAATGGCGCATAAGTATAGTTATGTCGGACTTGTTGGCACTGGGTGTCACTTTTTGTTTTTCGCAATGCTTTTGGGAGTCGGCTCTGTCTGTATTGCGCAGGACGAATCCAAGAGCGCCGGGCAGACCACGGTTGATATTCTTCGCTCTGCTGCAGCAAAAGGAAAGATTGTATATCGCCTGACTACGCCAGAGGAATTGCAGGCAATACTCGGAAAGCCAACGGGCGAGAGAACATCCCGCGACGGGGAGATGGATTCTCTCATCCTGCAATACAGCAATGCCGAGGCGGAGTTTGTCAAGATGAGCAACCAGTCCAGGCCGTTTACTCTGATACGGCTTGTCGCTGGTGGAGAACGCATTGATATTGGTAGTGGCCGACAGATTGTCCTGCGAAATGAAGACGACCTTAAGAAACTCGATTCTTTCTGGGGGCTTGAGGGGATTTCGCTTGAGAAGCTTGACCTGAGAAGTCATCTAAAACTTCTCGGGACGCTGCCTTTCGACAGTCGAACGATCTGGCCTACCGCTGACAGAATGCCTGAAGGTTTTGACCCGGCGAGCATTCTTGAGGAAGGTAAAAATCCCGGGTTGGGTGTGCAAAAACTGCATAAAGAGGGGATTGACGGCCGAGGAGTTGGTATCGCTATTATTGACCAGCCATTGCTGCGTGACCACTTCGAGTATAAGGACAGAATCGTGCATCTGGAGCAGGTGGACGTCAATGGTGTTGGCCCGCAAATGCACGGGCCGAGTGTGGCGAGTATTGCCGTGGGAAAGAGCTGCGGGGTGGCGCCCGGGGCAGCTCTTTATTACTATGCCGTTCCAACGTGGAAATGGCAGAACTGCAAACCTTACTGTGATGTAATCGATAAGATAATTGAGCTTGGTGCCTCGAAGGGTGTTACTGAGAAGATTCGGGTAGTGAGTATTTCTGAGGGGATGTTTTCCGCCTGGAAAGATTATGCTCTTTGGAAACAGACGTTAGACAAGTCCGCTAAGAATGGAATTCTGGTTGTAACCTGTGACCATGCCGTGCTCGATTACGGAATGCTTGCACGGACAACGGATAGTGATTTTAATGAACCGTCCAGCTACCATCGAGGTCGATACAGTGGTCACAGTGATATTCTCCTTGTACCGGGCGGGACGCGGACAAGAGCGAGTCAGGTCGGCATTAAGTCCTATGCTTACGACCGCGAGGGTGGGGTTAGCTGGGGCGCACCTTATCTGGCGGGACTTGCGGCTCTGGCTTATCAGGTCAATCCTGAAATCAAACCCGACGAGATAGTTAAGTTATGGGTGGAAACGGCAGTGAAAACCGAGGCCGGTCCCGTTGTCAATCCGCCAGGTTTTATTGATGCGGTGCAAAAAATACGTGCACAATGAATGAGGGATTTTGCAGAGGAGTGAATGCAATGTGTGCCGGATGCAGCAGAAGATGCTTTCTTATACGCGGGGCTGGTATTGGAGTAGGACTGGCACTGGGATGCGTCGGCCTTGCTGGCTGCCAAAATCAGTCGAAAACAGGTGAAAAAATGGCATCGGAAATGATTGCGTATTGTGGATTAAATTGCCGCACGTGCCGAATTTATCTTGCGACAAGAGAGACGGACCTTAAAAAACAAAGGCAGATGAGGGAGGGGATTGCCAGTTATATCAGGGAACACTTTGATTCAAAAACCCGTGTAGAAGATATTACTGATTGTGACGGCTGCACGATAAAAGACGGGAGATTATTCTCGGGGTGCCAAAAGTGTGAGGCAAGGAAGTGCGCAAGGGAAAAGGGCCTTGAGAATTGCGCATATTGCAGTGAATATCCCTGCGAGAAACTGAGCAGGCTTTATGATTCCGGCAGTGTAGAGGCGGACGCCAAAAAACGGCTGGATGAGATAAAGACCCGGCTCTAAGCAGGGCATTGTCTGGGTTGCATTTTGTGGTTGCCTGATGCATATTGAAATCGAAGCAAAACTGAAGCTTGCCCGCCGGCCGGGCGGGATAGATTCGCTGCCGAAAATCGTGCGAAAGCTCAAGGCCGCCGGCGCCGAGTTTCTTCGTCGAGGACTGCAAACCGATTCCTATTTTGACGATGCCAAGAACTCACTTAGGAAATCCGACAGTGCCCTGCGAATTCGGCATCAGCGAGTTGGTCGCAAAGAGCAGGTCAAAATAACATTCAAAGGCCCCAGGCAGAAAGGGCGGTTCAAGCGCAGGAAGGAAATTCAATTCGAGAGCGCCGACGCCCGCCTGGCTGAGATGCTGCTTGCCGAGCTTGGTTATAAAAAGGCGCTTGTTTTGCAGAAAAAACGTCGCGTCTGGCGGCTGGATGGTTGCCTTGTAGCACTCGATACCCTTCCATTGCTGGGAGATTTTGTGGAAATCGAAGGACCCGGCGAGAAGAAAATCGCCGGCGTGCAGAAAAAACTTGGTCTGGCGGATTTGTCACATATACCGGAAAGCTATACGCAACTGATGCGTAATGAGCTTCGCCGGCTTAAAAGAAACGACAGGGAGATTCTATTTTAAAAGTTCCCTATGAGCGCTATTAAACCCGACGACGGATATATCACATACATCATCAATCCCAAATCCGGCGCAAGCTCCGGCGAAAAGCTGCCCGGCTGGCGGTTCGAGCAGTATCTAAGCCGAAGGGGCTACGAAGTCCGCGCTAATATAACACGCTCGCTTGAGCACGCCTGCGAGCTTGCTACCGACGCCGCGTCCGATCCCAACTGTGCAATGGTTGTTGTTGTGGGAGGCGACGGAACGGTCAGGGAGGTGGCGCACGGTCTTGAAAACAGCAGCAAAACCCTTTTGATTGTCCCCGGCGGAACGGAGAACCTCTTGGCCAATGAGCTTGGCCTTGACAGTTCCCTGCCAATGCTGACCCGTACCTTTGATGCCGGTTTTGTGAAGACGTTTGACCTTGGAAAAGCAAACGGCAGGTGCTTCACGTCGATAGCGGGATTCGGCTTCGACGGCGAGGTTGTCAGGCGAGTCAGCGAAAACCGCACCGGGCACATAAATTATTTTGATTACTTCTGGCCGCTGTGGAGGACCTTCTGGTGGTATCGCTTCGACCCGATAAAGGTCGAGGTGGACGGCCAAGAGATTTTCGACGGTCCGGGCCTTGTTTTTGTCGGCAACATTTCGAGATACGCCATAGGCCTCAACATCCTCGAAAACGCCAACTATAGCGACGGGCTTCTCGACGTCTGCATTTACAAATGCGCCAGCCAGACTCATTTGGTGAAACATTCGGTGATGACCGTCCTGAAGCACCACGCTTTTTGCCCTGATGTAATCTATAAGCAGGGCAGGCAAATAAGGGTCACCTCCGAAAACCCCGATTTGCCTACTGAGATCGACGGCGACCCCGGCCCTGCCGTCCCGGTGCAGATAGAGATTATCCCCAAGGCGGTCAACTTAATGGTGCCGGAAGGCGCAAAGCCAATCGGGATAAGGGCGCACATTTTCAGGGCCATCCGGTAGGCCTTTGACAGCCGGCCTTCAATCGCTCATAATTGTTTAATAACGGGTATAGATTATGCGAGCAGAAAGTTTCAAGATTGGTGCTGTCGAAATAGGGCTTAGTGCCCCCATGTTTTTAATGGCAGGCCCCTGTGTAATCGAGACAAGGCAAATCTGTCTCGACATCGCAAGCCGTCTGGTCGAGATATCCTCGCGTACAGGTATCGGAGTCATCTACAAGGCAAGCTTCGACAAGGCCAATCGCAGCAGCATATCCAGCTACCGCGGTCCCGGCCTCGAAGAGGGTCTTGAGGTTCTCGCCGCCGTCCGTGAGAAAAGCGGATTGCCTGTTATGACCGACGTCCACGAACCGGCCCAGGCAGCAAAGGCCGCCGAAGTTGTCGATTGCCTTCAGGTCCCGGCATTTTTATGCCGGCAAACCGATTTGCTTTGCGCCTGTGCTGAGACCGGCAAACCGGTAAATATAAAAAAGGGCCAGTTCCTCTCCCCCGGTGAAATGGCTAATGCAATCGATAAAGTCCGCTCTTGCGGCAATGACAAAATCATTCTCACCGAACGCGGCACGTTCTTCGGCTACAATCGCCTTGTCAACGATATGACAGCCATCGAGACTATGAAGCAGCTCGGCTGCCCGGTCGTCTTCGACGCCACCCACAGCACACAGCAGCCCGGCGGCCTTGGTAAATCATCCGGCGGCCAGCGGCAGTTCGCACCTATCCTTGCCAAAGCCGCTATAGCAGCCGGTGCAAACGGCCTGTTTTTGGAAGTGCACACCGACCCTGAAAACGCAAAATCCGACGCAGCCGCCGTTATGCCCGTCGAATGGGTGGAAGAGTTGCTTATCGCCTGTGAAAAAATCTTCAAAATCGTTGGCGGGCAATAAAGTGGCTAAAAGCAAATATCTTTACGGACCGGTCCCCTCACGTCGTCTCGGGCGCAGCCTGGGCGTCGATATCATCCCGTCCAAGACCTGCACGCTTGACTGCATATACTGCCAGCTCGGTAAAACCACCTGCAAAACTCTCGAGAGGAAAGAATACGTTCCTGTGGACGATGTCCTGTCGGAACTAAAACGGCTTCTTGATACCGGCCTGAAACCCGATTACATAACCATAGGCGGTTCAGGCGAGCCGACCCTGCACAGTGGCCTGGGCCGGATAATCCGGGGAATAAAAAAATTCACCACGATTCCCGTAACCGTGCTGACCAACGGAACTCTTTTTTTTATGCCCGAGGTCAGGGCTGATTGTATCGCCGCCGACGTTATTTTGCCATCGCTCGACGCCGGCGACCAGAAGACCTTCGACTCGGTCAATCGTCCCCACGAGCAAATAAAATTTGACACATTTATCGATGGTTTGTGTACCCTAAGGGCCGAATACACCGGCCAGATATGGCTGGAGGTCTTTTGTATCGAGCATTTTAATACTGATAACCCGCAACTTGAAAAAATCGCCGAGGCGATAAAGCGAATCCGTCCCGACAGGGTTCATCTTAATACCGCAGTTCGTCCTACTTCCGAGCCGGGCGTGAAAAAGGTTACCGCCGAAAAGCTCGAATCAATAGCCCGCGTGCTGGCGCCCAACTGTGAGGTGATAGCCGATTTTGTCTCCAGCCACTGCCAAAGAATCACTGATGATGTAAGTCAAACCCTGTTATCAATGCTGAAACGCAGGCCCTGCTCGCTCGATGATGTCTGCTCGTCTCTCGGTCTTGATGCCGATGACGCGCTTAGGTACCTGCGAGGTCTCGAAATGAAAAACGTAATCAGGTCCGAAAACAAAGAGGGCCAAACCTTCTTCAGGGCACGCTGACCGGCTGATACTGCCGATAAAAGACAATTCCCAAATCCTTTCAGATTCTCATTACATTCGCATTCAATTTGTAAAGCCAACCGGCTTATTGGCCGATAAAAGGTCTGTAGTGTTTTCGGCAACGATGATTTTATCGCCTCTGGCAGAAAAAATTTCTATTTTCGTGCTTTAGTCAGCCGCATTAAGACCGATAAAGGAAGGGGACGCTTCGAAGGAAGCTGTCCCCGAATTTGTCTTGTGAAAACCGAAGGTGGCTGTGGGCAGAGCAAAGAAACAACTCGTTCTGAAAAAAGGCAAACAGAAATTCATCTTCCGTTATACAAGCGGCTCCGAGGACAAGCTGCTTGACACCCTGATTGAGCAGGCAAAGGACGGCCGGACCGATTTCGATTGGTTCGACGCCGCAGTGCTCAGTTTCAAGCTTACCCAGTCACTCGTCGGACAGGCCGACGAACTTATTGGAGATAACGTGAACGTGAGACAATAAACGTGTAACCGCGAAGCCATCTCGGTGGCCCGCAATTTTTGTTAATTATAACAGGTAGACAGATTATGGAAGACAGCACAATTATCCAGGACTTTCTCAATTACCTGCAGTTCGAAAAGCGTTTCAGCCCGCACACGGCAAAGTGCTACGGCGTTGACCTGATTCAGTTCGGCGAATTTTTAATTGGTCGCAGTGATGGTGTATCCTCGGCCGGAGATATGCACTCAGACGGCGATGTGCTCAGTTCGCATGACACAGGTACCGCCACGGCCGTGGCCACCCATACGAGGGTCGACGTCGACCAGCTACTCGGTTCGGCTGACGTCAACTCCGTCAGGGGCTATATGGCCGGGCTTAATGAGAAGCAGTACTCCAAGGCCACCATCGCACGCAAGCTCGCAACGCTGAGAAGCTTTTATAAGTTTCTCGTCAAGAGAAACCGTATCAGCTCCAATCCGGTCGTCGGCATTCGTACGCCGAAGCAGGAAAAACGCCTGCCGAAATTCCTCGAATACGACCAAATCAAACGCCTGCTCGAAACACCTCCCGCCGACTCCTGGCTCGGCGCCCGCGACAGGGCCATTATGGAAACACTCT
>CAZQWM010000044.1:0-20641 GCA_964597035.1 uncultured Pirellulales bacterium
ATTATCTGGCTCGAACATGGCGGTATCTTCGCCTTAGCCAATATAAGAGGAGGCGGCGAGTACGGCGAGGACTGGCATCGGGCCGCAATACGCGAGAAAAGACAAACCGCCTTCGATGATTTTATTGCCGCCGCTGAGTTCCTCATCGACCGGAAATACACTAACCCCAAAAAGCTCGCCATTATCGGGGGCAGCAACGGCGGCCTGCTAACCGCCGCCTGTATGCTCCAGAGGCCGGACCTTTACGGCGCGGTTGTCTCAATCGTCCCCGTCACCGATATGCTCCGCTTCAACAAATTCACCGTCGGTCGATACTGGATACCCGAATATGGAAGCCCTGAAATCTCCGAAGAGTTCAAAGCCCTCTATGCCTACTCGCCGCTGCACAACGTAAAGCCCGGCGTTGAATATCCTCCGATTTTCGTCACCTCCGCCGATACCGATAACCGGGTCGTCCCGATGCACGCGAAAAAATTTGTCGCCGCGCTGCAACATAACGCCGCTGGTAATAATCCCATCCTGCTCCGCGTCGAGACAAAGGCGGGCCACGGGCATGGAAAACCAATGACCAAGGTCATCGAGGAAACGGCTGGTTTTTACACGTTCCTGTTCAAGGCCCTAAATGTCCCGTATCGTTAACCTGCTGTCGTTGGCCACAGCTTTACCGTGGTGTTACGCTGTGATTTTATCTCGTTATTAACTTATGGATGCCGTCATCTACTTAATAGCCGGACCGCTGTTTCTGATTTCATTCGCAGCGTATCTCTATCTTGCCCATAAGCTAAAAGCGGGATACGATTCTGATTTGGATGAATACTACCACGAGTTCGAGGACCGCCATCCCGGCCTCGCGCGTTACAACAGGTGGTCCAAAATATGCTTCACCGTCGCCGCGATAAGTGCGCTATTACTTTTTGTCGCTGCTTTTATCTAAGGCACTCCAGCCGGGTTATTTCTTCAAATTTTTCACCGTTGCCAACAACTCGAATGTCTTTATGTCCTTTTCTTGTACAAACTTCTTTATCACGGCGTCAACTTCCTCCATATTCGGGCCGTGAATCATTGCGAAGAGATTGTAAGGCCAACCCTCGAATGGCCGTCTCTCGTAGCAATGACTGACATTTCGCAAATCAGCAAGTGCCTTGCCAACTTCGACAACACGATTCTGGTCAGCTACACAGACGAACATCGCATTCGCTTCGAATCCCAGCTCGCGATGATTCACCACCGCCCCCAGCCGATGAATAACCCCTTTATCAAGCATCGCTCGAATGCGTGCCAGAATATCGTCAATACCCGGCCCTTCTTCGCACAGCCGGTCATACGGTTGTGCAACTACCTCCAGCCCGCTATGCAACTGCGACAAAATTTTTTCATCTGTTTCGTCAAATTCTACCCGTTCAGTCTGAATCACTGCCGCTGCGGGCTTCAGTAAATGCCTTCCTTCACTTTCGGCGTCGAACCGCACGTCAAGCTTGAATGTCCGCACCGCCGGCAAACTGTGGAACACTACTCCGAACCGCCTCGACAGGTTCCTCAGAATCCCTTCGATGTGTTCAGCCGAATCCTCGCGAAGCGTAAACCAGAGATTGAAGTCGTGCTCGCGCAGGTAATTATGTGAGCATCCCTCTAACCTGTTAACTGCTTCGACCGCGGGCTTCAATTTCTCATCTGCGATATGGGCCGTTACTAAGGTAGTTGCCTTGCCCGCGGCCTGCCAGTTTACTATCGCCCCGATACGTCTGATTACTCCCCGCTCATACAGCCCTCGTGTCCCCTCCAGCACCGCGTTCTCATCACTGTTCAGCGTCTCGGCAATCTCAGCGTATGGATTTCTACAAGTAGGCAAAGATTTCTGCAAGGTATTGCATAGCTGTTGTTCGAGTGTCGATAGAGCCGACCTCATCGCTGCCTCTTCTTCGGCTGATATCCACACACCGGGTCGCTGGCCAGATAGTCACCTAATACGGCCATCGCTCTGGCCTTGCACCCGCCGCACAGGCCGACGTATTCACATTCGCCGCATTTGCCCTTCAGGTTCGAGGTATCACGAATCTCGTTGAGGAACTTAGACTTCAGCCATATCTTGCCGAAATTGAATTTGTTGGCCACCATGTTGCCTGCCGAGATATCCAAAAATCCGCACGTCTGCACGTCGCCTTTGTAGCTTATGAATCCGAACCCTTTTCCTCCCATACAGCCACTTGCCTTATTTTGGCTGCCTTTTTTCCCTCCCGCCATTGCTACTCCGAAGTCCACTGCCAGTCCTCTTGCCTTTGCTTGCTCGCAGATCCTCGCCCAGGCCGGGCCACAGGTCACGCGGACGTCGATTTCTTTGCGCAGTTTCACCCGGAGTAGTTCCCCGAGAATCCATTCGTATTCGACGGGGTCCAGGATGGCATCTTCGATTTCCTTTGCCCGGCCGGTTGGCACCATTATAAATGCGTTGAAGCAGACGGCGCCGAGGCGTTTGGCAAGCTCGGCGATGCCTAAAATTTCGTGGCTGTTGAGCTTGCTTATCGTCGTGTTGATTTGAAAGGGCATCTTGGCCCGGCGTGCGACTTCGGCGGCCTTGATTACACTGTCGAACGAGCCGGTTGCCTGGCGGTATCGGTCGTGTGTTTCAGCATCGGAGCCATCGATAGAAAACGACAGCGTCGAAACGCCTGCCTTCTTTAACCTGGCCATAGATTCGTCGTCCAATAGATAGCCACAGGTGGCCATCACGACCCGCAAACCCTTGGCCCTTCCGTGCTTAATAAGCTCAGGCAAATCCGCTCTTTCCATCGGCTCGCCGCCTGTCAGTATCAATATCGGTTTTGCGAACTTTGCTATTGAGGTAATAATCCGTTTGCATTGGGTGGTGGACAGCTCGCCGTCGGCCTGGGGCCCGGCGTTGGCCCGGCAGTGACGACAGTGATACCGGCAGCGACGGGTTACTTCAAAGGCGATAAGGCGGGGCTTGAGTTCGTCGCTCGTTGCTCGCCGCTGGTGTCTGGTGCTATGTTTTGTTGTGGTCATGGGGAAAACTATAGTTTGTTGAGTCGGATGAGTCAATCGGGTCGCCCTGCATCGGCTGTGGGGCAATGAGTTCACTGCACGCGGGTGGGGCTGGTTGCAGGGCGATGAGCTTTGATATAGTATGGGTGTATGAGCCGAAAACAATCGCTAAAACGAAAGCTGTCTCAAAGACGCGGGCCCGATGCGACTGCTTCAAGACGACTGTTATTGGCCGGGGTCTTGGCCATAATCGTCGCTACTTTTGTAGCGTATATTCCCGCGATGAGAGCAGGATTTGTCTGGGACGACGACCGATACGTTACGAATAATCCGCTTCTGACGGCTCCCGGCGGATTTTATCGCATCTGGTTTTCGACGGATGTCCCCAGTCAGTATTTCCCTGTGGTTTACTCGACGTTCTGGCTTGAGCATCAGCTTTGGGGGTTTGAGCCGGTGGGCTATCACGTTACCAACATATTACTGCATATCGTTAATGCCTTGCTTTTGTGGCTGGTGCTGAGGCGGCTGTCGGTGCCCGGTGCGTGGTTTGCATCGATGATTTTTGCGCTGCATCCGGTGCACGCCGAATCAGTAGCGTGGATAGCCGAGCGCAAGAACGTCTTGATGCTGTTTTTTTCGCTTTTGTCAGTTCTGTACTGGATGAAGTTTGCGCTGGGTGGAAGCTCCGGCCGAAGGGCGATTGTTTTTTATGTCGCATCCATATTGTTCTTTGCGCTTGCACTTTTGAGCAAGACGACGGCCTGCACAATTGTTGCTGCGCCGATTTTGATATTGTGGTTTAAGCGTGTGCCGTTTACAGCTAAGCGGTGGCTGGAGATGATGCCCTATGTCGCAGGTGGGTTGGTGATGGGCTTTGTTACTATCTGGTGGGAGAAACATTATCAGGGAACTGGTTTTGTGGACTTTGGATGGAGCTTGACGGAGAAACTGCTGATAGCGTGCCGGGCGTTGTGGTTCTACATAGGCAAGCTGGTTTTTCCATTTAAGCTGACGTTTAGCTATCCGATGTGGCGGGTGGACCCGCAGGAGGCGTCGCAGTATATTTGGATTGCGGCGATAATTGTTGCGGCAGTGGTTATGTGGGTGCTGCGTAAACGAGTCGGGCGAGGGGCGATTGCGGCGATGGTGTTTTTTGTCGTGACGTTGTTCCCGATGCTCGGCTTTTTTCCCCTGTATACTTTTGTGTACAGCTTAGTTGCAGACCATTATCAGTATGTAGCGAGCATCGGGCCGATTGTGCTTTTTGGAGCGGCGGCTTCGCGGGTTCTGCGCAGTTGGAAAAATGATAAAAGGATTTTAATGCTGCTGGCTGGCCTTATATTGCTGGAGTTGGGTGTATTGTCGTGGCGGCAGAGCCGAATCTATGCGAATGAGCAGACGCTGTGGCAGGATACGCTGAGGAAAAATCCTAATTCGTGGCTGGCGCTTAGCCACATCTGCGATATTCTTTGTGAGCACGGCAAATTCGATGAGGCGCAGGCATATATAGAACGGGCGATTGAACTTGCGGACTATATGGGCCAAATTCATCCCCGAGGTTTTGCAGATTTGCAAACTAAACTGGCGGCTGTATTGGAGGCCTAGGGCAAATTAGAGGACTCGGCCGAGAGTTACAGGACAGCACTTTACTTTGCGGAAAATATTGCGCTTATACATTACCGGCTTGCCAACGTGCTTGTCAGGCAGGGCAAAATCGAGGAGGCGATTTTGCATTTTCGCCGGGCGCTACAGATAGCTAGGGACAAGAAGGCCTATTATCTCGCGGAAGAAATCAGCCGAAGGCTGAAATACGTCGAGGCAAGGAAGTAGTTGTTTACTCGGTGATATAGCGCCGGCACGTGGATTATTTGTCGTAGACTTTCGACGGGTCGAAGACCTTTTCGGCGGTAAAATCGAGCTGGTCGAGCGTGCCTTTTTTCAGGGCGCGGTAAAAGCAGGATTGATACCCGGCATGACACTGGCCTGAATCGACCGTGACTTTCAGCAGGATACAATCCTGGTCGCAATCGATGAGGATTTGCTCGACTTTCTGGACGTGGCCTGATTGTTCGCCTTTTTTCCAGAGTTTTTTACGTGACCGGCTGTAGTAGGTGGCGAGGCCGGTTTTGATTGTTTCGTCGAGCGACTCCTTGTTCATATAGGCGAACATAAGCACGTCGCCTGTTTTGGCGTCCTGTGCGATGACGGGTATCAGGCCTGCGTCGTTAAACTTCGGTGTCAACCGAGTGCTTTGTTCGATTGGATTGTCGGCGGTCACGTTTTTCTCCTGCAGAGGATGCCCCCCGGCTAAATCCGCCTTCGTTGAAACGTCAGCGGGCAAGTTTCGGGGTTCAAACAACGAATAGGTTATATTGTCAGGGAAGGTTTTACCGATTATTATTTTGTCAGACAAGTGTTTTTAAGGTGAAATTGCCTCAATGGGCCAGAAACACAAGGGTAAGCGACGTAAGTATATCACGCATTTGCTGCGGTTTATGGTGGCGGCCGGGGCGCTTTACCTTGCTTTCAGGGGGGAGGATATCGGGGTGGTGCTGCGCCTTCTGGGCGGTATGAGAATCGCGATTCTGGTTTCCGCACTGGGGATTTATATATTCAGCCAGCTTATTTTTGTAACGCGATGGTATATGTTCCTGCGGGTGCAATCGATAGATATAGGTTACTGGCCTGCGGTTCGGCTGCATTTTTTGGGGCTGTTTTACAACAACTGTCTGCCGAGCTCCGTCGGCGGCGACCTCCTTCGGGCCTGGTATGTGACCAAGCATACCGACAAAAAGGTTGAAGGGGCTTTAAGCGTTTTGGTGGATAGGGTAGTAGGGCTTGTGGGTTTGCTGCTGATGGCTGTGGGTGGGTACTGGTTTGTTCCGCGCGAGGGTCGGCGGGAACTTTTCAAATCATATTCTGAAGTCGCCGCCGTACGCTGGGTGGGAGCACATAAGTGGGCCATTGCGGGTATTCTCTCCGGATTAATCCTGGCGGCTATTTTGTTGGTGTCGAGCCTCAGCGGAAGGAAAAGGGCCTACAGGATGGTGGCACGGGTTAGTCAGCGTGGGGCCGATGCGCTGAGCAAGGTTTACCGGGCAGTGCAGATATATTACAGAAAAAAGACCGCGCTGCTTGCAGGACTGGTTCTGACTTTCGCCTGCCAGGGGCTGTTTGTTCTTGCGTTGGTGCTTTTTGGACATGAGCTTGGCGTCAAGGCGGAGGCGAAATACTACTTCATATTTTTCCCGATTTCGTGGCTGTTGGGGACCTTGCCGATAAGCCCAGGGGGCGGCGGGGTTGTTGAATGGGTCGTGAAAGTGATGTTCGTTCAGATTCCGGGTGTATCCGGTGAGGAGGCACTCGCTTTGGCGCTGGGGCAGCGGCTGCTTTGGCTGGTCGGCTCGCTGCCGGGCGCGGTGATACATCTTGCAGGGAGGCATCTGCCGAAGGACTTTACTATTGACTATGGACAGGAGGCGGAGTAAGCTACATTTGGTTCGGATTCGGCGTGTTGACTGGTTTTTAAGGCCGCGACATTGTGGGGGATAAAGACAAAGGATTGTTAGGCGAGTATGGCGAAATCGGGGCGGTTTAAGGGTTATTTTTTCCGTGGTCTGGCGGTATTGCTGCCGACCGTCGTAACCATCTGGATATTCGTCTGGGGGTATAACTTCATCTACAAAAACATCGCGGTTTACGTGAAATTCGGGCTTATATGGGCGATAGACCGTGTGACCACGATGGAGCCGAAGCTAAGCGAGCTGCTGACGCCGGCGAATGGCGAGCAACTCGACATTAGTATGAAATACATCAGCGCGATATTGTCCGTGGCGGGCTTTTTGATTGCTTTGGGCGCGGTTTTTATCATAGGGGCGCTGTTGGCCAGCGTGGTCGGGCGTGCTATATGGGGGCAGGTCGAGAAGTTCATAATGAACACGCCGCTTTTGAAGCAGATATACCCGTATGTGAAGCAGATTACGGATTTCTTCCTGAAGCGGGAAGAGAAGCAGAAGATGTTCTCAAGGGTGGTTGCTGTGGAGTATCCGAGGAAGGGGATATGGTCGATGGCGCTCGTAACGGGTAAGGGGCTGCGCAAGATTGTAAATAATGTTCAGAAGGAGTTTTTGACGCTGCTGATACCGACGTCGCCGACGCCGTTTACCGGATTTGTGATAATGGTTCCGAAAGAGGACACGATTGAGCTTGATATGACGATAGAGGAGGCGCTGCGATTTGCCGTCAGCGCGGGCGTGATAGCACCGAGCGCATTAAGAGTCGGCGGTGGAGTGCTCGATGGAGTCAGGAACAAAGGACAGATAGAGGGGCAGACGTCTGAGTAAAGGATTAAGGGACTGATATATTTAGCTATCCAAAGAAGATGCTCGCGGAGGATAAACGGAGGGACTTCGGCCTTGGGGATGCTATTGACTGCGGTGGACTTGTTGCTGATACGGCGTGTCGATTTGGAGGATTATGTGTGAAATTCGTAAGGGTTTCGATATAATGAATGTTCTAATGGAAACGCTTTGTTTTTAGTGTTTTTGGCAACGTGTGGAAAAGACGGTTAAGGAGAACGGAATTGTTGTTCACGATAAGCGGCAAACACATCGAGATGTCTCAGGCGTTAAAAAGCTACGCCGAGGAAAAGACCGGCAAGCTGCCGAGATTGTATAACATCATCAATCAGGTCGAGGTGGTTATTGATGGCAGAGACGGAGGGAAGATTGCCGTTGAGATAATCGCTAGGGGCGAACACAAGAAGGTTTTTGTAGTGAAGGAAAAAGGCGACGACATACACGCGTGCATCGACCTGGCGGTTGCCAGGCTTGAAACCCGGCTTAGAAGACAGAAGACCAGGGAACGCAACAAGAAGCACCTGGCTCATTAGCTTGTTCGGGCCAGCGGTAGCGGGAAGGGAAAGGCTTCTGCCCGATTTGGCTGATTTTGGATGATTGAAAGGGCTGTATGAATTTTGCGGATTTTGTTTGTTTTGATGCGGTAATACCCGAGTTGAAAGCGAATGACCGGGATGGTGTGATAGCGGAGCTTGTTAGCGCTCTTGATAAGGCGGGCCGGCTGGGCAGGGGCAATTGCGACAAAATTACTCGTGCGGTAATCAAAAGAGAGAATGAGGCAAGCACGGGTATGGGTAAGGGGATAGCAGTTCCTCATGTCAAGTATAAGGGAATCAAGGATATATTGGCGGTTGTGGGGCAGAGCAGCAAAGGGATTGATTTTTCGGCGCTGGACAAACAGCCGGTATATTCAGTGATACTTTTGATAAGTCCCGTCGATGAACCTGACAAGCACCTGCAGGCGATGGAGAAGATATTCAAACACCTTCAGCAGGAAAAATTCCGCAAGTTTCTCAGGCAGTCTCAGACGGCCGAGCAGATAGTCGATTTGCTGAAGGAGGCGGACACGAATCCGTCACTTTGATTTTTTGTAAGTGGAGCGACGAAAACGGTTGGATGCAGACGGGCGATACTGTGGAAAACACGTTTTGTGAGGCCGAAGTGGAGATAAAGAATGCAGACGGGCTTCATATGCGGCCGGCGATGCAGTTTGTGGATATTGCCAGTAAATACGAGGCATCCATAAACGTGAGCAACGAAGAGGCGAGCGTGGACGGAAAGAGTATTATGCAGATGAGCATGCTTGCGGCAACTTACGGGTCGCGGCTGAAAATAAAAGCGGAGGGTCCCGATGCCAGCGAGGCGGTCGAGGCGCTGCGGGAGCTTGTGGAGGTGAAGAAATTCGGGGAGCCGACGCCGGAAGAAAAGCGTCGGATGGGACAGTGAGTCAGGTTGCCCGATGGAGATAAAAAAAGGCATAGCCGTTTCGCCGGGTATTTCGATTGCCAAGTGTCTGGTCCTTGACGCAGAGGATTATCGCATACCCAGGCGGTCCATTCAGCCGTCGCAGCGTATGACGGAGACGCAGCGGGTGCGCAATGCGTTTAAGGACGCTATCGAAGAGCTGGCTCATCTGCAGGAGGAAAAAAAGGAAATTGAGGGGCGCAAGATACGGGATATCTACGCGGTTCACCTGAGCTATCTGCGTGACAAGAGTCTGCGAAAAAAGATAACGGATTTTGTGCACGACGAATCGGTTACGGCTGAGTTTGCCGTATCGAAGACTTTGCGGGATATATCGGGCCACTTCGCGAAGCTCAAAGACCCTTATATGCGTGAGCGTGCTGCGGATATATACGACATTGAGCATCGTCTGCTGAGGCGCCTGGTGGGAGACAAGCGCGAGGATATTCAGCGTCTGGATGTGGAGGCGGTAGTAGTCGCACGTGAGCTAAGCCCGACGCAAACGGCTGGATTCAACAAGGAGTATGTAAAGGGTATAGCAACCGGAGCAGGAGGAAGAACAAGCCATACGGCGATTGTAGCGAGGTCACTGGGCATACCTGCGGTCGTGGCGCTGGAGGATATTACCGACAGCGTTACAGCCGGGGACACTGTGATCGTCGACGGCAATCGAGGCATTGTCGTTATAAATCCGGACGATGCCACGATTCAGCAGTATCTCGAATATGCGGTCGAGTTTGCCGAATTATCGCACCGGCTTGATGCGATAAAGGAAAAACCGGCGGTGACCCGGGACGGAGTGAGGATAGTGCTGTGGGGCAATATCGAATTTCCGGATGAGGCCCAGCTTGTTCTGGAAAAAGGCGGCGAAGGGATAGGGCTTTACAGGACCGAGTTTCTGTATCTAAACAGGGACACCGAGCCGACAGAGAAAGAACATTACGATGCGTATTCGAGAACGGTGGAGGTTCTCAAGGACCGGCCGGTGACTATAAGAACGGCTGACTTGGGCGGTGATAAATATACTCAGAGCAAGCGATACATGCGGGAGCCGAATCCGTTTTTGGGCCTGCGCTCGATAAGGTTCTGTCTGCAGAATCTTACGATGTTCAAGACTCAGTTGCGGGCGATTTTGCGCGCGTCTGTTCTCGGAAAAGTGAAGGTAATGTTCCCGCTGATAACGAATCTGCAGGAGCTGATGCAGGCAAAGATGGTTTTGGGCGATGTAATGGAAGACCTGCACGAAGAGGGGATAAAGTGTAACAGCGACGTTGAGATTGGGATAATGGTTGAGACACCCTCGGCTGCACTGACGGCGTCAATGCTGGCCAGAGACGTGGACTTTTTCAGCATAGGGACCAACGACCTGACACAGTATACATTAGCAGTTGACAGGGGCAACGAGCTTGTATCGACGTTATATTCTTCGGTGGACCCGGCGGTGCTCCGGCTTATCAGGACAGTGATTCAGGATGCTCACAAGGCGCAGGTGGAAGTTAGTATCTGCGGAGAAATGGCTTCGGAGCCGGAGTCGGTGATGCTGCTGTTGGGCCTGGGTGTGCGGATACTTTCGATTGCGCCGCCTTTGATACCGGAGGTAAAGCAGATAATTCGCTCGGTAACCATAGAGGAATGCAACAAGGTTGCGAGGAAGGTTTTGAGTATGAATTCGGAAAGACAGATTTCCGGATTTTTGCGTGATGCTGCGAGAAAGATATTGCCCGAGGCATTTTGACGAATATGTGTCTCGGTCTTGAGACATCATAGGCGGGATTTGGGGTATTTGCGTGGTTGGCTATAAGTGTTTTGCCGGGGATATGTTGCAGCTATTTTAAGAGAATTATAGAAAAAAAGCTTGACTTTTCCTGAGGCCGCATATAGTCTCAGGCCCAAAAGCAGGGCGGAATAATTGGAAATGGCACCCATAGAGCACACATTCCGTATTCGCCGGTGGAAATGTTTACTTTTTTGGAGGGCGAGTATGAATTTGAGCACGGGAGGAGTATCCTCAGTACACGGTTCCAGACACCCGCTGGCGCCAAATGTCACCGTCTTCTTTTTCACCCTGTGGAGTGAATGTCTGCATATGCTGTAATTGTTGCTAAACAGCGGGCAGAAAAATGACGGTCGAAATTGGAGGTATTTTGTTTTCCAAGACGAAAACTAAAACAACATTTATTTTTGAGGAGGATTAACTATGAGTAAGAGACAATTGGGACACAGATTTGAAATATGTTTTTTAGTCATTGCTGTGATGCTGCTTGCCGCTGTATCCGTACAGGCAGCAACATGGAACGGCTATGTCGAGGCCCATTCCGATGCGAGTGACCCACCGGCTGCGGCGAGCACCCCCGCAGATGACACTCTATCGTTCACTGTTAATAGCAGCGGCCAACTACAGTGGGTTCCGAACCCACCTATTGCAGAAGGAAACTGGGATAACGATAGCTTTTTAGTAGGTGGTCAAATCAGTTGGCATGACGCTATTAGCGCCTCTGTTAGCAGCACCACTGAAGCACAATCCAAGGCCAAGTCCGGTTTGGACAGTAATGGCAATGCCGTTGTTGTTGCCAGAGCAAAAGTACTCGACCCAACGGACAGTGACCTTACTAATAACGGCGGGGACAATACCGCACTTGCTACATCCAAGGCGCAGCTCTGGTTGCCTTTAGTGTGGGTTGATGGGCCGGGTGGTTCTGTGGATGCTGAGCTACATACGGATGTATATGTGTCGGATCCTAATGATACATACAGATTGGCCGCTTCGGACACCTCTAATTGTACACTTGATGTAGGTGAGGCGCATGCTTTTCAGCTAAGCTATACCGCCACCGCCAGTGCACAGTACCCGAGTCTGGGCATCGTTATACCCCCGGGTGTTGTGATAGACAGTGAGCTAAGTATAAACGAGGAAGTGGTGTACGCCGGTTCCGCGACTATGGTTGAAGGTGATTCCGAGCCTGATACGACCGGTGACTTTGTGACTATGAGCTTTGAGCCATGGACGGAGCCAGGCCCCAATGGTGAGTGGTCTGAGGGGAGTTACTATTGTGCCATTTACCAGTATATCGAACTGCCATACGGTTATGAATTTAAGACACCCGATACACCGACTATGTCACAGTGGGGTCTTATTTCGATGGCAGTTATGCTGGTGACGGCAGGTGCTATTGCGATTGTGATTGTTCAGCGAAGGCGGCTGGCGGCATAGGCGACAGCTCATAATGTTATTATGAGTTTAGTGGGAGGGGAGGATGTTTTCTGCGCCCATGAAAGAAAGGCGAGGGAGTTAAGTTCTGCGCCAATCGTTACTTTGGTACTGGGACAATATTTGCCGGAAGGAAGTGAGACAAACAAAAAGGATTACAAAAACAGAGATTGTGATGGGAAACTTGGTCTTTACCTGTGTTTGGAACTGTAAATTAACCTTAATATTGGGAGGAGTAAATATATGAAATCTTTCTCTACATTGGTTGTGTTGTTAGTAATAGCTGTGCATGGGTCTTGTCTGTTTGCTGCCGTGCATGCGACTTTAGTAGCGGATGACAGGGATGATGTTTTGGATAGCGAGCTCGAGAGACTCATCAACACAAATATTGCGACTAATGGCTATGGTAGTATGATTCTGGCGTTTACACAATGTTTCGGAGAGGATTGTTTCGATGACTTTGCCGGCTACGGAAATACAGCATTGCTTTCCGGCAGTCAAATCTGTCATACCAGCCAATACGGCGGGTATCATCGGGGATTGGCAAGAAATCTGGTTCCTGGCAGTACTACGAATGCGGCCCACGCTGCAGCAGATGCGCAAAAGGGACCCGGAGACACTCCGGTTAAGGCGGGTACAAACGAGAACATAGGTACGTTGAGCAGCACACATGTTTTGGTCTGGGCGGGTAAACCGAATTGGCTTGACCAGGCTGATATCGACAACATACACGATAGCTTCGATGGGTGCGATGTGACGGTGCTTTCGGGAAACGGGACCGGTCAGAATGTTGACGGTGCGGCAAATCGTGCGAATCTGCAGACCGCTCTGAAAAATATAGGCAGCCAGATGAATTCGAATGAGCAGTTCATACTGTTTGTAACCGACCATGGGGATAAAGATGATATCGATGACGCCGGTTACGATGGTTCATTCACCACCAGTCTGAATGTTCCTGCCTATGCTCATATGCAGAACGACTCCTACAATCAGCCGGTATTGTCTCTGTTTAGCGACGATCCGATAGCCGCGGGGTGTTTTGAATCTATCGAGGTTAACGGTCATGCTCTGTCGCTGCCTCCGGAGTCTTTCGAGATGGATTATGACGATGACGGAACACCCGAGGAATACAAGTATATGCTGGATGTTGATGAAACATGGCTGTCTGAAACAGCAAATGAGATTGATGTTCAAATTGATGAAGAAACCTGTCCTTCTGTTGTGTTCACTAAAGTTAGCTTGGGAAGTGGGGCGATTTCACGCACGCCACAGGAAGGCGTTCCTGTTTTGTCTAATGTTGGTTTGATTGCCATGGCATTGTTTGTCTTAGTAGTTGGGGCCGTGGTGGTTATGAGACGAAGGGTTTCGGTTTCGTAAGCAGAGTTGTGTGTTGCGAAATAGCTATTGTAGGGATTGTTGGGGGAAGATGGGGATAGTGTGCAAAGGGATTGAAGAAGTGTTGGAGTAGTAGCGGCAATGGAACGTAAAGGAAGGAATAAGCATAGCAAGCCGCGAAAACGCGCGGGGATAAGGAGCGGCGGTAAGGAAGTGAGCCGCTCTGTCGCCGGACGAATTGAGACGTGGTTTAGTGAGCGCAAGAGTGTGTTAGTGTTTCTTGCGATATTCGGGATTCTTATGGTGGGATTTTATATCTTCATTGCATTTGTGCCTGTTTATAATCACGTTGTTTTGCCTGGGTATCATCGTTTTGTTGCGGGAGCATCGGCCAGGGTATTATCGCTTTTTGGGGAGAATGCCACCTTCAACGGCGCGAGCATTTCTTCACCGCGTTTTTCGGTGAGGATAATCCGGGGCTGTGATGCGGTTGAAGCGACGGCGTTATTTGTGTGTGCTGTTCTTGCTTTTCCGGCGAGTCTGATGCACAAAGTGGCAGGGGCGATTACGGGAGTGTTTGCTCTGGGTATTTTGAATCTTATGAGGGTTGTCGGGTTGTTTCTTATTGGTGTTCATTTACCTCGTATTTTTAATATTATGCATATTGAGGTTTTGCAGGGGCTTTTCATAATCTTTGCTGTTATGCTGTGGGTATTGTGGCTGCTATGGGTAGTGCGAAAACCGGCTGTCATACGGATAATGAGCGGACCCGAACCAGGCCCGTCCTGAAGGCACTTATTATTATGGGGGTTGTATACTGTGTCCTCATGGCCTGCTGGCCTGTGGTTGGGGGGTATTATTCGAGGTTTTACTGTGCGGGCGCGAATTTTCTATTCGGGTCGTTTGGCTCAAAAGGCAAGGTGAGGTTCATTGAGGCAAGAGAAGGGGATTGTGATGTTAAAATCCGGCTGTTCAATGTTGAACGCAGAGACGAGAGAGGAAGGGTGCAATTTGCAGAGGTGGCTCATAGCTGTCGGCATGATGGTTATATATATACTGCTTTTTTGATTGCTTTGATTCTTGCTACACCAATACCGGGGAGGCGAAAATTGTGGGCGCTGGTGTGGGGGTTGATATTACTTCACTGTTTCGTAGTTATAAAGCTGGCTGTAAGGCTCGTTGTTGCTTTCAGCAGAGAGCCGATTCGTTTTTTTGAGATAAGTCCGTTTTGGCGGTGGTGCTTATATACATTCCATCAGCAGTTCATAGTGAATATTACTTTTGGTTTTGTAGTGGCGACATTTGTGTGGATTCTGGTTTCATTCCGACGAGGCGATTGGTCGAGAATTACCTCATCATGGGGGCATGCTAAGGAGCTTGGACGACCGGCGAAGAGGGTAAAATAGGCCGGTTAGAACAGAAAATGATGCTTAAGGGAGGAGCAGGTATTTGCGGTAGAAGAAAAGCCCTTGTTTTTGGCAGGAAGAAGGGCATAATATTCCGAAAATTGCAGGTATGGTTGCCTGAGATACGGTGGAGCTAAAGAGACGAGAGTATTATACAGCAGGGTATGGAAAACCGCGAATACATTCCTAACCGCACGGCGGTTTTAGTCAGATTTAAAATCGGGGGGGATTTGCGTTTTTTATCGCACGCCGAGACGATGCGAGTATTTCAACGCGCGTGTGTTCGGGCGGGGGTGAAGCTGATCCACAGTCAGGGTTATAATCCGCATCCCCGAATGTCGCTGGTGCTGCCGCGAAGTGTGGGAGTCGAATCGGACGATGAAGTGTTATGCCTGTGGCTCGATAATAACCGGGATGGATTTGCTGCTGAATCGCTGAAGGCTAATCTCAGCAAAGAGCTGCCGGAAGAGATTGAGATTGTATCGGTGCAAAAGAGCGAGTCGAAAAAAGTTCCCCAGGCGAGTTGCGTGAAGTATGTGATGAAGGTTAGGGGCGAGCGTGTGGATGAAGATGTGAGCGAGCGGGTAGAGCAGCTACTCCGATGTAAAGAGATTTTAGTGGAAAGGCGAATCAGCACCGAGTCGAGAAGAAAAAGGATTGACGTGAGGCCGTATTTAAGGTCGATAAGCATTAATGGTGATGATATTATGGTCGAGGCCAAAGTAAGCCCTGCGGGTACGATAAGGGTGGATGAAATACTGAGTGTGCTGGGGCTGGGCGTTGAAGACTTGGCAGGGCCGGTGAGGCGAGCGAGCATAGAATGGAAGTGTTTTTGAATGGCTGGCGTCTGAAATTATAATACGAGACGCGTGAGACGAGACAAATGGTAAAGGAAATGCTTATCAATGTGGCCGAGAGCGAGGAATGCCGGATAGCGGTTGTGGATGGTGGCTCGCTCGAGGAGTTGTACGTGGAGCGTGCCAGCTTGAGCAGGTACGTGGGCAATATATACAAAGGCAAGGTGGTTAACGTTGAGTCGGCTATCCAGGCGGCGTTTGTGGATTTCGGAAAAGGCAAGAACGGCTTTCTTCACATCAGTGACCTTCATCCACGATATTTTGCGGGCAAAGACGTGATTGCCAAGGAGGAAATCGGCAAGCGCAGGTCGCTGAAGGAGCGCCGGCCGATTCAGTCGTGCCTTCACAAGGGCGACGAGGTGGTGGTGCAGGTTACAAAGGAGGGGATAAACACAAAAGGACCGACACTTAGCACGTATCTGGCTTTGCCCGGAAAGTATCTCGTTATGATGCCTTGGATGGAGAAGTCGGGAGTATCGCACAAGATTGAAGACGACGAAGAGCGGACAAGGTTGCGCAAGATTTTCGAGGAGAGCAGGCCGCCAAAGGGGGTCGGATTTATTATCCGCACGGCGGCTCAGTTAAGCGGCAAGCGGGATATTCAAAACGACCTGAGATACCTGAGACGTTTGTGGAAGGCGATTGAGAAAAGGACGGCTGGCGCCAAGTCGCCGGCGGAGCTGTATCAGGAATCGGACCTTGTTATAAGGACGATGCGGGACGTTTTCAACAGTGACATCAGCAGGATTGTGTGTGATTCGGAGGGTATGGTCCGGCGGATTCGTGATTTCCTGTCAATAGCGGCGCCGCGATTGAAAAAGAGAGTTTCATATTACGACGGCAAGGAGCCCCTGTTCCACAAGTACAACATTGAGCAGGAGATTGCAAAGGTTCATTCACGGTCGGTTTCGCTGAAGGCGGGCGGCTCGATTGTTATTGAGCAGACCGAGGCGCTTGTGGCCATCGACGTTAACAGCGGCAGGTTCCGCAAGCATCATGATGCGGAGCAGACGGCCTTCAAGACGAATCTCGAAGCGTCGAAAGAAATTGCAAGGCAGCTTCGGCTGCGCGACCTTGGCGGGCTTATAATTTGTGATTTCATTGATATGCGCAGTGCAAAGCATCGCAGGGAGGTTGAAAAGGCGTTCAGGTCGGCTACGAAAACAGACCGTGCGAGGTCAAAAATTCTGCACATTAGCAGTTTCGGGGTCGTGGAGATGACCAGGCAGAGAATGCGCCCTTCGCTGCAGTCGAGCACGTATCTGGCCTGTCCGAGCTGCGGGGGCAGCGGCTACGTCAAAAGCCACGAATCGTGCGCAATCGAGCTTATTCGATTACTGAATCTGGCTGCGTCAAAAGAACAAATCAAAAAAGTGGAGCTCTCGGCTTCGCCGGTTGTGGCGGATTATCTCCAGAACGATAAACGTGCCGCCGTTGTGCATATCGAGCAGACTAACGGCAAGCGCATCATAATTCATTCACGGGCCGATTACGCCGGCGAAAAATACGAAATCACCTGTTACAACGACCGCGGAAGCACGGTAAAGTTGTAAATTTGCCTGTCCTCCCTGCCCCAGCATGTTGTTGGCCGGGGGACTCAAGCTCCTTCATAAATCCAATCGGGGGCCTGTCCTCTGGGTGAGCTTTCTTGTGTAACAAACGGAGGGTCCGCCACAGGCGGGTTGCGGACTTGTCACGGCGTAGCCACTCGTCTCGGCGAAGGCGGGTCGCCCGGTGCTATTTTTAATCCCTTTTCAATCTTTTCTGCTACTTATTTCGTGGACGATTATTTTGTAAAAAAATCCTCATTGCTACCGATTAAATAGCGAAAGTTGGCTGTCTAATCGGCTTTTCTTTTTCAGGTTTCTGATTTCACTCATGCCTGTTGTTCTTGCTGCCGCACATGCCTCGCCCCAACTTATAAAATAATCATCAAAGTATTCTTTTGGATATTTACTTATAGATGCTACTTCTTCACGCGTAGGGATTCTTCCGAGTTCGGAAGCAATTCTTTTTATTTCAAGTTGGAGCACTTTCTTAGGAACGGCATACTTTTGTTTCCTCAATCGTGGAACATAATTATTCTTTGCTGTTGGCACGCAATTTCTTTTTCTGAATGGGTCCAGCCCTTTGTGGATTTCTTCATGACGTTGTTTGGCAATATTGTGGTACTTTTCAGATAACTCAATTCCTATGAAAGACCGGTCAAGTTCTTCTGCCGCTAAAGTAGTTGTTCCAACACCATTAAAGGGGTCGAGGACACATTCCTTTGGATAAGTAAATAACGCTATAAGTCGTCGCATAAGAGCCGGAGGTAATTGACAGGGATGGTCTGCACGACGGCTATTATGTTTTAATCTATGGATATCCCACCACAAATCAGTTATTGGCACTTTATCACAAACTCCGGCAAGAAAACGCTCACGAATACAGCTTGCGCGGATACAATAAGATTCCTGAATCGATTCTAATTCTCGTTTATCTGTGGAGTCTATATTTTGGCGCTTGCCCGGCAAATCTCGCGGGTTTCCTTTTGAAAAACAAATGATAGAATAATTTGCCGGCATTATCATACGAACAGGCAAACTCAGACCTTCCCAAACAATCCAATTCTGAAAAACAAGTAAAGTGTTAAGATAGCTGAAATGCCTGATAGCCCATTGAGGAATATTAAGTACAGCAAGTGTTCGCCCGGTCTTTAAAACTCTTGCAAGTTCATTAAGCCATTTATCACACCATAAAAAGTATTCTCTTATTTCAAGTGCATCATCCCAACGGTCATATTTTTTTTTAAGGTTATATGGGGGGTCTGCAAAGCAAAAATCTATGCTTTCTGATGGCACTTTTTTTATAACTTCAAGACAATCACCCAAGAGTAAGCTATGTCTTTTAGTTAGTTCTGGCGTCTCGTGTCTTTTCATAACCAGGTTACTTGAAGGATTGCAAGAAACACGGCTTGCAACGGCAGCTTTTCTTAAATCAATCGAATAAAGCGTCTTAAAGGGGTCAAGACCGAATAAGTCGCTGAGGCGGGTAATTACATCACTCGGGTACTCAGCAGGATTACAGGTAACATCACGCCAAACATCTGAAATCAACGTGCCATATTCGTGATAAGTGTGTTTCTTGCCGCCATAATCTTTTGATGTCCGGTCACAATAAGGGCAGTAAGTGTAAGCAATCCTTGTTTTTGTGTGCCGTAAACTCCCTTTATCTTTTGATAATATTAATAAAGCAGCATGTTGATTAGTGAGTGCTCTTTTTTCTCCGATAACACCGGAAAGTTTGATAGTTACCCATAAATGGTAATGCAAAGAGTTCTCCATTACAGGCCATAGAGAAGCAGCGGTTGCCGGAGTTGTCATAATACAGAACAAGCTTTTCTCGTGGCAGTTGTTTGCAAAATTCAGTATTGATTCGGCCCATTTAGTTGATTCTTTTAAAAATGGTTTTGAAGGATCGTAAGGTAAAATGAATAACCACACCAACGGTTCCGGGGCAATCTTGCCGTTAATAATTTCAAGCAAGCGGCCTTCTATTTTTTTTACCCTAAGACGGCAGCTATTTTCACTTATATGGGCCATTTGATTTGCTCATTAAGATTTACGATCCAACTGCTTAAGAAAATCTGCGAGTCGAGAGATTTCTGAATCTCTAAAAGTTACTGTACAATCGCTAAACTGACATATTGTTGATAACGCTGATTGCCGCTCGAAATTACCCGCACCATCTATCACGTATGCAATATAATGATCGCTCTTATGAAGAAGAACTTGTCGAGCTTGGGCCTGTCCTGCTTTTCTTTCAATAGTACTATTGGTAGTGAATTGAAAACTGACTTCAATTGCACATTGTCGTCCTTTAGGTGATTCAGCGACCATATCGAAAGGCATATTAGTTCTTCCGCCTGTTTGACTTATGCCGCTTATCGTTTTCTTTGAAAAATCCCATTGCGGCAGCATGCTTTGAAGCCGCTCTTTGACATAATCTTGAGCAAGATACCCCATCTTATTCGCAGTTGCTCCGCCTGTGATTCTGCTAACCCAGATATATCTCTGTCGGACAAACTTATCAAGTTCTGCCTTATTTCCCAAAAGATTTCCAATAATACACTTCTCGTTAATAATTTGTGGTAATCTGTCATTAATCGATGCCGCTCCATGCATTAGAAGCATTATAACATCTTCCATTGTGTTATTCAGCTTGACTTTCAGTCCGAATCCTTTTCCGTCTACTGAGAGATTCTTATTATTCCACGCGGCATTAACATCAAATGTCTTGAAGGTGTATTCGTAATTATTGGCTCGCCAGACATATTTCATTATAGCTTTCTTAAATATCGACGGCAGTTCGGTTTTGAACCGTTGGAGTTGTTCTCCACTGATATCCGACAAAATCATAAGATGTTTCAAAAACAAATTTGCCGGAATACCGCTTGTCTGCGGTAAAATAGCTTTCCATCCATCAGGAGCATTGTCAGCAATATGAAGCAAGCTAATGAACTTGTCTTGTGTTTCAATCAATCGAGGAATGATACTGGCATCCTTTTCCTTTTCAGCCAGTTCTCGCGGCCAGAAGATAACCCCTTGCGCCTTCAAATCATCGTATGACCGTATCTTAGCCATAATATCTCCTTACATTATGGTAATTGTTAACTTATACAATACTCTAATCCCTTTCTTTTGTCAATATTCGCACTTTAGGTCCAGTGTAGCTTTCCTGTCCTCCGTAGCTTTAGCGTAGGAGGAAGCGAAGACGGAAGCTCAGTAAAAATGGGTGTTAATCTTCATTTTATGAATGTTGGCCGACTGTATGAAATACAAAGGCAGTTTATCTGCCCGGTTATCGAGACGAATGCCTTGCACATCCCGGCGCGCCGGAGGAGCACAAGCCGCGTTGAGGACGCAAGACTGGCCGAAATAATCGGTGTAAATCTGTGTTACCTGTCCTGAGCTTGTCGAAGGAATCTGTGGTTAATCCCGGCGCGCCGGGACTCTGTGCTCTCTGTGTCCT
>CAZQWM010000045.1:0-20214 GCA_964597035.1 uncultured Pirellulales bacterium
TTCCTGTCCCACTTCACCTGCTGTCCAATCTCCACCAAACCCCGTTTAACAGTATTGAAAACCCTATTTTGCACTCCCACTTGACTTTTGCCCTTTTTGGCCCTATATAATGGTAGTCCGATATATCCGCCGGGGCGGATTTTTCAATGTAAACGCCGGCGATGGGGCTCTGCGCATATTCCCGCCTTGCGCCTGGGCACGTTTCGGTCACTGGGATTTCGGTATTGGAGTTTATTTAGGAGTTCGTGCTTTCCGGATATGCTATCTTTTGACAACACCTTAATATCTCGAATTCAGCACGCAAACGACATCGTCGATATTGTCGGCGAACACCTTGCCCTAAAGCGCAAAGGCCGCGAAATGGTCGGCCTCTGCCCCTTCCACGACGACCACAAGCCGTCGCTCAATGTCAACCCCGAAAAGCAAATCTTCAAATGTTTCGCCTGCGGCGCAGGCGGCGATGTCGTCAAGTTCGTCCAGATGCGCGAAGGCCTCTCATTCCCGCAGGCACTCCAGCGACTCGCCGACCGCGCAGGCATAAAAGTCGAACCGCTCAGACCGCAGGATGCACCTCGCGGGGCTCAGGACAATATCGACCCTAATGACCTTGCCCGCGTCAATACCTGGGCTGCCAAATACTTCGCCGCCAATCTCGCTCACTCCGAAAAAGGCGCCGACGCCCGATGCTACCTCCAGCAAAGAAAGCTCTCGCTCGAAGTCGTTAAAAAATGGCAGCTCGGCCTCGCGCTCGCTTCCGGCAACGACCTGCTCGCCGCCGCAAGACGAAAAGAAATACCAGATGCCCTGCTAATCGCCGCCGGCCTCGTCACCGGCTCACCTTTATCCGACAAATTCGTCAACCGCCTGATGTTCACAATCACCGACGTCACTGGCCGCGTCATCGCCTTCGGCGGCAGAACACTCGCAGGAGACGATGCAAAATATATCAACTCACCCGCAACCCAACTGTTCGACAAAAGCAACGCCCTCTTCGGCCTCGACCTCGCACGCCACGCAATCGGCTCCGCCGACTCGGCCGTCGTCGTCGAGGGATACACCGACTGTATTATGGCGCATCAGTTCGGCGTAACCAACGTCGTCGCTACGCTCGGAACAAGCTTCACTACGGGCCACGCTCGAATCCTCCGCAGATACGCCAAAAAAGTCGTCCTGCTCTTCGACAATGACACCGCCGGTATCGAAGCCGCCAATCGCGCCCTTCAGGTCGCACTCGGTTCTCGAATCGATATCGCTCTGGCAACCGTCCCCGAAGGCAAAGACCCCTGCGACTTCCTTCTCGCCAGAGGCGCCGAACCATTCCACCGGCTCATTGAAAAAGCAATCGATGTCTTCGAGTTCAAGTGGTCCCGCCTCACCGAAGCGCTCGGCTCTCAACCCACATTGGCCGGCAAAAAACAGGCCGTAAACGATTATCTCGACGCCGTCGCAACCGCCGTCGTCTCCGGCAACCTCTCGGCAATCGAGAGGGGATTGCTCCTGAACCGGCTGGCGCAGATTATGCCCCTCGACTCCCGCGAAATCAAAAACGAGCTTAAACGCAGAATCTCGCGGGCCCAAACCGCATCATCCTATTCCAGCAGCACCGGAGCCCCGTACCCCGCCGACCTCGGCGAAGGGCTCGCCGCCGGCACACAGCGGGAAATTCTCGAAGTACTGCTGGCCGCTCCGTCATTGTTTAAGCAGGTGAAGAAAAAAATCTCAATCGATGATTTCGACGTCCCGGCCTTAAAGCTCATAGCCGAAGCAGTATTCAAAACCCTCCGCGATAATCCCAATGCTACTCCCAAGGACGTCTGCCTCAACATCGAACAGCCGCAGCTCGCCGGCGTAATTATCGACCTCGAGCACGCAGGCGCCGGCAAAGGCAACTTCCAGAAACGCCTAACCGATGCGCTAAGCACTAAGGAATATCTCGACCGGCAGAAAGACAAACCCGCCGCCGGCTCCGGCGACGGCATAGAATACCTTCGTGACATCCACCGCCGGACCGAAAAGCAGGACCCCCGAAACGTCGGTATGACCTGACCGGCTGACAAAAAAAATTTACCCGGAGAAAACTAGCACCTTCAGGAGCGGTTCGTATGAGAAACTCAAAGGCCATCATATTTGCGGCTTTTATTTGTCCGGCCGTCTGCGGCCTTGCTCTGGCCGATGCCTTCCTTGAGCCGACTATCGCAAACCTCAATAACGACGATTCTGCTGACTTCTCGGACTTCGGGCTATTCGCCAATAACTGGCAGCAGACAGGAGAAGACCTTGCCGGCGACTTTGACGACAGCAATACCATAGATACCGATGACCTGATGGTATTTTGCTGGTATTGGCTATTTGGATACAGCGAGTATCAGCACTGTCTTTACGCGGATTTGGACAATGATGGTGTAATCGCCTTTGAGGACGTAGCCAAGCTTGCACAAAACTGGCTTCTATCGGGCGAAGGACTCACAGGCGATTTCGACGACAGCAATCTTATCGATTACAACGATTTGTCCATAATGGCCGGCTGCTGGCTCGCAGGTTCCCGGCCAGAGGGTATCTGGGAACAGTTCAAAGCCGCCCTGGCCGCCGGCGATGCCAATACGGCCCTGAATTTTATTTCGGAAACGTCGAAAGACACATACGCCGAGGTTTTTCAAATCATTGAGCCGGACCTTCCCGCCTTTGCCGCAGGAATGGGTGATTTAATTTTTGATTCGCAGGAGGAGGCAAAAGTCAAATACGAAATGACTCATCAGGTCGGCGAGATAACGTATCTCTTCCCGGTTATTTTCATAAAGGACGATGACGGAAACTGGAGGATATTTAATTTTTGAAAAATAAATACAGCAAGGAGAGGTAATTATGGGAGAGAAAAAAAGAAGATTCCCATTGAGTATTTATGAATTCGCGATGTTGATAATCATGATTCCAGTTGTATTTTACGCTTCCGGAAAACTATTTTGGATGATTGTGGAATCAGAAACACCCTTGTGGGTTCCATATTGGTTTTTGAATTGGTTTACAGGTATTTGGGGGGTATTAACAGTTTTAGGATTCGATTGCTTGTGGATAATAGCGATGATACTTGGACCTCTTAAAAATAAACGCATCAAAATATATACAACCGTATTTATTCTGACTATTTCAGCTATGATTCTATTCAGTTTGTTAGTGATTAAAGCATTATCTGAAAGTATGCATTGAATATGCGATTTGATTCTTAGTAAGAAGAGCAAAAGGGAAATTAAAATGAAGCCCAAAATTACAATATTGGCACTGGCTGTTGTTTTGTGCAATCCCTTATATGGATGGGAAAACAAGAAGACCCATCCTGCTATAACAGATAATGCTGTTACATCATCTATCGCAGATAGCTACTTAAAAACACAGATGGGACTCACTAACGGGATAACGACACAATTATATTGGAACTTTCCCCGGGATATAAAAACACGAATATACTGGGGCGACGCCAATCCAAATCAGACAACAAGAAACATATCGGAATGGCTTAGGATTGGAAGTATAATTGAAGATCATGATAATCGTATAATACCATGGAGGCCACGGCATCATTTTCACGACCCTATTCGCAATGCTGGCTTGGATAATCATACAGACCATCCGGATTGGGATGCACCTGGTTGGTCAACTTGGCTACCACTGGGTCAATCTGCTCTGAACTGGACTATTTTAGGGACAGCTCTACAGGAGCCACGAAATAATAACGACAAATGGTCAATTGCAAGGTCGATGTTCTATGAATCGCTGACCGACCCCAACAAGAATGTGCGTGAGGCAAGATTGGCAGAGTCCTTTTTGAAACTTGGTTGTGTTTTGCATATGCTCGAAGATATGGGTGTCCCCGCTCATACGAGAAATGACTTTCTTTTTGGTCACTTTCGCTCTGTTTACACCGGCGATTGGAAAAATCCCTTAGAAAAGTGGGTTGAAATACAGGTAGATGCAACTGCTAATGACGATATACCCTCTGCTTGGCTTTCGGGCTGGACACCGCAGCCGAAGACGTCTAACAAGCTTCGTAATTACTTCGACGCAAACCAGTATACGGGCGATTATCTCGACGATGGCGTTTTGCCTCCGAACACCTGGGGACTTTTATGATTATTGAGGAAAATGGACCGATGCTTTCAGAAAGAAAAAAGAAGACATTAATTTTAATTTATTTGGGCGCAGCAATAATATTAAACTCCATGGTTTTGTTGTTTGATTTATTCAACGAAGGATATTTTGCCAAATTTTTATTTAATACCGGATTGACTCGCTGGGGATGGCTGCCTTCAATCGTCTTTTCAGATGCCTCATTAGTATTGACCTTAGTATGGAAACCCGGTACCAGAATAATGAGAGTAATTATCATATTAGTGTCTTTATTAATGCTAATATACGCTTTACTATGGTTAGCTGGCATATATTTTATCTCGCACTTACATTTTTAGGAACAAGGCATGATTTCAAAAAGAAAAAAGAAGACCATAGCTGCAACTCTTTTTTGGGGAACTATAATAATAAATATCCTATCTTTGTTATTTGTTTTTTTGCATGGGGGTGCTTTTGCAGGATTTTGGATTCCCGTATTCATTCTATCTTCCGCCGCAATAATAGGGATGTTGTGTCGGGAAACGGGCAATGGAGTGTTGCGCGGATTTGTTCTATTTTTTTTAATAATAGCCATCGTTGTAGTTGGATTATTTTTTATTTTGGTTTTTATTTCACAATTAGGCCCTTAGGAGGTTGAGCCATGAAAATAAACCAAAATACAAAACCGTTTTTCAGTATCATCATGCTATTGAGCTTTTGTTCAATTTCGCCGGCATTTTCGAATAAAACACATAAGGCTATTTCTGAAAACGCGGCGTTAAATTCACAAGCGAACGTCTATTTAAAAAACAAACTGGGTTTTAGTCAGGGATTGGGGACATCCTTATTGTTAGACCAGGCGGTTGTTCCTGCGCTCGAAAGAATTCCGACCGACCAGTTCGAAACCCGAATTAATCCGGAATTGCCTTCTAATCCCTGTTCGATCCTCAATTTTCTCAAGGCTGGTGCAAGCCTTGAAGATGTTCCAAAGCCAAGGTCAAGACACCATTTCCATATTCCAATCGCAAATCCGGGTATAACGCCGCCTAACCCGAATAGCGGCCTGGATAATAAGACAGATCACCCAAAATGGGCAAATGAAATTAACAAATGGTCAAATAGATTATACCATCTCAGCTTTGATTTGACCGGTGCATCCACAGAGAAAAGGGCATTAGGTATAGAAGGGGCTGAGTGGGAGACAGAATATCAGAATTATTTTGCATGGCCGGATACGAGAAACTACTTTTACAAGGCACTCACATATGAATCCAAAAGTACAAGGGAGCATTATTTAGCCCTTACGTTTCTGTCCATGGGACATACGGTTCATCTTCTTGAGGATATGGGAGTTCCGGCGCATACAAGAAATGACTTTGTATATGGTCACATGAAATCAACAGGATCAAAAGTGTGGAAGGATTGGGGCAACCCATTCGAGGATTGGGTTGAAGAACAGATAATAGCTAATGGTGACCAGAGTCCTTGGTTGGGGAGCGTGCCCATAGTATTTGACAAACTTTCCGAATACTTTGATTCAAACGCATACATCGGAGATTATTTAGGCGATAGCGCTTTGCCGCCCCAGACATGGGGACTTTCCGAGTGCACAAATTATCAGTTTTTGTCTTTAAGCACGATGTTTGGATGCAGCGGAACAAAATATCAATTTCCGCATCCGGCCAGAAACCACGTTGAGCCGAATCTTGTTTTGATTGTGCCGAAAGGCCACAAATTATATTTTAACGGCTCCAACTACGGAGTCCCTCATATCGCCCGCGATTCTTACACGCATTATAAGGCATCACTCCTCGGCTATAACGATGCCGTGATAAACAGGACCAACACCACTGATGACGTCAATGTATTCGTCGATTACGCCAATATCACCATTCCCCGCACAATCGATTACGCAGCCGGCCTGCTCAATTACTTCTTCCGAGGCCGGCTCACCATCGAGCCGAACTGCCTCGAACCCGACTGCAACCTGATGGAACTCTACATCACCAACGACAGCAACAACTCCGGCGTCCCGCAGGTATTAAATGGCGGCTCGTTCGAGCTTTACTGGGACGACCGCGACGGCAACAGAACCATAATAGATGACTTCACCATTCCCGGCTGGATACCCGGCAGCAGCACTCTGGAATACGAAGACCAAATTGTTGGAACATTTACCAGACCCGACAGCGACGGTATCGAAAGCTACACCCTCGTTTACAAAGGCCAAATCAACGCCAACCCCTCCCAGCCGGATAACGACGACCCCATCGCCATAGCAGTAGCAACCATCGGCCTCGGATACCCCATCGTCGCCTGGGGCGACGACTCCGACGGCATAGTCAGTAACATCCCCGAAGGCAATGACTTCGTTGATGTCGCCGCCGGAAAATACCACGCCCTTGCCATAAGGTCCGACGGCTCGCTCGCCGCCTGGGGTTGGAATGATTACGGCCAGTGCGACGTCCCGCCGGGAAATGATTACGTCGCAATCGCAGGCGGCTCTCGCCACAGCATTGCGCTTAAATCCGACGGCTCTCTAATTGGCTGGGGCGATAACTCGAGTGGCCAAATAGATGTCCCCACGGGCAATAACTACGTCGCCATCGCCTCCGGCGACTATCACAATCTGGCCATTACCACACAGGGGCTGATTGTCGGCTGGGGTGGATGGAATTATTACGGCGAGTGCGATGCACCCGACCCGAACACCGGAACTGTTTACGTAGCCGTCTCCGCCGGAAGGTATCACAGCTTGGCACTGCAGTCCGACGGCGCTATCCGCGCCTGGGGCAGCAACGAAATGGGCCAGACCCGAATTTATATGTTCGCCGGCGACGACCACGAGGCCGTCGCCGCTGCTGACAATTACAATTTCCTGCTGCTGCTCGATGATATGCTCATCACCTGGGGTGGCGGCGACTGGTATGAGCCGGGCATACCCGATTACCATTATCGCCAGCCCGATGAAAACGACTTTGTCGCCATAGCAGCAGGAACTTTGCATATACTGGCCTTGACGGCCGACGGCCGGATACTGTCCTGGGGCTGGGATGATTACGACCCGCCACCTTATCCGGTGCCTCTGGGAATAGTCTTCACAAAGGATATCGCCGCAGGATACAATTTCAGTCTGGCCTTGAAAGCTCGTTAACGGAAAAGTATGCTCTTATTGACCTTATCAATGGTAAAATTAGTGGCTGACACAGATGACAGAAAGCTCATTCGCCGAATACGCGAACAGCCGGCCGAACAGAACCCGCCAAATGTGGGTATGTGCTGATGCGGCGACTCTGAAATAAAACGGTTTAATTCGAGGTAACTATTGTGGCACGAAAAAAACACGCGGCAGAATCTAAAAAGAAAACCCGGAAACAGCCCGAAGAGGACCGGACAACCGAACAGCAGACCCCCGCCGATACGGACTCCCAAATTAAGGCCATCATCGAAAAAGGCAGGAAAAAGGGATTCCTCACATACGAGGAAATGAACGACGACCTGCCGGAAGAGGTAATCACGCCCGCCCGGCTGGATAAGCTCCTCTCCACGCTCGACGAAATGGGCATCAATCTGATTGACAAAGCAGATGTCGGAAAGCACACCGCCGCCCAGGCAGGCGATGAGGACGACTTCGACTCCGCAGAAGCAGAAGAAACCTCCGCAGAGGCCGCCGAATCTGAACAGCTCGAAGAGGACAAACTCATCGAAAAGGAGCTTGCCGCGGCTGAACCCACCCGAAGAATCGACGACCCAGTCAGAACATATCTCACACAGATGGGTGAAATCCCCCTTCTTGTCAGAGAAGACGAAATCTCTCTCGCTCGAAAAATCGAACTCTCACGTATGGCCTTCCGACGAAAAGTGCTCGAAAACGACTACTGCGCCAAAAATGCCGCTGAAATCCTGCAGCAGGTCCGCGAGGGAACCCTCTCATTCGACAGAACAATGAAAATCAGCACCGCCGAAAACCTCGTCAGGAGCGTCATAAAAAAACGATTCCCCCAGAACCTCCAGACCGCTAACGCACTACTGCAGGCAAACCAGCAATTCTTTAAACAATACCTCAACCTCGAAAACTCCGAAGGACTGGACGAAAAAGCCGCCCTCGTACTCAAACGCATTAACAGAAACCGCCGCCGGCGCGCCACGCTGCTCGAAGAACTGTCCCTTCGAACCAGCAGAATCCAGCCGATGAAAGACAAGCTCCACGGTATCTGCCGCAAAATGCGACACCTCGAGGATACAATCGCCGCCGGACCCGGTAAAGACTACGCCACCGAAGACATTGAAGCGATGCAGCAGGAGCTTGCAGGCCTCAGAGACCTTGTCGGCGAAACAACCGCTCAGTTACAGAAACGACTCCTCGTTATCGACCGTATCTTCGGCCAATACGAAAAAACCAAACGAGTCCTCTCCAGCGCCAATCTTCGACTCGTCGTCTCCATCGCCAAAAAATATCGCAATCGGGGCCTCAGCTTCCTCGACCTCATTCAGGAAGGTAACACCGGCCTTATGCGCGCCGTCGACAAGTACGAATACCGCCGCGGCTACAAATTCAGCACCTACGCAACTTGGTGGATAAGGCAGGCGATTACGCGGGCAATCGCCGACCATGCGAGGACCATCCGTATACCAGTCCATATGATCGAGACAATGAGCCGGCTGCGAACGGCCAGTAAAGTCCTCACGCAACGACTCGGCAGAGAACCGAACGTCGAAGAAGTCGCCAAAGAGGCAAAAATGACCATCGATGAGGCCCGCAGAGTGATGAAAATCTCTCGGCATCCCATCTCCTTAGACCGGCCTATCGGGGACAGCGAAGACAGTAACTTCGGCGACTTCATCGAAGACGACGAGATTGATTCACCCGTATCCACCGCCACGCAGTCCATGCTTAAAGAACGAATCGACCTGGTGCTGAAAACCCTGTCATACCGCGAACGGGAAATTATCAAGCTTCGATACGGCATCGGCGACGGGTATACATATACCTTAGAAGAGGTCGGTAGAATCTTCAAAGTCACCCGGGAACGTGTGCGGCAGGTGGAGGCAAAGGCCATCCGGAAGCTCCAGCACCCCGTCCGCGCCCGAAAACTCGTCGGCTTCGTCGACCAATATAAACTCGTCGACCCTCATAAACTCGTCGACCCTCATAAACATGTTCCGGCCCAAGGGTGAGCTGGGCCGATGTATGGGCTGTTTATGGGCGGGTTTCGGTTAGTGAAAATTTTTTATTTTTTAGATTGCCCGTACAGAGCTTTTGGTATAATTGCCGGCTATTGAGGGTAGTCCTCCGTCCCCCGGGAATATCCTCTCAGGAATCCATTGTGAGGGACACGGTATTAGTTAAAGGCCGGTATCGGCCGAAGGAGCAAAAAGTGAGTACAGGTACAGTAAAATGGTTTAATAGCAAGAAGGGCTTCGGGTTTATCGTTCCCGACGACGGCGGAGAAGATCTCTTTGTGCATCACTCAGAGATTAAGACCACCGGTTACGCCGAGCTGCAGGAGGGGCAGAAGGTCGAGTTTCAGGTCGGCCAGGGTAAGAAAGGCCCGTGTGCAGTGAGCGTCGTCCCGAAGTAAAACATCTACTGATTAAGCCGAAAAGAGGCCCCGCAAAAGCGGGGCTTTTTTTATTTTTCACCGCGGAGACCGCAGAGGATTTAATCACGGATTTAGTCAGTCGGTGAGGCGTTCAGTAGGTGGTATTGCCACCTAGCGCAAAACAACACAGAATATTTTGGCCACAGACCTATGGACTCCTTCCGTAAGGGATGGCCAAGCCCATTACGGAGAGCACTCAGAGAACGCAGAGAAATTTTAACCACGGATACCTATGGCACAAGTTCGCGCGGATTACACGGATTATGTTGGCCTTTGGTGTTCCACCTTCGCTTATGCTACGGCGGATAAATCATAACGAATCCTTTGCTCCTCCGGCGAGCCAGGATGCGCAGGGCAGGCGGATTACACGGATACCTATGGCACAAGTTAACACAGATTGACATGGTTGTTGACTAAAAAAGGCGGTTTGGGTAAAATGATTGTTGATAATCATAAGGAAGGTCAAGGATGAGCGGCGACGTTAGTGATAGGAAGCGATTGGTCACAATTACAGCCGGGAATATTGCGCACAAACATATCTACATAAGTGGTCATCACGACTTCTTTCCGAAAGAATCCTTCTCGTTGTTCTATTAACGGTATTTTAATATGAGATACAAAAGCATAATTTCTTACGCAGAGATTATAAAACGAGAAGAGATTATGCTACAGCGAGGAATGAATTTTCGAATCAAACCTGGCTATTCGATAATCTTGATGAGTGTGAGAAAAGGCGCACCTTATAGAGACCGTTGGCATGTAGAAACCAACCTTCTTGAGTATGAAGGCCACGATGAGCCAAAACGAACCGGCAACGACCCAAAAAAATTAGATTAACCTTTACAAACCACTACGGGGGCATTGACAGAAAATGGAAAATTCTTTGAATCTGCACTGGCATTTAAAGAAAAGAAACGCAAATCAGAAGTCGTTCAGGTATATGAAAAAATTTCAACAGGTGTGTGGTGTGATAGAGGAAGATATCAGTTGATTGATGCCACTATTTTGTTTGACGGAATTAGGAAAGTTTGTAGATTTTTCCTTAGACCAGCCAAGACTCCACGTGCGAAAGAACCACTGCTTCGACAAACGCGCGTCATACCAACGGCGGTTAAAGTCGAGGTTTGGAAGCGAGACCAAGGGCATTGCGTTATTTGTGGAAGCAAAGATAATCTCCACTTCGACCATGATGTTCCTTACTCCAAAGGTGGAAGCAGCATAACAGCCAAAAATGTTCGCCTTTTATGCGCGAGACACAACCTTTCAAAATCTGATAGAATTATGACCTTTGCTCCTTGGTTCACCACCCTCGCATCCGCGTTCTTTTCACGAACCGGGTAACAAATCGGAGATTATAAAATGACACAAAAATTATCTGATACTATGAATCTCACTATTCAGGAATATACTGCCGTATTCCCACCGCCCAAGAGAGATAAACAAATAAATTGGACACGAATTGAAACTAAGCTTCATAATGAGATAGAATGGACACAAGACGGAGCAGCACATGTTGCCGCTCTCGCACGTGACTATGGAGCGTTTGTTTTGCGCAATGCTCTGGCTTTGGCGCTTTCTTTGGGCATTGAAGATGGCGAGCTTGGTTATTAGGGGTTAATTTATAGAACGAAAAATTATGCAGATTTTCTTGTGATTTCTCTTGACCAATATGCGGGTTTTGCCGTATATTATAATAAGCGGACTGGAAATTCCGGTCGGTATGAGGCTTTTGGGAATACCAGAAGCCTCATATTATTTTTATGGGAAAAGCTTCAAACCCCAGCCGTCAATCCTGCCATTATTACCCACTCTAAACTTTGTCTTGATAATATCATATGCCCTGTTGAGTTGTTTCGGGCGAAGGGTTTTTATGCCGATAGGTCGAGCTGTTAAATCGGCTATTTGCAAACCTGATGAGTTTGATCGCTTGTCAACCATAACCATGTTGAAAGGCATCGGCTTATTGAAGTAGTTGGCGCCATCACAAATCCTTCGAAAAACAAGTTCAAGCTCATCGTCCTCTTTTTTGCCACGTTTTTCTACGATGACAGACGTTCTGTTCTGTGCCTGACCGGCATCGTTAAGATATCGAAAGACCCTCTCTAAACCAAAGGACAAGGAAATCTCATAGGGATTAGTGGGCATTGTATATTGTTGCTTTAATCGATTCTTATCGATAACAGATGCGATGAGAGTAAATGGCACTGAACTCATCAGGCTATTGAGCGAAACGACGAAATTTTGTCGGATGTCTTTGTCAAACAGGATAGCAAATGCACTGTCTTTTTGAGGTTTTCTGATATCATGTTCGTGCAACACGACTTCGCTATGTCCCCAAAATTTCATTTTTAGCTGCATCAGTTGCGGAATGACATTATCGATGTAGTCCTGTTTTCTGAATATGCAAAAAACAAGAACAAAGATCGGATAGTTTGTATCTATGCTTTCCAAGCCATGGTCGCCACTTTCATCGACATAAACAATATAATCGCTGAATTGTTGTTGTGTGCCTGCACTCAAACTTATGTTTCTCCGCTCAACAGCTTTGGCCCAAGTTCAAAATCGCATCCTCAATAAGGAAATCAAAAATCGTGTCGCAAGAAATATTAGTGCTAAACATCCAATTTAACAAGGCGAATTTTAAAATCCTGTTTACGTATAAATGCCATCTACCGACACTACTTCGGAAACCAAATATCAAGTATCGGCGTAACGTTAAAGGTCTTCCCGGCGTACCGGATTTTGTATTGCCTGCTTTAAAGACAACAATATTCGTTCATGGATGTTTTTGGCATAATCACAAGAACTGCAAAAGAGCAAAACTTCCGGAGACTAATAGGAAATTCTGGAAGAATAAGATTGATGGAAACAGAAGGAGAGATGCACGAGTGGAACGCTTGCTCAGAAATCAGGGATGGCGTGTTGTCACTATATGGCAATGTAGACTCAGCAAACAAGAGCAAGTTTTGAGGCGATTATTGAATTTAAAGAAGAAATACGATTGAAAAGGTGTACACGAAAAATATAGAAAAGACGGAAGAAAGAGAATACGATTACGGATAAAAACAATGGACAACTCACCACATGAATCAGCCTCGCCGGAGGCGGGCAAATCCTGCTGAGGAAGATAAATCCGAACAACACCCCCGGCCGGACCAGCGTTCAATGTTCGGCGTTCAGCCCTTCGACAAGCTCAGGGTAAACTTACAGCGGACAGATAACCATTTATGCGCTACGAAAAATTAACGGTAGCGAACTGGCCATGAAATATCCTCGCCGCCCGGTCGTACGCCTTCGCCGCCTCAATCTCTGTCGAATACGTTCCCAGCCCTATCCTCCTGCCGCCCACACTTATCCTCGCCGTCCATCTGCTGCTCAGCTTTGACTTGCTCACACCGCGATAATTACTTGTTGAATCTTTGCGCTTCGGCTTCATCGCGTTGTACTGATTTTGTGTCGGCGACGCCAGACGCAGATTCACTCGACGATTATCCAGGGTCCGGCGATCGCGATGGTCAACTAAGTAATCATCCGGGGCGTTCATTATCAATCGATGCATTGGTATATGTGCTCTACTGGGATTTTCCCTCGCCTCACTCGACACTGCATACCAGTTCCCGTTTACACTTTTGCTCGCTATCCATTTGTAGTAAGACAGCCACTCATAATCGTCGGCATCGACGAGTGCGAATTTGCAGTGCGTTAGTGGTATCTTGCGAAACCGATAACAGAAAATCACCCTGCGCATCACCACCAGCACGGGCCAGAATTTCTCTTCGATAAACTTCTGCACTGCGAACCATATCTCGTCCATTGTTGTTTCTTTCTCAACCAGTTCCCCAATGTCCTTCTCACGCTCAATTTTAGTCCCCTCTCGACGCTCTTTTTTTTCTTTCTTGGCCATTTGCCTCTCTCCTTTCAACTCGATACACTTCACACATCCCGCTTCACGCTTCACGAGATACGTGCCCTTCTGGGCTGCCGTGTTCACCTTTCTACTTTCAACTATCTATTTTCCCGCGAAGCCCATTTGGCTTCGCGCGTCCCTCTACCCTATGGCGCGAACTTGCGCGCTTTTGTCGAAAACTAAGGGATTTCCTGATATAAATCGAGGGGCCGAAATGCACTTAAGTGCTTGTGGGAAAGGCAATTAAAAATTTTTTAAAAAAGTCGGGTTCTAAGGGTTTTCGACTTGCGCGCTTTTGCTGAACAAATGTTTAATACATTTGTTTAATACGTTTGTTTAATTTTACCCAGATTAACGGGGCTTGAGTGGGTTCGAGGCCGGGAAAAACAGGCGAAATGCCTTTACTCCAGCGGCTTGTAGAACTTTTCCGGCCGGGGGCCGAGGGTGTTTGTGAGTGTTCCGAGGCCGGCGATTCGGCATTCGATTCTATCGCCGGGTTCGAGAAACTCACCAGTAGCGACGGCCACGCCGGCCGGGGTGCCCGTTAAAATAATATCCCCTGCCTCAAGCGTCATCAGGTTGCTCAAGAACGAAACGATGTCGGCTACTTTGTAAATCATATCGGCCGAGTTGGCCTTTTGGCGGGTTCGGCCGTTTACCTTAAGCTCAAGCTCCAAATCCTGCGGCTCAGCGATTTCGTCGCTGGTTACGAGGTATGGCCCCATCGGGCAAAAGCCATCGGCCCATTTGCCCGCGAGCCAGTCGTAAAACTCATCCCACGGGCGCTCTTGCCTGCCCTCTTTGAAAGTAACACTGCGTGCAGATACATCATTGGCAATTGTGTACCCGGCGACGCAACCGAGTGCGTCCGCCGGCGAGATACATTTTGCTTTCGCACCGATTACTACGGCCAATTCGATTTCGTAGTCTATTTGCTGACTATACACCGGCCAGGGGATTTGGTCATCAGGCCCGATGATGGTAGTGGCGGGCTTGATGAACGGCCGGGGAACCGTGGTTTGACGCGCCGCATCGGACAGGCCAAGTTTGAAGCCGCGTTTTATGTGCGCTTCTTTTATATGCTCTCCGTAGTTGCCCGCTAAAGCCAGTAACTTTCCCGGTCGGGGTATCGGCGAGAGCAATTTCACGTCCTCAGCAGACACAACAATATCCGATGACTTGGCTATATTGCGAATCTTTGCCAGACACTCTTCGCCTCTTTGCAGGACTTCGTTTATGTTCTTCGGCGGGTTAGGCCCGGGCCAGTTCGCCGGTATATCGACGATTCCTGCTTCGCCGAGCACACCGATTGATTCGGCCTCATTTCTTTTATATCTGACCAGCTTCATTTATCAGCCCTTTAGCCAATCTCAACTTTCCGGCAACCGGCCCATTTTATCACAACCGACGTTTCCCCGCACTTTCAAAACCCCTGTACGCTATACGCTACCGGCTGTACGCTAATTTAGTTTCGTCTTGTCAAGGTGCGTGCTATGTGGGATAATCAATGCCCAAAGGCAGCTTAATAATCGCAGGGAAAACGAATGGGACTGCAGGATTCATTATCACGATTTGGTAACTGGTGGCGTGGCAAGCGAGAGGTGGCGCACGGTGATTTCGAGGCGCCTCAGCTTAACGAGGAGGGATTAATTACCGAGCAGGAGCAGGCGTCATCGGCCACGGGCGGCCGAGCGGGAGTTGAGCAGCCGGTAAAGGCGGTGGCGGTCCGCGGCAAAAGCGAATCATTAGAGAAGATCCAGGCCGGCTTCGACCGCCTCATCGAGGAGCTAAACGGCATAAACACTCATCTCGCCAAGCAGGCGGCACAGCATGAGGAATTGGTCAGCCGAATCGACCAACTGCCGAAGCTGCTGGAAAGTTTCCCCGACGTGGTCGAGAACCAAAAGGCGCTGACGGAATCGCTGATTGACCAGCTAAAGAACAACCTCGCCAAAGACCAGGTGCTGCTGTCGGCGGTGGAGAAAATACCGACCGAGTCGGCGAAACAAACGGATGAACTTCTAAATATAGAGCATCATCTTGCGGCGGCGGCGGACGTGGATGTGCAAATGACAGAGACATTCAATAAATTCAACGAATCGCTGTCCAAGCTGAACCAGAATACGCAGGACCATACAGACGGGATAGCACGGATGAGCAGGACGTTCGCGGCGAGCGACAGGTATCTGAAGTTTGTCGTGTCAAGGCAGAACAGGTGGTTTATGTGGCTGTTCGTTACATCAATAGCCGTGTGCGTTGTCGTGATACTGGTCTTTTTCGGCATTATCCTTTACCTGGCGAGGGGGTAGTTTCAGCTTCTTAGCGATTCGTTTAGGGCCGGGGGGAATTTCAGTGCGAGATAGCATTTCTATCCGGAGGGTTGCACTACGATATTGCGGAAGGCATTGAATCACGGCCTGAGCGGCGACTGGAGGAATCAGGAGCAACGGAAATATATTTCCGGAATATATTATTTCCTGCTTGAACCCTTTACTGGTGCAGTGTAGTCTCGCCGTCATTAGAGAAACAAGGAAGTGGGTAGACGATGTGTTCAATTCAGGGGGCAACTCCGCTCGTTTTTTCCGAAATTCCTTAAAAAAAGTGTAACGACACCGGGCCGTTGTGGACTGTTCTATTTAAGTACTGCTCGATTTTGGAGACCCGAGGGCTAGTTCTACAGATTACCATAAAATTTGAAAGGACAGGGATATGAAGGAGATACTGAAAATGGGCAATTGAGCTACCGTGTCTGTTGGCGGTTTGGGGTAATTAGAGCCGCCTCAGACGTGAACGCACCCATAACACACTAACACACTTATTTCTCGTCCCGAGCAGGGCCGAGGGAAGGAGGAACAAAAATGTCACACCTAAAGTCATCCCTGATTTCATCACTAATTATCTTCATCACAAGCACTTGCGGAACAGCTGAGGCACAAACGGTATATGCAGGGGGAAGCGAGCCTGGGGTCGTCTATAAATACCTTGGCGAGACTTCCTGGCAGATAATATCTCCAGAACTGGGCGGCGCGGTGCTTTGTCTTTGTGAGCATGACGGCCATTTGTACGCAGGTACTATGCCTAGTACTATCCTAGAGATGCTTGGTTCCCAATCCGGTCCTGGGGTCGAATCGTCAGCATCAAGGAAAGAGTTGTTTTTGTCGAGAGTACTTAGTAGTACCGATAGTGAGACAGGCCAAGTGTGGAGATACGAGGGAGAACCTAACGAATGGACACTGGTCGGGGACAATCTGGACAGCCAAGTGTGTTCATTAGTAGAATTCAGAGGAAATTTGTATGCGGGGACGGCGGGTTTGTCAGGAAGGCTCTACAGGTACGACGACCCTAACTGGACAAGGGTCGTTAACTACACTTCATGGAGCGGGTTCAGAAGTCTCTATGTTTGGAATAACATTCTATACATTGGAGACATAAGCAATGATAAGTTTGGTCGCTATGATGGAAGCAGCTTCGAGCAGGATGCTGATTTAGGTGGAAGCTGTATCTGGGATTACGAAGTTTACGACGGCAACTTATATGCTTCCGCTTACCAGGGCAGAGTGCACAAGTCCCCAAATGGAATCACATGGACCACAATACGTGATTTCCAAAGTGCCGATTCGTGGGAGTTGGAAACGTTTCAGAACTACCTATATGTAACGACGGGACCAAAGCTTGAAAGATACGATGGAAATGATTTCAATGAGCCTAACTGGACCGAGCAAAACGGGTACGAAATAATATCGATGATTAACACAGGGGATTCCCTGTTTCTCGGGACTGGAACAGAAGCAGGGTCTGGATTAGGGATTCAAGGTATTGGCAAAGTCTACGCCTATTATGATGTAAACAATGTTAAATCGATATCTGACGACATGGGCAACGGAATACAAACATTATGCGAGGTAACAAAAGGATGGATTGATTTAACCAAGGTTGATGACGGCAATTGTGTCGGGCCGGGTGACGAGATAATCTACACTATTGATTACATCTATCACGGTGATGCGAACTGCCCAGATATTAATGATGTCAATATTATTGACGAACTGCCGGAGGAAGTGGATTTCAACTTAGCGGATTCCGATGGAATTTATGATCCCTGCTCGAATACGGTTATGTGGAACCTCGGGACTCTTCATCCTGGAGACAGCGGTTCTGTTACACTGAAAGTCAATGTGAATGAAGACGCCACGATGTGCGAGACAATCGCAAACTATTGCCTTATCAGAAGTAGCAACGATGTTATAAGAACGACTTTTGAGAATACTCCTGTTTGCTGCCCAACGCTTACGAAGGAGGATAATGTGCCTGATGGTAACTGTGTCGGGCCGGGCGACAACATCGTCTACAACATCTGTTACGCTGCCAACGGCTATGGCGATACGAATGTTGAGATTACCGATGAACTGCCGAACGACGTGGAATTTATCTCGGCTACGGGCGACTATGAGCATAATGCCGGAACGGTAACATGGAATATTGGAACTTTAGGGTCTAACGACGCAAATTGTGTTACACTGACTGTGAAGGTTAAATGTGCTCAGCCGGGCGGGATAATCACTAACTGCAGCGAAATGACGGGGGACTGTATGACCAGCGCCGTGACCGCTTGCGAAGATACCCCTGTATGCTGCTGTCCGACACTGACGAAGGTTGATGACGTCAATGAGGGCGGTTATGCCACACCAGATTTCAATATTATCTATAGTATCTGCTACGACGCCAACGGTTACGGGGATACAAATGTTTTTATTACCGATGACCTGCCGGAGAATACGATTTTTATCGAGGCCTCTGACGGGGGAGAGTATGATCCCGGGAACAATTCAGTAACGTGGGATATTGGCACGGTGGGGCCTTACGATTCCGGATGCGTCTATTTAGTGATACAGGCCGAATGCCCCCGGGCCAGTAATACAATCACCAACTCCTGCAAGATGACGGGGGACTGCATTGCCCTTGAAGCCGAAGAAAATACAGAGATTCGGGGTTTCCCAGCACTTGTCAAAATTGATAACGTCGGTGATTGTGTTTATGTCGGGCGCAATATAATCTACGACATCTATTATGATGCGAACTGCTACAGCTATACTGATATGGATGTCGTAATTATAGACTCCCTTGCTGAAGAAGTAAATTATATCTCGTCGGAGCCATTGGGAGTATATGACCCCATCGGACATACAGTCACCTGGGAAGCAGTACTTCATCCGGACAGCCCCGGTCACATTGAGCTAACTGTTTTAGTAAATACGACGGCTGAGTCCGAAAAACCATTCACAAACTATTGTAATATGAGCGGGCCAGGGTTCGATGTAAACACCAGCGAAGCAACCGTTGTGTGCAAAAATATTATCTACGTGGATGCAGATGCAAACGGCTTGAACGACGGCACTTCGTGGGAGAACGCTTACAACCACCTGCAGAACGCACTGGAAACTGCGAGCATAACTCCCGGAAGCGATGAGATATTGGTAGCTGAGGGAAACTATATGCCGGACCGGAACACTCTCCACCCAGAGGGTACCGGTGACCGGGAAGCTACTTTTCAACTCATGAATGACGTTGCAATTTACGGCGGTTTCCCGCCCGGCGGAGGAGATTGGGAAGACCGTAAGCCGGGTGTTTATAAAACGAAACTCAGCGGTGACCTTGCGGGCAACGACAACCAGCTCGTTGAGCCCAGTGATTTAATTGATGACCCCTGCCGGGCGGAGAACAGCTATCACGTTGTGACGGGAAGCGACACAAATGAGACAGCCATATTGGACGGCTTTACCATCACCGCTGGCAATGCGAATGCCAGTGATTTCAGTTTACTCGGTATGGGCGGAGGGATGTACAATTACACGGGCAGCCCGACAGTGAGAAACTGCCAGTTCAAGTGTAACTCGGCCAAGGGAGGATACGGTGGGTTTCTACCCGGCGTTATAGTAGGGGGAGGAGGGATGTGCAACGAAGGCGGCAACATTAGAATTGTCAACTGCCTTTTCAAGAACAACTGGACCGGCGCCAGAGGTGGCGGGATATACAATGAACAGGCAGATGCAGATGTAATAAGCTGCACATTCATCGGCAACGGAGCTGCCCCGGGTTCTTCTGGAAGGGCAGTAGCTGCAGATAGTTATATAATCTCATGTAACCTTCAAATAAGCAACTGCATCCTCTGGGACGGCGGTGATGAGATAAGCAGCAACATTGAAACGACTACTATAACTTACAGCAATATCCGGGGCGGCTGGGAAGGCGAGGGAAATATCGACGAGGACCCGATGTTAGAGGCAGACGGTCTGCACCTGATGCCGTGCTCGCCCTGCATAGACACAGGTACGAATACTCCGCCCGGAGGCCTGCCGGCAAAGGATATCGATGGCGAAGATAGAATAAAGGACGGCAACTGTGATGACAAAGCGACCGTTGATATGGGAGCGGACGAATATTACATAGAGGATTGCAACGACCTGAAGCGTGCTCATTGTCCGCGGCCGGCAGACGGGGAAACTGTTACCCTGTATGTTGATGAAGCTCCAGAGTTTAAACTCCGGTGGCGTCCGGGACTTTTGGCGGCTGATGAGAACGGTCATGACGTATATTTCAGTATGG
>CAZQWM010000046.1:0-19870 GCA_964597035.1 uncultured Pirellulales bacterium
ACCGGCTGTCTTTACGACCTTGCGCAGAGATTCAGCGGTTTCTATACGAATTGTCCCGTCCTCGATGCCCCGGCTAATAAACGCCCGACACGTCTTTTATTATGTGATTTGACGGCCCGCACAATCTCACACGGGCTAAAGGACTTACTGGGCATCGAAGTTATCGAGCAAATGTAGGAGTGAATGCAATGAAAATCATGACTAAGGATTTTCATATAAGTACAAAGAAACGTTGTGAGTTCGTTGACATCACCAGCCAGGTCGCCTCCCTTGTCGCTAAATCCGGCATCGCCGACGGTGATGCGACAGTCTATTGTCCTCACACCACTGCAGCTATCACGATAAATGAAAACGCCGACCCTTCGGTTGTCCACGATATACTTTTAACACTCGAAGAGCTTGTACCGCATCTGCGTCCGGGATACCGGCACAGCGAGGGCAACAGCGATTCGCACTGCAAAAGCTCACTCATTGGCTGCAGCCAGCAAATTATTGTCAAAAATGGCCAAGTGATGCTTGGAACCTGGCAGGGGATTTTCTTCTGCGAGTTTGACGGCCCGCGCAGCAGGTCTTTTGTTGTCCAGGTCCGCGGCCAGTGAGAAACCGACTACGAACTGCCGGATTACGATGGAAGAAGGCCTGCCAAAAAAAACATTTCGCAACGTAATCCTGCTCAGTGTCGTCAGTTTTCTAAACGACCTGAGCAGTGAAATGATAATGCCGGTTCTGCCGATGTTCCTGCAGTCGCTCGGCGCCACCGGCCAGCTCATCGGTCTCGTCGGCGGATTGCGGGACAGTGTCGCAAGCATCCTGAAGGTGCCGTGCGGTTACTGGTCCGACAAAACCGGCAGGCGAAAAGTCTTTGTGTACTGGGGCTACGGCGTCTCGACGGTCTTCAAGCTGCTGCTTGCTACTTCGAGGGTATGGCCGAGTGCGGTCGTTTTTTCGGCAATGGAGCGAATGGGCAAGGGCCTGCGAACATCCGCTCGTGATGCAATCATATCTGAGTCGGTTGCCGCTCAGCTCGGCAAGGGTTTCGGTATTCATCGCGGTCTTGATACCCTCGGTGCAATTCTGGGTTCGGCAGTGTCTTTTTTATTGCTGTGGTTTCTCGGATTCGAGATTCGAACCATAATCATTATTGCCGCAGTTTTGGGCCTGGCGGCGCTAGCTCCGATTGGTTTTGTCAGAGAGCCGCGGATTGAGCGGCGGGAAGTTAAGCTGAAAATTGGCCTAGCGATGCTCCCAAAGCCGTTGAAGCTTTTTATTCTGGTTTCCGGGATTTTTGCGATGGGCAATTTCAGCTATATGTTTTTTGTAATGAGGTCGCAGCACTTGTTTACGGGCCGGGCATCGGTTGCCACTCCTGTTTTTTTGTATGTGCTTTTCAACGTTTTTTATAGCGCGCTGTCCGTGCCTTTGGGTTCCATTTCGGATAAAATCGGGCGCCGGCCGGTCATTGTTTTCGGTTACGCCTTGTTTGCGATCGTATCGCTCGGTTTTGCTTTTTGTAATTCGCTGTGGCTGTTTGTTGTTTTATTTTCTCTTTACGGAGTGGTCTTTGCGGCCATCGACGGCACGCAGCGGGCTTTTGTATCGGACCTGGCTGGTGCCGGATTCAAGGCCACGGCCTTGGGAACATTTCATACCGTGACCGGTCTGTCGGCCTTTGTCGCCAGCTTCGCAGCCGGTCTTTTGTGGCAGTACGTCTCACCGGTTGCGACCTTCATATTTGGCGCTGCAGTGGCCATTATTGCGGTTTTGGTCTTTCTGATTTTGCACGCTGGCTTTATAGAGGTGGGGGCTGCAAAGCAGGCTTGATGTCTCAGTGGCCGAATATACCTAAAAAAAGGCGAGGTGGTGGGACCGGCTGGGGGGGAAACCGGTGTGCCACGCTGCCTCGCCGAGGATTGTGAACTGCTTCAAGCAGTATTATCGCTATCTAATTGCCTGCGAAAAGAGAAATATAGTCCGCCCCTGAAAAACGGTCAAACAAAATATAAGCCCACCCCCGCAGTTTTCCCAAGTGGGGCTTTTTCTCACGGATTCAATTTAACATCATCAGTATAAGCTTATCAAGCGGAAAATGCAAGAAAAAAAATATCGATTTATGGGCCTTTTTTGGCCCTGGAAAGTGGTTTATATATTGTCAAAGGGCTTGAAAGGAAGTGGCGATTGGCTTAAATTATTAAAAATGGTCTTTGCGGAAGCAAACATCGTTGGCAAGACAACCAAGAGTTGCTTTTCATAAAATGATGTTGAGTCATCTGCTGGTTTAATGGTGAATACTGGCGAACGAATTGAACGTGTTAAGCGGAACATAAACTCGGTCTGTGCAAGCGTGGGCAGAGACCCTGCCGGGGTCAGGCTTGTAGTAGTTACAAAGTCTGCCTCCCTTGATGCGGTCAAAGATGTGATTCGACTCGGTTTTTATGACCTCGGCGAAAACAGGGTGCAGCAGTTAAAGAAAATCTCCACGCAAATTGAAGACTACCTCCGTCAAAACGCCGGCCAGGGGATTACACCCGACAAGATTCGCTGGCATATGATTGGTCATCTGCAGCGCAACAAGGTCAGGCAGGTGCTGCCTCTTGTGACATTGATACATTCCGTGGACACTCTTCGGCTGGCAGAGGAAATCAGTGCATCGGCCGCTAAGATGAACATTTCCGCAGAGGTGCTTTTGCAGGTTAATACCTCGCAGGAGCCGCAAAAGTACGGCGTGTCCGTCGGTGCTGCTTTGCATCTGGCCGAACAGGTTGAGACACTGCCCAATGTGAAACTTTTGGGGCTGATGACTATGGCGCCGCTGACGCGCAACAAGGATGTGATTCGCGAATGCTTTGTTCGGGCCAGAGAACTGTTTGTAGAGATGCGGGGCGAAAGAATAGTCGGTCCGCATTTTACCGAGCTGAGCATGGGTATGAGCTCGGATTACGAGATTGCCGTTGAGCAGGGCGCTACGATTCTTCGCATCGGCTCGGCGATTTTCTTCGGCTGAAAAACCACGCAGAGAACAAAAAGGATTTTCTTCAATTGAACGTGTCCGGGGGCGGGGGTTTGTTGCTGAGTATTATCCATCCTCCCCAAATTTACAGTCTTAATCCCGGCCCAGATGAATCGCCTCGTTGTTATCTGGCTATGAATACAAGTATTCTCGGACTTTTTTGTGCTAATGAAATGTGCACCTTTTGAACAAAACGGATTATCGCAAAAACTGCCGACGGAAAGGGTTTGCAGCCGATAATGCAGATAGGTAAAAAAAAAGAAAAAAACGACAAAGTGCGACACCAAACATTCCGAAATTAGTCTTACAGCTTTCGGACAGCCGAAGTCAGGCAAATATCGTTTGCTGAAATTACGTGAGGCGAATCCTTCGGAGGGATTGTTACAGAAAAGGGGATAGACAAATGGTCAAGACCGAGCTTTTAAGCGAAATCGAGCTAAAGAAAAGCTTTATCGATGTTCTCTACCTGTCGAACCAGAAGCAAATGCCGCAGGAAATAAAGCGGCTGCTTAAGGAGAGAAACCTTTCTCACCGGATTCTTCGAATCGACAGGTTCGCCGAAGTCAGAGACAAATTAGGCCTGGTGGGAACGGTAATAGTGGATGCAAACGACTCGGACGCCCACCAGCAGCAGAAACTGGCGAGGATAATCGAAACGCTCGAAATGGAGAATATAGGGGTGATACTGATTACCGACCGTGTCAAGGTCCCCGTAAAGAGTTTCTCGCTGGCGCCTTCCAAAAGTAGCTTTTCAATGACCGGAAGCACCGAGGCGGTGTCGGTAGACGAGCTATGGACAAGGGTAAGCGTTAATCTTGCTTATAGGAAGAAAAGCGAGGGAATGGCCGTAAAGCCCGCGATTCCACCAAAGCAGATACAGACTATTTACAAAAACAAGCTTGCTGAGCAGCTAAGTATGACCGGAGCTTTGGTAGACAACTTGGCCGAACAGCTTCGACTCGCTGGTCTTGTGCAGCAGGACTTTTTGCCCACGCAATTGCCCAGCACCGACCGAATAAAGTGGGCGACCGTGTTTTTGCCTGCTGAGTGGGTCTCAGGCGATATATATAATATAGTCCGGATTGATGAGAAGCACGTTGGTTGCTATGTGGCCGACGTCGTTGGTCACGGAATGCCGGCGGCACTTTTGACCATTTTCCTCAAACAGGCACTGCATATGAGGGCCACTGTTGAGAATACATATCACATCTTTTCGCCGGCGGAAGTGATGAAGAACCTTAACAAGCGAATGGCCACACAGAAGCTTTCCGGCTATCAGTTCGCAACCTGTTGTTACTGCCTGTTAAATATAGAAACTCTCGAGCTTACCTATGCCAGGGCAGGCCATCCTTATCCCGTCTTTCTCAGGCAGGGCGAAGAACCCAAGCAGCTCGAGGTCCGTGGCTCTCTGCTCGGTGTTTTCAAGGATGCCGATTACGCTGAGGATAAAATACAGCTTCAGCCCGGCGACAAAATCCTGCTTTATTCCGACGGTGCTGAGCCCTTCGTCGGAAACTTCGATGACCTGACTGGATTTCATTTCACCGAAGAGTTCTGTCAGCTTAAGGATGCTCCGATTGTCGAGATGATGGACAAGTTCAACACGCTGGCGCAGAATCAGAAAATAGCCCCGACGGAAATTGATGATATCACCACAATCGGCTTTGAGGTGGTTAAGTAGTTTTGCACAAGCCGGCCGTTATTGCCGCTGAAATAGCAAATACTTTCCTGGATTCAATCGTGAACCGTTCCGGTTCACGGCTATCACAAAACGTCTCCAAAATTCTACGCAATATAGTTCTGGCCCGGAGCGGCGGTGAATCTGGAGTGATTTTATCGGCCGCGCCCTGGAGCCGCAGTGATGTTGCATGAACCGCTGGCACGCCTTTTTGGTTAACCCTGCTGCTGTCTGTGTCGATAAGGTTATAGAATGCGCTGAAGCGGGGCTTTGGTGTTAGGAGAAAAAAATGGGCTTTCAAAACTGGTCGGATGACATAATCCTTGTCGACCTGCCGCGTGAGCCACGGATGAGGAGCGAGCTTAAGACCCTTATTGAAATCGTCCGTGACCGGGGCGACTGTGATGTTGTGGTTGATTTTGCCGGTGTGGACATAATGACCTCGACGAGCATTTCAGGCCTTTTGCGCCTGCGAAAGCTGCTTGCTGACTGTGAACATCGACTTGTTTTCTGCAACGTGCCGCCCGCAACCAGAAGTGTCTTTACCGTGGTCGGGCTGGATGAGGTTTTCGAGTTTGCCGACGATAAATTTGCCGCGCTCGCAACCCTACAGTCGGCTAACGAGTCCAGGCAAAGGGTCTGAGAAAGCTTTCCGGCGACCGCTGTAATTGGGTCGGCGGATAGATTTTATTCGTCCCATAAAAATATCGTGGCACTGGGGGGTGGGATGAATTTGAAAAATCATAATCTTTCTAAACGGAGGTGAAGCAGGTGACGGGGTTTTTGGCAAGTCCAGCTTTGTTCCCTATACTTTATATGATGAGCGTTACGCTTGCACCGGGCATTACGCGCAAGAGGTGTAATCCCGTCTCGAGTTTTGCCTGTTACAAATTACACCTTCTCGAAAACTGTGGCCTTTCACAGGGTCAATGCGCCACTTTGCCGACGGGACTGCACAGTTAGAGGTTTGAAGATGGAAGTTGCTCAAGAAGGCTCGGAAACGACAAAAGTTAAAACCACGCATCTGTTCGGGGAGTTTCTGGTTTCAAAGGGCGTCCTTACTCGTCTGCAGTTGGGCAAGGCACTCGATGAGCAGCGCAGGTTCGGTGGACGCCTCGGTGAGGCCCTGATTCGGCTTAGCATGATGACCGAAGAGCAGGTAACGCAGACCCTCGCCGAACATCTCTCGATGGAGTATTTCCACCTCGATGACCTGTCAAAAATAGACCTCAACGTTTCCCGAATGCTTGATGAGTCCATTTCAAAGCGTTTTTGTCTGGTGGCCATTGGTGAGGCCGGAAACAAGGTCGTCGTTGCAATGGCCGATCCGCTAAATGTCATCGCAATCGACACAATTACCCTCAAGATTAAACGCCCAATAAAGGTCGTCATCGGCTCATCACAGGAAATTCGAAGGGCCATCGAAATAATCTACCATGGCTCCGACGTGGAAGAGCAGCGCCTCAGAGAGCTGGTTCAGAACGAGTACGACAGAGAGGGAGACGATGACGAGAGGGTCGAGTCGATTCTCGAAGATGCGGCGGACGCCGAAAGCGACAACGAGGCAATGGCGGGAAAGGCACCCGTGATTCGCTATGTCGACATGCTGCTGAGCCAGGCGGTCAAAAGCAGGGCCAGTGACGTCCATGTCGAGCCGCAGGAAAAATCAATGATGGTTCGTATGCGTATTGACGGCATTTTGCGCGATATGGTGCCGCCCGCGAGGAATATGCAAGGTGCCGTTGTAACCAGAATTAAAATTCTCTCGATGCTCAATATCGCCGAGCGCCGCCTGCCGCAGGACGGCCGATTAAAGATAAGGGCGCCTAACAGAGAAATTGACGTGCGTGTATCGTCCCTTCCGACCATATACGGCGAAAAAATAGTAATGCGTATTTTGGATGCGGCTTCGGCTACACATAAGCTCGACGAGCTTGGTTTTGAGCCGGAGCTTCTCGATGTCTTACATAATGCGCTCTCCCAGCCGCACGGAATTATGATTGTCACAGGACCTACCGGAAGCGGAAAAAGCACCACGCTCTATGCCTGCCTCAATTACCTTAGAGACCCGACGCTGAATATTACTACTGTTGAAGACCCCGTCGAGTATCGGCTAAAAGGCATTAACCAGGTCCAGGTCAAACCTGAAATCGACTTCGATTTTGCGGCTTGTCTGCGCTCCATACTGAGGCAGGACCCGGATATAATCCTCATTGGTGAAATCAGAGACAAAGAAACCGTCGAGATTGCCATAAAGGCGTCGCTCACCGGCCACCTCGTCTTAAGCACCTTCCATACAAACGATGCTCCAAGTGCACTGAGCCGTTTGAGCTATATGGGAATCGAACCATATCTGCTGTCTTCATCGCTTAATCTTGTCATCGCTCAGCGACTGGTCAGAAGGATTTGTGAGAAATGCAAGGAGCCGGTTGAAATAAATGAGCAGGTGCTCAAGCGTCTTAAGGTTGACCCCAACAGATTGAAAGATGTCACACTCTATCAGGGCCGTGGTTGCAAGGCCTGTGGCAACACGGGATATTTCGGTCGGCTCCCGATATTTGAGTTTCTTGTTATGGACCACGAGATGCGGGACCTCGTCACCAACGGAGGAACAGAAGTGCAGATAAGAGCCGCATCTCGGAAAAAAGGATACGGCGGGCTTCTTGAAAGCGGCGTTACGAAAATGCTGCAGGGAAAAACCACCGCCGAAGAGGTCCTCAGTGTGACGTTTAGTGAAGATATTGGTGATATTAGGGCCGAGCAGCAGGAAAGAGGTGTGGCACCTTCAGACCAGCAGCAGGGCTAATAGGTCCGTTTTTCTTGTCGCTTGTGTCTTGTATTGACGTTTTGGTAAAGCAGGAGGCATTGCTCGGCCGAGATGATAGCTCCAATGCATTTTTGTTAAAGCGTGGCTTTTTGGCTGACGATGCTAAAACTACGGGGATTTCAGGGGACCTCAAACGGACCAGAGGTGTTTTTCAGGAACTTGTGAATGAAAACATTTAAATATAACGCTTGTGATACTTCGGGTTCGCGAAAAGAAGGCCTGACTCAGGCCAATTCCGCTAACGACGTCATTGCCTGGCTTCGCGAGAGAGGGTTAACGCCTGTTTCAATCCAGGAGATTTTGGAAGCTGTAAAACAGGCGCCGAAAAAGCAGCGCCGAAAACGGATTAAATCCGCAGACGTCGCCGCGCTGTGCTGGCAGTTGACGACTATGGTCGAAGGCGGAATTCCCATCACTACCGCAATAGAGACCATCTCCTCTGACATAGAAAACCTTCATCTTCAGGAGATTCTGCACCGTATACTCGACAAGATGCGCAAGGGCGAGAACTTCTCCGGTGGAATAAAAGAATATCCGAAGGTCTTTGACCAGCTCTCCAGAGCCATTATCTTGGCCGGGGAGACCTGCGGTAATCTCCCGGACGCTTTGAAAAGAGTCGCCGAGCATTTCGACAGCCGGGACCGCCTTGGCAAAAAAGTCAAGGGTGCTATGGCGTACCCGCTCTTTGTTATGTGCTTCATTATACTGATTGTGATATTCATTATGGCATTTATCATACCAAGATTCCGCAACATGTTCGAACAGTTCGGCGGAGAGCTGCCCGCATTCACACGCGCCTTTATGGGCTTCTACGATTTCGTCAAGGGAAATCTTATCTTCATCATCGGCTCCTTCTTTGCGCTTGGCTGTGTTTTTGTTGTGATAGGAAAAACCCCGAAAGGCCACTTAGCCTACTCGAAAATCGCTCTGAGGCTGCCGCTGCTGGGTAAAATTTTAAGTCAGGCCTTCGTGGCTACGTTCTGCAAGACTATGTCGACGCTGCTGGCAGCCGGCGTCTCGGTGCTCGAGGTCTTTGATATTCTGTCAACTATGACCACAAACGACGTAATCAAGGACGCCATTGTTCGAAGCAGGGAGTATATTGTCCAGGGCTCGAATGTCTCACTTGGCCTGGCTACTGCCGGCTTTTTCCCGAATATGGTCGTCAAGATGATTCAGGTCGGAGAAGAAAGCGGCTCCCTGCCGCAGGTCCTTGAGAGAACAAGCGAGTATTACGAGCGAAAAGTTGACGCGACGATAACAACCGTGCTGGGACTGCTCGAACCCATAATGATTGTAACGGTCGGAGCGATTGTGCTGGCCGTCATTTTGGCGCTGTATCTGCCCATATTCTCGATGTCGGGCCAGATGGGCTAAAAACGCCAAAAAGCGCTCGACTGAATAAAGTCAACACGCGTTTTGGCCGATTTGTCCAGTGACAGGTCGGATTTGTAATTAAACCATTTTTAAGGAGAAAGCAAAATGACAAGCAGAAAAGGTTTTACGCTGATAGAGCTGATGGTGGTCATTTTCATCGTCGGCATTCTGGCTGCGGTAGCGATACCAATTATGCGTGGCCGGATCGATTCAGCAAAATGGTCGGAAGGCAAAGCCGGTGCCGGCGCTATTAAAACTGCCGCTCGTGCCTACTGTGCTGAGAAAGGGCCGCTGTACGATTATTCGACAACAGACATTGCTGCTCTGGGCTTCCAAACACAGGACCTCGATGGTAGGTACTTCAGCAACACCGACTATTCCATTGCCTTCACTGGCTACGACGCCTATGTCGTCACCGTCACTAACCTCGGCGGCGGAAGCAGCGGTGAACCGCCGGCCTCTCCGACTCAGATTACGATGGACCAGGTTGGAAACACTGTCGAGACCCCGTAATCTGGTACCGTAAAAAGTTGAAATTGGCTTGCGAGCTTAATGGTGGGGGCCTTTGCCGCCCCCACCCTTGTACTCCATAGCCCCCGCGCTTGTCTTCGACAAGAAGACGTGGCGGGCGAAGGACCTGACCTCCGTCCTGTTCGGTGTAACGAAGCGAAGTCGAAAGCTGGAGCGAAGGAGGATGGATTGGATGTTCGCGAAGAGACACTGCAATGATGACTAAAAAGTGCAAATATGCCGGTGCTTTCACGCTCGTTGAGCTGATGCTGGTCATCTTTATTGTTGGCATCCTGTCCGCTGTGTCGATTCCGATGATGAGAGCCAGGGTCGATACCTCCAAGTGGTCCGAGGGAAAGGCAATGGCAGGCAGCATCCGCACCGCTGCTCGCGCATACTGTTCAGAAAAGGGCGAGAATTACACCGGCTACGGCTCGGCAGACCTGGCCTCTCTCGGATTCCTGAATGGTGACCTCGATGGGAAATATTTTACCGACGAGTGCTTCGCTATACAAATCACCGGATTTGATAATTATCTGATTACAATAGATGCAACACAATCGCTAAGCGGTGACCCGCCTGTTGAACCGCAGAAAATGACCCTCGACCAAACGGGCCGTTTTATCGAGATAGACTGACATTCCCGCCGAGTATGAAAAAGGGCTCAGGTGCCTCTTCTTCATTATCTCCTCTCCGCCTTAGTCGGAATCAATCATCAGTAATCGATTTCCCTTTCACCACGCGTGATTCTTCACTTCCCTGAGAACCTCGGGTATGCCTTTGCGCTCCCAATGGTAATTTCGCTTCTTTTCTGTCGGGCATTATCAGACCTTGTTATGAGATGACGACGCAGTCCCTTTGCATTTGCCGGCTTTATTAACTATATTTTTTAATGGTTGTGCGCCAAGGGGGGCCTCTACAAAAACATACACGTTGTGTCTTTAGTAGGTTTAGATTGCGGAAAAAAAGGTCCATATTGACAGGCACATTCACACGCAGCTACGGGAGTTGCTCGCCAAAGCTGTATCTCAAAACGTATCGGTTAAGCTTGCTGGACAACTGCGGCCGTAAAAGAGTCAATTCGTGGCCGCACGGACAGCTCTGCTTTGTTGCGTCAGAGTCTCACGCAAGCCCATTCAAGTCTCGGCATTTGATGCCTGGGTGCAGGTCGATTTTTGTCTTGCCGGTGACAAATGCACAACGACCGATAACCGCTGCGGGGAATTTTAGTTTTATGGGCTTCTCAGAACAAACTATATCGTTGGCTTTTCGGGTGCCTGATAACTACCTGAAAATTGACGCTCAATTGTCTTTGCAATGCTTGTCGAAGCTATTTATAGGACCGTCCTCTGTTGGTAAACCGGGCTTCCTGACTGTTAACCGCTTATCCGGATTTCTACCTAAGACAGGCTCTTTTTGAGCCGATTAAGGTGTAGTGGTTGATGTTAAATCGCAACGTTACTCGTTTGGCCGCTTGTAATCGGACTTACGCCGTCTGGCGAAGGAAAGGGGTGGTACGGCGATAGTATGGGCACGAACTGGAAAAGAATTTTAAGTCTGCCTCAGAACGATGTACTCGGACTCGACATCGGCTCATCTATGGTGAGATTAGTGCAGCTTGCTAAAAACAACGGCAGCTACAATGTCGTCGCAGCCGCGGTAAAAGACATTGAATATTCCGAAGACGACATGGATTCCAGAGAAACTTCCGCCGCCGAGGCCGTGAAAAAATGTATCAAGCTTGTCGCAACGCATTGTCGCTATGCAGTCTGCAGTGTCTCCGGACCCGAAGTTGCCGTGCGGCACTTTTCGTTTCCGGCATTGCAGCCCGAAGAGCTTGAAGGGGCCGTGCGCCTCGAAGCCTCACAGGTCTGCCCCTTTAATGTCGATGACGGCGTCGTAGATTATCAGGTCGCTGAGAAAAGCGACCAGGACAATACCGCCACGGGTGTGCTTGTCGCCGCACCGGGTGAGATAGTAGCACGAAAGTTGCGCATTGTTAAAAAGACCGGTTTGAGCTGTGTGCTGATGGACGTCGACGGCCTGGCGCTGCTTAATTGCCTTGCTGCCGGAAGAAACGATGACGCGATATATTCAACTGCGGTGCTCGACCTAGGTGCCTCCTGTGCAATGCTCGCGATAATGGGTGAGAACAGACTGCCCTTTGTCCGAACCGTCCCTTATGGCGGAAATGAAATTGTGTCAAAAATCGCTGACGAAATCGGGCTGACGCCTGAGGATGTCAAAAAACAACTCTTTAACACAGCAGATGCTTCAACGCCTGACGAGCAACTTGAGAAAAGCTTCGAGAATACCTGCCATAAGCTCATCAGCTACGTCGCAGAGTCCCTGCGTTATCACAGCGCACAGCAGAAATCCTCTCGTGTAGGGGAAATACTTGTCTGCGGCAGCTTTGGTATGGCACGAGGATTCATAGATATACTCAACAAACATCTGCCCCTAAAGGCCACATTGTGGAATCCGTTCGACACTATGCACTGCAACGTAGGGCGTAACTATCTGAACGTGATTCAGGCAAAAGGGCCGACAATGGTTGTCGCTGCCGGACTTGCTATGAGGTCAATTTGATATGTTTACCGTAGATTTGCTAAAAGGTCAGGGCATTCCAATCAGGACCAAACCGCAGGGCGTTGCGATTTTTGTCGTCACATTTGCGGTCCCTGTTATTATCGCGATAGTAATGGTGATTTTCTACGTCCATAGCAAGATACTGATAGGCGTCCAGAAAGAAAGCATTATCAGCATCGAGGAGCAAACCGAGCGACTGGCCGGCGCCTTGAAGTTTCGTGATTCCTACGAAAAAGACAGGACCGACATTAATAATTGCCTCGCTGATGTCGCCACGTCAATCAGGAGTCACATGCAGTGGTCGCCGATTCTCGTCACGCTGGTCGAAAATCTTCCCGATTCGGTCATACTCACCGGCCTTGAGGTTAAACAGCAGTCCGTAAAACGTAAAGTTGTGCTGCCGGCTGACCCAACCAAAACGGTCAATAAGAGTATCCCCGTTAGAACGTTGAAGATGAAAGTCAGCGGAGACCCCAGCTATGATTGTGACCTCGAGGTCAAGGCGTTCCGCGACCGACTCAGGGCCTCGGAGGCGATTGGTCCTAAAGTCGAAGACATCGTTGTGGCCTCCCAGGGACGAGATACCCTCGATGGTCGGGAAGTCATTGCCTATGAAATTGAATGTGTTTTCAAACCGGAATTATAACCAATGAATATGCGTGCCTATAAAAAATACATTGTAATGATGGCGGTTGTATGGTCCGCATCTGCCGCGATATTCGCACTGGCCTATTTTTTCATTGTCGGTCCCCAGGTCGGGGATAAAGAAAAGCTAATGGCCGAATCAGCGAAGAAGCAGAAACTCTATGAAGAAGCGCTTACTGCCGCTCAGCCGGAGAGCAAACAGAAGCTGGCTGAGGAGGTTCGAAATCTCGAAAACCGCCTCGGTGACTACGTCGCCGAATTCGAGGAATCGGCCAATTTTACTTTCGCCATAAGTCGTATCGCTGCCGAAAAACAGGTCGGCTCTTTTACCGTCAAGACAAACGACCCGGCAAAGGATTCAGGCAAAAATGCAGTCAAATCGCTTCAGGAAAATCGCGTTGAAATCGCCTTCACCTCGGATTTCAGACAGTTTGCAACCTTTTTGAATGCCCTGGAAAGAAATCAGCCCGTTGTCTTCGTCGACAGGTTCAAGCTTTTACGAGCTGAGCCCAGCCAGGGAGCAAACAAGGTTGATATGGACCTCGCGATTTTTGTGAGAAAACGAACAGCGGGATAAAGCAGGTCAATTTTTAGAGAGTTCAATGAGAGTTATTGCTATTGCAAATCAGAAAGGCGGATGCGGCAAGACCACTACCACGGTCAATCTTGCCGCCGCTTTTGCAAAGTTGGGCAAAAAGGTCATTGTCGTGGACCTCGACCCTCAGGGACACTCTACGCTTGGCTTGGGATGTGACCCCGAATCCTTCTCAAAAACCATATACGATGCAATCGTTAACGTCGAGGTCCCCATAGCCAGCGTCATTGTCCCGAGCAAGACCGCCAATATCGACGTTGCCCCGAGCAATGTTCTGCTTTCCGGTGCCGAACTTGACCTTGGCGCTGTACCGGGAAGGGAGTTTATGCTCAGTGAGCAGTTCAGGACGATACAGGACAGCTACGATGTCTGTGTTATCGATTGTCCTCCTTCGCTCGGTATCCTTACGCTAAACGCTCTCATTGCAAGCACCGACCTCGTTGTTCCAGTCCAGGTCCACTACTACGCTATGGAGGGGCTTAAACAATTATTTGAAACCTGCGAAATTATTCAGGAGCATTTCTTTCCCTGCAAGGTCAAGATTACGGGCCTGTTGCTGACCTTTGTCGAAGACCGCCTGATTTTTACCCGGCAGATTTCACAGCAGATGCGAGAATTCTTTGGTGAGCTCGTCTTTGATACTGTTATTCATAGAAATGTCCGTCTCGCCGAAGCTCCAAGCGCGGGCCAGAGCGTTATTACGTACGCGCCTGACAGCAGGGGGGCAGCGGAATACGTCGCACTTGCTGAAGAAATCGTTTATGGCAAAGACCATATTAGGGCTACCGCCGGCGGGGCTCCTGGACAAGCCGGTTCCGAAGGTGAGCAACCAGATGTTGTTACGCCGCAGCTCGCGGATGCATCCCCTGAGCAGCCTCAGCAGGAGCAGGACTTAACGCAGCCCCAGCAGGATGGTGTTGTGGTTGCTGAACTCCAGGAACAGGCCCCGGAGCAACCTCAACAGAATGATACCGCAGCACAACCTAAACAGGAGCAGGATTCAACGCAGCCCCAGCAGGATGGTGTTGTGGTTGCCGAACCGCAAGAACAGGAATCAATCCAACCACAGCAGGACCAGGACGCGAGTCTTTTGCCACAGAATACAGAGATGCCTGTCCCGACCGATGAACCTAATCATCAGGATACTGCTGTGCTACAGACCGACACTGAGATTAGTACAGAAGCAGGCCGGCCGGAGAGTACCAATGAAATAGGCGATACCGGAGATATTGCAGAGCAGGGCGATGAGGCCGACCCCTCGTTACAGCAGCCGGCGCCGTCTGGTGCTGTCGTCGGAAATACCGACGAACCTCCTTCGGATGAGGAGGTAAATAATGCGTAAAAGCAAACTCGGATTGCAGAAAGATATTTCTAAGATCTTCACCGGTGTGCAGATCCCCGGCAGGGATGTGTCAAAAAAGGACCAGAACCCGCCTTTACACAGACCTGACCAGCATTTACCTCGGCCCCTTGTGCCAAAGCCGCCAAAAGTTGACGAACCGGAACCTGCCGAGTATACTCTCCCATCCGAGGAGGAACTGCTGGAACCCGTTGATGATGCGGTGATAACTGAGGAAGATGTGTCCGAACCGCCGGAGTATACGCAAACTGTCCAAAAGACCGCTTCGGAGCTTGTCGAGCTTGGCGAACAAACCACAGAAGAGGTAACTGAACCCATCGAATATACCCTGCCAACCGAGGAAGAAATTGTTTCCGAAATAGCCGATCTCGATGAACTTGCGGAGCAGGATTTGTCTGACGGCCTGGAATCTACGGCACCGCCCGAAGAACTTGTATCCCCGCCAGCCGAGCATATTGAGCCAGTCGAAGACGTCGAATCCGTTCCTTCGGATGCTGCGGCGTCAGTCGAAGAAAATGTAACCGATGCTCCGGAGCTCACTGCCCCGGTCACAGAAGATATATCTCAGACGGATGGTGCCAAAGAACAAACAAAAGAAGCTGTCTCCAGCCCGGTGGAACAGCCGGCTTCGGCTAAAGAAGATGTCCCTAAGCCGACGGTCTATACACCTCCTACAAAAGAGACTGTTTATGAGCCGCCAAAACCGAGCCCTGTTTTTGTCTCGCAGAAGAAGCCCAGGATTAGAGAGCTCCCTAAAGCATCACGCTTCATGCTGGCAACCAGGGCATGGAAACGCCTCAGTAGTAAGTTGTTTGCGACAAAATCCGGCGTCAGCACAACTAGGCAAAAAGCCACAGTCTTTATGATGCCGGTTCTGTTTATGGTTTTCGTTGTAGTAATTTTCAAGCTATTCCTGACACCCGGTCGTCACGGGCCGAAAAACCAACAAAAAATCGGGCCATCGGGGTCCATTGCTGCCTTTGATGGCAAAATCAACTGGGAGCTGCCGGCTCCTTATCCGGAGAACATTCGTGACCCGATGTACTTTGGCGCCTCTACCGCCGGAAGAGAAAATGCAGGCAGACCCCTGGTTAAAGGTATTGTTTATAGTGACGATAATCCCTCCGGTTCCTCGGTCGTTATTGCCGATAGAGTTTGTGTAGTCGGTGATGTCGTCCAGGGCGCAACAGTTATAAAGATTAATCCCGACAGCGTCGAGTTCGAAAAAGAGGATGAAACCTGGGTACAAAAAGTGGAACGTTAATCTAAACGTAAATTGAAGACAGTTAGTAACATCATCTTTAGAAAGGAACAAATATGAAAAGGTCGACCAATTCCAAAACAGTGTGTTTGCTGGCGATAGTCGCGTTCCTGCTGTCGCCCTGCATCGCTGCGTTTGCCGCGGCCCCCGCTCAGCAGGGTGAGCCGAATGTGGCCAAGGTCCAGGTCCTGACTACCCTGGAGCAGCGAATGCAGAAGAGAATCAGTGTGGATTTCAGGGACACGGCTATTGACGATGTAATTAGAATTATGGCCGAACAGGCCGACGTCGACGTCGTCAAAAGCCCAAAAGTCACAGGTACTGTAACGGCAAAACTCAGTAACGTGCCGCTCGAAGAGGCACTCAAAAACATCCTCGCCGCGCAGGGCTATGACTACGTTATGACAAAGAATATGATTAGAATTGCACCAGCGGCGGAAATCACGCAGGAATCTGAAAAGCTCGTCAACAAGATATATCGCATCACTTATGCGGATATCAAGGAGGTCGAGAAAGCGCTGGCCAAGTTCATCTCTCAGCGGGGCTCCATCTCCACTAACCCCGGCACCAGCAACATTATCGTTACCGACACTGAGGGAAAGATTAAGGCCATCGACACCTTTATCGAGGAAATAGACCGCATTACGCCGCAGATACTCGTCGAGGCAAGAATCTACGATATCACCAGCAAGGACCGTTTCGACCTCGGCGTCGAATGGAACGCCGGCGAAAGAACCAACTATTTTGCCAGTGACGGCACAACCATCACAACCCCGCCGGCAGGTCTGGGTATCAATCCCAGCGGCAAAACCGACCCGTTCTCCACAGGCGTATTCACCGGTTCGACTGGCAAGACCTCCGGAACAATCGGGGCACTCCGCCTCGGATGGCTCAAGAACAGTATCGACATCGATATGATTATCAGGGCTCAGCAGAACCTCATCAATGCAAAGCTGCTGGCAAACCCGAGAGTTCTGGTTCTCGACAACGAGACCGCAAACATCAAGATAATCTCCGAAGTTCCATATCAGGATATTACGGAGACATCAGGCGGCGGACAAATCGGCTCTACTAAGTTCCGTGAAGTCGGTGTTGAACTGCTTGTCAAGCCGCACCTGACACGCGACCAGATGATTAGAATGCAGTTGCAGCCCAAGTTCAGCGTCCAGACCGATGAGGTCGTCATTGTCGGAACGAGCAACAACCAGTTCCCGCAGCCCGTTATCGACAGGCGCGAAGCAAATACGACCTTGCTCGTTGAAGACGGCCAGACCGTCGTCCTCGGCGGACTTCGCAAAAAGGAAGTCTCAAAGCTGGTTAACAAGGTCCCGCTACTGGGCGATATCCCGATTATTTGTTACTTGTTCAGGTTCGAAGGCGAAGACACCGTTACGAGCGAGCTGGTGGTTTTCATCACCCCGACGGTTATCGAGGAAGCTCGGTTGAACGACATCGAGAAGGAACAGTATAAGGCTACCAATTTTGCCGGTCCTTCTCCGAATTGGACAAGAGCTGAAAAGAAAGCTGGAGACAACAGCAGATAAAAATAAATCCGCTACAGGCGGATAAACCTGTCCTCGCGAAAGCGTGGGAGCGAGATAGTCCCGAGGCCGGTTTCTATGCCGACTCGGGACTATTTCTTTCTTGTCTATTTTAATCATCTTCCGGGAAATTCAGTCTCGTCCTTCGACCTCGCTCACGACAGAGTATCTTCTTCAGGGAAGTTCAGGCGGGCGAATTCACCGTGATATTGCTTCGCCGCCTCGTCGTATGCCTTCGCCGCCTCGATTTCATCATCGAATACCCCGATGTGAATCCTCTTTCCGTGAACTGTTATTTTCGCCACCCATTTCCCCACGCCTTTATGCCATCCTACTCCGCGGTATATCGAGCTGCACCCCTCCTTGTTTACCCGCATATTCCACGCATTTTCGCTCTTCGTCGCCAATCGAAGGTTCTCACTGCGGTCATCTAATGTATTCCCGTTTATATGGTCAACCAGTAGCTCCTTCGGTGCAGCCGTAATCTCCCTGTGCAGGTACAGTGTTATCTTCCTCCCGTTGCCGTAATAAACAACCCGAACCGCGTATGGATATTCATCTGGCCCCGATGCGTGCCATTTGAACTTGCTCGCCCACTCGTAGTCTTCCGCGTCGACTATTGCATACAGACCCCTCGTCAGCGGGATGTATTTTATCTCGTCGTTTGCTGGCTGGCTCGGCTCACGACGCAGTGGCCCAGCCGTGTAATTTTTACACTTGGCGACGGGCCGAGTTTCCACAAGCTCACCTGGCTTGTCCGGGTTGTTTGTGCAAAGGACTATCTCCTCTTTGCCGTGCTGAAACGATATCCCGAAAACACAATTTTTACATTTATTTTCCATCATTGTCTCCCTCTCGGAGCGTAGCGAAGATCCCCGGGAACCCGCTCCTTTGGTTTTGCAACAGGGGACCCATTTCGTTTCAAAATCCTGATGACCGAATCCCACAAACCATCAGCGTTAGCTATGTTTTGATATTAGGATTTTGGTCATTGTTATTTGTTTAGGATTTAGTGCTTAGTATTTAGGATTTTCTGTTCAATGCCTTTCTCCTTCCCTTCTTCACTCTTCACGAGACACGAGATTTTACCCGCCGCAGGCGGGACGCCGGTCCAGCATGGCAACTTGCCTTTCTCATCTCTCAACTTTCAACTCTCTACTTTCTCGCGAAGCCCATTTGGCTTCGCGCGCCCCTCCATCCTATGGCGCGAACTTGCGCGCTTTTGTCGAAAACTAAGGAATTTCCTGATGCCAAACGAAGGGCCAAAATGCACTTAAGTGCTTATGACGTAAGGAGTAAAAAATTTTTTAAAAAAGTCGCCTTCTAAGGGTTTTCGACTTGCGCGCTTTTGCTGAACAAATGTTTAATACAAATGTTTAAAACAAACGTTTAATACGTTTGTTTAGTTTTGCCTATTTTAACACCCTTCCTTACCTTGCTTGCCTGCCTGTCCCCGAGAGTTGCTGACTTGGTCACGCAGCAGGGGATCCACAATCTCAAGCTCCTTTGGGAATGTAAATCGGGGGAGTCAACCATTTCCGACCGCAATCGCATCCCAGGATAAACCGATTTCTCCCATAAAATTTTTATTCATCGGCCTATAAAATCTTACATGCCGTGTCCAAAAACAGGTATTTGAAAGGTTTCGACGGCTATCCCCGATTTTTTCATTGAATCAAAACAGTGCTTGTGCAATAATATGTCCAATTGAGGGTTAGCTTTAGACAGGGGGATATGGTGAGTACATCGAAAGCGAAGAATCGTCCAGGTTACTGCTGTTCAAGTATGGCTGCTATTATAGCCGTTAGCGCTTTAATGTTCGTGATGGTTTTCGTAATGCTCCGTGCAGGCGTGCGGGTAGTAAGCACCGGCGAGTCAATCACAACCGCAAGAGTCAATTCCGTTACAATCGGCAATTAAGCTCCGGCCGCATTGTGTGCAAGTAGACACTTCAATCTTATGCTCTCTCGGCCGGTTTTACACCGGCCGTTTTCGTAGCGAAGCGCAGATCCCGCACTTACTTCCGCTTTTCTCCTTATTTGTTATCATCCTGGCCAACCTGGTCTTATGTTTTCAATGAGTTCCATCGTTCTAAGAAGTTAGTGCGGGGCGTTTGTATTTACCCCGCCGTTTCTCTGCTTCATTTATTCATTTCGGCCAGTCCCGGCAAAATCCTTTCCTGAATCGTATTTTGCTCGGCTTATACATAGAAGCCTGTGTTTTTCAGGATTCTGAGGATTAAGCAACTGCCTTTTGTAGAAGTATACTTCGGTAAAAAGGCATTGCTGAATACCCAAACTAGGCAAAAACAGTGTTACCCGTCCTGAGCAGTAGTCGAGGGAATCAGTGTCTAAAAAATCTCCGCGGCCTCTGCGCTCTCTGCGGTGAAATGTCCGTGCAAATCCGTGGTTAAAAACCTTCGTGCCCCTTGTATGTTGACATCAGTCATGGTTAAAGGTTCCATAGTAGATGCGTTTAGC
>CAZQWM010000047.1:0-19335 GCA_964597035.1 uncultured Pirellulales bacterium
GATTCTTTCTAAGCATTTTGAAGTGATATCAGTTTGCTGTAAAGTTTGCGGAATCAGCAAGAAGGATTTTGATTTGCCACATATTTCACCAGAAAGCCAAGAGGTCATGTGTAACCCGGCGGGCCAGGCCCAGTTGCTCAACGAGGCAAAAACGCAGTTGAATGTTTTGTGCGGGCTTTGTGTTGGCCACGATGCTATTTTTGCGAAGGTCTCAGACGCTTCTGTGACAACGCTTATCGCCAAGGACCGAGTATTGGCCCACAATCCAGCGGGAGCTATCTACAGTCACTATATTCGAAAACACTTTAAGGAAACCCTATAGCGCAGGTGAATGATAGAGCAGACATTTAGAGACACGCAATCTATGTGTAATATTTTATCTATAGCAGTAGGTATCCTTTTTGTTACTAATACTAAAGCCGAGAATGTTAGAGCTAAAGATTGGCCCTATTCGTTCTCCAAGGGAGGATTTCAGATATACGAGTCTGAAGATAAAAATGAGAGGATGACCTTAGGGGGCAGTGTGCTTTTCAGATATGCTTACTGGAACTGGTTTGGAACTAATAAAGGCACTAATACAAATAATGACTATAGTTTTGCTTTTCAAAGGACTCGCCTAAACCTGAAATATAGTTCAGAAAACGTGGAAATTTTCTTTCAGCCTCAATATGTTCATATGTTTGGTTTGCCAGACGATGCAGTTTCAAATAAGACCGGCCCTTTTGGTATGGGTGGTTTGTATTATCTTCATAATCCGGAAGAGAACCCCTATGATTTTGGTGTTCACCAGGCTTATTTTCGTTTGAGTAATCTGTTTGATACGAAACTGTTCTTTAAGGGAGGTAGATTCGAATACAGTGACGGCCTCGAAGTGCAGGATAAGAAAGATGGGGGAAAATTCAATATCCTGAAGAATATGCGTCTTGCGGACAGGATGATAAGCCCCTTTGGTTGGTCGGCTTTTGGCAGAAGTTTTGATGGAGTTGTGGCTGGATGGGATGATGAAAAATTTAATTTGACCACTTCATTTTTCTATCCTACTCAGGGCGGTTGGGAAAAAGATATTGATGAAACTATTTATGATATTGACATTATTACTACCACATTAACGGCTAAAAAGGGTGTGTTGTTTCCCAACACTGAATTCGCTGCGTTTTTCTATAACTACGACGACAAGAGAGATTGTACTCAGCGGCCTGATAATGTGTGTTCAACTTGTTCTCATGCTGATATAGATATACAAATGTATGGAGGACATATTTTAGGTATATACGATTTGGGGCAGGGCCAGTTGGATACTCTGCTATGGGGAGGTGTGCAGGCCGGTGATTGGTATGAATTAGATCATGAAGCTTACGCAATTACCGGTGAAATCGGCTATCAGTTTACAAAAATGCCTTGGAAACCCTGGTTTAGAACAGGATATTTTATAGGTTCTGGCGACAGCAATCCGTCTGATGGCGATCATGAAACCTTTTTCCAGATGGCTCCAGGAACGAGAAAGTACCAATTATACCCCTATTATGACCTTCAAAACAACAGAGATTTTTTTGTGCAACTGATTACCAAACCCAGCGAAAAGCTTACTGCAAGAATGGATTACCATATCGTTGAGTTGGATGAAAGTGCGGACAGATGGTACATGGGGACTGGCCCAACACAGAAAAGCGGTAACATTTCCGGGTATATTCCTCGAAATGGTGGAGGGCATGATGCGTTGTCCCAAGAGGTAAGTATTATGTTGAGTTACGCGCTGAACCCACAATGTGATATTGTGGCATTTTATAGCCATGTATGGGGTGAAGGTGTAGTAAAAAATGTATATGAAAAAGATAATGAAGCTGACTATTTTTCTTTACAAATACAGTTCAAATTTTAACTCGAAAAGGGGATTCAGATGCCGGATAAACCGAAAAACAGCCCCAAGAACGAACTCACTACACAATATATCTTGCGTTGGTTCTCTCCCCGATGGTTTATATTTGTGATGGGTACGGGAGCGTTAGCTAATATATATCAACTTATTGCAGGTAAACCAGAAGGTTTCCTTCACAGTCTGGCTGTTTTCTTCCTGACACTTGCAATCGCAGTTTTTTTTACAGCTATGGTCTTTCTTATCGTCAGGTTTATAGTGGGTATGGATTGTATTTTGAAGGAATGGAGGCATGCAAGCCTGATCCAGTTCTATTCAGCTATTTCCATCGCAGCAGCCATATGCGCTACTGGTTTGTTCAATGTTCCTCTTTCGTTTATTGCGAAAAACTTCGCTCATAATTTAGCTGTCATATTTTGGTGGATATCTTTTATGGTGGGGATATTTTTCATTTTCTTTACGCCTTTTAAGGTAACCAGCGGCAATCACGCTCGGCCGAGAAGGGCTTTAGGTTTCTGGTTTTTAGCTCCGGTCGGTCTTTTTGTTTTGGTTTTCACGGGTAATTTCTGGGCTTTACATATGACAAGCCAGGCTCATGTAAAAAACATCTTATTTCTTAATACCTTGATTTTAGGAGTTGCTATCCCTCTTACGACTATAATTTACACGATTGTTTTATTTCGAGCTTTGTTTTATAACTTCCCCCGCAGGGATGTGGCTCCAAGTTTTATGATAGGTGTCGCTCCTGTAGGCGTATGTATTGTCGCCATAAACACGATATTACCTGTACTCGGAAAAAGTGGTGTTTCAATTATAGCTCCAGACACACTTGCTCCTTTTATTAAAGTCATATCTTTATTGCTCTGGGGTTTTGGTCTATGGTGGCTCATTTATGCGCTGATTACAATTGCTTTATACATGTTGAAACAGAGTGTTCCTGTTACCTTAGGATATTGGGCATTTATCTTTCCGCCGGCAGCATATACTATTGCCACTTTAATCCTCGCAAAATCACTAAGTTTGCCATTATTAAGAAATTTTGCCGTGGTTTTGACAATAGTATTTACTCTTTGGTGGGTCGTGAACTTTGCTCTTACTATCAGGGGGATGATAAACAAAACTATCTTTGATGTCTCTCCAACGTTTAAGGGCGACATCCCATATCTATAATTATAAAGGAAGGTGAAATTATGGCAAAGCAACTGATTTTTATGAAAGGCCAGGAATTTGTGAAAAAAGTCATATCAGGAGAAAGGGATTTTTCGAACATAGAATTAGAGCAGGATTTCGACTTGTCCGGCTATGAAAGATTTAACGATCTGCAAATTTGCCTTAAGGATGCAGACCTCGAAGAAAAGCCGCTGATTGTGGAAAATTCTAAATTCAGGAAGTTAGATGCAGACGGTCTATATCTGCCCTTTCTGAAGGCTAATAATGCGAATTTCAAACATGCCACTTTTATGGGAGCATATTTCGAAAACGCTCAGTTCAAAAGTGCTGACTTTCGGTACGCAAAATTAGCTCAGGTGAACATGAGAAATTCAAATTTAGAAAACGCAGATTTAAGACAGGCAGATTTATATCTTTCTTCCTTAATCGGCACAGTCTTAGCAGGAGCAGACCTTTCCGGAGTAAGCTTACAATACACAAATATGCAGGCTGCGGATGTAAAAGGTATAAAGAATTTAGGACTGGCACGTTTTGTGGAAACAGCCAATTTCCAATTTGCTGATTTAACCGAGAAAGAAAAAAGTGTTATTCGCAGAGAATTGTGGGCCCAGGAGGGCAAAAAAAGGAGATTATTTGGGGGTAGTGGCTGATTATTCTTATAACCAGGAAAGGATATAAAGAGTGGAAAATAGAAATTATTTTACTGCCACCAGCGAAAAAACGGTACAGGACTTTATTGAAAGTGTAAAAGAAAACGCCCCGAGATTTAATTTTGGTGTTCGGCGTGTCTTTGATGTGAGGGAAGAATACAGAAAGCAAAATGTTAGTGTGGATGATGATTTTCAATTATATCAGATTATGGTGTGTAATTATGAGAGGTCTTACAAGTCTACGAGCAGTAATATGGAAAGAGCAGCTGTATTATTGCAGCCTAAACAAATAATAGCATATACTGAGAAAGGAGTAACTACTATAAATTATTTACCCTTTACTAAAGAGTTTATTAAACAGGCCTTACCACAGGATGATACATTTCAGCAGAGTCTTCCGGAGAGTTGCCAAAGAATTGTAAGATTAATTGAAACATCCAAATAGGTTCTGTCGGAAGAGAACTTTATAATACCTTGTTCAGAGATAGATAATGGAGCAAACATTCAAAGCCACAGAAATCAGTATTGGGTTTCATCCGGCCGGTTACAGGATAGACAAAACAGCGCCACCTATGAACCTTTACACTAAGTGGGAAATATCCGAGGACGGTAAATGGCAGAACCCGAAACCCGTTGACTTTGATGCATTGCCGGAAGATGGCTGGTTTAAGACCAAAGGATTTGATTGGAATAGAGTTAATACGACTATGGGGCGAGTTTGATATGAAAATAGCCGTTGCCAGTGGAAAAGGCGGGACAGGAAAGACCACGATTGCGGTTAACCTTGCGTACACTGTGGCACTGCTCGGTGAAAAGGTACAGTATCTTGACTGCGACGTCGAGGAGCCGAACGGCCAATTTTTCCTGAAGCCGGAAATTGTCAGCACCTCGCGGGTAAATGTGGAAGTTCCTGCGGTTGACCTGGATAAGTGCACCGGATGCGGCAGGTGCGGCCGGATATGCCAGTTTAGCGCAATCGTATGCATTGGCGAGCACAACGTTTTGACCTTCGAGCAGCTCTGCCATTCCTGCGGCGGCTGCATGCTGGTTTGTCCAGCCGATGCAATTAAGCCAAGACCACTCAGTATCGGAGACATTGAATTTGGGAAAGCCGGGGCCGTCAACTTTGTTCAGGGCAAATTGTACATCGGACACGTAAGGACGCCGTCTTTGATTAAAGAAGTGAAAAAGCACATAAAAAAAGATCGCTTAGCGATAATCGATGTCCCACCCGGCACATCCTGTCCGGTGGTTGAGGCGGTCAAGGGAGCAGATTTTGTCCTGCTGGTCACGGAGCCGACTCCGTTTGGCCTACATGATTTGAAGCTGGCTGTTGATTTGGTCAGGAAAATGAATTTGCCCTTTGCTGTTGTCATTAATCGCTATGACATCGGCAATGACAAAGTGGAGAAATACTGCAGGGCTGAAAACATAGACATCTGCCTGAAGCTGCCGGACGACCGACGTATCGCCGAGATATACTCAACCGGCCGGATGATTGTAGATGTATTAGGTGAATACAGGAAGGATTTTTCAGAATTATACGAATATGTGAAAAGTGTAATGGCGTGGAATGATGATAAAAGAGGACTACGAGTTCGGGGAAAGAATAACTCGTGACCTGCAAGCTCGCCGTGCGGCATGCAAAATCCTCGGTGTTGAAGAAGGTGTGAGTAAGGAAGTGCTGAAAAAGGCATACAGGCAGGCGTCATTAAAGTATCACCCGGACCATAATCCGAGTGATAACGACGCAGAAAAGAAGTTTGCGCTTGTTAATTGCGCATACGAGCTTTTGGCGGAAGATAAGCCCTGCCAGAAGCTGTTAGAGGAAATCAAGTTATGGCCTGGCGTCCCGGAAGATGACGAATATAAGCTTGATAATCTCTGGGGACATTTTCTGTGGTGGCGCGAAAAGTATTTCGGCTAAATATCGGATTTGCTGGTATGGACAGGTATTTACAATCCTGCAAAACGGAATTCTGGAGGAGTGTTTTCAAGGCCGAGATGGACTATATTCTGCGGGAATTAGACGGTGCTAAAGATGTTTTAAGTGTCGGCTGTGGCCCGGCAATTATAGAGAAGGGTCTGGCCGAACACGGTTTTAACATTACCGGTCTGGATATTTCCGAAGAAGCTTTGCAATGTGCTCCTGACGCTATACGAACGGTGGTTGGCTCGGCTGAAACGATGAGTTTCCCAACCTCTTCTTTTGATGTGGTCATTTATGTAGCTTCTCTGCAGTTCCTTGAAAAATTCAGACAAGCCATAAAACAGACCGCTCGAGTACTTAAGCCCAAAGGTAAGCTTTTGGTTATGTTACTTAACTCGGAATCCGCCTTTTTTAGAGAAAAGATTCGTGCCCCGGACTCTTACGTAAAAAAGATTAAGCACACGAATCTGCATGAAATAGAAAGAGCGATTGCGGAGTATTTTACTGTTCGCACAGAATATTTCCTGGGAATAGAGGGCAAACGCATATTCGAAAGCTGCCGGCCTGATTCAGCCAGCCTGTACGTCATAAATGGAAGGAAGAAGGGAAAAACAAACAGGAACTGTCGTAAGAACGGAAAGACCAGAGACGGTTTTTCCGCCGTAGGAGTTTTGTAATGGTCGTCGCAAAGATGCCTGATGATTTTTACGAAAAGGTTAAACCGCGTTTGTATCAGCGAATCGGCCGAGAGTTGCGTTTAGCTTATCGTGTGCTTGATTTGGGCTGTGGTGCGTGCGAGCTTGCCCGGTACCTATCTAGGACCTATGGGCAAAAAGTTACGGGTGTGGATATTTCTGGCAACGATTTCCCCAATAAACGAAACGTCACCAAAAACAGCAGGCGGATTCGCTGTATTCGCAAAGATGCAGCGCGGCTTAACTTCATTCAAAAGGAGACGATAGATGCTGTGGTAATGTGCTGGGCTTTGCATGAGATGAAAAATCCCCAGGTGGTTTTGCAAGAGGCCCATCGTGTTTTGCGGCCAGGCGGCAAACTGCTTGTCGTTGAGTTCCCGCGCAACTCCCTGGCCCAAAGGTTATGGAATGAGAAGTATTACACAAGCAAGCAATTATTGGATTCTCTCCATGAGGCTGGATTTGAAGATATTCGCGCTAAACGAATTGAACATAAACAGGTCCTTTGGGCTAATGCGTACCGTGGCGCGAATTGACTGAAAAACAAAAATTGTAATTGTTGAAGCTTATGGAAGGCGATAAAGTGAAAATAGTAGTAACAGCTATGGTTACATTGTGCATCGCCATACTGATGGCCATGACAGGGCGTGGGGGGGGCAATTTTTATGTTCCTGTTTTGATCGCAACGGGGGCTACGATGCACGAGGCAGCCACTACGGGTCAGTTCATTCTCGTAGCTACTGCTGTAACGGCTTTACTGATTTTTCAGAAACACAAAACAGTGGACTGGAAGTTGGCTCTGGTAATTGACCCTCCCACAGACATCATGGCATTTGTTGGAGGTTACTATGCGCATACTTTTATCGACGTGGCGTTAAAGCTTGTTTTTGCAGGTTTGCTTGTTTTGGCTAGCTTGCTTATGCTGCTTCCCATCCAAGAACGATCCGCTGAAAACCGAAGGCGAATTGGCTTTTGGACCCGCCATTATAATAACTGCGAATATACCATTAATCTTTGGTTGGCAATTCCCATAACAGCAGCGACTGGGCTTGCAGCGGGTATGGTTGGAGTATCAGGAGGTTCGTTCAAAATCCCTTTAATGGTTCTGGCCTGTGGTGTTCCAATGCGGATCGCCATAGGGACATCCTCAGCTATGGTAGCCACAACTGCTTTGATGGGTTTTCTTGGACATACTGTTAGTGGAGACTTTAATCCTACTTGGACGATTCCGCTGGCAATTGTGGCCGTGATGGGCGGCTTACTCGGAGCGAAATTTTCCGTCAAGGCAAAACCCGAGAAATTAAAACTGATTTTTGCTTATACTACGCTAGCGGCAGCAATATTCATGTTCGCGAATGCTACGATGTCCGTATGCAAGTAATCGAAAAACAAAAATTGTAATTGTTGAAGCTTATGAGAAGCCAGAAGAGTTATTTGTTCGAGAATACGGTATTTAAAAGGGGTGATGAATCGGCGAAGACTGTCTTCAGCGGCCCGGGGGAACTGGACGTTGGATCGGCTCCTGAATTTGAAGGAAGTCCGGAAACGTTAAATCCGGAAGAAATGTTTGTCGCGGCAATTAATAATTGCCTGATGACAACATTTTTTTATTTTGTGCGGAAGTCTGATGTCGGAATTTTATCATATCGTTCCAACGCTGCAGGCCGGGTTGAAAAAGGACAAGATGGATTTCGGTTTACTAACGTGGAAGTTCGAGCAGAAGTTACATTGGCCCAACAGGAACTGGCTGAGAAAGTTAATCAGCTCGGAGATTTAGCTGAAAAATACTGTCTTGTTTCCCGTTCGGTAACTTGTCCTGTTCATTATCGATTGGTAATTAAGACAACAGGAAAATAGTCGTAATGGTAAAGTTTGAATTTTGTGCAAATAGAAAAGGAGACAAAGAATATGCCCTGGGTAAATGAGGATGCGTGTGTGGGTTGTGGCGTATGCATTGATGATTGTCCGGTAGGAGCGATTACATTGAAAGAGGACCAAAAAGCAATCATCAACGAAGAGGAATGTATCCGGTGTGGTCGATGTCACGATGTTTGTCCACGGGAAGCTGTGCGGCACGATAGCGAAAGGATTCCGCAGGAAGTTGAGGCAAACATAGAGAAAACCAAAGGTCTCTTGAAACATTTTGAAACTCCCCAGGAGCAGCAGGCGTTCCTTGAACGGATGGTTCGGTATTTTAAGAAACAACAAAAAGTGTCTGGTCTTACTATGGAAAAACTAACTGCTATGACGGCCGATCTCGGCAGCGGCTGAGAAGTATTATCCCACCAGTTGGGATCGAGACCGGTTAAAAAGGGGAATTAATGAAGGAATTGGTAGTAATAAGCGGTAAAGGCGGCACCGGCAAAACGAGCGTTACGGCATCGTTCGCTGCCCTGGCGGGAAATGCGGTCGTCGCCGACTGCGACGTTGATGCCGCGGACCTGCATTTGCTGCTGAAGCCCGAAATTGAGGTGACCAGGGATTTTTCCGGCGGCAAAAAGGCAAGTATAATAACAAACAAATGCATCGGTTGTGGCAAGTGTCGTGAGGTCTGCAATTTCGACGCCCCGAAATTTGATGGTCCCGGCAATGATATCGTCGAAAAGACATATCGTATCGACCCTGTTGCGTGTGAGGGCTGCAGTGTATGCGTTCGGTTTTGCCCTGCCGGCGCTATCGAGTTCAAAGAGGCGATAAACGGCCAATGGTTCATATCGCAAACCCGCTTCGGACCTATGGTTCACGCGCGGCTCGGCATAGCAGAGGAAAACAGCGGCAAGCTTGTAACGCTGGTTCGAAAAGAGGCGAAGCGAATCGCAACCGAACAACACAGGGAATTTGTAATTGTAGACGGCTCACCCGGCATTGGTTGTCCCGTGATTGCTTCGATTACCGGAGCGGATTTAGTCCTGATTGTCACCGAGCCTACGGTCTCGGCCCGGCACGATTTGAACAGGGTTGCCGAGCTGACCAGACACTTCAACATACCAGCCACCGTTTGCATAAATAAATCCGATATTAACCCGGATATGACACGTGTAATCGAACAGGAGGCAAAAGGACAAAACCTTACTGTTGCGGGCACAATACCTTATGACGCGGAGGTCACGAAGGCACAGATTGAGGAAAAGACCATCGTCGAGTACTGCGACGGTGAGTTGAAGAAGCGCATTGAATCGATATGGCGGTCAGTTCTTGATTTGTTAAACATAGAGCGCGACGGGGTACCGGGATGAAGAATATAAGTCGCAAGATTCTGGTTCTGAGTGGTAAGGGAGGTGTCGGCAAGAGCACCATCGCAGCCAATCTTGCCGTATGGCTGTCGATGCGGGGTAATAAAGTCGGGCTTTTGGATGTAGACATTCATGGCCCGAGCATTCCGAAGCTGCTGGGGCTTGAGCAAGGCACGATACAAGGCACAGATGATAGAATGATGCCTGTTATCTACGACAAAATGCTTAGAGTGATGAGCATCGGGTTTATGCTTGATGACGAAAACAAAGCCATTATCTGGCGAGGCCCGATGAAGCATAATATCATAAATCATTTTGTATCGGATGTGGCCTGGGGTGAGCTTGATTATCTTGTGGTGGACTGTCCGCCGGGTACTGGTGACGAGCCGCTTTCAATCGCCCAGTTAATACATGGCATCGATGGGGCGGTCATCGTTACAACGCCGCAGCAGGTTGCCCTCCTTGACGTCAAGAAATGTGTGACCTTCTGCAGAAAATTGAGCTTGCCGGTTCTCGGCGTAATCGAGAATATGGCAGGTTTTATCTGCCCACACTGTGGCCAGACTACGGAGATATTTGCAGGTATTGACGGCACACAGATAGCTTCGCAACTCAATACTACCTTTTTAGGCAGTGTACCACTGGAGCCATACTTGGTTCTGATGTGCGACTTGGGAAAACCACTCATAAGCTCCGACGTCCCAAGTCCTGCGAAAAAGGCAATGGAAACTGCCTTCGAGGCGTTAATGAAAAATCTTGGAATCCCCAAAATAAATATGGAGGCGAAAAGCAAAATGAAAATTGCGATGCCGGTCACAAACGGAAAGCTATCGTTGCACTTTGGCCACTGCGAACAGTTCGCAGTCGTTGATATTGGTGCTGACAAAAGAATCAACAAAACCGAGATGTTGACGCCGCCCGCTCATGAGCCGGGTGTATTACCCAAATGGCTGAGTGAAATGGGAGTTAATCTTATTATTGCCGGCGGTATGGGCCAAAGGGCTCAACAACTCTTTGTCCAAAACGGTATTAACGTTATGACGGGCGCACCGGACAATGACCCGCAGCAGGTGGCTGCCGATTACCTTGCCGGCCGACTGCAGTGTGGCGATAACGTTTGCGACCACTAACTGGTGCTCGAGGATAACTATGCCGAGACCTCACAATTTCAGGAAGGTGGGCTGTCTGCCGCAGAGCAGCTTTTTCAAGCCGAGGGGAATCCCCCTTTCGGTGCTGCAGCACGTTACGCTGACCATCGATGAGTTCGAGGCGGTTCGCCTATCTGACTTCGAAGGGCTTTATCAGGCCGACGCCGCTGATAAGATGAATGTATCCCGCCAGACCTTCGGTCGAGTTCTTGAAACCGCTCATAAAAAAATCGCCGATGCCCTCGTCAACGGCAAGGCATTATCCATCGAAGGCGGTCCCTACGAGCTTGACCCGCGCTTGGCCCAGCTTGCCGAGACGGGGGGCAATCGTTTTAGAGGCGGTCGTGGCGGAGGTGGGCGCCGGCATCGCGGCGGCCGGGGGCCTTAAAGCGCTGTTCAGAAACTCATCCCAACTCAAATCCTGCGATTTTGGCGCCGCAGTCTGGACAGCAGGAATCCTTAATATGGTTCGCAGCTATACGGTAGCCGGTGCGCTCGATAAGCAGCTTGCCACATTTGTAGCAATACGTGCTTTCGGTTTTTGAGCCGGGGACGTTGCCTAAGTAAACATAATGCAATCCTGCTTGTTTGCCGATTTCGTAAGCCCGCTGAAGCGATTCCGGCGGCGTGGGCACAGAATCGGTGTGTTTATACTGTGGATAGAATCGGCTTATATGCCAGGGAACGTCGGGGCCTGCCCTGGTGGCGATAAAATCGGCAAGACGTTTCAATTCTTCGTCGGAATCATTTTCCTCCGGCAGCAGCAGCGTCGTAATCTCAATCCATATATTAGTGTTTTTAGCAACGTACTCGATGGTATCGAGCACCGGCTGTAGTTTAGCCTTGCAAAGCCGGCTGTAGTAATCCTCACTGAAGGCCTTCAGGTCGACATTTATTCCATCAAGCCATTCAGCAGCAAAGTCAATTGCCTCTTTAGTCTGGTAGCCGTTACTGACAAAAACATTGGTAAGCCCATGCTGTTTGGCTAACCTGCCGCAATCGGCACACAGCTCCATAAAAACGGTGGGTTCAGTATAGGTATAGGCGATGCTTTTGCAGCCATATCGCACTGCGGCGTTTACGATTGATTCGGGTGTTATGGCTTGACCGTCGATATCGCCCGTTTCGACGACCGCCTGGCTTATCTGCCAGTTCTGGCAGAAATCACAGCGGAAATTGCAGCCCATTGTTGCAATGGAGAAACTGCTGGTGCCCGGCTGAAAATGAAACAGCGGCTTTTTCTCTATCGGGTCGGGATTGGCCGAACATACCTTGTCGTAATTGAGCGAATACAGCACCCCGCCGATATTCTTGCGGACAGCGCATCTGCCGATTTTACCGTCGGCAATAAGACAGCGGTGCGCACACAGGAAGCACTGCGTCTTTTTGTTTTCCGCCGGCTCCCACAAAACGGCCTGGTTAAGATGTTTTTCCGCTGACATCGGCTGAACCTTCTACACAATCTTGCGGTTTCGCCGATTCAGTATATTGAATAAAGCAGGCGAAATCAAATACTGTCCGCCGGTTGCGGAGCCGGTTACGCCCTGCCGATGCGACGCAGATAAACCTTGGATTTTTTGAGTCCCATTCGGGACGCCTTCTTTTTGACGGCGTCGGTCTTGCGTCCGAGCTTTTTGGCAATTTGGGATGTGGCATTTGTGGGGAACAGCTTTTTAAGCAGGTTCACATCCCGTGCCGTCCACTTCCCTCTCGGAGTTTTTCTTTTTGTTTTCTTTTTTGCCATTGGTGTGTCCTTTCAAAAAGGTTCACGGCAAAACCTATCCCTTTTGGTTCTGATTCCTAAGACTATAATCTATGCACGTCACGTTATAGTGTCAAGTGTTTTGACGGCGTATGCAAATAAAATCCCGGCACAGGGTGACGCCGGCTGCGTACTTTACAGACGTTGCCTTTGCGGTATACTTGAGCTAGTTATGGCTGAACAGGTGGGAAACTCGGTTGGGTTAGTCAAAACCCGGGTAATTCGGGTAGTGGAGGCGGACCGCCCGCTTGAGCTTGCGTGCGGCAAGTCGCTGGGGCCTGTCGATGTGGCATACGAGACATACGGAAAACCCGGCGCCGATGGGGGAAATGCCATCTTGATTTGTCACGCGCTAAGCGGCAACGCCCACGTGGCTGGCCTGAACAGCCCAGAAGATAAAAAACCCGGCTGGTGGGATAATATGGTTGGACCGGGAAAAGCGATTGACACCAACGAATATTATGTAATTTGCTCAAATTTCCTCGGCGGTTGCAGCGGGACGACGGGGCCATCGTCGATTAACCCGAAAACCGGCAAACCATACGGCCTTGATTTCCCGATTATCACCATCGCTGATATGGTCAGGGTGCAGAAGCTGCTGCTGGGCAAGCTCGGTGTAGAGAAGCTTCTGGCCGTGATAGGCGGCTCGATTGGCGGGATGCAGGTCTTGCAGTGGGCGATTGAATACCCTGATTTCGTCGTCTCGGCCATACCGATAGCCACGACGAGCCACTTGGGAGCACAGTCGATAGCGTTCGATGCGGTTGGGCGCAACGCCATATTGGGCGACGCGAATTTCGCCGGCGGACGGTATCACGACAAGGCCCCGCCGGCAAAAGGCCTTGGCATTGCGAGGATGATTGGGCATATCACCTACCTTTCCGAAGCCGGGATGCGAGAGAAATTCGGCAGAAAGCTGCGAACCGCGGAGGACTACAGCTACGAGTTCGATTCGGAATTCGCGGTCGAGACCTATCTCGATTACAAGGGCCAGAGCTTCGTAGAACGATTTGACGCCAACAGTTACCTTTATCTCACCAAGGCCGCGGATTATTTCGACCTCGCCAGGGAGTATGGTTCGTTAACCGCTGCTTTTGCGAATATCGACAGCAGATTTCTCGTGGTGAGTTTTTCCAGCGACTGGCTTTTTACACCCGCACAGTCCCGTGAGATAGTCAGCGCTCTGGCGACAAACCGCAAGGATGTAAGTTACTGCGACATTGCATCGCCCTACGGCCACGATGCTTTTTTGCTTGAACCGGAAAACTTGGGCAGGTTCATTTGCTGTTTTCTAAAGGCAATCTATGACCCCGAAAATCGCAGGCCCTGTTCGTGTTATGCTCAGCAGGGTCGAGCAGCCGGTGTTTTTGACCAGCCGTACCGTGCACGCGTTGACTATGAGCTTATAGAATCCCTGATTGAGCCGAACAGCTCGGTTCTCGATGTCGGCTGTGGTGATGGCGAGCTGCTGGCCGCCCTTGTGCGGGACAAGAACATAAAGGGCGAAGGGGTAGAGCTTGACCAGGAGCTTGTGCTGGATTGTGTCTGTCGCGGGCTGCCGATTATCCAGCAGGATATCGAGCAGGGACTCGGATACTACGCCGACAAGAGCTTCGACTACGTGATACTGTCGCAGACGGTGCAGACGCTCAAAAATCCTGAGAAGGTGTTTACCGAGCTGCTGCGTGTCGGCAAAAAAGTGATTGTCAGCTTTCCGAATTTTGCGCACTGGCGATGCAGGCTTCGGCTGGGGCTTTTCGGGAAAGCCCCTGTGACGGAGCAATTGCCTTTCGAGTGGCACAATTCGCCGAATATACATTTTCTGTCGCTCAAAGATTTCGATGTCTTCTGCGATAAACTGGGCGTTAAGGTGGAGAAGTGCATTCCTATCGCCAAGTCGTGGGCAAAGGCGGTGAGCTTAATGCCGAATCTGTTTGCCGAACAGGTGGTTTACGTCACGAGCAGGGATTAATCCGAGGTCTTGGGATACTGGAGAGATACAATGACAAAGATTGAGCGTGTTGGCATATCGCTTGAGAAGGAACTGCTTCGGGCATTCGACGGGCTGATTTCCGAACAGGGTTATCAGAGCCGCTCCGAGGCGATACGGGACTTGATACGTCAGCAGCTAAGCACGGAGCGGTTGCGTAACGACAAAGCCGTAGCCGTCGCTGCAGTTGTGCTTGTGTATGACCATCACGCCACCGCGCTTATGGAGCGATTGACCGAGCTGCAGCATTCGCATTTCCTTAAAACCATTTCTTCGATGCACGTTCATCTCGACAGGCACGACTGTCTTGAGGTTATCGTGTTGCGGGGGAAAGTGGGTGAGATAAACCGGATGGGCGAGAAGCTGATAAGCATAAAAGGTGTAAAGCTTGGGCGGGTCAATATACTGGCTACGGAGGGACTTTAAGCTCAGGCACCACTGTTTTGCGGACTTGACAACAGGGGGGCAAGACGGTTTTAATATAGGCGATTATGCAGGGCGATTAGCTCAGTTGGTCAGAGCGCACGGATCACACCCGTGAGGTCACAGGTTCGAACCCTGTATCGCCCAGTGCAGCAGCGTTCCTCGGGCTGCAGGGTTTTCCTTTGTTTTCCCTATCGCAGCGGTCCTCCGCACAGCCGGGGTCTGCGCATAAAAAAATTTCATCCGTCAATGTCGGACAAGAAAACCAAATAATGTTGCCTGTACTAGTTTTAGGCGTCTTTCTTATCGGGCGCATCGGTATCGGCTTATCAGTTGCTGTCCGAAAATCCAGTTTGCACTGCGCGATGTTTCTTATACTTTAAGCGGACAAAGAAGAGGTGTCCGCATTCCTTTCTTTTTTAACTGGGGTAATTGGGGAAGCTTATATGTTTGTTTCAATTCTCGCCATTTCAACTGGCGGCGGCAATCTCAACGGGCCTTGGACGTCAAATCGACTCAAAGCCCAATCGCCGAACAAACCTTCTATTCGACACAATTCGTCATTTACAAACAGAGGAGACGAAACAATGAAACCGTTAGTAACAATTTGTTTGGTGCTGGCCTTTCTGCTGGCCATAAGTGTTACAGCTTACGCCGATACCGGCGCAATCAGCGGAACGGTCACCGACAGCGAAGGAGACCCGATAGTCGGCCTTACAGTCGAAGCGGAAAATGAGCAAGAGGACGGGGAATGGTCGACCACCACGAATTCAAACGGCGAATACACATTAAGCAGCTTGCCTGCGGGCCAATATATTGTCGAGGCCTGCCCCGGGTGCACGGGGCTTTACTACATCAATCAGTTGTACAACGGCAAGACTAACTTTGAAGAAGCCAACGCCGTGACAGTTACAGCGGGCGAGACGATGACAGATATTGATTTTGAGCTTTCGCCCAGCGGCGCAATTACCGGCACGGTTACCGACTCCGAAGGCAATCCAGTTGCGAATATGACCGTGGAAGCTGAGAACTACGATGACGACGAAGAAATGGATATGGATGCCGATACGGATGAGGAAGGGGTCTATTTGATTACCGGTCTGCCGCCGGGGAACTATCGTGTATGCACCGACTCCAGCGAAAACGAATTGACTTATGAAAACGTCTGCTATAACGATGCATCTCGTCAGGACGCAAATGCGGTGCCCCTCGTCGGGACAAACACGGCCAGTGGGATAGATTTTGTCGTAAGCGCAGGCGGAGGTATAAGCGGGACAGTGACCGACAGCGGTGGAGAACCGATAGAAGGATTGAGAGTTGAAGCGATTGATTACACCACCGATGATTACGCAAGCGGAGACGAGACGGATGCGAATGGCGTTTACACATTACTCGGGCTGTCTTCCGGGTCGTACAAAGTGCGTGCATGTGCATCCTGCGAGGACCTGCCGTATGTGGATATGCTTTATAACAACCAGACTTCCTGGGACAAGGCCGATGCTGTCACGGTCACAGCTCCGGATATTACCAGCAGTAAAGATTTCACGCTGCCTGCGGGGACGTCCATCAGCGGGCAAGTTTCCGGATATGATTCCGGCACCGGCGGTTATGTTGCTCTTGAAGGCGCGGATATTTCGGCGGAGAACTTCTCCAACGGCCAATGGGCCGGATGGGCCGAGTCCGACGCAAACGGAGCTTATACGATAAAGGGTTTGCAGGCCGGCTCATACAGGGTTCGTGCCGAGCACGAAGATTATAGCCAGCGGTATTACCCTGCCGCGGTTGACTGGGCAGGAGCCCAGGCCGTAGCCACAACCGTGGCCGACCCGGCCGAAGACATTGACTTTGAGCTTGGGCTGGGCGGCAGGATTGCCGGCACTATAATTAACCAGGATACCGACGAGCCGATTACCGAAAGTGTATGGGTCAATGCCTGCCCGACAAACGGTGAACCCTGGGGCCGTGGTGCTAATCAGATTGAAGAAGACGGCAGCTACGTCATCACCGGGCTGCCTGCCGGTACTTACAAGGTAAGTGCCAATGCCGACGGCTACGACGAGGAGTTTTACGAAGACCAGACCGACTGGATGATGGCCGAAGCGGTAGAGGTAGTTATTGGCCAGGTGACAGAGGATGTCGATTTCACGCTCAAGGCCGAATCCGGAGGAGCGATAATTGGTCGGGTGGTGCTGGCCGATGAAACGCCGGTTCGGGATGCATGGGTTAACGCCAACAGTATGGAGCATATGAAGTGGAAGGGCGACAATACGGATGAAAACGGCGAGTTTCGCCTGACTGGTATCACGCCCGGCCTCTGGCGGATTCAAGCTCAGGTGCCATACGGCGGTGACTATCGCAACTACAGCAATTCACAGGAAATTGAAGTTACGATGCCCCTGGGCGTTGCGGAACTTGATATAAATGACATTACGCTGCCAGTGGTGAACCTGGTGGGACAGGTCCAGATGCCTGATGGAACACCGGCCTCGCGTGCGCCGGTGAGTATAGAGACGCTCGACTGGTCATACTTCTCGCATGTGGACACCGATGAGGAAGGATACTTTCGCAAGGGCGGCCTTTCTGCAGGCACATACTCGATACGTCTCGAAATCCCGTGGGGCACATCGGGCATAATTCAGCCCGACCCGTGTATAATCGAAATAACTGACCCGAATACGGTTTTGGATATAGGAGTCATTAAGTACGCGACTTCTGTCAAAAAAATCTTTGGCAGAGTTGAGCGTAATGATGAAACGGGAGTCAACAGGGTGGAAGTCAACGGCTGGCGCCGGGGCACGAGTGGCTGTGCCTGGACACAGACCGACGAGAATGGTGATTTCGAGCTGGATGTCGGACCGGGCACCTGGGAGATAATGATACACCCTTCACCGCAGGCCACCGACATTGACTGGGTGTATATGGGCGGTTCGGAGGTGGTCACCTTCGCAAACGACTCCATCGGGCAAGAGGAAACGATTACTTTTACGGTAACATCAGCCGGCTCACAGATAACCGGCAGGGTTATTGGGCCAAACGGGGAGACAATACGCTCCGGCTGTGCCTGGATTGACATAAGAAACGATTCCGGTCAGGGCAACGGCACTTCAGTAGGTGCGGGCGGCGAGTTTGCGATAAGTGTCTCCGCAGGCACCTATAACATCTGGGTGGGCATTGACCAGCAGACCTATCCGTACTGGTCGAGTCCGAGGTTGTCACCGCTTCGGGTGGATGAAAGTGAGACGGCAGTGTTGCCTGATATCGAACTTGTCGAAAAGAATTCCGGAATCGAGGGTACCGTGACGCGCAGCAGTGACGGCGAGCCGGTGTCCGGTGTGTCGATTCATGCCTGGCAGCAGGAAGGCGGATGGGCCGATGCCTCCACGGACGAGGACGGCAACTATCGACTCTCGGTCCTGGCGGGCAACTGGGAAATTGTTGCAGAGCCGCCATATACGTCATCCTACGTGTCAGGGCTGCCTCCGCGCAGAGTCGTCGTGCCGGATGGCCAGATTGTCACCGATGTTAACTTTGTGCTGGTGCAGGCAGGAGCGACTTTGACGTTATCGCTGCGCGACGGCAACGGCGCTATACTGGCCGACATAGACAACGGCTGGGCCTATGCCCGTGAAAACGAGTTCTCCTATGAGCCGCTTGCAGGGGCGCCAGTCTCGAATGGCCAGGCCTCGCTGAAGCTGCCGGAGGGAACATATTTTGTCGGCGTGCACATGCCGCCGAACACCGGCTATACAATGTCCGGCGAAGAACAAATAGAGGTCTCCGGACAAACAGAGGCGGACATAACACTGCTGGGCAACGATTCGACGATTACGGGGACCTTCTATACCGACGCGAACCAGACCACCCCAGCAACGGGCATCCGCGGCGAGGTCTTCGCGATGCAGAACATGGGCGGTATGTGGCAGGGCACGGAGATTGACCCCACGGACGGCACATTTGAGCTGCAAGTCGCACCAGGTAGCTGGAACCTCGGCTACCACATCAGGTCCAGCGGCTATGTGAACAGCCCGCCACCGGATTCAAGAGTTACGGTCGAATCTGGTCAGACAGCAAATTATGATTTTGTAGTCGTGGCTGCGGATGCGATTGTTGAGGGTTTTGTCTACGACCCGGACGGTAACCCTGTCAGTCATGCCTGGGTCTGGGCGCACAGTGAAGGCGACGGTAGTCCGGGATCGAGAATCGATAGCGGCGGCGAAGCAAGAGAGCCGGATGGCAGCTTCTCGATTGCCGTGCCAGCCGGCCGAGATTACGAGGTCGGCGCGAATATGCCTGAATCCTTCGGTTACGTGCAGCCCGATATGAACATCGTTACGCCTGCGGCCGGCGAGCCGGCTACCGTGGTGCTTAGATTCAGGGAAAGTGACGCCACTATTACCGGAAACGTTTACTACGTTGACGGCGATACAAACGTGCCGTGCCCGATGGCCTGGGTTAACGCCT
>CAZQWM010000048.1:0-19162 GCA_964597035.1 uncultured Pirellulales bacterium
TCGGCCGTTACAATTTTCCCGCGGGTTTTTTCGGAAATTTCAAAAAAATACCCATCCATACGTCAGACCGAAACGATTTCCCGGCCTCTTTGGTGTATGTAATCTATAAATACAGGGGCAGACAGCCGGCAGATGAACTACCACTACCAATCGAGCGGACAACCTGCTCCGGCAATGGTCTGCAGGTCATAACCAATTTGCCCCCAGCAGGACATCTGCATCCTGTAAAGTTCCTGATAGTTTGTGCAGTTCGAACCGGACGGAACAGGGGTGTAGAGGTAGCCATCCAGTCCCGCCTTGATAGTTATGTCTCCTTTCCATTTCCAGTGTTCGCTGTGTCCGTCGGCGTAAGAGACGGTTACTCCTTTTCCGTGCTGAATCGGCGGTGGGTCGAACCATTCCGGCTCACCGGCGCTGCCGCGGAAATTTGAGTAAAAAACAGCGAAGCTGTCGGTGCTAAAGAATCCCTGGTCGATGAAGACGACCCGCTGGGCCGGTTTTTTTATCTGGTTTTTGTTTTTAAGGCAATAAGGTCTGGCTTCGTCGCCGGAGGCCCTATAGTCCCACCGGCCGTTCATTGAATCGATGATAGCATAAGTGGCCCACTCGCCTTTCATACCGGTCGGGCAGCGGTAGACGTCATAGTCCTTGGCGTATTTGTATAAAGCACCTGTTTCAATAGCACATTTCTGGCAGCATTGCGATTCCTGCACGCCAATCGAGGTTGAGCCGGCTCCGATCCAGGGCAGCTCGCTTCTGTGGAAATAATCGATGGGAGAGGCGCCGGTCGGCGGCTGTGCGGCACAATTATCGGGACAACCCGTGCAGCTTCCTCCGGGCGGCCAGGGCGCAGCGTTAACAAGCTTATTGTCGTTGTCCTCGGCATACAGAAACCAGCAGATGGTAAGCTGCTTGAGGTTGCCCAGACATACGGCTCGCTTGCCCTGCTCGCGCGCCCTGCCCAGGGCAGGCAGCAGTATGCCCATAAGAAGCGATACGGTAAAGATTACTATGAGCAGCTCGATGAGTGAGAACGCCTTGCGAGTTTTCATTTTACGTCTCCTAAAAAGCTCAGCCAACAATAAATGACCACTACACATCCGGGCGTTAACTTCAGGCCCGGCAAAAAGAATTTTCGGGTCTGTAAGGCCTGATTTGGGCCTTACCTACACCCTTTAAGTCCAAAAATACAAACAGGCGTTACGCTTTTTTTCACTGCTTTTGGTGGGATTTTGAAAAAAATTGTGGAAAATATGTAACGGATAACAGTCAGGCGGGACTATATATACGGAAAAAGGATGGCTACTACGTTACAAAACGTTAGTCCAGGGCTGATTCACGAGGCCCGGCTCGGTAACCAGGAAAGTATGGACCGGCTCGCAGAGACGGTACGGGACCGGCTGTTTGCGTACATATATCGTCTAACACTCGATTATAGCATCACCCAAGACCTTTTACAGGAGACAATTCTATTTATGGTACAGTCAATTAACAAACTCGAAGATGTCGATAAGTTCTGGCACTGGCTCTACAGAACCGCGCTGGGTAAAGTCCAGCATTATTACCGCGAAGTAAAGCGCAAAAGAAAAATTGAGCTGTCCGAGTCCGAACGTCTGCGAATATATGACAGGGCGTCGGTTGACTTCAACGACGGGCTATCTGAGCTTTTGCGAAAGGAGCTCTCGAGCGCGGTATTCAAGGCGATGAAACGGCTCAAGCTCAAATATCGCAACATCCTTATTCTTCGCTGTTTCGACGGTATGCCTTATTCCGAAATCGCCGAGGTGATGAACTGCTCGGAACTGCAGTCGCGAGTGCTGTTTTTCCGCGCCAAAAATTCGCTGCGAAGACAGCTTGCCGTTCAGGGCTTCAACAGGCGATACTTCCTTATCGCGATTGCATTGTTCGGCCTGATTACCACCTCTGCAAAGGCGGCCTCGACCTCCTGCACCATCACCGCTGCATCTCTTGAGGTTGGCTTCACCGCCTCATTAGTGGCTGCCCTGTCGAGCAAATTCGGCCTGGTCTCGACCGCAGGTATGACCACACTGGCGATGACTCTGCCCGTGGATACGTTTCTTTGTGTGCTTGCCTTTGTCTGCTTTGCGGGGCTGTGCGCGTTTCTTCTCTGCTTAGCCGGCATATACAACAGCTAACACCCTCAAAACACCTCTCCGACAAAAATTACTTGAAGCCGGCACGTCTTTCGGATAAAAGGCAATCAAAAATTTACCGCAGAGACCGCAGAGAAAAATTTTATAAACTCCGCGAGTTCCGTGAGTTATCCGTAAGGATTCCATAGGACTGCGGTGAGAAATCCTATCCTGCAAAGAGGTAAGGACAATGGCGGAAGTATCGAAAAAGGCAAAAAGGCATAAAAATCGGGCGTCGATGTCGACCAGGGCGGTTCACGCCGGCGAACCACGCAAGAAGTACGCCGACTCGCTGACAACGCCCATTATTCAGACCTCGACATATACTTTCAAGAACAGCAAGGCCATCGAGGACTACACAAAGAAGGGCAAGGAGCACTTCGAATACGGCCGATACGGCAACCCGACCGCTAAAATCGCGGAAAAACGACTCGCCGATTTGGAAGGGGCGGAAGACTGCGTCGTATTCTCATCCGGTATGAGCGCAATCACCACAACCATTCTTTCGCTTGTTCAGTCAGGCGACCACATCGTAATTACCGATGACAGCTACAAAAAGACCCTTGAGTTTTGCCGGTCATATCTGAAGCAGTTCGCTATAGACTGCACAATTGTGCCGTTCGGCGATTATGAAGTCATGGAAAAGGCCATCAGGAAAAATACCCGTTTCATTTTTTCGGAGTCGCCCACCAATCCGTACCTGAACATCTTCGACCTTGTGAAGATAAAAAAAATCGCCAAAAAGCACAACGTTTTGACGCTCATTGACTCAACCTTCGCCACGCCTTACAACCAGAGGCCCATCGAGTGGGGTATGGATATCGTCCTGCAAAGCTGCACCAAGTATCTCGCGGGCCACAACGATATTTTAGCCGGCGCGGTCCTTGGCAAAGAATCGTTCATCGAGAAAATCCGCGATTTGCACAAGTCGATGGGCGGCACTATAGACCCGCACTGCTGCTACCTGCTTTTGCGCGGGCTGAAGACTTTTCCCCTGCGCGTTAAATACCAGAACGAATCTGCGCTTAGAGTCGCGGAATGGCTTGAGGCGCATCCTGCCATAAGGCGGGTTTACTATCCCTTCCTGCCGAGTCATCGACAATATGAGGTGGCCATTCAGCAGATGGAAGGGGGCGGCGGCGTAGTCAGCTTCGACATCAAGGGTAATATGGCGGACTCGAAACGGCTGCTCGACCGGCTTCGCCTGATGCACATAGGCCCGTCGTTCGGCGGAGTCGAATCTCTGATTACCCACCCGGCGCTGGTGAGCTACTACGACTACAGCCGAAAGCAGCGTTACGCCCTCGGTATTACCGATACGCTGTTTCGCTTAGCCGTGGGCATTGAGGACACCGAAGACCTCATAGCCGACCTCGACGGGGCGCTTAGATAATACCGAGCTTACGACCCTGCCTCAGAGGTCGTATCTCCACATTTTCTTGGCCGATTCATCGGCCCCAATCCAGCCCACATGCCAGTCGAGAAACAAATAGTGACATCCCGGTTTCTGCTTGCCTTTATTGTGCCGGGCCTGTGCAACCCGCCTGCTGGTAGACGCAGCCGGCGGCGAAGTAGTCGGATTTGTAGGCAGATGGCTCTCGCTCCACACATCGCACGTATGCCAGCCCGGGTCTCCCTCTTGTGTTATGATTTCCCGCCAGGGGCCGTCTTCGTTGTCCGCGAGGTAAATTTTTTTGTCCAGGTGCCTGAGCCCGAATATCCTCGTTGGTCTGTCTATCGCGTGTCCAACGTCATCACTCGGACCGTCAAACTCCCAGCCGTTATTTACATAGCAGACGGTCTGGTTTTTGTCGGGATAGCTCGGGCAGCGATAAATCTTCACGTTCCTGTAATCGCTGCCCTTCGGACGCTCGGACAGGTAAGGCATGAAAAGCTGGAACCATGTCTTGTTTGTTGTGCCTGTCCCGCGCGGAATGTACCAGTCCCAGTTTTCACAGTATAGATGCGCTGCAATGCCAATCTGACGAAGGTTATTCTTGCACACAGTTGCCTGTCCCTGCTGTTTGGCCCTGTTCAGGGCAGGTACGAGTATCGCCATCAATAGCGATATAATTGCAATCACGACCAGCAGCTCAATCAGCGTAAAGGCGTTGCCTTTTTTCAAGAAACCTCGGCAAATCATCTACTTCAAAGGCCAGTTATACGGGTACACACACGAGCATTCATACACGAGCACGTTCAAAACATCAAGGTCCACGTCAACATCGCAATCGAGGTCGGCCGGCTGATTGTCCGGACAATCTCGTGCCCGCTGAAAAGTGCAGTCAAATGCTATTACCGGTCCTTGGCAACAGACTAAGTCTTAACAACCGAATGTCTAAGTGCGGAATTAAACAAACGTTTTAAACAAACGTTTAATACAATTGTATTAAACAAATGTTTAAGGAGACCCTTAAATGAGCGGTAAAAAGGCACATACCGGCTCTGGAAACGGCAAAGACGGCCGACTTCGGCTGCTGAACGCCGCGGAGGAGCTGTTCGCCGACAAGGGGCTTGACGCGACCTCCATCAGGGACCTTACCACAAAGGCCCATTGTAATCTGGCACTGGTTAATTACCACTTTGGCGACAAAAAACAGCTTTACGAAGAGCTGTTTCGCGAGCGTCTCAGGAAGATGCGGGACAGCCGGCTTTCGGCTGTCGAGAGAGTTATGACCGACAAAAATAACCGTTCACTCGAGAAGCTGCTGCGTGCTTATGCCATCGCGTTTCTCGAACCGTTCGCAGACCGGGGTCGTAGTGAGCGGTTTATGCGGCTGTTTGCACGTGAACTGGTAGACCAGCAGTTGCCCAAGAGTATGTTCATAGAGGAAATGGCCGCACCGGTAATGAAATCGCTTGAAGAAGCTCTGAACGTTATTTGTCCGAAGCTTGAGAAGCACGACGTGCAAATGAACATTCATTCGATAGTCGGCCAATTAGTGCACGTTATGCACCTAAAAACGATGTTCGAAGACAGACACGCCCAGGCAGTCGCGGCCTTTGATGTCGATGAGGCGATAGACCACATAGTGAAATTTTCGTCGGCGGGCATCAGGGCGTTTACCAAAGGGAATCAGAAATGAAACGAACAATCATAGATTTAACAATAAAAATTCTTCTGCCGGCTTTTGTGTTATCGGGCTGCGTCAGTAAAGAGCAGTTTTACAACGACGTGGGCCTGTCGCGGGAATCCGCGTATAAACAATGGGAAGGTCGCAAGCAGGCAGAAAAGCAGACCCAGCCGGTAATTTCGGGCCAGCTCGGTCTCGAAGACTGCCTCAAGCTTACGCTGACAAACAACAAGTCCATCCTGAAAACTATCGAGGAAAGAGAGGCCGCCCGCGGAGCCGAGGTCGGCTCATATTCTGCAATTCTGCCCAATGTATCGCTGTCATACAATTACGAACGGCTCGATATGGTCACGTCGGTGGGGCCGATTTCGCTTGGCTCATTAAACAATTACTCTATCGGGCTAAATGTCACACAGCCGTTGTTCGCCGGCGGCGCCATACCAGCCATAATCAACGCCGCCCGTCTCGGGGTGCTGCTGGCCGACCAGGCCGTCCGAGCGGCCGTGCAGGAAACCGTTTACGCCGCACAATTCGGCTACTACAACGTCCTGTTAGACCAGCACCTTTACACAATAAGCAGCGACGCCGTCAAATCGGCGCAGGCGCATCTCGACGATGTAAAGCAGAAACGCACTGCGGGCGTCGCCTCCGACTTTGACGTCCTGCGTGCAGAGGTGGAGCTTTCCAACTTCACCGCCGAGCTTATCCGAAGTCGAAACGCCATCAACGTCGCAAAAGCCAACCTTATTAAAATAATGGGCGTTTCCCAGGACAGCACCTTTACACTTTCAGACGAGCTTGTTTACAGCCCGTTCAATATCACGATGCAGGAGGCCGTGGCCAGCGCCTATCGAAATCGACCCGACCTGTTCAGCAAAGAGCTTGGGATAAAGCAGCAAAAAGAGCTGCTCGCAATCGCACGAAGCAGTTACTTCCCGGTTATAAGCGCGTATTACGATAACATCTGGTCGAAGCCGGACCCGCACAACAGAACGCTAATCGAATGGGGCAGGGCATACAGCTCCGGCATTGTCGCCGCCTGGCCGCTGTTCGACGGCTTCGCACGTGAAGGAAGCATCATCGAGCAAAAAGCCCATCTCAAACAATCACAGATTGACCTCGTAGATACAGAAGAAACAGCGTTGTTTGAGCTTACAAAGGCCCGGCTCAGTATCGAAGACGCCGCCGAATTCGTCGAGTCGCAAAAGCTCAACCTCTCGCGAGCCGAAGAGGGACTGCGGCTGGCCGAAGTCGGATACAGGGAAGGCATCCACACACAGGTCGAAATGATAGACGCGCAGGCGGCACTGACCACCGCGCGGGCCAATTACTACCAGGCCATTTATTCACACCTTGTCGCCAAGCTCGACCTGCAAAAGGCAATGGGAACCATCACGAATTTTGAGGCAGAACACGGACAGACCGCACCGGGTATCGAGGCAAATTAAATGAAGATGACAAAGACAAAATTCTGGTTGGCAATCACCGCGCTGCTGGCGCTGACGTTCTGGTTCGGCTACTTTCACAAGAAGGGCCAGAAGCCACAGGACAAAAGAATCGTCCCCGTCGAAGTCGAGACCGTAACGACGGGCGCGATAGAGCAGACGATTGAGCTGACCGGCTGGATAAGGGCCAATCAGGTGGTGGACATTGCGTCCAAGGTGGCCGGAAGAGTGGAGTCCTTACAGGTCGTTGGCGACGACGGGAGCAAGGCCGACGTGGAGGAAGGGCTTGTGGTCAAAAAAGGTCAGCTTCTCGCTGTGATTGACCATGACGTATATCTTGCCCAGTTAGCCGCCGCCAGGGCCGCCGCAGAGGCGCGAACGGTTGAGCTGGCCGATGCCGAACGCGAGAAGAATCGAATGCTCTCCTTATATCAATCCGGCTCCGCAACGGAGCAGGCCAAAGACAAGGCCGTTACCGCAGCCGAGCTTGCCGCCGCTTCGCTGAACGCCGCCAAAGCAAACCTCAAGCTTGCACAGGTAAATCTGCGGGAGTCCGAAGTCAACTCACCAATCGACGGCGTCGTCACTGCAAAACATATCGACCAGGGCAATATGATAAAGGCGGGGGACAAAATTGTAACCGTGGCGGACCTTAAAACCGTAAGGATAATCGCCTCCGTCGCTGAAAAATACGGAGCCGAAATCACCGCGGGGACTGCCGTCGAGCTAAGCGTCGACGCTTTTCCCGGCCGCGTGTTCAAGGCAAGCGTATATTCGGTCTGGCCGGCGCTGGACGAGCAGACACATACCATTCAAATCGAAATTCGTCTCGACAATGAGCAGATGCTGCTCAAGCCGGGGATGTTCACAAAAATAGTGCTCATTACGAACCGCAAAAACGACGTAGTGGTTGTCTCTCGCGACGTGGTCCTCGGCGGCAAGGTTGACAAAACATACGTTTATGTCGTTGAAAACGCCAGTGAGCAATTAACGGCCCATAAACGACTGGTCGATATCGGCATCATCCAGGCCGACAAATGCGAAATCGCCGATGGGCTAAAACCCGGCGAAAAGCTCGTCGTCAACGGGATGCAATACCTTATCGATGGCATCGAGGTCGAAGTCGTTCGTATGGGGGATATCAAATGAAACTTGCCGAATGGTCCGTAAACAGGCCCGTTACAACACTTATGATTTACATCGCGATAGTCGTTCTGGGGCTTGTGTCGATACCGCTTCTGGGTCTTGATTTTATGCCCGACATCGAAATCCCCGCCGTCAGCGTGCTCACTTCCTACGAAGGCGCGGGCCCGGAGGAAATCGAAACGCTCATAACCAAGCCGATTGAAGACGCCGTCAGCACCGTTTCCGGCGCCGATGAGGTCATATCGCTGTCGAAAGAAGGCATCTCTTCCGTGACACTGAGATTCAAATGGGGCCAGAATATCAACGAGTCCATCAACGACGTCCGCGACAAGGTAGGCCAGGCCGAGGCGCTTTTGCCGGATGACGCGGACAAGCCATACATTTTCAAGTTCGACCTTGCTATGCAACCGATTCAAATCATCAGCATCACCGCCAACGACAGCTACCCTCGCCTCGAAAAAATCGTGGAAGACCAGATTGTCGACCCCATCAAGCGAATCAAGGGTGTCGCCTCTGCAACCGCCCGCGGAGGTCTGCAGCGACAAATCCGCGTTGACCTCGACCAGTCGCGTCTGGCGGCCCTCGATATCTCGCTCAACCAGTTACAGGCGGTGCTTGCCTCTCAGAACGTCTCCACTCCCGGCGGCAACATCAAAACCGGCTACAAGGATTATCTCCTTCGCACGCCCGAAGAATTTTCCAGTCCCGATGAGGTCGCAAACGTCATCATCGCACAGCGAAACGGCATACCCATCCGGCTCAAGGACGTAGCCAAGGTAAGTGATTTTTTCAAGGAGCGCACTTACGAAGTCAGTATGAACGGCCGGCACGGCATGGCCATCTTCATTCAGAAACAATCCGGCGAAAACACAGTCGAAGTCGCCTCCCGCGTCGCTGCGGAGCTCGAGCAAATCAAAAAAAATCTTCCCCCCGACGTCGTGGCCAAAACAGTGATAGACAACTCCGAGTTCATTCTCGCCTCGGTCAGGAACCTCCGCGACTCGGTGCTCTGGGCGGTGCTGTTCGTGTTCCTGGTCCTGCTTTTCTTCCTGCGTGACCTGCGCTCCGCCACCATCGTCGCCGTTTCGATACCGACGTCCCTGATTGTAACGTTTTTACTGATGTGGCTGGCCGGCTACACCATCAACACGAATTCGCTTGCCTCGCTTGCCGTCGCCGTCGGTATGGTCGTTGACAACGCCATAGTTATTGTCGACAACATCTACCGCCACCGCCGGAGAGGCCAGCGTGCCAAGGAGGCCGCCATTTACGGCTCGGCCGAGGTCGGCGTGGCTGTGATGGCGTCAACCCTAACTACAATCGCCATCTTCGCTCCGATTATGTTCGTCGGCGGCGTCACCGCCATTATATTCGGCGAATTCGCCGCCATTGTAACAATGGCCCTTATTGTCTCCCTGACGACCGCCCTGATGCTGGTTCCTATGCTGTGCTCGAAGTTCCTTAAAATCCACGAAGAGAAAATCCACAATCCGTTCCTCGAACGCTTCTATAGCTGGGGCGAGATTACCCTGACCGCTCTGGAAACGGGCTACGGCAGGTTCCTTCACTGGGCGCTTAGAAACCGCAAGACCGTCTTTGCCTCCTGTATCATTCTATTTATATGGGCCGTTGGGCTGTCCGGCTTCGTCGGCACTGAGTTTATGCCCGAAGAAGACCAGAACCGGGTTATGGCAAACTTTGAGCTGCCAATCGGCACTCGCGTAGAGCGCACAAGCGAGGTCGCACGCCAGCTTGAGCAAATCATAAATAACAACGTACCTGAAAAAAGAGACCTTTTCCTTCGCTGGGGCGTTTACGGCTCCGCACAGGGCGGCTCATTCGCGACCCAAGAGGAATCATACAAGGGAATCGCCTTCATTCGTCTCGTTGACAAAGAGGACCGCGATACATCCCCGCCGCAGATTGTCACTCGCCTGCGCAAAGTCACCGAGAAACTGCCCGGCACAATCGTGCGGTTCAGCACCGATGACCCGCTGACGGGTCTACTATTCGGCGGTGGACGGGAGCTGGCAATCGAACTATACGGTCACGATATGGCCGTCGGCAGGCAATACGCCGAAGACGTCAAGAACGCAATCGCAAATATCGCCGGCGTTACCGACATTGAAATCAGCCGCGAGGAGGAAAACCCGGAGCTTAAGGTTGTCGTTGACCGCGACAAGGCCTCGCGACTGGGCCTCAACGTCAAGACCATAGGAACCGCGGTTGAGACGTTTTTCGCCGGCACTACCGCCACAAGATACCGCGAAGGGGGCGACGAATATGACGTCGAAGTCCGGCTGCGACCGGAAGACCGCATTAAGATTGAAGACCTCCGGGACATTTATATCGAGCTACCCGCAGGCGGCAAGGTCTCGCTCACCAATATCGCCGATATTCAAAGCGGCCTCGGCCCCACGAAAATCGAAAGAAAAGACCAGTCCAGATACATAACGGTATCGGCCGACGTAACGGGCCGGGACCTCGGCTCCGTCGTTAAAGACGTAAGGGCCGCCCTCGAGAAAATCCCAGCGCCTCTGGGCTTCAACTATAAGTTCGGCGGCGCAGAAAAGGAAAAGGAAGACGCCTTTCGCCTGCTGATTATGGCCACGGCACTCGGTATGGTCCTGGTCTATATGGTAATGGCCTCACAATTCGAATCCTTCCGCGACCCGTTCATTATCTTTCTGTCCGTGCCTTTCGGAATCGTGGGGGTCATCCTGGGCCTGGCCTTGACGGGCCAGACCATTAACGTCGTCAGCTTCATCGCACTCATCCTGCTGGTCGGCATCGTTGTAAATAACGGTATCGTCCTCATCAGCTACATCGGGATTCTGCGTAAACGCGGCCACGACATTTACTCCGCCATCATCGAAGGGGGCCGAAGCAGATTGCGCCCGGTCTTATCTACCACAATCACCACTATGCTCGGCCTGCTTCCGCTGGGACTATCACGCGGAACCGGCTCCGAGGTTTGGGTCCCCTTCGCCATAACATCCATCTCAGGACTCATCGTCGGAACCGTCATTACCCTTATTCTTATGCCCACGCTCTATAGTGTCTTCGAAGGTCTCAAACCTCACCAGATAACACAGGAAAGGATAATATGAAAGCGGTCCTCATCGTTCACAATATGGCCATCGATGAAGAGGTAAACGAGGCGCTTGCCGCAGCCGACATCGGTTCCTTTACCAAATTCCCGAACATCCTCGGCAAAGGGAAACTAAGCCCGCCGCACCTCAACTCCGACGTCTGGCCTGAAACCAACTGCGCTACCCTGACCATAACCGACCCCGACAAGGCCGCAAAACTTATGAAAATCATCGCCGATATGAGAACCACACTCGGCGAAGAGGGAATCAAGGCCTTCCTCTGGTCCATCGAACAAACAACTTAACTATCCCGGCTCAAGTGCGAATACCCCGGTTTTCAATACAGTTTCGCAGCTATTTACAGCCGTTGATAATAATCTCGGCCATACCATTCGGCATCGTCGGGGCGATAGCCGGCCACGTCCTGACGGGTCTCGTTTTTATGACCAAATTCAATCTCGCCGGCAAGGTCAATAATTCCTTAGTTGGTCCGCCGGCTGTAAGTGCCTAATTCGGCGGTATTTGGATTACCCGGCAAAATCGGAATTCTGTTGAAGCGTTTTTTTTCTGGCGTAATTACTACCGAACACGCATAATACTTTTGGCATACTAATAGAATTCGGATTTCTGTTTGGGCGATTGAAATACTGTTTGTGACCGGGAATCTTGATATGCCGACAACAGCTAACAAAAAACCGAATGTGCAAATTGTCTCCGACGCCGAAACCATCGCACGCACATGCCTGCAGATGCTCATCGACGCCGTCCGCGAGGCGATTAGTTCAAGAGGCGTCTTCCATCTCGCCATTTCCGGCGGCCACACGCCCAAGAGGTTCTTCGAGCTTGTTGCCACCGACCCCGATTCGCTGTCCCTTCCCTGGGAAAAAATTCATCTGTTCTGGGTCGATGAGCGATGCGTCCCGTCGGATTCACCCTACAGCAACTATAAGCTCGCTGCCGACGGCTTTCTCGGCAAAGTGCCCATCCCAAAAGAAAACGTCCACCGAATCCCCACTGAACACAAGGATTTCAGTACCGCCGCCCAGAACTACGAGCAGACGATCCGCTCGGTTTTTAATCTCAAGCCCGGCCAGCTTCCTGAATTTGACCTGATTATCCTCGGAATGGGCGCCGACGGCCATACCGCCTCGCTTTTTCCCAACTGCTATGCCTGCTTCGACACTGATAGCATCGCCACCGTAGTATACCTGCTCGACCAGAAGCTGCCCGATGAGCTTTTAAATAGAATCACGCTCACTCACCCGGTCCTCTGTGCCGCCCGGCGTCTGATTATCCTCGTAAGCGGCCAGGAAAAGGCCGAAATACTCAAAAAAGTCCTTGATACCCCCGCCGACGATGTAAGCTTCCCAATTCACCTGCTCTGGCCGGCAATCGAGCAGACCGTCTGGCTCGTCGATTCCCCCGCTGCAAAACTCCTATGATTATTCAGCAATCCCTTTAACCATGCGAGCTTTTGATTAGCAAGAACATAAAACGTCCTATAAATCTTCGTTTTATCAATACAAAACGTCAGCCAATTATGTTATAATAAAACGTCTAAACTTGGTATTACATATGGAATAGCCTCTCCCGGCGTGCCGGGAGAAAGGGGTGATGTTTTTATGTCATAATTGCTTCCAACGGAGGATGATGAAAAATGAAGATTACGAGTTTGCGGAGTTTATCCCGAGTCATCGGGATTTTGGTTATGGTGTCGGCATCTCTGTGTAACGCCGACATGCCTTTGAGTTTCTCACGCCAGGTCAAACAGGTCGAGTTTGTCGATGTAGTTGTAACCGAGGATGTGGATTTAACGGCAGTGCGTCAGGAGGACCAGGAAAGGGAACGACGCGGCGGGCCCTATCGGTTTGCGGTTCGTAAGCCGACCAGGATTAGTGTTGACACGGGAGGGACGTGGGAGCAAATCGATTCTGAAACAATACTGTGGCGGCTTCACGTCGTTTCACCCGGGGCTACGTCAATAAGTCTCGGGTTTACAACTTATCGTATGCCGACAGGCGGAAAGCTATTTATCTACTCGGTCGACGGCAAAGAGGTATTGGGGCCTTACACCGAACGCGACAACGCAGCGCACGGACAGTTATGGACGCCAATTATAAATTATGACGATGTCGTGGTTGAACTGACGGTCCCGACTTCTGAAATTCCTGGGCTTGGGCTCGAATTAACTTCAATCAATCACGGCTACCGTGAGTTGAAACCACTGCTTGCTGATGAAGGAACAAAAGCATCCGAATGGTGTGAGATAGACGTTGCCTGCTCTGAGGGTAATAACTGGAGAGACCAGATACGTTCCGTCGCCAAATACTACATAACGCTTGCCGAAGGACAGTTTGTATGCACAGGCGCATTGGTCAACAATACAGCCGAGGATAACAAGCCATATTTCCTGACGGCATTTCATTGTTTTGACGAATACAGCGACGGGTTTCTATCAGATCCGACCGGAGTTGCCGCCACAATGATAGTTACCTGGAACTACCAGGCCACGACGTGTGGGGGGGCCACTAGCGAGCCAACCCAAGTCCAGACCGGCGCTTATTTCAGAGCGGCTAGTTGTCCGAGTGACTTTGCCCTGGTGGAACTCGATGAGATGCCATCTGCTAATGCCAATGTTTACTACGCGGGCTGGGACAGAAGCGGTTCCACTCCGTCGAGTGGTGTTGCGATTCATCACCCGGCCAACGACCTGAAGAAAATCAGCATCGAGAATGACCCCCTTTCTATCGTTTCTGTATCGTTGCCCTGTAGTTCCGTCAACGCTCATTTCAGGATTTCTGATTGGGACACAGGAACAACCGAAGGTGGTTCATCAGGGTGTCCTCTTTTCAACCCACAGAAGAGGGTTGTGGGCCAGCTCACCGGAGGGAAAGGCAGTGATTTGTGTGTTCATCCACGCTATGATTACTTTGGTCGATTCTACACATCCTGGACAGGAGGAGACTCATCGTCAACCCGTTTGAGTAACTGGCTCGACCCGCTCGGTTCAGGTGTAATGACGTTAGATGGCAAAAATCCTTCCGGCGGCTGCTACTGCAGTGCTTTCGGAGGTGGCGATGAGTATATCTACAACGTCACATTAGGAAGCATCGACAATACAACCGGCTACTCAGGCTATGCTGACTACACAGAGATGTCAACCACTATGGCCAAAGGCCAGGGTTACCTCATAACCGTAATAAATGGTGACCCATACTTTGACGGTGAGGACCAGTGCAGGGTCTGGATTGACTGGAATCGGGATTGCGACTTTGACGATGCGGGTGAGGCGATAATAATGAGCGACAGCCCCGGCCCTGGTCCTTATACGGCGACAATAATACCGCCGGGGACGGCGCTTGAGGGCAGCACACGGATGCGCGTCCGCATAAGATACACCGGCAGCTTGATCTCTTGCGGCGAAACGACTTTTGGTGAAGTGGAGGATTACACGATAATAGTGGAAAGCGAGCCGACATACTGTCCCGCGGAGGGCGGTTGTTGGGAGGAAATTGGAACAGTTTTGCTCGGGGACATTGTGAACACAGACACCGGGTGCGATAATTACGCTGACTACACGTCGCTATCGACGACGATGGAAACAGGGACCGGCTATGAGCTAACGGTGATTAATCCAAACACGGATCCCGATGACCGATGCGGCGTCTGGGTCGACTGGAATCAGGACTTTGACTTCGAAGATGCCGGCGAGACAATAAGTGTAAGCGGCGACCCCAGCGGCGGAGAATATACCGCGACAATAACGCCGCCAGCGACAGCGGCAACAGGTGATACACGGATGCGGATACGAATCACCTGGGACGAGCCGGCAACGCCCTGCGGCCCCCACGACTGGGGCGAGGTCGAGGATTATACAATTACAGTAGAGAGTCCTCCGCCTCCGCCAATAACAATCTCCGGTTACGTAAAAAAAGCCGACGCATCAGCTGTTTCTGGTGTTCTGCTGTCGGCAAGCACGGGCCAGACCGACACTTCCGATGCGAGCGGCTACTACGAACTGGAGTTCATTCCTCCCTGGAGCGGCACAATCACGCCTACCAAAACCAATTATAGATTCACACCGATAAACAGGACTTACACTAACGTTTCAGCAGATATATCGAATCAGAACTTCACGGCAAAACCCGTATTTGAAGCATCAGCGGATGCGTATGTGAGCTATGATTTTCCGACGACGAATTACGGCACGGAAACAAAGCTGACGATAGGCAAAAAGAGCGGCGCCGGCTATACAATCTATCTAAAATTCGACCTTTCATCTATTCCTGCCAACCAGGCAGTTTATTCCGCCAATCTGCATCTTTACGCATATGAAATAAGCACAACCTCGCCCGGTATTAACCCGCGATTTGTAAGCGACGACAGTTGGGAGGAAACGGAAATTAACGGCGATAACGCCCCTCCATCAACTGCTGATAGCACGCCTACAGTAGTTAATCCAGTTGTACCGGGGGATAATTACTGGGACGTGAGCACAAGGGTGGACCAGTCCTATATAACCGACGGCATATACAGCGTGCAAATTATTTATGTTACAAGCAGCGCAAGCGAGTATTATGCAAATTTCGCGAGCAGGGAGCACCCGACACCGAGCATGCGACCTTATCTGGAAATAGTATATGACGAGGCGTTCTGCGGAGGGACAGGAACGCCGGATGACCCCTACCTGATTTGCACCGGCGAGCAGATGAATAATATCGGGCGCCTGAAGGCCCGCTGGGACAGTCATTATAAGCTTATGAACGATATTTCTCTGGCAGCTTACACCGGCTCCGCTTACAACATAATCGGCACCTCACCGCCCCAAACCGGCTCCCGCACGCCGTTTACAGGGGTCTTTGACGGGGATTATCACAGTATAAGTGACTTTTCATATTCAACTTACAGCAAGGTTTACGTGGGGCTTTTCGGATATGTCCATGAAGGCGCGATCCGAAACCTCAAAATTATTGCCCCGAATATCACCGACCCAGGATACGACGATATGAGGTACGTCGGCGCGCTGGCGGGCATCATTTCAAACACGGATGTTTCAGGCTGCTCGGTCATCGGAGGGACGGTCGAAGGTGAAGAGAGCGTCGGCGGTCTTGTGGGAGTCGCACAGGGTTATATCGCGAATTGCAGCTCTTCGGCATCCGTATCGGGGGGCAGCGAAGTCGGAGGACTCGCCGGGGCCGGGTCAACTTTTGGAGCGCTTACAAATATCTCGGATTCTTATGCGCAGGGAGCAGTCAGCGGAGATAATTACGTCGGCGGATTTGTCGGGGACAGTTCCGATATGATAATCACGAACTGTTACAGCACCGGCGTGGTCATTGGAGACAGCAACGTGGGAGGATTCAGCGGATACAATGTAAATCAATTTCCTATCAGTGACAATGTAACCGGCTGTTTCTGGGATGTTGAGTCAAGCTCAGAACCCGACAGCGCCGCAGGGACGCCCCTGCCGACGGCAGATATGTATGACCAGACCACATTTACAGATTCCGGCTGGGATTTTGTCGGCGAGACGGCCAACGGCGGCAGCGACGACTGGGCAATGCCCGCGGGCGGAGGGTATCCTGTTATGTGGTACCAGCTTAGTCCCTGGCCGGCACTTCCGAGTTTCGCGGCAGGCAGCGGCACAGAAGAAGACCCATACGAGATTTCGACCGAGCTTGAGTTAAACAGGATCGGGCACAATCCGAGACTGATTGACAAACACTTCGAGCTAATCACCGATATCGATATGGCCGGGATGAAATATTATATGATTGCACACAAACCTTATGTCTTCACGGGAACCTTCGACGGAATGGGTCATACCATCAGCAATATTTCCATAGAGTCCGAATTCGATACGTCACCTTTCGGCTTTATAGCAAATATATATGGAAGCAGCGCCTCGATACAAAACCTGACCTTGGACGAACCGAATATTGCTTCCACCTGGGGCTGGAGAGTAGGTTCCCTAACGGGCTTAAATGAATCCGGCAGTATAAGCAATTGCCACGCGGTCAACGCCAACGTTATTGGAATGAGCACGGTAGGAGGCCTTGTGGGCATTAATTACAAATATGGCAAAATATCGGGCTGTTCGGCAACGGGCAATGTTTCAGAAAATACCCTTATGTCGGTTATATTCTCAGGTGCCGGCGGATTGGTCGGCGAGAACACGTACTGGTCGGAGATAGAAAACAGCTTTGCAAAATGTAACGTTTCCGGCGACGACTGCTTAGGCGGTCATACAGGCATCAATGCCATATACAGCACTGTTACGAACTGCTATTCGCAGGGCAGCGTTTCAGGGACAGAGGATTATATCGGAGGCCTCGTCGGCAGAAATATTGGCGCCACAGAGCTGGACTATTGTTATTCCGCCACCGAAGTAAACGGCCCGGCAGGCAGTGACTCTGTTGGGAGCTTTGTGGGAAAGATGGGGGTCAGCGGCACAGAACTCTATACTGCGTGTTTCTGGGATAGTGAGCTTAATCCCGATATGAACGGTATAGGCAATGGCAGCGACCCTGATGTAACCGGACTACCCACTGTACAGATGCAGACGAGAAGCACATTCACTGACGCCGGCTGGGACTTTGTCGACGAGGTAATCAACGGGACTAACGATATATGGAAAATCAATGAAGGCGACTATCCGAGACTTGCCTGGGAACAGGAAGATGCAGACATATTCGTGCAGCTCGATTTGAGCAGGGTGTGGATGTACCAGAGCCTGCCGGGCCAGACGAACTCGAGGATAACAGCCGAGGTTAATGAAGCCGGATTCGATGACCCGCTTGGCAATAGCAGTTACAGTTTTTACTGGGAGATTGACCTGCCAAGCGACGTGAGTGTCGGGCCTGTAACGGTCGCAGGAGGGCAGATTGGCGACAGCAGTTGGGAATTCGCCGCACCGAGCTGCAATGAGACGGCAGGCCTTTCCGATTCCGGCCAGACGTTCACCGTGAGAGTTACGATTGTGGGCGACGACTACGGCAACTACGGAACCGCCGAAAGACAGTTCGCAATCGCCTTATTAGGCGACGTCAACAACGATGCGATGGTTGATTTATTCGACCGTGTGATTTTTAACGCGTTCTGGAAAGGTGAGTCGGCGCCTGCGACGTTTGAGGACTGCGACCTGAGTAGCGATGGTTTGAGCGTCGACCTCACGGACCGCGTGATACTCAACGCCGTCTGGGGAGGGGATATCGGCAGCACCTCAGTTGGCGCTAAATGTCCGCTCAGGGATATGCCGAGATAGCGGAAAAATTCAGTTTTTCTGCTGAAAAAGATATCTGCCGGCAGGGCTAAAAGCCGTTGCCTCTGGTGACGTATTATCTTGCATCGTATAGCTCGTATCGCCATAAGTCCTGAAATATAAGGGACTTGCAATGAGCAGGTCTTGTGGACAACGATTCATCGCCAACGAAGAAAATTGCAGGTTCTTCAGGAATCCGCTTGACTTTTGCTCGTAATTGAATATAATAAGTGTTGGATTTTGGGTCATTTCTTTCAGGGGTGGAAGAAAACTCACGTAACGGTTGTATTTTGCTATTGTGTCTTGTTTTGCGTTTTAAGCATTTGCAGCCGATGAACCAGTGAAGCGGCATATTCGATAATGTGCGGAGTTTTCTAATTACAAGTTGTTTGGAGGAGTAACCTGATGAAGCCGGCGGTTGTCGCAATTTTTTGCTGTATTGTTCTATCGGGAGCGGCCTGGGGCGTCGAGATTAAGCCCACGAACTTTTCCACACCTTCACCGGGTGGAACGTTCAGTTTCGATTTTATCGCTTTAAGCCCCCCAACAGAAGACCTTCGTGGTATCCAATTAACCCTCGAAAGTGTTTCAGGACCGGGAGTCATGACTTTCGATGTCGACGCTTCCAAAACCGTGTATGATGACCCGAGCTACTGGATATATGGTATTAACGAAGGTGGTGCGGTTAAAGAAAGTGCTGGTTCATATATTTTCCCCGACAATCCGGATCCGGCTATAACACTGGTAGCACCACTTGCGCCTAACGATACAATAGCAAGGTTTGCATTTACGTGGGACGGCACCGTTGGAGATTATGTGTTTACACTTAATAGCGACATTAACTATAGTTATCTGATCCTTGACAGTTTTAATCGGGTGGAGGTTTCCCTTCCTGACGGCGCCTGGTTCACGGAGCCAATCGTCAGTGCCGAGGACAACAGCTTCACAGTCCACATTATTCCGGAACCTGCGACTGTAGCGCTGCTTGCCA
>CAZQWM010000049.1:0-18242 GCA_964597035.1 uncultured Pirellulales bacterium
AGTCGCTGATGACAAACGATTCCGGCAAATTGCGCCTTGTCAACGTATGGGCGACGTGGTGCGGGCCTTGCGTTATCGAAATACCTGAGCTTGTCACCATAAACAAGATGTATCGCGGCAGGGCCTTCGAGATGGTTACAATCAGCGGCGATACGCCGGAGAAAAAAGACGCAGTTCTGGCCTTTCTAAAGAATAAGCAGGTCTCGTGCGCCAACTATCTGTTTGCCTCCGATGACAAAACCGAGCTGGTCGACGCCGTTGACAAGGATTGGCAGGGCGGGATTCCATATACAGTCATCGTCAAGCCGGGGGGTGAGGTAATTTATCGCAATTCTGGTATCGTAGAGCCGCTCGAAGTCAAAAAGGTCATCGTCGGCTACTTAGGCAGGTACTTTTTCTAATCCGCCAAATCGGGAATAGTTGACTTATATTGCTTTTTCGGGCCGCCGAACGTATAATGATACTAGAGGTGAGAATCACGCCAGCGGTATTTGAAAAGTTGATAAGGGGGCGAATGGCTTCGACCGGATGTCGGAGAGTCGAGCTGCATACCCAGGACGCCGGTTGGCCTGGCTAATCATCCGGCACTAAATTTAATTGGCAACTACCAGTTGCGAATGGCTGCCTAAATCAGGCAGCCCGTCCTTTCAGGCAGTGCCTGCGGGCCTGAAAAGGGCGTCAAAGAGCGGGCTGCTGGCGCCTGTTTTTCTGGGCCGGTGCACTAAGACTAATCCCGGAATAGCCGAAGCGTTTGGCTGTCGTCTGCCAGGCGCGGAGGCGAAAAAACAAAAAGCCGACTAAGTATGTAGATGCTCGTCTTGAAGCGTCTCGGGACGGGGGTTCGAATCCCCCCGCCTCCATTTTTGTTCGCCGGGCTGCTGAAGCTCTGGAAAAACCGTTTCTTTTAAACCTGGAAGAGAAAACCGGTTAGCTCGGATTATTCTTGCTTTTGAGGTTTTGATGGCCGGGAAAAATGACAGACGGGAGCTTGTTGTTATAGGCGCCGGGCCGGGCGGATATGCCGCTGCTTTTCACGCGGCGGATTTGGGGATTAAAGTAACTCTCATCGACAAGAAGGAGAACCCGGGCGGGGTATGCCTTTATAAGGGCTGCATCCCGACGAAAGCACTTTTACATCTGGCCAAATTAATAACGGACGCCCAGAAAGCAAAGGACTTCGGAGTCGAATTCGGCAAGCCGAATATCGACGCAGATAAAATAAGAACCTGGAAAGACAGTGTTGTAAGAAAGCTGACCGGCGGGCTTGGCCAGCTTTGCAAAAAGAGAAATGTAGAATACATCCAGGCCACTGCAAAATTCACAGACGGCAATACAATTGAGGTCAAAAGAGAGAAAAACAGCACCGAAAGGATAACCTTCGAGCATGCCATTTTGGCTACGGGCGCGTCGCCCGCATCGATTCCGAACATACCTTTCGAGCCCGGCGGCGTTATGGATTCCACAGCCGCACTCGAACTTGAAAGTATTCCGCAATCAATGCTGGTAATTGGGGGCGGCTACATAGGGCTGGAGCTGGGTAGCATTTATGCCTGCCTGGGGACAAAGGTATCCGTCGTGGAGATGACGCCCGGTTTGATGCCCGGCACGGATGCCGAACTGGTGAAGGTGTTAGCCAAAAGGTTAGAGAAGCTTTTTGAATCAATTATGCTCAATACAAAAGTGGCGAGCATAAGCCAGGAAAAAGACGGTTTCAAAGCGGCCTTCGACGGTGAAAACATCGAAAAGAAGGAAGGATTTTACGAAAAAGTGCTTGTAGCCGTCGGGCGCAAGCCGAACTCCAAAGATATCGGCCTGGAAAACACAAACGTTGGGATTAACGACAAAGGGTACGTCCAAACCGACAAGAGCTGCAGGACAGCCGAGCCGTCAATTTATGCGGCTGGGGATGTTGCCGGTCCGCCGCAACTGGCCCACAAGGCCACACATCAGGCAATGGTGGCCGCCAAAGTGATTGCGGGAAACGATGCCGTTTTTGAACCCAAGGTAATACCCTTTGTCGAATACACCGACCCAGAGATAGCGGAATGCGGACCGAGCGAAAAACAAGCCAAAGATTCCGGGCGAAACGTAAAAGTAGCCAGGTTTCCCTGGGCGGCCTCCGGGCGGGCAGCAACACTGGGTGAAAACGACGGATTAACCAAACTAATTATCGATGTTGAAACCGAAAGGGTCCTCGGCGCGGGGATAGTCGGCGCCGGGGCAGGAGAACTGATATCGGAAGCTGCACTGGCGATTGAAATGTCGGCGGTGGCTTCCGACATTGCTTTGACCATCCATCCACATCCGACGTTATCGGAAACCTTAATGGAGGCGGCCGAAGTATTCCTGGGACAGAGCTTGCATATATACAAACCCAAGGAACGAAGGGCTTGACCGTCAACTCCGTTTGGCTATAATCCGCGCAAAAATGTAGAAGCAATTTCGCCAAAGGTGAACGCAGGCACTGCTCGGTCGATATTGGTATAAATATCCGTATGCCGGCAAGGAGAAAGAAATGATAAGCATAAAGAACCTGAGGCGCAGTTTCGGGCCGATTGTTGCGGTTGACGACGTTTCATTCGAGGTGCAAAAAGGCGAGGTGCTGGGCTTTCTGGGGCCCAACGGCGCAGGAAAAAGCACGGTTATGCGGATGTTAGCATGCTTTCTCAAACCCGACAGCGGCACTGCGACGGTGTGCGGCTTCGATATCCTCAAAAACCCTCTCGATGTCCGAAAGGCAATCGGCTACCTTGCGGAAAACGTCCCCGCCTATAACGAAATGACGGTGGGGAGCTTTCTCGATTTTATCTGCGATGCCCGTCAAATCCGGGGCAAAGACCGCAGGCAGGCGCTGGACCGCATTGTGCCGATGTGCTCGATTGGCTCGGTGTACCACCAGACAATAGAGACATTGTCGAAGGGTTATCGAAGGAGAGTGGGGCTTGCACAGGCACTGATTCACGACCCACAGGTGCTGATTTTAGACGAGCCGACTGATGGCCTTGACCCCAATCAGAAACACGAAGTTCGGGGCCTTATCAGCAAAATGGCCAAAGACAAATGCATCGTTGTCTCGACGCACATTCTCGAAGAGGTCGAGGCGATTTGCAGTCGAACAATAATCATTGCGAGAGGTAAAATCTTAGTCGATTCAACGCCGGAGGAACTGCGAAAAAAATACAACTGCTCGCTGGATGAGGTGTTCAGAAAAATTACGAAGGGTAAAGCGGCCTGAACCGGCCGAATCAGTATCAAAACTGCGAAGTTTGTTTAGACAGGAGTTCGAAATGCACGGCTTTTGGGCGATATTCAAAAGGGAATTGAAATCATACTTCACCACGCCAATCGCATACGTGTTTTTAGTGGTATTCCTTTTCTTCTCCGGCTACCTTACATTCAAGAACGGCTTCTTCGAAATTAAGCAGGCGGATATGGTGATGTTCTTTGTTAATCTGCCGCTGCTGTTTGCATTTTTAGTGCCGGCGACGGCGATGCGACTGTGGGCCGAGGAGCGAAAAAGCGGCTCAATCGAACTGTTGCTGACATTACCTATAACCGTGTCCCAGGCGGTATTAGGCAAGTTTTTTGCGGCGTGGGTCTTTCTTGCAATCGCCCTGGCGCTGACTTTCCCGATGGTCATCACGGTGTGCTTTCTCGGCAACCCGGATATCGGCCTGATAGTTTCGGGTTATTTAGGCAGCTTTCTGATGGCCGGGGGGTTCCTGGCAATCGGGTGTTTCTTCTCGGCAGTGAGCAAAAACCAGGTAATCAGCTTTGTGCTGTCGGTGGTGGCCTGCGCGGCGCTGGTTTCCGCGGGTATGCCGACAACTATGAATTATCTTTCGACGTTTCTGCCGATGGGGCTTGTGACGGCGATAGAGTCGATGAGCTTTCAGACGCACTTCGAGTCGCTCCAGAGAGGCGTGCTCGAGTTCAGTGACGTTTCCTATTTTCTCATTCTGATTGTCGGCTGGGTGGTGGCAGGTGCGGTGATACTCGAAGAAAGGAAGGCAAGCTGATGAACAGGACCCTGCGTGCGATAATCGCCGTGGTTTTCATTTTAGTGATAACATTCAGTGCGATAAGCATATGCCAGAGCATAGGCAGGCGGCTCAAAGTTGATGTTACCGAGCGGAAGCTCTACACGCTTTCGGCCGGCACAAAATCGATTCTGGCCAAGCTCAACCAGCCGATAAAGCTCAAGCTCTACTACGCCAAGACCGCAGCAATGAAAGGACCAGACCAGATAAAGTATTTCAACACCTATTACGAGTTCGTCAAGTCGCTTCTGGAGGAGTACGTAGCAGCGGGTAAAGGGATGGTCGAGCTGGAGATAATCGACCCCAGGCCTTTTTCGTATGAGGAGGTGGATGCAGCCCGCTATGGGCTAAAGAGATTCCCGATAACGGATGAAGAGAACTTCTTTTTCGGGCTGGTCGTGCGGACACAATTCGGCGCAGAGAAGTCTATCGCATTTTTCACGCCCGACCGCCAGAACTTCATCGAATACGATATCAGCCAGTTGATAGATACAGTCACGACCCGCCAGAAGAAGACCATAGGGGTGCTCAGCTCGCTGCCGATAATGGGTGAGGTCAGCGATTATATGGCCCAAATGATGATGATGCAGGGGCAAAAACCAAAGATGGCCTGGACCATCATTGAGCAGCTTCGCCAGAAATATGAGGTCAAAAAAGTCCCCGCCGATACCAAGGATATTAACGATATCGACATCCTTCTGGTCGTTCATCCGAAGAACCTTTCCGAGCAGACACTGTTCGCGATAGACCAGTTCGTTCTGAAAGGCGGGCGGACCATTATATGCGTCGACCCGCACTGCGAAGCCGACCAGCCCGAGCAGGCAATTAGACAGCTCGGCAGGGCGTTACAGAATTCCAATCTGAAGAAGCTGCTCAACGCCTGGGGACTCGATATGCCCGAAATGACGTTTGCGGGCGACAGAGAGCTTGCCCCGCTGGCGATGCTTAGAGCCGGACAGAGCCGGGAAAAAATTATCGGCTACCTGCAACTGACTCCTCCGGCGTGCTTTAATCCAAACAACGTTATTACCGCACAGCTCAATAACGTTCAGGTCTGGTTCGCAGGTGTATTTAACACGACCGACGACGAAGCTGAGGAAAACAACGGGATTGAGCGAACGCCGCTCGTAATGACAACCGCCACAGGCAACAGCTTCAAAGTTAACAGCCCGTTTGATTTGCAGATGCTCGACCCGCAATCTCTTATGGACAGCTTCACCGACGGCACAAAGCCCGTGGCGATGGGATACCTGCTGAGCGGAAAATTCAAAAGCAGCTTTCCGGACGGCATCGAAGTACAGGTGGATTCGAAGAAGAACCCTGAAGATGCGAACGATACGGCCAAACCTGAAAAGACCAAGGTGCAAATAACGGGGCTTACCGAGTCGGCTGAGGATTGCGCAGTCGTTGTGTTCTCGGACGTCGACTTCATAAGCGACGGAATGGCTTATCAGAAAAACCCCATCTTCGGCACGATTATCGTGGGCGACAACAGCACACTGCTGATGAACGCCATTGATGAGCTTGGCGGTTCGAGCGACCTTATTTCAATCAGGTCGCGGGGCAATTTCCAGAGGCCTTTTACCGTCGTCGATGCAATCGAAGCCAAGGCCGATGCCGAAACCGCCGACGAGGTCGCCAAACTTAATACCGAAATCGCCGGCTTCGAAGATGAGCTGAGAAAGTTAGTCACCTCGACAAGCGAGGAGGAAAAACGAATCATAGGAAGCTCGATAGTCCAGAAGACACGAGACATCGAACTCAAGAAACTCAATGCCCGGCGTCAACTGCGAGAGGTGAGAATGCAGAAGCGCCAGCGCATTGAGCGGCTCGGCAACAAGCTGCGGGCCTTTAATATGCTGCTTGCGCCGGCTGCGATACTGCTAATCGCGGTAGCACTCGGCGTGCGGCGAAGCGTTATGAAAAGACACTACATAAGTCACGCAAGCGACGCATAAGGCGTGGCCAAAGAGCAGGAGTCTGTGATATGAGTAACCGCAATCTTACGATACTTGGTTTTGCGGCCTTCGTTATGGTTGTACTGGCAATCGCAGTAACGAATTTTTCGAGCACAGTGCGTGTTACCGCAACCGTCCCGTCTTATCTTATCCAGGGACTCGACCCCGACCAGATAGCAAGCACAACGATAGGCACAGGCAGTAACCAGGTGATACTGACTCGACGACGTACCGACTTCCTGGTGACAAGTAAAGACAACTATCCCGCCAAGACGGATGAAATAAATAAACTTATCAGCTCCTGCCTGGACATACAGACTACAGAACTGTACAGCGAAAATCCCGCCAATTTCAAGGACCTCGGCGTTGACGAAGAGAGTGCAAGAAACGTGGTGAAATTCTACAAGGCGGATTCATCCCTGTTAACGGGTGTTGTCATCAGCCAGCCGAAAGAACAGGGCCGGGGCACTTACGTCAGACAGGTTACCGACAACAGGGTCTATTTAACGTCGGAGCCGGTCTGGATTAAAAACCAGTCAATGGACTATATTGACCCGTTGCTCACGAACATGGCCAGGGAAAACATAAAATCAGTAACGGTCAGCTATCCCGACGAAACCTACGTGCTCAGGTCCGGCGACGACGAGAATAAGATATCGCTCGACAACCCGCCTGAAGGAAAAAAGCTGAAGGAAAACGTCGCCGACAGGGTCTTTACGGCCCTGGCAAACCTAAGATTTGACGACGTCAACACCGAATCATCGCAGACGAATTTGAAATTCGACAGAAGATACATCTGCCGGCTGAACGATTCCACGGTTTACACCTTCTGGCTGGCAAAGGAGAATGACAGATGGTTTGCCAAATGCGACGCGGAATTCGAGGACCAAACACCCGTGACGAAAACACAGGGCGAAGTCGAGTCGGAAGAACAGCTAAAAGTAAAGGAGGCCAAGCTGCTCGCCCGTGACGCCGCGGAGGAATTCTCAGATACACACAAGAGATGGGTTTATCGGCTGCCAACTTACCGCGCAGAGAATCTGGTCAAGCCGCTTTCGGACCTGGTGGAGGATTTGCCGCCTGAAGAAAAACAGGAAGAGGGGGCCGTGGAACCCAATGAAACAACGGAAACTTCGCCAGCGGCTGAACCAAATTCGGTCGAAGGATAAAGACGGTTGTGCGCAAATCTTCCGGGACGAGCTACTGCAACAGGCCCGCGGAACGTTTTGCTGATTCGACGGTGTTATAGAGCAGCATAGTTATCGTCATCGGCCCCACACCGCCGGGAACCGGGGTTATCAGCGAGGCCTTTTCCTTTACATTCTCGAAATCAACGTCGCCGACAAGGCGATAACCAGACTTTTTCGTGGAGTCCTCAACGCGGTTAACGCCCACGTCAATGACCACCGCGCCATCTTTTATCATATCAGCAGTGATGGTGTTGGGGTGTCCGGCAGCGGCAACAATGATATCAGCCCTTCTCGTATGGTCGGCGAGATTTCTGGTTCGAGTGTGACAAATTGTTACGGTCGCATTGCCCATCGGGCTTTTCTGTATGAGTATATTTGCCAGGGGCTTTCCGACGATGTTGCTTCGGCCGACGATTACAATATCAGCGCCTTCGATTTTGACGCCGCTCTTAATCAAAAGCTGCACAACACCGTGCGGCGTGCAGGGCAGAAACGCCTTGTGACCCGTTACCATTTTACCGACGTTTATGGGATGAAAGCCGTCCACATCCTTGGCGGGGTCTATTTTGAGAAGCACAGCGATTTCATCAATATGACCGGGCAAAGGCAACTGGGTTAAAATGCCGTGAATTTTTTTGTCCTTATTCAGCCGGTCGATATGAGAGATCAGCTCTTCCTGCGACGTATCGGCGGGCAGGCGGTTGTCATCCGAATAGATACCGATTTCCTCGCAGGCCTTTTGCTTGGCTGTTACGTATGACTTCGATGCGGGATCATCGCCGACAAGCACCACACCGAGTCCGGGCACAATGCCCTTTCTGGCAAGCTCGGCAACTTCGGCTTTAAGCCGGGCCCGCATATCAGCGGCAATTTGTTTTCCGTCTATAACCTTCGCTGCCATCGCGTTCCTCTCGTTGTGGCGGTGCTTAGAACAATCCCTTTACCCTGCCGGTTTTTACATCAACATCGACACGTCTAAAGGCCGGGTCCGAGCCGGTGCCCGGCATCAATTTGACCTCGCCGGCCAGGGGCACAATAAATTCAGCGCCTTTGTATACGAGCACGTCCCTTATGGGTAACTGCCAGCCGATGGGCATACCCTTAAAACCCGGGTCGTAGGACAAGCTCAGATGTGTCTTTGCCATACAGGTGCCGAAGTTTTGCGTCTCAGGGTTGGCCTCCAGTGCTTTTATCTTCTCCAGCGCAACCTCCGCGTATGATACACCATTGGCCCCGTAGACTTCCGTGGCGATACGCTCTATGCGTTTTCGCAGGGGGACATCCGAATCATACAGAAATTTGAAATCGTTCTTCTGCTGACAGGCATCGATTACGGCCTGTGCCAGCTCAACCGCTCCATCGCCGCCTTTTAGCCAGTGGTTCGAGACAATGGCAACCGCGCCGTTTTGTTCGGCGATTTCTTTGACAAGGTTATGCTCGGCTTTGGTGTCGGTGCAGAAGCTGTTTATGCATACTATCGGTCTGATGCCGCTTTTTTTGACGATATTGATATGGGCGATGAGGTTTTCACAGCCCTTTTCCAACAACTCGATATGCTCTCTGGAGTACTCTTCGCTCAGCGAAGCACCCGGCCTTACCGGCGGGCCGCCGCCGTGCATTTTCAGCGCGCGAATCGTTGCGACTATAACCACGGCGTCGGGGCGCAGCCCGGAGATTCGGCATTTGAGGTTCCAGAACTTTTCATAGCCGATATCGGTGCCAAAGCCGCTTTCGGTAACGTGATAATCACCCAGCCTGGTACCGGTGAGATCCGCGATTACGGAGCTTTGGCCGATGGCTATATTCGCAAACGGGCCTGCGTGAACAAAGACAGGTTGGCCCTCGATAGTTTGAAGCAGGTTGGGATTCAGCGCATCGAGCATCCAGGCGGTCATTGCGCCGTCAACCTCGAGGTCGGCAGTTGTTATGTCATTGCCCTTTCGGTCTTTGGCCACCACCATTTTCGCGATACGTTTGCGAAAATCCTTGAGATTCTTCGCAATCGCCAGTATCGCCATAACCTCGCTGGAGACTGAAATCTGAAAGCCGGAATCCATTTCGTAGCCGTCGGTTTTGCCGCCCATACCTATTCTGATATTGCGAAGCGACTGGGCACAAAGGTCAATCGCCCAGCCGATTTGGACGGAATCGGGGTCGATATCCAGCCGGCGAAGTTTTCTTTTTGCCAGCCGCTCGTCGTCATAGTTTCTTTCGTGCTGCATCCTGGCGGTTAGCGCGACCATACACAGGTTGTGCGCATTAGTGACGGAATCGATGTCCCCGGTCAGCCGAATTGAAAACGGAATCAGTGGTATGCACTGGGCGAGGCCGCCGCCGGCCGCACCGCCTTTGATATTGAAAGTTGGGCCTGCGCTTGCCTGGCGAATCGCGCCAACCGGCCTTTTGCCGCATTTGGCAAGGCCCTGAACAAGCCCGAGCGTAGTCGTGGTTTTACCCTCGCCAAAGGGGGTCGGCGTAATTGCGGTAACATCGATATATTTGGCTGTGGGAGCATCCTTTAGCCGGTCGAGCACCTTAGTAAAATCGACCTTGCCCAGGGTGTAACCGGCCGGCAGCAGTTCATCTTTTTGCAGCCCCATCTCCTCAGCCAACTGGAAAATGGGCTTGATATTCTCCTCAGCCGCTTCGGCTATCTCCCAATTCTTCATTTTCATGGGGTCAAGTTTCATTCGAGTATCCTTATTCCTATGGAATCGAAGCTTATGGAGGGAACTATAACAGCAAACACCGTGACTTTCAAGCCGCTTTTGGAGGCGTCTTGTCGCTGATGGTCAAGGGAATCCGTTCTGTGTGAGAGTATCAAGAGGGCAAAACAGATTAACGGGAGCGCCAGCCGGTGCTGAGCATTTCCTCCGGCCTGGGCAAAGAACTGTAAGCCGCTGCTCCGTCCGCTTGCTCCTCAACGTGCCGGTGCTTCGGTATGAATTCATCGACAAAATTGTGTGCGTGCAGCACCGCGACCAATTTCTCGAAAACGAGAACAATCGCACAAGTCAAGATGGCATGTTTGAGTTGTTGTTGCTGGTGGCCCGGTGGCGTCATAAAAAAGGCCACAAGAATCGCGCCCAGCAGAAGCACAAAAAGGGTCTGCATAACTAAATCAAGAATGCCGAGCAGGGGATGACGGGTATAAAAGTATCCGCCTCCGGGAAAGATGATTGACAGTGCTCTGGCACATGCTTTGCTCTTGAACACCAGCGAGCAGTGCGGACAGGTGTAGTAGTTTCTTATAAGTGGTTGAGTGCATCGCGGGCAAAGGTGTGCCCTTTCAAATGCATCACTTGGTCGACCTTCACGAGACATATTCCTGAGCAGCGCCCTGGCTTTCCTTCGGCCCCTGAAGCTGACACAGGGGAATTTCTCGACTCGACCACTCTTGTACCTGGCAATCAGCGTTGAAAACCTGATATGCAATCTCATGCAATCGGCATACAGGATTTGTGCAATTGAGCCACGGTAGGACAGTCGCGGCGTGGTCGGGACATGAAGGATGCGCTTGTTGGTAACGATAAATAAGGAGCGCTTTATCAGGTAGAGCAAAGCCCCTTTAAGAAATTGTTCGACATATGATATGGGCGAACAGCCGGATATAACGTGCAGAATTTTTTCACCAGGCTCAAGAAACGGCGCAAGAAAACCGAGCTTAGCAAGCATCTTCCTCTGGCGTTTTTCGATTCGTCGCCTGTATCTTCCTTTATGGTCCGAAAACAAAACAGAAGTGTCAACAGGAAGGCCCGATAGTTCCTCTGCGTGAACCTGACGGTTGAGGTTTTGGTTCGTATCAAGCATCTGACTGGACATTTTTTTTATCCCTGATTCGTTGTCGAATATCGGCCAAAGAGGGGGCCGGCTTGCCCACTAAATTTCTGTATATACGTGATTTTCCGCCCCGCTTCGGTGGGCTGATTTATCTCCAGACGGGATTTTATTATAGGCCGCCATCGGCTATAATCCGCCAGTATGCGGGTAGTAATACAAAGAGTATCGAGCGCAAGCGTGGAGGCAGACGGCCGGATTACAGGCCAAATCGGCAATGGTCTGCTTGTTTTTCTGAGCGTTGGCAGGGACGACAGCGACAAGGATGCGGAGTTCATAGCGGGAAAAATCGCCGGGCTGCGGATATTCGCAGACGAAGCGGGAAAAATGAATCGCAGCGTTCAGGATGTCGGCGGGGAAATTCTGCTGGTCAGCAATTTCACGCTTCACGGCGACTGCCGCAAGGGCCGCCGGCTCGGGTTTGACGCCGCCGGCGAGCCACAATTTGCCGAACGGTTGTATGAGATGACAGCAAAACTAATAGCCGAACGGGGGCTTAGTGTTGCAAAGGGGGTTTTCGGCGCGCATATGCAGGTAAAAAGCATCAATGACGGACCGGTAACATTGCTTCTGGACAGCTCGCGGCTTTTCTAATCCCACCTGTAAAAGAGGAAAATTGTCACATCCAGCTCGTTTTTGGGAAAGTGGGGCGGTGTTATTGTCGAAAGAAATTGAGTTTGCCCAGCGGAATTTAGTTGTGGGCCGACAAGAGAAGTATATAATCTTGCATCCTGATTTTTTGTTTGTCTGCGTGGTGCAGCATTCAAGCTCAGCCATAAAGGTCCGTAGGAAATGGCAAAGAAGAAAAGCAGCAAAACCCGTAAAAGCACGTTGACGGCCGTGGAAATAGAAAAATTCCGGGCACTGTTAATGGCCAAGCGCAGCGAAATACTCGGCAACGTCAATACTATAGAAGACGAGACCTTCAAGAAGGAACGAAGCGAGCTGTCGAGTATGCCCTTCCATATGGCTGATGCCGGTTCGGATAATTTCGAGCAGGAATTCGCTCTGGACCTGATGGACAGCGAAAAGAAAATTCTAACAGAGATAAACGATGCGCTGGCAAGGATTGAAGAGAGGACATACGGCACCTGCGAAGGTAGGGGTGAACCAATTCCCAAGGCCCGGCTAAGGGCCATACCCTGGGCGCGTTACTGCGTCGTCTGCGCCGAGCTAAAAGAGAAGGGCCAGCTCATCGAGAGTGAAACCGATGCCGAGGCCCAGGAACTCAGCGAAGCACTCGCCGACGACAACGAAAACGACAGCGACGAGGAACAGCAGGAGTAACGCAACAAACATTTACTGCAATTTGTGTTTTCGACTTAATAAGCTATTTTAAGCCACTCAATTAAACAAGGCCCCAAAAAAAGTTAATCAAGGGCCTGTGCAGCTTTCCTCGCAAGATCACCCCAGTTTTATCGGCATGGCGTCAAAGTTCTGAGTTCATCACGGGTTCAGAAAATCGGGCAGGAGAAGATACTGCTCTTTTCGAAATACTTCTGGTGATATTCTTCGGCCCTGTAAAACGGGCCGGCGGGTTTGACCTCGGTGACAATCGGGCGAAAGAATTCGCCCGAATTTGAAAGCTCATCGATTTTAGTCAGTGCGGCCTTGTTCTGTTCGGGATTACAATAGAAAATCGCCGAGCGGTATTGCGTGCCAATATCGAAGCCCTGGCGGTTCTTCGTAGTGGGATTGTGGTTCTCGAAAAAGACGTCGAGCAGCTTCTCGTAACTTACCCTGTTGGGGTCATAGTATATTTCGACGGCCTCGGCGTGCCCTGTCTTGTGAGTGCAGCCCTGTTTGTAGGTGGGATTTTCAGTCGTGCCGCCTGTGTAACCAACGGTTGTGGCAACGACACCGGAAACCTTGTCGAATTCGAACTGGACGTGCCAGAAACAGCCGGCGGCAAAGATTGCTCTCTCGCATTCGTTCAGGTCCGCTATATTACCCTGGGCTTGCGAGGCATTCACCTGGTTGTTCCCTTTGAAAGAAACAGCGCGCCGGCCCACGAGCACGATAAGAATTGCAAGAACAACCAGCAACACTACGAGTATCTGCCCTTTGGATCTCATCATATCAATCCTCAATTTTAATACGTGCAGCAGCAACAAAAGGTTGCCTGTAAAACCGATTTTTCGCCAGCAACGACCGGATAAATAATGAGTTGACGCGCGCCGAGCGCAAACTTATGCTTACGACTTTCAATCTGGTTACTTTCTGGAGATACGGGTGTGCAGGAAGCAATAACCAAGGCCCACGGGCTGATTGAGGCAATGGAATATATTCGCAAGTTCCGTGGCAAGATAGTGGTGGTGAAATTGGGCGGCAGCGTCCTTGATGATGCCTGCCTGCAGAAGAAGCTGCTGACCGATGTTGCGTTTATGGCGACGGTCGGGATACGGACGATTATCGTTCACGGCGGCGGCAAGGCGATAACACGGGCGATGAACGAAGCGGGTTTAGAGCCGGTGTGGGTTCAGGGCAGACGATATACCGACGAGCGGACGCTGCGGATAGTCGAGCACACGCTGGTGCACGGCATAAATGAGCCGATGTGCTCGGCTTTGGCCGAGCTTGGCTGCCGGCCGATGGGTTTGCACAGCTTGAGCAGTTGCGTGCTTTTTGCCGAGCCGCTCCGGCTCGATGGCGCCGACGGACGCAAAATCGACCTCGGCTTAGTCGGCAAGGTCGTCGAGGTAAACGGCCAACTCCTCAAAACGCTGTGCATAGACGGGACAATACCGGTGATTGCATCGGTGGCAAAAGACCGCTCAGGCGGTAATCTCAACGTAAACGCCGACAGCGCTGCAGGCAAAGTCGCCGCTGCGGCCGAGGCCGAGAAACTGGTGATGGTAAGCGACACCCACGGGATACGCAGAGACATTAACGACCCGGATAGCTGGATATCGAGCTTGAACGAGGCGCAAATCAAGGAAATGATTGAAGCGAAAATTATCACCGATGCGATGTTCCCGAAAGTCGAGGCGTGTTTAACTGCGCTGGCAGGCGGCGTGAAGAAGTCGCACATAATCGACGGACGCATCGAACATTCTCTGCTGCTGGAAATATATACGGACAAAGGCGTTGGAACGGAAATCGTGAAGTGAAACCAGAGAGAAAAAATGACAACGCAGGAAACGATTGAGCTTTATAAAAAATACGTGATTGCCAATTATGGCCGGCTGCCGCGTGTGATTGTCCGGGGCCAGGGCTGCTATATGCACGACGCCGACGGCAACAAGATACTGGATATGTTCCCCGGCTGGGCGGTCAGCGGCATCGGGCACTGCCATCCGAAAGTGGTCGAGGCACTGCGCAAACAGGTGGGGCAGCTTCTGCATATAGACAACACGTTTTACTCCGAGCAGCAGGGCATACTGTCGAAACTACTGAGCGAACGTGCTTTCGGGGGTAAATGCTTTTTCTGCAACAGCGGCGCAGAAGCCAATGAAGCGGCTCTTAAGCTGGCGCGATTGGCGACGGCAGAAGGTAAATACAAATTCATTACCGCCCAGGGCAGCTTTCACGGCAGGACTTTTGCAACGGTTACGGCGACGGCGCAGCCAAAGTATCATGAGGGCTTTTTACCGCTTCTGCCCGGTTTTATCTACGTGCCATTCAACGACGTAAAGGCGCTCCAAGAGGCGTTTACCGATGAGGTTTGCTCCGTGATGATAGAGCCGATTCAGGGCGAAGGCGGAATAAACGTTGCGACAAAGCATTACATCGAGGCGATTCGAGAATTGTGTGACGAGAACGGCGCGATGATGATACTCGACGAGGTGCAAACGGGAATCGGGCGAACGGGCAAGTGGTTCGGGTATCAGCATTTTGACGTCGAGCCGGATATTATGACGATGGCCAAGGCGCTCGGCGGCGGTGTGGCGATAGGCGCGATGATGGCTAAAGAAGAAGTGGCGGCGAAATTAGTGCCCGGAAAGCACGCATCGACGTTCGGCGGGAACTGTCTCGCATGCGCAGCCGGTATCGCGGTAATCGAGGCGATCGAGGAAGACAACCTGCTTGAAAATGCCGTTAAAATGGGCGAGTATGCCAAAAGTAAACTTATCGAGCTTAAGCAAAAACACCCAATAATCGACTCAGTGAGAGGGATAGGGCTGATGATTGGCGTGCAGTTGACTGGGCCGGGCGGCGAGATAGTTGATAAGTGCCTTGCGAAGGGGCTGCGGATTAACTGCACGAATAATACGGTGCTGCGGTTTATGCCCGCGATGATTGTCACAAAAGAGCAGATTGATGAGGCGATAAGTATCCTCAACAGCGTCCTGAGTGAGAAGGAATGAAGCATTTTTTGTGCATAAACGATTGTTCCGTTGAAGAGCTGAAAGAGCTGTTAGACGCCAGCAGCAAGTTGAAGAAGCTGTACAAGCAGGGCGGGCGGGATGTGTGCCTGGCAGGCAAGGTGCTGGCGATGCTGTTCGAGAAACCCAGCTTGCGGACGCGGGTGAGCTTTCACGTGGCGATGACGGACCTGGGCGGAAGCGCCATTTTCGTTAGACCCGAAGACATAGGCGGTATCGGCAAACGCGAGCCGATTAAAGATATGGCAAGGGTGCTCAGCCGATACGTTGACGGCATAATGGCACGGACGTTTGAGCACGAGACCGTAACCGAGCTCGCACAGTATGCGACCGTGCCGGTGGTAAATGCGCTTACGGACTGGTCACATCCGTGCCAGGCAATGGCGGATGTGCTCACTATAAAAGAGCATCTCGGCCAGCTCGAAGACGCCAGGGTCACATTTATCGGCGACGGCAATAACGTCGCGCGGTCGCTGGCTTTTGCCGCGGTGAAATTCAGAATGAAGCTGATTGTCACATCGCCAGCCGGCTACGAGCTTGACTGGGGCACGGTCGAAAAGGTAAACGCCATACGAGCCGGTACTGTCTCGGTTACAAACAATCCCAACGAGGCGGTTGCAGGAGCCGATATTGTCTATACCGACACTTGGGTCAGTATGGGACTGGAAAACGAAAAACAAAAGCGAACCGAGGCGTTTAAGGGCTTCCAGGTCAACTCAGAATTGCTGAAAAATGCCCCTGCGAACGCAAAAATTATGCACTGTCTGCCCGCGCATCGCGGCTGCGAAATCACCGACGAGGCCGTAGAGTCGCCCAGCTCGGTCATCTTCGACCAGTCCGAAAATCGCCTGCACTTCCAGCGGGCACTTCTGAAGAAGCTGATGAGCCGGGCAGGATAGCACGTGAAAAGACGCAGGATACTTGTTGCCAGCACCAATCCGGGAAAGCTGGCAGAAATACGCCTGATGCTGGCTGGCGATATCGACTGGGTGGGCTTGGCGGATTTCCCGAATATTCCAGAAATTGAAGAGGACGGCAGAACCTTTGCCCAAAACGCCCGCAAGAAAGCACTGGGCTATGCGAAAGCCACAGGGCTTTGGACACTGGCAGACGACTCGGGACTGGTTGTTGATGCGCTCGGGGGTGAGCCGGGAGTAAAAAGCGCGAGATTTTCCGGTGAAAAAGAGGCGGACCGGGAGCTTCTCGACCATAAGAATATGACCAAGGTCCTGGAGCTTCTAAAAGGCGTTCCAAGGGGAAAAAGGACGGCCCGATTCGTGTGCTGCCTGTGCTTGGCAAGCCCGCCAGAAGGACGGCGGGCAAGTCCTGAAAAGGTCCTGCTCGAGACGCAGGGAGCTCTGGAGGGGCTTATCGCAGAGCACGAAATCGGCGAAAACGGCTTCGGCTACGACCCGATTTTTTTTGTGCCAACACTCAATAAAACGGTTGCTCAGCTTGGCCGGGAAGAGAAAAACGCCATCAGCCACCGCGGAAACGCCATCCGAAATCTAAAGCCGCTTCTTTGTGATTTGCTGCAGCGCACATCGACGGCCTAAGTTGTGCTATACAGCAACGCCCCGAGTTAACTCTTGCGGTCGGTGACAAGGCAAATGAGAAAAATGAATAGTCCGGAAAGGCAGGCAATACCCAGTACATAAAGGAACATTTGGACGGGCAGAGCCAATGCAATCGCTACCATCTCGGCGGTTACCGCCAAGCCGACTTTCAACGACGTGGAACCCAATAGCGTTGCCGGCAAGCCCACTTGGAGATAGGAGGCGCTAATTGTAGTGGTGGATATGGCTTTGGCTGAACTGGTAGCCAGACCAAACAGGGCAAGGACGAGAAGGAAATATCGGCTGCCGATGCCGTCGCTGGCGAGTTGCTTCCGCAGCGAGGATTTCGCACGGTAAAACAAGACCCGAGACTGCAGTTCGGACACATCCAGCATCTCCGCTATTTCAGAATACTCAAGATTCTCGAAGCAGCGCAGAACAAGTATGTTTCGATAATTGAATTTGAGCCGCTTCATCGCCTTGAATACTGCGTCGGACAGCTCTTTTCGCAACAGTTCGGTCAGACCATCGTTGCAATTGGCAGAGGATTGATAGTGCGTACGCATCTGCTCATATTCGGACGACTCAGCTTTTCTTCGCCATTTCAGTTTCCGATTGTAATGCTGCACTTTTCCAAGCGCAGTCCTGAATATCCATTTCCAAAACTTCTCCGGGTATTCGAGTCGGTCAAGTGACTGGATCATATAGATTATAGTATCCTGTAAGAGGTCCTGGGCGAGGTCGTAATCAAGTGTCAGCCGGTAAATATACCCGAATAAATGTTCTCTAACCTGTTCGGAAAGCTGCTCAATACTCTCCTTGTTGCCTCGCTGGGCCCGGCGAATCAACTCAAGGTTTACTTTTTGCAGTACAGAACCCATCTATCTCCACTACAGTATATAGTCCAGACGGAACGCTACTTGTTACACCCTATTTTAGTGATTTTTGGGAAAATTCGCAAAAATCGGGGCTGATGCTGTAACAAAACAAGGCAATTCGGGACTTTATATTATAGAAGGCGGATGACGGGCTTGCTTGTTCCGAGTGCCCATAGCCGCCATATTGGTATATGTTGATTTTAAGACTTGCGGCAGTGTGGGGGTTTTGATATAATGCGTTCGCTGCTTTTTTGAAATAGATTGACCGTTGAGTATGTACGAGGATTGAAGTGTATGAACAAAAACAGGAAAAACGAAGGATTTACACTAATCGAGCTTCTGGTGGTAATCGCGATTATTGCGCTATTAATGGCGATATTACTGCCGGCGCTGAACCGCGCCAGGGAGCAGGGAAAACGCGCGGTCTGTTTTAACAACCTCAGGCAGCTAACAGCCGC
>CAZQWM010000050.1:0-16913 GCA_964597035.1 uncultured Pirellulales bacterium
TGCACTAACGCTTCGTGTCGAACCCGCATTAGCTGCCGCTTCGCGTCAGGCGTGTTCTGGTCCCGCGTCGATTGATAGTTGAACAGTAGAACAGTTGACCGCCCCGATATATCGGGGCTCTGTTGGCCAAAGGCCAACGGAGAGGGCGGGATTCCGAAAAGACGTCGGGCTCTGCGCAACGCTGCGTGTCGAACCCGCGTGGCGGGATTGTACCCACACGAAAGCTTAGCAAGCAAAATCTAACGACCTCTATACCTTGAGCCAAGAATTGATGTGTAAGACGTACACTCACCAGGGATTTGTAGAGGAAATTGTATTTTTAAGCGCTGGAGCGGAAAATATCAGGTAAAAGAATCTTGTTGACTTTCCACACTATGCTTTGTAAGCTTTGCATCCAGAAGAAAAATATTGGAGGTAAAAAGGAGGTTGTGAGATGAAAAAGCTCATTTCCATTCTCACCATTGCTTCTGTGGTGGTATTTCTTACCCGGCCCGTATGGGCGGATTCAACCACTAAAATATACTGGGCAGTCAATGATACCGGAAAGATTCAGCAGGCAAATCTAGACGGCAGCGATATCGAAGATGTCGTGATAGGTTTATCGCACCCTCAAAATATCGACTTTGACTTGTCCGGCGGCAAGATATACTGGACGGATTCCGGCACGAACAAGATTCAGCGAGCCAATATGGACGGCAGTAACGTCGAAGACGTAATCACGGGACTCAGTTCTCCGTATGGAATCAGTTTAGACACAGTCGGCCAAAAGATTTACTGGACCAACACTTCGAATTGTAAAATCCAGCGGGCAAATTTCGACGGGACCAATATCGAGGACCTGATAACAAATTACGGCGAGTACCCTTATGATATTGGTCTCGATTTGTTCGAAGGCAAGATGTACTGGAACTATGGAACTGCAATTTACAGAGCTAATCTCGACGGCACGGACATGGAGCTGCCGGCTGGAAGTTCATACGGAAATACAACCTCGATAGACTTAGATGTAACCTCCGGCAAGATATACCTCACAGTGGCAGAGCTCCCTTATACTGTTTACTACGGTTACCTCCAACGGGTTGACATGGACGGCAGCAACCATGAGAACCTGTATTATGCAGAAAATTTTTGCCCGTATGGTATTGCTCTGGACATACCCGGCGGCAAAATGTACTGGGCAGAAGATGTAAACAACAAGATTCAACGAGCCAATCTGGACGGAAGTGACGTTGAAGACGTCATCACAGGTTTGACAGGGTCAGCAAGTCCGGCAATTCCCAAAAGTCCGGTGATGGACGATTTGGAGGTCAGGCCATTTGACAGATTCAAGCCAAACGGCGGTAAAGGCGGACCTTTCACGCCGCAATCAACCACTTACACACTTATTAATACAGGGCATAGCAGTATCGACTGGACGGCTTCGTCTAACTGGAGCTGGCTCGATATAAGTCCCGCGAGCGGCACATTAGGCCCCAATGAAGTCAATACCGTCCAGATAAGCATCAACCTGACTGCAAACGAACTGGATTACGGAACTTATGCGGATACGTTAATCATAACCGACCTGACCAGTGGAAAAACGAAGGGACGCAACATTGAATTGATGGTGATGCCATATCATAAAATTTACTGGACAGACAGTCAAAACGGCAAAATCCAATGCTGTGATTTGAGCGGCAACAATGTTGAAGATTTGATTACTTCAGGGCTGAGCAGCCCCGACGGCATTGCCGTAGATTATGGTAACTTCAAGATGTACTGGACAGATGTTGGAACCGACAAGATTCAGCGAGCAGGCCTGGACGGAACCGAAGTCGAAGACATACTCACAGGAAGAAACAATCCTCACAGCATTGCTGTGGACACATACAACGGCAAAGTTTACTGGAGTGAGCCGGATAGCATTTACCGGGCAAATACAGACGGCAGCAATATCGAGACTATATTGACAGGATATCCGAACATAACCTCAATTGACCTGGATGTATTATCCGGCTACATATACTGGACGCAGAGAAACGGGGGCTATATTCGACGGTCCACCCTTGACGGCAGCTATACTACAACGCTTGATAATTATAACTGGAAGCGCTGTATTTGTCTTGAATTGCGCAGCCGGAAAATGTACTGGACAAAACTTTTTTCTTACGAGATCGGGCGATGCGACCTTAACGCAAGTAACAGCGAAGACCTAGCTATAGTATCGAGCTCCCCATACTATATCGCCCTGGACACTTTTGTCGATAAGATGTACTGGACACAGCCCGACACTCATAAAATCCAGCGAGCCAACATGGACGGCAGCGACGTCGAAGAGGTCGTTACGGGTTTAGGAAGTCCTCAAGGTATCGCGATTCCCAAATTTCACGAGATTAATGATGTAGAGGTTATACCCTTTGTTGCGTTTAATTCGCAAGGAGATGTGGGGGGACCTTTCACACCCGAATCGTTCTCTTACACACTGACGAATACCGGGTCTGAAAGCATCGATTGGACGGCTTCGGTTACACAGGGCTGGCTTGATATCAGTGCTATGAGCGGCACACTTGGGCCCAATGATTTTACATCCATACAGATAAACATCAACTCGAACGCAGAGGAGCTGAATTACGGGGCTTATAGCGACTGGTTAACTGTCACTAATCTTACAAGCGGAATAGTCCAGAACCGGGCGATAAAGCTTAGAGTTTTCGGTCCAATCATAGCACTATCCCAGAAAGAATTTTATTTCGAAGCCCAACAAGATGGTAAAAATCCCCCAAGCCAGGTGCTTGGAATTTCCAATATCGGCTCGGGGGTACTGAACTGGCAGATAACCCAAACATCCGGCTGGCTGAGTACAGACCCGTACCGGGGCTCCACTACTTCTGAAGTAGACGAGGTTAATATCATTGTAGATATCAACGGATTAACAAGTGGCAGGGATTCATGCGTACTTTTAGTGTCGGATGGCAATGCAGAAAACAGCCCACAAAGTTTCCGAGTAGACCTTAAGGTCATGCCTCATTTGATTTCCGAGTTCAAGATTACAGCTTCCGACGGAGAGTTCGAAGATCAATTCGGCTATTCAGTAAGCATTGACGGCGACCGCTGTATTGTGGGGGCTTCATGGGAAGGTGATGAAGAACCCTACAGCGGCTCGGCATATATATTCGAATTCGACGGCACAGACTGGATTGAACATACAAAATTGAAGGCATCAGATGCGAACAGCCAAGACATCTTTGGCACATCAGTGGATATCGATGGAGACCGATGTATTGCCGGTGGTTGTGACAACAGTATGGAGCCATACCATAAAGGCCGGGTATATCTGTTTGAATGGAACGGGACCGCCTGGATTGAGCAGCAAAAATTGACTATCTCAGAGGGAGTCGAAACGGATTTCTTCGGTCTTTCGGTTGCCATCAGCGGTAACCGCTGTATTGTCGGAGATTTTGGAGACGATGATTACGGAACAGAAAGCGGCGCGGCATATATATTCGAATGGAACGGAACCGAATGGACACAGCAGGCAAAACTGACGGCTTTGGATGGGGAGGAGATGGACCGCTTCGGTTGCGCCGTGGACATTGATGGTGACCGATGTGTTGTGGGGGCCTGGTACGATAACGGCTATAATGGCTCGGCATATATATTCGAATGGGACGGTTCGGTCTGGAATCAAAAGGCAAAACTGGTTCCCTCGGATGAAACCTATTACTTCGGCTATTCAGTGAGTATCAGCGGCGACCGCTGCCTTGTCGGGTCCGTTTATGATTCCGATATCGGAAACCAGAGCGGCTCCGCATTCATATTCGAATGGAATGGAACCACCTGGATTCAGCAGGATAAATTGCTCGCCTCGGATGGAGACGCAGGGGATTACTTCGGCCATTCCGTAAGCATTGATGGTGACCGCTGTATTGTCGGGGCCACTGGAGATGACATCAATGGGAATAATTCAGGTTCTGCATATATATACGACTGGGATGGTATGACCTGGGTAGAGCAAAAACTAGCCGCTTCTGATGGAGTTGCCTACGATTCCTACGGTGGTTCAGTGAGTATCTGTAACAACCGATTTCTCATCGGGGCAGCCAGTGATGACGATAAGGGCAACTCCAGCGGCTCTGCATACGTCTACCATTATTATTATAGTTCTGATTTGGACAAAAACTTTGCTGTTGACTTCTATGACTTCGCCATTTTTGCATCGCAATGGCTGCAGGGGCCCGGTGTCCCATCAGCAGATATTTCTCCGCCGGAAGGCGATGGCTTCGTTGACTATAACGACCTTGATATCTTTTACCTTGACTGGCTTGAAGGATTGACAGAATAATTAAGGTTTTGCAAAGTTTAAAACCAACTCTCCGAATAAAAGCCACTTCGCTTCGTGTCGAATCCGCGTTCTGCCGCTTCGCGTCAGGCGTGTTCTCATCGCGCCTCGATTGATAGTTGAACAGTAGAACAGTTGACCGCCCCGATATATCGGGGCTCTGTTGGCCAAAGGCCAACGGAGAGGCCGGGATTCGAACCCGGGGTACGGGTATAAGCCCGTACGACGGTTTAGCAAACCGTTACCTTCAGCCACTCGGTCACCTCTCCGGAGCAGCCAAATAGTCTAACGTCAGGACCCATCTAATACAAGAGTATAAAAAAGAACCGGCCGGTGTTCAAATCACCGGCCGGTTTTAGGTTGCGTTTTTTACTGTCAGCTCAATAAAGACTACCAGCTATGGTTTCCGGCTCCGCGGACGTTCATAGCAAGGGAGTACACTTTGCCCTGACAGGTCATATAGAGTGTTCTGCCGTTGGGCCCGCCGAAGGCAACGTTATAGATGGGCTGCGGCAATGAAATGAACTCCAGTTGCTGGCCCTGGGGCGAGACAATCCAGACGCCGCCGAGGCCGCTGAAATACAGATTGCCCAATTCGTCAATAGTCATACCATCCGGGACATTACTGGTACTCGGCGGACTCGCCGGGTCAAAAAAGACGGAGCCAGCGTCCAGTGTGCCGTCGGTGTCGATATTGAAAACCCACCATCGCTGATAAGCAGGATTGGTGCTGGCTTCCGATACGTAGAGCTTAGTCTCATCGAGAGAATTAATGACGCCGTTGGGCTGATTGAGAGCATTATTCACCAGTGTTACCGTTCCGTCAGGCTCAAGAAGATACACTCCCTGGGCACTGGGACCGGCGCCCCAGTCGGGAGTAGTAAAATAGATATTTCCGTTGGTTAACTGGCAAAGGTCGTTGGGCATTTTTGAAAAACCGTCGGAGGTATCGGCCAGTACCTGAGAATCACCCGGCCCTGTGGGGTCGATGCGATGACTCGATACCTGCCTCGGGCTTTCGTCGCAAGCCAACATCCGACCTTCCAGAGAAAGAAACATACCGTTAGTCTGGGGGGCGTTGTTCCTCCAGACTGTTACGCTGCCGGGTGAATCAAGCCGTAAGGTTTGATATGTAGAGGTTCTCTTCGAGAAGAAAAGTTTACCGCTGGCCGGGTCCCACATAGGTCCCTCGAAAGAGGTGCTGGCATCGGAGTAAACTTCCTGCAGGGTCGCTCCCGGCTCAATAAGGTCGGTAACGGAAACATTGAGCCAAGCGTCACAGAATTCAGTCAAGTCAAGCTCATCAATCACACCGTCGCTGGGGACCGATATATCGCAGTTGGGGTCCCAATTTCCGTCGCCGGATTCGCTTGCCCACGCGGCGGCAAATTTGGCGAAGTCTTTAAAGTCCACAATTCCATCTATATATAAATCTCCAAAAAGGCCCGGTTCGGTTACCAGCTCAATACCCGTCCCGTCAACCGGGTCAAGATTTCGGGTATATTGTTTGTCGGTTGCATTGTTCCAGTGTTCGTGAACGCCCAAGCTTTCAGTCAGGCCACCATCGTTGTTCGGGTCGTAATTCGCCCCGGAACAAGGGTCAGGAATAAGGGCGGCCTCGTGCAAATAATCGTCTGTTCCGGAATACTGGGGATAGCTGTTCATATTCGAGCTACTGGGCGGGGTATCGTCCCATTCGTTGTCCATAAAATCGAAGGCCACTGAATCGGCTGCAATTTTGTCCTGCGACAAAAAGATGCTGCTGGGCCAGTTGCCGTTGAAGGGCGCCATATCCCATCGAATCGGGTGAGAATCCCAGCTTCGGCCGGAATAAAGGCCGTCTATCAGGGTCAAAAGTGTTTTACCGCCGAGTTTGGGATGTCCCAGCAGGTCAACGTTCGCCCGGTAATATCCCATTCCGGGTGTAGAATCCGGAGAGCCATCAGCATTATACGGTCTGCTGTGGTGCATATTGTAGTAGCCGGAGGCGTTTGGCGCTCTCATTAAAGAGCCGTAGTTATTCTTGGCAGAGACTGTTATTCCAGCACTATTATGGCTTTTGAGAATCGGGAAATTTATAAAGTAATCGGCCTGTGCAAAATAGTTCGGGAGATAGTCCTGCTGCGTAACTCCGGTCCAATGCGCGGAACAGGGGTCGCTCCAATAAAACGGTGCGCTGTAATCAGTAGCAACGGGTGTTCTGCCGGACTGGCTTGCACCGTTTTTGCACAAATAAACGACGCCCGGGCATTGTGCACTAACCATACTATACCAGTAATCAGCCATACAATTCTGAGGGTCGCCGATGCTTATATCACCGGGGCTGACACCCGCGTTATCGATAAGCTGTGTCAGAAGTGCTATCGCAAGCTGGGGTGAATTGTCTATCTGGTCGTAATACCAAGAATCTTTAGTGCCGTTATTTTTACCAACCATTAAGACCCAGTTGATTTTTATTGCGATTTTCTGGCCTGGGGTATAACCGACATAGCCCCTGCCCATCTGCTGGTTGAAATTTTTGAATATCGCGTCCCACGCGGCGAAGTCACTGCTCTTGCCCGTCAACGCCCTCAGGGCCTTGGAGAGCATTTCACTGACAACTTCGGGGTCGGTGCAGGTATCGGTATGCCAGTAGGGCTGGCTGGTGTCGTTGTCCGAGCCGGGCCAATTGGCGGCATTGGCATCGTGTATCCAGGCGACACGTCCGGGATAAACGCCCTTGGCATCACCTACAGGGCTGTTGTGAACGATTGGCTCGTGGGCATACACTATCTTCTCCTCGTTGGTGCTCATTGCCATCCAGATAAAACCGACGCTCATAGCGATGCATATTGCCGCCGCGACGTACCTTGCCCGCGAAAAAGCAACCTTTGCTTTTCGGTAGGCGACGGCTGAGGCGATTAATCCAAGCAACCAGATGATGAAGCCGGAGGCCAGTGGAAATGCGACCCTCTGGCAGGGGTACGTTGCACGGGACGGTTTTGGTATGACCCGAATAAGAAACCAGACCAGTGCAGCCAAGCCGGTGACTGGGAAAAACCACCAAAGCCACCTGTGTTTTCGAGCCGGCGGAATGATTCTGCCTGTTTTGGGGCAGAGCTTCGTTTCACCTTTGTCTTTTAGAAATGACATCACCATACCTCCCTTATTCAATATAGTTTTGATTTAGTCATTCCAGCCCACCTCTCAAGACATAATCAAAACAACGCAGGGCAAAGAATGTATAGGGCGTGACCAATTTTAAGCATATACTAGTATACTTAACTTTTCACCGCAAGTCAATGGTCTTCAGGGCTTATTCGCAGGCAGGGGAAGCGGCTTTTTGAGGCAGATTTTGCGTTTCGAAGCCGGAGAATCAGCAAAAGTGAACATTTGGATAGGTGCGGACAAAAAAAACTTATAATGGGCCGGGTAGGATTCGAACCTACGTAGGCTTACGCCAACGGGTTTACAGCCCGTCCCCTTTAGCCACTCGGGCACCGACCCATAAAACAGATGCTAAAATACAACAGGGTCTTAATTCCTGCAAGCAAAATTGGATTTTGAGCCCCGATATACCGGTGGCGCTTGTCGATGAATGTGTTGACAAAGCACTGCCTGTTGGTTTAAAATGTTTTATAAGTCCCATAAGGCAAGAAAATGCGAGGGAGCAGAGGAGACACCCAGGGGAATTTGAATTGAGAGGTATAGGCAGGAAAACTCGTTCGGAGAAAATACCGTCCTGTCTGTTGTTGCTATTATTTTTTGCGTTTGTCGGGCTTTTTTTCGGCACAGTTCGTGCGGCGCCGGTCAGCCCGGACAAGGCACAGCGATTAGTTAGGGGGTGGTTGAGGGCTGATGCAAGGCCCCTGGGCAGCCGAATCGGCAATCAGGTCGATAGCGTCGAGACGTTCACAGATGGCGAAGGGCAGGCCACATACTACGTTGTTTATCTGCGACCCAACGGGTTTGTAATCGTTCCTGCTGAAGACCAGGTCGAGCCGGTCATTTGTTTCGTGTCGGGGGGCTGTTATGACCCGTCGGAGAGTAATCCGTTAGGCGCGCTGGTCAGCCGGGATTTGCCGGGCAGAGTCAACGCGACACGGGAGATTCAAAAGAAGCTCCGAGACGGTGGTTTTGCGGGAAAGCTTACCGAGACGGAGACGGCCATCCGATATTCGGCCCAGAAGGCCTTCGGAAAATGGACCCGACTGCTTGCCGAAGACAGTAATACGCCCGTTCTCAAAGCCGGACTGCCTAACATTTCGGATGTCTGGGTAGAGCCGTTTCTGGAGACCGAGTGGGGGCAGGATATTTGCTGCTACAGCCCGGCACGCGCGTGCTACAACTATTACACGCCGCCGGGGCTCGATGGAGACTCCGATAATTACTACTGCGGTTGTGTGGCCACAGCAATGGCCCAGTATATGTATTTTCGCCTGCACCCGACTTTGGGTGTAGGAACGCCGACTTTCACAATTTATGTCGATGGTAACCCTGAGTCGCGGCAGCTTCGGGGTGGGGACGGTTCGGGTGGGCCTTATAGCTGGGACATTATGCCGACTGAAACTAATTGCAGCACGCCGCTGGCGCAGATACAGGCGGTTGGAGCACTTACCCATGACGCGGGCGTTGCCGTGAGTATGCAATACACGGCGACCGGGTCCGGGGCATATATGTTTGATGCGGCGGAAGCACTGGTTGATACGTTTGACTACAGCAAAGCGATATTCGGATTGAACTATAGTACGGGCCTTAACGGTATGCTTAATCCCAACCTTGATTCGGGCAATCCTGTAATCCTTGGTGTGCGCCGCTCGGGCGGCGGACACGCCATCGTGACCGACGGCTACGGCTATAATAACTCGACGCTTTATCACCACCTTAATATGGGCTGGGACGGTTACTACGATGCGTGGTATAATCTGCCCAATATCAGCTCGTCACCATCATACGACACTGTTGAAAGCACGATTTACAACATTTATGTTACCGGCACTGGCGAGATTATCAGCGGGCGTGTTACAGAAGACGGCTCAGGGACTCCGATTAACGAAGCAACTGTGACCGCCAACAAGACAGGCGGCGGAACATACCAGGCCATAACCAACAATAAAGGCATCTATGCCATCACTAACGTCCCGTCAAATTCTTCATATACAGTAAGTGTAACCAAGAGTGATTATTCATTCGACAGCAATACGGCTGATACCGGTGAGTCTGAGGATTGGGATTCGATAAGCGGTAACTGCTGGGGGATTAACTTTACAGGGACTGCGTCAGGGCCGGAGCCACCCGCTGCATCGGATTCAGAGGTGTCCGCGGGGCCTGGTGTAAGCAAATCGATTGAGCTGGTAGCGACCGACGATGGCCAGCCGAATCCGCCGGGAATACTCAGCTATATAATCACATCACTTCCAGTTTTCGGGACACTATCCGACCCTGCGGGCGGGGAAATCAACAGTGTGCCATATACACTCCTCGTGAGCGGCAATGAGGTGATTTACACATCGAATGCCTGTTACGCAGGTCAAGACGGCTTCGAGTTCAATGCCAACGACGGCGGCGACCCGCCTAATGGCGGCGACTCGAATATCGCCACGGTCACCATAACGGTCGTAGGCGGCAGCGGAGACCCTGAGATTATCTACGAGACGCACTTTGACACAGGGCTGCCGGCCAGCTGGACGATTATCGACGGCGGTGATACCGAGGAAACCTGGAAGGCCGTCGATGATTCGTACGGTTATTCCAGCCCATATTGGACCGGCGTATTTATGATTGTGGACAGCGCTTTGGAAGCCTGCAGTATGGACGAGCAGTTAATAACACACAGTATCGACTGCACAGGCCTATCTGATGTAAAGCTCAGATTCAAGCACAAATTCTACTACTGGGAGTATGGCTACGGAGAGGTTGGCGACGTTGATATAAACTTTGGGGGGAACACATGGCAGAACGTGGCGAGGTATGAAGGTGCGAGTTACTCCGGATTGGTGGAGATTGACCTTTCGAACTACGGCGCAGACGGCGCTTCCAACCTGCGGATACGCTGGCGATATTATAATACCGAATGGGAATGGTACTGGGGTATCGATGACGTTGAGATAATCGCATCTTCGAGTGCTTCGACAGCGGCGCCAGCCGGAGACTTCGAGTGTGATTGTGACGTGGATTACGACGACCTTGTTGCACTCACCGCTGCCTGGACGACGGGTCCCGGTGATGATAACTGGGACGACAGGTGTGATATTGCCGAGCCGGCCGACGACTACATAAACGAGCGAGACTATGCCGTTTTCGCACAAAACTGGCTGACCGGGGTGGAGTAGAGCCGCAATAATAATAGATGTTAAGTAATAAGGCGGATTGACACGGGGGCGTTGGTTAAACGATAATCCGGCGGTATGGGCTGGTATGTTTGTATTAGCTGGATGCTGATAGTCATGCAGGTGTTTTTCTCTTTGCTGGCTTTAAGGAATTATCGGTTTGCGCTGGTCAAGTACGCAAAGAAGCGTGGCCGGTACAAACCCCGAGTGGCCCTGATTATCCCCTGCAAAAACTTAGACGCGAACTTCGAGCAGAATATCTCATCATTTTACAGGCAGGACTATGATGGTTTTTTGTTGTGGTTTGTTGTGGCCGACAGCACGGATGCAGCATACGAGCCATTGTGTAAGCTCAAAGAGGCGCTTGCCGGCGAATCGAAGGCCGGTGACGTCAGGGTGCTGGTTTCGGGGCAGGGACAGACGTGCAGTCAAAAAATCCATAACCTGCTTTATGCGTATCGTCAGATTCCGTCTGATGTTGAGGTGTTGGCGTTTGCCGATTCCGATATCTGCGTAAAGCCGAACTGGCTTCGCCACCTTGTTCATCCGCTTCGATTGGAGAAAAACGGACTGGCCAGCGGCTACCGGTGGTTTGTGCCGAAGCGAAATAATTTCGCCACGCTTGCCCTTGTTGCGATAAATGCCAAGGTCGCGCAACTGCTGGGCAACACGAGGCGCAACAAGGCGTGGGGCGGGTCGATGGCGATTAAGGTGCAGACGTTCAGGGAGCTGGACGTCGAGAGCATCTGGCAAAAAGCCGTCAGCGACGATTTGTCGCTGAGCTACGCGGTAAAGAACGTCCGCAAGAAGGTCGAATTTGTCCCCGGATGCATTGTTGCCTCTTATGAGTCAACGACCTGGCCCAAACTTTTTGAATTTGCACGGAGGCAATTTCTCATAACGAGGGTAACGGCTTTGGGGACATGGTGGTTCGGCTTAATCAGCAGCATTTATTCGGTATTCGGGCTGTGGGCCGGCACGGCACTGGCTGTATATGCCGGCGCCAGAGTTGAGCCGAATGTTATTCTTTTTGCCGCGGTGCCGATATTGTTTTTCTCGGCCGGTCTTATGCGAGCGATACTCAGGGAGAAAATGGCCAGCAGGATTCTCGAGGAGGATTGGCCGAACCTCAAAGTCGCGGCTGCCGTCGATATCGCGTTGTTCTGGCTTTGGTCGCCGCTTATGCTCGTTTTTATTCTAAGCTCCGCGTTTGGCAGGACGATTTGCTGGCGAGGGATAAGATACAGACTACTTGGGCCTGCTGCGACCGAAGTGCTCGGGCCGGAAAAAGCGTGAATCCTGCCTGCCGGCATTCGACCGTTTTACCGATAAGCCGATTTAGCCCGGCTACTTGATTTTATCAATGTCGTTTTCCGGGTGGCCAACCAGATATACCCTGTTCTTGCCGCTGCGTTTTGCTTCCAACAAAGCCTGGTCGGCCTTTTCAAAAAGCTCTTCGGTGGTTGTGCCGTCGGTATTCAGGCAGGCAAGTCCCCCGCTTATGGTCAGGACCCCTCTGCCTTCAGAGCCCAACAACGCCAACTCGGTTTTTTCAAGCTCACTTCGAAATCTCCTGGCTATGTGTATGACTTCGCTCGGATGGTCGCTGCCGGCCGACCGTCTTTCATTGTCCGAGGTTGGTATACGGCACTTGGGGTCGTCCCAGAAGACAACAGCGAACTCATCGCCGCCTAATCTCGCCACCATATCGTGTTTTCTGCAGCATCTCCGTATCAGCCATGCGGCCTGTTTCAGGACCTCATCGCCGGCGGCGTGACCGTAGAGGTCGTTATAGTGCTTAAAATTATCAATATCGAAAATGAGTACCGTGACCCGGCCTTTATCCTTTTTTGCGCGCTCAATGATTTGCCTGGCGAATTCCCAGATATATCTTCTGTTCTTCAGGCCCGTGAGGTCATCCTCAGTTGCAAGTTTTTCGAGACGGTTTATCTTTGTCTGAATCGCGTGATTTACGGAAATAGTATCCGACTGCGCAGCCAATGAGCCAGAAGCGTGGACGGCCGAACAAAGCTTCTCCAATCCAACGGGGCAAATTATGTAGTCGTCGGCCAGCCCTGTCCCGTTGCCTGCAGAAGAAACCAGTTCCATCGCCTCCGGCTCCTCATACATTTTCGCCAGCAGCAGGATTCGCGCGTCGGTGTTTTTCCTGAGTGTGGCAAGAGCGTTTCGCAGACCGGCCGACGCGCTTGCCATAACAACGATGATTGCAGCAAAGGGATTTTTGACGGCTGCCTCAATTCCGTCCAAAATACCGGCACAGACCTGAATCACCTCTTCGGGCAGCGGCTGTGGTCCTGCTATCGCGACTGCGGGGTCGCCTATCAGCAGGATTTTTCCATTACCGGTCATACTTTCACCAACCGCTTCTATACATCGACTTCGGCTGTGGGCAGATTGTCCGATTCCTTTTGTGTCACAGCAGCAGTTCGCCACAGGTCGCGTCTCATCATTCGGATAAGCAGTCCTTCAAGCTGGCCGGGGTCATTAACCACAACAGCCCCGGATTTCATCGCCTGAATTGCGCGTGTCCGGGTGTTACCTGAGATTCTTTTCGCAAGGCAGCAGCATTCCCACCCGGCCTGAGCTGCTTTGTCAAAGAGGCGTCCTTTTTCCCTGCTCAGTTGTTCGAGTCGCCCCACGACCAGCCCACTTCGTGCCGGGCTTTGTGCCAAATTTGCGATGCCCTCGTAGATGTCCCTGCAAATGACAAAATCAACATCGAGCCGTTGAAACATCCCGGCGGCACGAGTGATGAGCCGGTCCGATTCAGTCCCGATGATTATAACCGAAAAATCCGCTTTATTGCGGTTATCCTCCATGCGTGCTGTCGAGTCACTTTTCATCAAGCCCAAAGCCCATTATGCCTGCTATATTATAGCAGAATCAGGCCAAAAGTCAAATTGGGCGTTTTAGGGAGTTTCTGCGACAAATTGCCAAGTCGTTATTCAGCGGTGGGAAGACTTGCGAGATTTTTCCTGACCTGGTCGGTGCAAAAACTGCTCGGATACATCCTCAGGAAGCTGCTCAACATTGCCCTGGCATCGGCCAGAAATTGTTTTTTGAGCTCGATATTTGATTCATCCTGCTGCCGCCAGAAGTGAATCTTTAACAGGGCAAGCTCGTACAACGCCTGCATCCCGCCGTCGGTGGTCTCGTACTTGGCGTGGAGCTCAGCAAGCTGTTCGGCACGGAGCTGTTCATCGGGTATGAGCTTGACCTGGGCAAGCAGGACATTGTCCCGCAGAGGGTCGCTCTTGCCCATTTCAGCCAACAGTTCCTTCAGCCAGTCGGCATATTCCGGAGTATGAGGGTTCAGCGTAACAAATTTTGCGAGGCGCTTGTCGGAATCAGGCCTGTCGGTGCGGTTATCCGTGTCGATGAGGGAGCGTAGCTGGCTGAGCTTTCTTTTAAGCTCGGTCAATTTTGAGACAGTCATTATCGAATCGGCAGGTGGACGGAACGGGCTGAAAAGGGAATCTTCGGTCGGCTGTTCGTCGGCAAGGGTTTTCAGCCGGTCATCGAGCAGCGTCTGGGCGTCCTCGATAAGGATCCCGGCCTGGTCGAAGTACCCCTGACCCACCCAGTGCATCGCAACCCGCCAGCGTGCCTCGAGTGATTCGGGGCTGTTGCCGAACTCGCTATATAACCGAAACCAAACCTCACGCGAACGGTCGAAAGGATAATCGCTGTAGAAATGAAGTGTCTCTGTATCATTCAATAGACGAATGTCGGGACTGTATTCGTTGAGAAGCGCTTTGAAGTAGAGAGCTATGGGCATTCGCTTGCTTTTGCGGCGCCGGGTAATGAACATTTCATACTGGTCAAGCAGCCATTGTCTCTTGTCCTGATACTGAAGCTCCGGCTCAACGACAAACCAGGTAGGCCAGCGGTCGTGCGCGAGCTGGGCCTGGATTTCGGCTTTCAACTCTTTTCGCAGTGCTATCGGCTCGGTCGGGTAAAAAAAGCCGCCCAAATACCTGTTTACTGCGGGGTCTTTTATGGCCTGGTCGAGAGCGGAGGTGATGCGATGGTCGTGGAATTCAGTAATGTGCTCCGGGTTATTGCTCGCGACATAAAGCTGGTAATCCAGCTCATCGTAACCAATCGCGTTGTTGAAGACAGCCGTAGCAACGACAAGCACGATTGTGGTCGAGAGCCAAATCAGGCCCGGACGGTAACGTGTAAAATGCCCAATTGCGATGACCACGCCGGCCACCGCAAGCCCTATCAGCCAGGCGCCAATCCACGGGGTGAACGAAAAGCCCCATTTAATCGGCTCGATGCCTCTTGCCCCGCCGAAATACCCCCAATACAAAAGCTGCGGGACCATGCACAACGCTAATGAGGTGTAGCGCGAGCGAAATCGCAGTGGACGACAAGCTACCGCTACGCAGCTTATCAGCAGGCAAACTGCAAAGGCGGGCAAATTCGCCAGGAAGAACACGGCAAGAATCAAAGGCACACTGTAAACGAAGCTGAGAAGCTGGGCGGTCAGAACAGGCGCCACCGCCAGCACAGCCATAAGCAGCGCCAGAACAAGAATCTGCCAGGGATACTCGAAGATACTGATGCCCGTTAAAAGCAGTCGGCCTATGTGCCAAAGCTTTGGCGAGATTACCGATTCCGGATTGAACGAAAACAACGAGCCGGTGAGTATCTTTGACCAGAACAGGCAGGTGGCGGCAAAGACGATTACCGTCAACAGCCAGCAGGTAATAACGTGTGTGTGGCTGTAATGCAGCGTCGGCCCTGCAGCCAGGAAAGACTGACTGGTCGCTATCGGCGTTTTGCCATTGCCATTATTGTTCGGCATAAACCTGCCCTAAAAGCGACACTTATCTTCACCAAATATTTTGAGGCCCTCCAGTAACCATCCAACTATTAGAGCATCTAACCAAAACTTTGTAAAGTGGTGATTGCAAACCACAACGCAAAATGTGGCGTAGACAAGGCCATACGTGCTGAATCTGCACTCGATGGCGATAGTAAACTCCACCTCACAGGCGGATAAAAATGGAGAAAATAGGAAAGATGGCCCATAAGGGAATAAGTCGTGACATCCAAAATAGGCAAAGTCGTTGTCTTGTTATCAGGGTTTTTCCCGGCAGGTTTTCCTGGGGCATAACCTTAGAGTGTGCGATTCGAGTTTAAGTAAAAATGTTGCCTGCGGGTTGCTATACTTCGACGAGTTTAGCCCAGTTGTTGCGCAGCGGGACGACAAAGCAAGCTACTGTAAAAACGAATCACGCCCTTTTGCGGCTCGATTAAAGAATTGCTTGCAAGGGGCGAAAATGAGCTGTAGATTATAGTCAAATGGCGGCGTAGCTCAGTTGGTTAGAGCATGGGATTCATAAGCCCAGGGTCGTCGGTTCGACTCCGACCGCCGCCATTACCATTCCTCGAGATTTCCACGGAAATGCAACTTAATTGTTATAATACGGCTCGTGATTAGGTTTTTGTTTCGGCTGAGGTCGTTGCGTCATTGTATTCGACACGTCCGATAAGCACGAGAAGCCCTTCTATCTACTCGTTTCTGCAGTAAACAGGCCAATAATCACTAAGGTAGGTGCAGAAAACCGCCGATTCAAGGGTCAGGCCGGTGCTATTGTCTGACCATTCTGCTGTGCCGGCAATAATAATCAGACTGAAATGAGAGTTATTACCAGTTAAGGAAGTTAGCTATGCTCGGTGACAAGAAATGGATATGGATATTTGAATACGTTCTCGGTCTGGGGCTTCTGGCGATTGCGATGCCGTTTATCGTCCGCAGTCAGCCGGAATGGAGCGCGGCACACGGCTGGGCATACCTGATTTTCCTCTCCTGTTCGGGCTTCGTGCTCATAAGCTGTGGAAGCTCAATGCGCCAGCGTATGCAATTGAATAAGCGAGTGACCCAGTTAGAGCAACAGCTCGAAAGCCAAAGGTCCCACCAGAAGCAATCGCAATCATCAAGCTCAGCAGGCCAGTCCAAAGCAGAGCAATTCATCTCCTCAATGAACTGACCGCTGCGAAAACTGCTTTGCATTGTAAAGGGACTATTCGGTCCCGAATCTGCTTGCCCTGTAAGTTTCAACCCGCCGTAAAGGCGGGTTGTTTTTTATGCCTTCCCGATTGACCCGGTGCCTTTTTCCGCTATACTTATGTTGTTTTAATTTTGCTTTTTGCTTTTTTATTTTTAATTTGATTTTGCCCCCATCGTCTAGCGGCCTAGGATACCGGGTTCTCATCCCGGCGACAGGGGTTCGAGTCCCCTTGGGGGTATTTTG
>CAZQWM010000051.1:0-12772 GCA_964597035.1 uncultured Pirellulales bacterium
ACCCAACAAAATCCTGCCAATTGGTGCTCGGAGCAAGTTGAAAATTGCCAACAATAATGCGTAGGCGATGATGAACACGAATATCCTTAAAAGTATCGACAGCACTTTGCTCATTTTCCGCCCTTTCAAAAATCTTTTTCAACGTAAACGTACTGAGGCCGAACAGGTCACAACACCCTTGTAAACAACTTACTCTATCTACTTCTCCACTGCCTTTCTGACTTGTTACTGGAAAGAACCACTGGATGATATGGTTCTTCCTTTGGAATCGCCCTATCAGGGGATTTTTTTCTGTGAAAAAATGCCATTACAAACCGGTACAACTTTATCAGAATGTATAAAAGGAAGGGGGCAACTATTGCAAGAATCGCAACATTAAAAGCTCTATCCAGCGCCCAGTTGAGGTTGTGCTCGCCAGTATGAGCTTTTTTTAACTGTTCTGGATGGTCAGGGGTCTTCACGAACCACTTAAGCGCTTCGAGGCCGACAGCAAGGTTAAGATTTTGTCCCTCGTCATAACTTGCATAGGTGACCCCTATGACTTGACCCTGCATATTAAGTAGAGGCCCTCCGCTGCTGCCTCCAGAGATGGGGGCCGTAATTTGAACTGTCTTCCAATCTCTTATTGCGCTTATCAATCCATCTGACAGCGTTCGCTCAAGGCCAAGTGGATTTCCGATAGCGAGAACTCGTTGGCCGACGCGCAAATCGGTGTCGTCGGCCAAAGAAATTATCGGCTCTCCGACACTATTTACCTCAAGCACTGCCAAGTCCACGTCATCATCACGTTTGATAATTGTAACGTTCTCATAAGTTTTACGTAAAGAATGCACCTCAGCAGAATATGCGTCTTCTACGACGTGAGCATTAGTCAGTATCTTTCCGTTGCCAATGAAGAATCCTGAACCAAATGCAATTTCATCACCAATATCGTCGTAAACAATGATACTTACTACGGCAGGTGAAACATATTTGAAAATGTCTTCCACTGAAGAATACTTCGGAAGTATTCCTGAATCTATTGTGCCAATACCATGGGTTGATGATTGTTCGTTTACTTTTTGACTCCAGCGAGTGCCATTGTAGTCGAACTCGACAGAATCAGGGTTTATTTTGACGACCTTTACCTGGCGAATGCTTTGTCCCTCTCTAAGAATTACACCATCTATAACAGCCAAAGGAGTGCCGTCAACATACGTTATGCCCGTAACAGTTCCGACATCGACTCCTATTTCCTGTTTTTGACTTTCGATTTGAGGGGCACTATTTGCATCAACGGATTTTGAGATATTATTTGAGGTGAGCGTTTTATCTGTTAAAACAACAAAGGCAAATGCTAAGACAATTGCCATTACAATACTGAAAACTGCGATGACAAGTAAGCGCATAAGGCGTCGTTTGGACATATTCAATCCGATTAAAACCCCTTCCTCACAATTTCCTCCTTTAAAACCTAACTTCTTTGTCGGCTTTTCGGAAATGGCATTTAAGCAAAATGTTGCCGATAAGGTCATATACAGCTAATATAGGACCATCTCAAATTTTGTGGACAATTTTAATGTAAAGCGTAACTCTCACGGGCCCAACGACCAATCCCGACGAGTCGGGACCGGGGAAGGGAGGATTGGGTCTTAGGAACTGGACCCCGGAACAGCGTTCACGAAAAGGATTCGCGAACTTCGACCGGGGCCTTCGCCCGCCACAAAGACGGCGGGTAAACTGCGCTTCGGCAGGCAGGGGCAAACCTCACGATTGGAGCACCCGCATCTTCCTTCGGAAGATAAACGCTGGATTCCCGCGTTCGCGGGAATGACCCCGGTGAGATAGACTTTGTCATCTCACGGGGCAAGCAGAAATTAAATGAAAAATGTGCGAGGCGGGGGTATAATGAGGAGGAATTGAGGATTATCAAAATAACAATTAACCCTGCCATAAATAGCAGGGCTAAATAATTATTGAGGATAGAACAGGACGTTCGAGCGAGTTGTGAAGGCGGAACAGCTTACAACAGCGGTGCTAATGGGGGGGCCTGGCAGAGAGCGAGAGGTGAGTATCGAAAGCGGCAGGTGCGTGGCTGAAGCGCTTGAGCAGGCGGGGGTAAAGGTCGTCGTCGCAGACGTTAAACCAAACGAGCTAAGGATTTTAGACGACAAGACAATCGACGTTTTTTTCGTCGCTCTTCACGGCACATTCGGTGAGGACGGGGTCCTGCAGGAAATTTTAGAATCCAGGGGGCTTGTCTATACCGGCAGCGGGCCGGAGGCCAGCCGACTGGCTTTTGACAAATGGGCGAGCAAGGAACGCTTTGCCGCAGCGGGCGTTGCAACGCCAAAGGCGATTAGATTCCAGCCGAACGAAAAAGACGCCGACTTAGAAGAGCAAATTGCCGCAATCGGGCGAAGATACGTAGTCAAGCCGATACGAGAAGGCAGCACGATAGGCATATCAATCGCGGAGAACGCCAAAGCGGCCGTGGCGGCAGGAAGGAAATGCGCCGCTGAGTTCGGCGATTGTATGATAGAAGAATTCATCCCCGGCAGAGAAATAACCGTAAGCGTTCTTGGAAAAGAAGCCCTGCCCATATTAGAGATTCGCGCACGCGGAGGTTTTTACGATTATCAGGCCAAATATTTAGACGAGGGGACGGAGTATCTGTTCGATACGATAGGCAACGCAGCCCTCGCGGAAAAAATTCAGAAATCAGCAATTCAATGCTTTATGGCGCTTAGATGCCGGGGGGCGGCAAGAGTTGATTATATTTTAGGCGAAGACGGGACTCCATACGCTCTCGAAATCAATACGATCCCGGGGATGACGAAGCATTCGCTTTTGCCCAAGGCAGCGGAGAAGGCGGGGATATCGATGAGCCAGCTTTGCCTTAAAATGGTGGAAATGGCACTGGCGGAGAGCGGCGAGGTCCACAAGACGGGCATCCGGAGACAATAAAATTGGCGGCGAGAAGACGAAAACAAAAAATGGGTATATCGCTGGGACATGCGCCAGCCAAGCGGGCGAAATTACTTAGCAGCTTGAACTTATTCGGTGTGCTGAAGTTTTTGTTGTTTATATGTTCGCTGGCTGCTGTATTAGTGGGTTTTGCATTTTTAGACGGGTACGTAAAGGAGCAAACGCTTATCCGGCCGAACCGGCTAACGATTGAATTAGCCGGTGACACTCCGGGCTGGGTCAGTGAAAAACTGAGGAACAGGGTTTTTGCCGCGGCTACAGCCGAGATAGGAAACACACAGGTTGACCAGAATGCCACAGTATTGATTCAACGCAGCATTAAACGGCTTGTGCCGTGGCTGCAGGACGTGAGAGTTCAGGCCACTCACAACAGTATACTAATTGAGGGACACTGGCGAAAGCCGATTGCATTAGTCAAAGCCGGGAGGGACACGTTTTATATAGACGGTGAGCTTGTAGTTCTCGATTATATGCCGATAAGCGATTTACCGGTAGTGATAGTGGATGGACTGGGAGCAATCGAGCAGCGGCCGGGGCTGGGACAGAAATGGCACAGCGACGACCTTGCGGCGGCACTGGGGGTGCTTAGCCGGCTCGAACGGATGGACGCCGTGGTCAGCCCTGATAAACCGCTGATGCGGGAAATCGACAGAATCAACGTCAGTAATTTCAACGGCCGTAAGAACAAACGTCAGCCGCACATAGTGCTCTATACAAAAGGCAAAACTCAAATCATCTGGGGGGCGGAGATAGGCACGTGGCAACGGCACTTAGAAAGCCCCGACGACGACAAATTGGCCAAGCTCTATACGTACTATCAGCAGTACGGAACGCTTTCAGGCGTCAAATACATCAATCTTCGCGACCCCCAGCAGACGATTTATCTGCCGGTTGACAAATATTAAACCACAGATTTCACAGATTACACGGATTTAATAGCCGCAAAAAGGCACAAAGGTTTTCTATTTTAGATTTCAGATTTCGGATTTGTTTACTGCAGAGCACTCTTCTACGCTTCCTCCTTCGCTAAAGCTACGTAGGACAGAGTCGCTACGAAGGGCAGGCGACAGAGACCGCGGAGTTTACTCACTTATTATTGATAATGGATGACTGATAATTTGCGGAAGCGCCTCGGCACAGGCGAGCAAGCCGGGGCTAACCTTACGTTTTCGGCGGTGAGAAATTCTGTAGCGCTATCGACAAATCAACGTATCGGTAGGGAATTTGAAACTCATCACAGAGGGCCTTGAATTTTTTTACGGCAGCTTCGCTTAAATCGGCCTGGAATTCGGCGTCGCCTTTGCAACAGAAGATTCGACAGTCGGCAAAACGATAGCGGTGAATGGCGCATTTGCCGTCTTGCAGCCAGGGACATTGTCCCGTTGTCATTTGCCCGATATTTTGCTCACCGAGCTTATCGGCAAGATACAATATCTCAGGCGTTGTAACAAAGAGTCGATGGCCGAAGGATTCAAAGTCACAGCACCTGCCGCAAATATCACAGCGGCCGGCACGTGTAGAACCGGCCGAAAGCTGCTGAACAAGCCAGTCATAGACGGCACTAACCCGATGAACAATTTCTTTACTTTTTTTCATCCTGCCACCATCGCTTGCTGTTCTTTATAGCTTTTATCATTTCGGGACTGTAGAGTTTGCCGCGGTTGATACCGGGGCACTTGCGGGCGGCATCGTTCCAGGCATTGGGGCTGGCAAGATTTCCGGGCCAGAACGGCCAGCTACGGCACTGGCTCGGCCTGACCTGGTAAATCACACATCCCTTGTTCGGCCGAAGAAATATGCAGTTGCGGGTGTGCGGGTTTTCGATAATAGTCGTGCGCAGTCCAACGCGTTTGAGAAATTTACTTTTTAGTTCGCCGACGGGCATATTGAGGTGCCGTGCGATGAGCTGAGTCTCGTGCTTAGTGACCCATATGTACCCCTGGGCCGGGCCGGAGCAGCACCTGCCGCACTGCAAACACTCGAAGTGCAACCCAGCCGAGTACCATTTGTTTGGGCTTTTTGTCATAGCATCAGACCAGTCAAGACACGTGTTTTGCACTCTTGAAATTATACTCTATGCACCAGGTAACAGAAATGTTCAATTGCGGTAATCGAAGTTATGGAGGGTTAAAAACAAAGTCGAGGAATGACAACGTGGCACAAAAAGCCGACCTGGACTTATAGTTAACGGCGCCACTCCGGTTTTCGGACCATAAGAGGCGGCATAATGTTTGGGCGCAATCTGTGGCGTCTGGCACCGCCAAAGCTGCGGCGGCTCGGATACCAGTGGATTTTGAAAATCTGTGGTTTAAGCATCATTCTGGTTTTTTTAGCTGTTCCGAACATTTCTAATTCCTGACCTCAGACGGGCGGCTTTTTGCACCGCGATTTTATCGGCCAAAAAGGGTCTTCGCTTTAGAAGTGATTCCGACAGTTTAGAGGTTAAGCTCACATATCAGACAGCAGACTGCTCAGCATCAGCCGGTCTTATGAATCCAGATTGACAGGCAAACCTTTTTCGCGGAGAAACTCCTTCATCTGTTTTATCGAGAATTTGCCGAAGTGCGCTATTGAAGCAACGAGCACCGCGTCGGCGTGTCCATCGACAATCGCCTCATAGAGATGTTCGAGAGTGCCGGCCCCGCCCGATGCTATCACAGGTATTGTGACCGCATCAGCAATTGCCCGTGTCATAGGAATATCGTAGCCGGCCTGTGTGCCATCGGCATCCATACTTGTCGGCAGAATCGTCCCGGCTCCAAAGTCCTGCACCTTTTTGGCCCACTGGACAGCGTCTTTTCCAGTGCCCGCAGTGCCGCCCCGGACGACAACCTCGAATCCCGAAGGCAAGCTGGAGTTTTTTCGCGTATCAATCGCGATAATGATTTTTGAAGAGCCAAATTCGCGCACGGCCTCCCGGACAAACTTCGGTTTTTTGACGGCGGCGGTGTTAATGGAAACCTTCGAGGCACCAAGACTCAGCAACTCCTCGATATGCCTGCTGGTACCAATACCGCCGCCAACAGTAAGTGGAATTGCAATCCTGTCAACGGTCCGCTTAACCGCATCCAATAATGTCTTTCGATTCTCAAGCGTTGCCGTGATATCGAGAAATACCAGCTCATCGGCGCCGGCTTCGCTATACGCGGCGCCGTTTTCGGCGGGGTCGCCAACATCTTTGAGGTTTACGAAGTTGACGCCCTTGACCAGGCGACCGGCCTTGACGTCCAGACAGGGAATAATTCTTCTGTAATCCATAAGAACTCCTCAGTAACAGCAGAATTTCGGAAATCTTAAAACTCTATGAGCAACTCGAATATGATACATATATCCGAATTAGTCGCAAACGTTTCTCACCCTCAGCGGCAAGGCAGTTCTGCCATTTCTTAAAGTATCTGGTCCGCAGAGGTATTCATATTTTTCCAGTTGACCGGCTGAAGGTCAATTTCGAGCAGCTCAACGCGAGCGAAAAGCCAGTTGTCGCCTTCCCTGCGGAAATCGGCCTGCAGCTTGAAAACCATCTGCTTGCGGAACTCGTAAATAGGCCCCTGAGCATCGAAGACTACACGGACGGTGAAAACTACGACGGCATTCGGCGGCTCGATATTCAGTGAAACAATCCTGAGGACGTTTTTCTCAATGATTGGTTCCGAGAGCTGAGACCTGGAGTGGCTTAACAGGGCCTGTCTGGAGCCGTGGAAGGAATCCTGATAATCGCCTGAAATCAGCGGGTCGAGTGCATCGACATTTTCATCTTCGACGGCTTTGACTGCTTCTGCAAGGACTTGTTTGATTTTTTCGTTGTTGGTCTGAATAAAAAAGTCGAGGGCAAAGGCCGATGCTGCAATAAGGACCGGCAACAGCCATAAAAACCACCTGTGCTTCTGAGGCAACATATCGCGAACAATAACTAAAACCAGCAGAACGATAACCGCCACAGACAGCAGCAGCCAAGGCTGTTCAAATAAGTTTGTCATCATCTTCTCCGTAAAGACCTTTATTCAGCTTACATCTCTAACCGAAGCCCGGCAAGAGTTTTTCGGATTTGTTTGGTCTTTTTATAATCGGTCATATCCGGCGCCAGTGCGGTGACGCTTATGAAGCCCTCCATCAGGGCGACGGTATCGGTAGGGACATCCTCAAAGGGATGCGGGCCGCCGGCGAGCTGAAAGACGGTCTGCCCCGCCTCATTTGTTTTCGGAATGTAGTATTCGTCGAAGGCCTTGTTCGACTGCGGAACGACTTTGATACCCTTTGGCCTGCCCTGTGACAGAAGCGGGATGTTTATATTTATAACGAAACCCGGTTTTACGGGTATAAGCTTTTTGAGAATCGATACGCAATACTCCGCAGCCGAAACATAGTCCATCTGCTCTTCGGCGCCGACGCTCATCGCCACGGAAGGGATACCCAGCAGCACACCCTCCATAGCCGCGGCAACAGTGCCGGAGTAATACACGTTTATGCCGGCGTTTGCACCATTGTTGATGCCGGCCACAAGCAGGTCGATGGGCCTTTGGCACAACTGCATCACCGCCAGCTTAACGCAGTCAGCGGGCGAGCCCTCGACACTGTAGCCGGTGAAAAGCCCATTTACGTCCACGGTGTTGCATACGAGGGGGCTCTTGAAGGTTATACTGTGGCTTGTTCCAGAACGGCTGGCATCAGGGGCTACAACGGTAACATCGCCGATTTCGACAAGCCGTGTGTATATGGCCGCCAGCCCCGGTGCAAAAATCCCATCATCGTTTGTCAGAAGTATGTTCATTTTTTCCACATAGAAACGGAAGTCTTAGAATTAAGTAATGATTTTCCAAACAACAAATGGTAAATTGAAAATAGAAAATTGTAAATAGTAACCTGAGGAGATTTATTATGAAGAGATACCAGCCGGGGGGGGATTGCCTGATAATGACAAGAGACCGGGTGCGGGCTTTCGATGCCTGGGCAATAAATGAGCTTGATGTGCCGGGCGTGGTGCTTATGGAAAACGCAGGGCGAAGCTGCGCGGAGCTGATTGTCGAGAAACTATCCGGAATCGACAAACCGCGGGTATGTATTTTCTGCGGAACAGGCAACAACGGCGGCGATGGGTTTGTCATAGCACGCCACCTGCTTAATCGCGGCTTCGCCGTCGTCACCGTTATCTGCGGCGAGCCGAGCAGGATACGGGCAGAAGCAAGAATCAATCTCGCTATACTCGAAGGTATAGGTCAACATATCGAAGTTTTGGACCCAGACACTACGGACGATGTCGAAGACCGTGTTGCGGCACTGGCCAAAGGCACCGATATGATTGTCGACGCTATTTTCGGTACCGGGCTGACGGGAGAATTGCGAGACGAATACAAACTCCTGACAGCAGGCATAAACGGGCTTGGTTGTCCCATCCTTGCGGTTGACATACCATCAGGACTCGATTGCGATACCGGCCAGCCACATGATATAGCAGTAAAAGCTAACTGTACGGTGACCTTTGTCGCCGTCAAGAAGGGATTTACCCACGAGGATGCACAGCGTTACACAGGCGAGGTATACGTCGCCTCGATAGGCGTCGAGCCAAAGTATAAGCCCAGGGACTAAAAGGCCCCTGGTTTGCCTGCCTGGGTCTTATAGCCGATGAAATAAAGGAACCTGTCGGCGTTTAGTATCGGAATCGACAGTGCCTGCGCCTGGCTTTCCACCAGCTTGTAGTTTGCGAGATGCTCGACGGCCTGCTCATATCTTTCCATGGCGTTCGGATAGATTTCCGTCTCTTCAAGGGTGGGCTTAGGCGGGACATCCGGCGGTGTTCCGAGAACGACAAAATCCATGTTAACCGAGACCGACTTGGCAACCCTGCCGCCCCACTTGCTGACCAGACCCTGTAACTTTTCGATGGCGTCAGGGTCGTTAGTGCCGTCGCCATTGAGGTCGAAATCGCCTATGATTACAAAGGTGTTCGTCTCTTCGGAGTCCCAGATGAGGTTTGCTACTACGTCGTCGACCACAATCGGATTTTTGGGCTCAGAGCGGATAATCCTCGCCGCAGAGATATTTTCGCGGACATCAAATACTTCAATTTCGGCCTTTCCTTTGCCGTCTCTTGGGATGGGTTGATTCTTGTCGTAGACCGAGAACGTCAGGCCCCTGTAAACACGGTCCTCACTGCCGAGATTAATGTGAACTATCCGGGTCTGGTCGTCAACGAGGATTATCTTGCCGTCGGGTTCAAAGGCCTTGACCATCGCATCGGGCGGCGGTTGAATCGGCCATACCTTCTCCGTCAGAATGCGCTGAATGCGCTCTTCGGCCGTACGCAACTCCGCCTGAGTTCTCAGCAACTGCTTGTTGGTTTCGTCGTGATTTGTCCTTTCCTGTTCGAGCTTGCTATAAAGGTCCTTGACCTGGTCTTCGGTTTTTTTCTCCAATAGGGCTCTCAACTCGTCATAGTCGCTTTGAACCTTCTCTAACTGCTGCTGATATTTATCTTTTTCATCCAGCAGGATTTTCTCTTTGTCCAAACTGGCCTTCATTGCGTCGTCAAATCTGTTTTGGAGCGTCCCAAGTTGTTCCTTTGTGGCCGTGGCGGTATTCTTCGAATTCTGCAGCGAGGTGCTAAGCTTGTCCGTCATCGCAAGCAAGGCGATATTGGGGTCGTCAGCAGCTTTTAATTCCGGATGTTGCTTTGCAGCACCGGCTACTGCTTGCCTGACCTTTGTGACGGTCTCATTAACCTTCACTTCCGCGCTCGTATCAGCCGGCAATCCCGGCACAATCAATTTGATTGCCCTGTCGAGATAATCAATCATAGTTGCGATACGGCTTTTACCGGGCCGTTCACTTCCGACAAGCGCCCCGATTCTCTGCACTTCGGAGGGAGTTGCAAATCTGCCAAGATTCGTTTGAGCTGTATCAGCAAGGTTCCGCTGCTCCTCGAACTTGAGGTAAAAAATGACGGCTGCACTGGTCGCTACGATGAATAGCGCCACGAATGCAATCAGGGCATAAAGGGTACTGTCGGTTGCACGTTTCTTGCCGATGGCCATTGGACATCTCCGTAAACAGTAAAAACAATGGTTTTCACGGTCTATAACCGATATATTATCGTCTGAAGATTGCCTAAGGTCAACTAAAAAACCACTTTAGGGCTAATATAGGCAAACTCGCCGAAGTATGTATCGGACCATCTTTCAGCAATTAGTTTACTCTTTATTGATGGATGACAGTTTTGGCAACAGAGCGATTACAAAAGATACTATCTGCCGCGGGTGTCGCATCACGGCGAAAATGTGAGGAGCTTATCTTAGAAGGGCTGGTCAGCGTCAACGGCAAGGTCGTTGAAAAGTTGCCGGCCTTTGCGGATGCTGATAAAGACCTAATCACAGTAGCAGGCAGGCGAATCCGCCGGGAACCAGCGGTTTACCTGCTTCTCAACAAGCCGAAAGGAGTCATCTGCACCAATTTTGACCCACAGCACAGAACGCGGGCGGTGGACCTTGTGCCGGCCCGGCAGCGAATCTTCTGTGTCGGCCGGCTGGATATCAACACGACGGGTCTGATTATCCTGACCAATGACACCGCACTTGCCAACCGTCTGACGCATCCCAAGTACGGCCTCTCGAAGACCTACATTGCCGAGGTCAAAGGGCGAATCGAAGCAGACCAGGTTGAAGACCTGAAAAAAGGTATTTGGCTGGCGGAAGGCAAGACCTCCAGGGCTTCCGTCAAGATACTCAAGCGAGGACCAAAGCGTTCGCTGATTCAGATTACGATTACCGAAGGGCTCAACCGTCAGGTCCGCAGGATGTTAGCAAGAGTCGGACTGCCCGTAAAATCCCTCAAACGCACCCAAATCGGCAGGATTAGCTGCCGAGGCATCGGCATCGGTAAATTCAGGCCTCTCACCCACATCGAGATATCTTACCTCATAAAGTTAAGAAACCAGCCCGTTCATTGAACCGATGACTCCCTAAGAGCATATGAATACAGGTTGTAACTGAAGGATAAACACCGCGATATTAACCGTGTGTTCCCAATACGATGGCCAAAGCCCTTAGCCAGAACTTCTTTCAAGCTGGCTATATAAGGCCATAAATGCTTGATGTAGAGCGTTTTCGGCAGAATTGGCTTGAATTAGACAGGCCAAATCGGTATAATATACGTGATGATAAGGGGCAATGCGTCTTTTGCCTTTTGGCCAACGCGATGAATGTGTATTACAACGCGCCAGTCGAGTAACGGAGGCATACACGCAGATAAAATCTTTTATGCTATTATAGAAATGGGCCGGATTGAACAAATCCGGCAAAGTGCAATAAAGAAATACTTTTCGGGGAACAAGTAATATGGCCGGTATGTTTTATTCATTAAAAGAAGCAGCGGAAAAACTCAGCAAGAGCGAAGATGAGATACGGCAGCTTGTAAAAAGCGGCCAGCTTCGAGAGTTCCGCGACGGGCCGAACCTTTTATTCAAAGTCAACGAGGTAGAGGCATTAATGAGTGATACTGGCGTTATGGCGGCAAAGACCGACGAAGAAGAGCCGGCCGAACCCGAGCTACAGACAGCAGAAGCTGACACTGGAGCTATGGCAATCGAGGCAGAGGGCGAAGAGCCCGCCACAATACAGCCGGAATTGGCTGATATGATGGACCAGGACGATACAGGTCCCCTGGCTACGGATAAGGAAGCCGAAAAGGTTCCTGTCGCACAGCCGGAGTTGGCAGAGGATGAGATTTTGCTGGCGCCCGAAACAACCGACAAGCCCGGTGAGGAGATTGAATTATCCGAAGCAGATACAGCTATAGTCGAGGAAGGAATCAAGGTTCTGGGAGAAACGGACTCCGTCTCGGCAATCGGCGAAACCAGCGGCGAGACCTTCAAAGGCCTCGAAGAGACATCCGTTGCACCATCAAAAGAGGCGTCGCTGGAGGAAATCGAGCAGGATGTGAGCTTAGATACGTTCGGCAGCGGCTCAGGCCTTCTGGACCTGTCACTTCAGGCCGACGATACGTCACTGGGCGGGATACTGGATGAGATTTACACCCCCGGCGGAGAAGGCAAGCCAGCCGCCGCCGCGGAGCCGGCGGAAGGCACAGGGATGGAAGTGGCCGCTGAGGCAGACCAGATGTTATCAGAGGCACAGTTCCCGGAACCCCAGGTTACAGCCCCACAGCTTGCAGCGGCTCAGTCAATGGTTGAACCCGAACCGGATGTGTTGAGCAACGCGCTGGGAATTATGCTTTTCATACCCTTACTTGCTATTGTTTACACCACAGTAATTGCAGTTGCGGGCTTCAGCAACGTGATGCCGGAAATCCTTCGGGGCGTTCAGGGCTTCATCTGGTACGTCGCCATCGGCCTTGGTGTAGCGTCTGCTGTGATTGCAGGTGCAGGAGCAATGATGGGACGAGAGAAAACAGCGAAAGTCCCCAAGCCGAAGAAGGCCAAAGCACCAAAGGTGAAGAAGGCGAAAAAAGGTAAAAAAGCCGAATCACCGGAAGCAAAAGGCAAAACCCAGTAAAGAACCACAGGCAAAACCTTAGTGCTGGTCATATCTTTTATCATCAGTCGGTTTTATTTTGCGCAATTCGTTCGCTCGTCTCACATACAATTCTTAAAAAAGCCGCCTTAGCCCGATAAGGGAGCCAAGACTCTCCTGCACGCTGCCAAAAGCACAAAAGCCAATACATCTTAGCGGCTTTGCCAGCGAGCTTGCCCGTGCCAAACACCAAAACAATATTTTGTAACTTTGCCCTTGACGGATATTACCAAATCGGTTTTATTTACCGCGTTACAACGGCAACAGGCCGTCCTGAATGAAGG
>CAZQWM010000051.1:12872-16841 GCA_964597035.1 uncultured Pirellulales bacterium
CCAAATCGGTTTTATTTACCGCGTTACAACGGCAACAGGCCGTCCTGAATGAAGGAATGTTTTTATTCGGATGATTGAGCCGCCACGGCGGATAAAAAAGGGAATTTATCAATCTGACACGCTTGAAAGGATGATAAAATGCGACTCACCACAGTCCTGGCAATTGGTATTGTATGTGCTTTTTTAGTAAACACCACCGGCTGCGCATCCAAGCAGGCTTACGATGACCTCAAGCTACAGAACGCGGCACAGGAAAGACGCCTAAGGGAACTCGAAAGCCAGCTACAGGCGTCAACTCTCGAACTCGACCAGTTGAAAAGAGAGCTAAATTCAGCTGGAGGCCGAAGCAGTATCGAGATGAGCGCGCTGCAGGAGAATATTGCCGCTCTCGAAGAGGAACTGGCCAAGAAAAAATCGCTGATTGAAGCAATGCAAAAGCAGTTGCTCGGGGCCACGCAACTGCCCGCTGAGCTTAGCTCGATGCTCGAAGACTGGGCCAGGGGCAGCGACCTTGTCACCTTTGACGCCGAAAGGGGCATAGTCAAATTCAAGAGCGATTTGCTCTTCGAAAAGGGAAGCGACGAGGTGGTGCCTGCGGCAGCAGAGGCGGTCAAGGCACTGTGCAGAATTTTGAATACAGACCAGGCCAAAGAATTTGACGTTATAATCGCAGGCCATACTGATGACGTGCCGATTTTGAAACCCGATACCCGCGCCAAGCACCCCAATAACTGGTATCTCTCAGCACACAGGTCCATATCGGTGCTCGACGTTATGACCACCAACGGCATCGTGCCCGAGCGTGTGAGCGTCCGCGGCTTCGGCGAGTTCAGGCCGATAGTCCCGAACGAGCCGGGCAAAAAAGGCAATCCGCAAAACAGACGTGTAGAGATTTATATCGTCCCAAAGGGCCTATGAGCAACTCATAGTGTTTACTTCGTCAACCACACGGCCCCATTAAGATGGCCGAACGGACGTTGATAATCATTAAGCCGGATGGGATACAGCGATACATCGCCGGCGAAATCATCACGCGGTTCGAAAAAAACTGGAATTAGTCAGGGCGAAATCCCTGCGAGCCGATAATGAGCTTGCCAGCCAGCATACAGGCAACGAAATCGGATTTCTCCTAAGTTCATCCTACCAGGCAAGGCCAAACTCGCCATAATCTATGAAGCCCACCGTCCCGTCACTGTCAATGTCCCCCGTGCCTGAACCAAGCCAGTTCTCACAAATCACCGCAAGGTCATCAATTTCAATGAAGCCATTACTGTCAATATCGGTTATCGGCGGCCAGCCAAGAAGGCCGGCTTTGACCATCCCGAAGCTGTCAAGATAAGCTTCACCTGATTCAAGAGCCCCACTGGAAGAACCACCGCCTACAGATACATCCACCGGCAATGCCCACTGTCCCTGTGCTGCACCCGGCGTTTCCCAATTATAGGCATCTTCGCTGCTGAAGCCCGTGTGGCTTAGATAAAACTCCTTCAAAGCGGCATTGAACCAGATATACAATGTTCCATCATTGGTGTCCCTTGGTTCCTGTTCAAATACGGCATTACCGTCAACTACCGCCTCATAGAAGAAAAACAAATCATTGCCATCGACACCGGCTGATATTGAGACGTAATTGACGTCGTCGCCAACTGATATCCCGACCCGGCCTTCAATAACATTGCCATCGCCATAATGAAAGTCGACTTTGACGGCAAAATCTCTCGATACATCGAACTTCCAGCCATTAGCGCTATAAGAAGAGGCAAAGTCAGCAATTATGCCGCTCGTCCTCAATTCAAGTCTTTGGTTAATCTCATCGAGTTTGTCTGTCGTGAAATTTGCAATAAGAGTGTAATCGTCATCAACTAAAACCGTCGTCGACGCTGCATTTGCGTCAGCCACCTTGCCGGCTGTTACCGCAGTGCCGGTCCAGTTCACGAAGTGATAATTCAATTCAGGAACCGCAGCAATATTGACATCAGTTCCGTCATCATACCTAAATACACCCTCACCGGGGTCGTTTACCGAGCCGCCGGCTTCTGCGTAAATTGCCAGTGTCTTTTTTTCAAGATAATCAACCAATACGGGATACCAGACTCCTGCCATCTTTACATAGCCGTCATCATTGGGGTGCAGATTGTCGTACATATCCGTTACGTAGTCCAGTGCGCTTTCCATATCTACGATTATAATATTGTCTCCGCCGGCAATGCGATTCATTGCCATGGCATTAACGTCATTGTTGAACTGCGTTGTAGCCGGGCTATATGTTTGCCTGTTAATTATCAGAGCCAGAACAACCATAACTTGCTTGGAAGCGTTGTCTTCATAATCATCGATCACATCCAGAATATCACTAACTTCATTGGCATCTTGGTCCCCAGATGTGATGTCATTGGTCCCGATATGCAGCAGTACAACATCGGGCTGGTGATCGTCCAGCCATTCTTCCAGCTTGCCTGCTGAGGGATTGCTTGTCCTTCCGTCAAGTATCTCATCAGCGTGCCACCCGTCGTAGCCTTCATGCTGAGGACCGGGAAAATTACCATCTGCCCTACTTCCAACGAAATCGAAGTCATAACCATCGTTTGTGAGGGCAACGTATAATGGCTGCCGATAACCCCAGTCATAATCAGAGCCGTAATAGCCCCTCGTTATAGAATCGCCCAAAGGCATTATCTTAACTACATCAGCGGCTCTCGCAGGGGAAAACACCGACAAAGCAAGTGCGAATGATACTAATAACGTAAATAATAACCTTTGCCCCACAGTCATTGCTGTCATCACATCTCCTCACACCAGTAAACGCTTACAAAATCGATTCATCACCCCAAATACATAACGAAAGCACCCTCAGAAACCTAAAACTCTGCTGCAGAACAACTGCGGCAGTAACTTTCGGGCAGTACCAATAAGAAAAAGACATATCGACAGCGTAACCACAACAAGGACAAGTTGATACAACGGCTGAAATGAACTTGTCGCATCGACTTTTCCAAAGATCTTTACAATCCATCCAAGAATAATCACATGAATAAGGTATATGCCAAAGGAATAGCGTCCCATTGTGCTGACCAGCTTCGGGAGGTGTCTAAAATATTCTCTATTGACAAGAAATGCGAATATCACACAAACAGAATACAAAAGCGACGAATACTTTACTGTGTAGGTTGCAAATGAATGGTTGACGTTCATCGCAAGTATGACCATTACCTCAACCACCGACACGAAAAAGGATAATACCACGGCGGACAGAACATAAAGAGGCATTTTACCCCTCAAATTTACTTCGCTATGGCGATTTGCCATAAACAATCCCATTTCGTAGTAAACAACCCAGGAATAAAAAGGCAGTGCCGCAGGAATATGACCTATGACTCTTAACAATCTGGAAAGGTAGATCACCAACATTGCTGCCAGGTTGAATGCTACGACAATCATCAAACCGTAAATCTTAAACCTGCGATTGATATACTGAAGAAGTGGCGTCAGAACGTATAATTGAGCCAGTGCTATGATAAAGTAATAACCCATGCACGCTCCACCCGTCAAAAGCCTGAATACTACATTATATCCGTTGATTTCACCCGTCTTGACAGCCGAACAGGCAAGCAAAACAAATGACCAAAATAAATACGGGCAAAAAATCCGATAAAGCTTCTTCAAAAGAAATACTCGATAGTCTCTCCATGATTGAATTGTGCCCTTTGAAGCCCAGTAGCCCGACATAAAAAACAACGCAGGAACGGAAAAATTCAAAAACTGACGATAATAAAGAAAACCCGCAATTAGAGGTGAACCACCAAGATAAATGGCGTGAATCGCCACAACTGCAATTATTGCGATTCCCCTGAAAGAATCAAACGATAAATCCCTTGTTTTTTCCATAGTATCTTCCCTGAAAACAGTGTACCAAGAAAATGGCCTGTGGGCAAGGGTCGCCACACAGGCCATTTTGACTTCAGTATTTCC
>CAZQWM010000052.1:0-15689 GCA_964597035.1 uncultured Pirellulales bacterium
GATTCCGCAAACTTTACAGCAAACTGATATCACTTCAAAATGCTTAGAAAGAATCTCGTCGATAATCTTTGCTTCGTCGCTTAACCCTATACAAAAGGCCAGCCCTATCTTGGAACAGCCCAACTGTTTGGCAAACAGGATTGTTTCGTCCAAACGTGTCTTTTTACAATAGTACTTCGCTTCTATTGTTGAACCGGCCTTATGCAATTTGGCTATGGCATTCCTGTACAACTGCTTGTGGCTGTTTGCTCTGGCAAAACAATCTTTGCCTTGCCGACATTCTTTAGTCTCACACTTAGCACAGGCAGGCACGGAGTTCTTTGCCGCCATAACTACTCCTTCGGTAAATTAATTACCGCCGGTACCAAAATGTGATTGGACATTTGGGCCGGAGGCCTCGGTTAATTTACCACTTTTGAAAAGCTCAATTGCCTCGGAGACCTTCCCTGATACACCGGTATATATTTTAATACCAGCAGCAGTTAAGGTTTGTTCGGCGTTGGGGCCGCAGTTGCCCGTCAGCACGGCTTGTGCCCCCGCGTCGATTACTGTCTTCGCCGAACTTACTCCGGCGCCGCCGCCGACAGCTACGTTGGCGTTTTCAATCGGCTCAGACTCCATCGTATCGGTATCAATAATGATAAAACACGCTGCCCTTCCAAACCGAGGGTCAACCTCAGATTCCAGCGCCTTTCCAGTCGATGTAATTGCGATTTTCATAAAATATCCTTTCTAAGACAGGGGGCATGTACCAGTCGGACAGGAACTGCTTGACTGGCTGCCTTGTCCAACGGAGAAACCCGAAAACATTTTCTGCACATCTGAACTTCCACATTTCTCGCAGACGTGTTTGCTCTTGCTGCCGCTTTTCTCCAAGAACTCCGTTTTGTGCCCGCACTTATTGCACTTGTATTCGAATATAGGCATCGTTTACGCTCCTCGTTAAATCATCTATTTCACACGTTATCTGCTTTCACGCCGGCTAAAGAACAAACAATTTGCATGCCATCTTCGATGCTTTTAGTTATATGACAGTTGTCAGCTGCTTCCAATATACCCTGCCGCTGTCCCTGGGACAGTTTTGCGCCAAGGTGAATTTTGGTATCGATTCCGACTGTGCGAGATATCTTGGCTCCTGATGCTGCAGTGCCTGACGGAGTGGTTTTTATGCGGCGGCTCAACTCTATCTTCATATCATCGTAGGAAATACCCTGCTCCCCGCAGAACTTGGCGACATAACCGCCGATACACATTCCGATAGACGCCTCGAAAAGCTGAGCCGGCCACATCCCGTCCCGCTCGTCATTGCCATCGTCACCACGTCCGGTTGTGACGGTATATCCTCTGCATACGGCTGAAAATCGGAATCCGTTTTCATACTTGACTAAAACTTCCACTGGCGGCATCTCCAACAATCAAAGGTTTTTTTGCAATTTAGCGTCTGCAGTTATCATAGACACACAGCAACCCTGCCAAGGCCGGAAAACCATAAGTCCGCGATTGTCGATTTCTTACTTCCTGCTGCCTTTTTTCAGTTCGTCAATCATTTCCCGGACTTCTTCGCTGCCTTCCTCGTAACGCTTTTGCTCATCCGGCGACAGCTCATAAAGCAGTCGCAGGAATTCGCCGGCGTGAACCCGCTCCTCATCGGCGATATCCTTAAGGACGTCGATAGCCAGTTTGTTGTCGGTTGATTCGGCCAATTGCATATACAACTGAACCGCCTCGTATTCGGCTGCAACCATAAATCGAATCGCCCTGACCAGTTCGGCCTCGGTAAGTTTTCTGTCATTTGCAAGGCCGCTAAACGGATTCCCAAATTCAGGCATAGTTCTTCTCCTTCGCAATAAAACTGAAACAACAGCAACAGTTTACAGACCATAACCACTGCAAGCTACACAAAGTTATTGCTGCAACACAGTCCTTTTACTTTTTACCGGTCTGTTTGCTTTCCAGCTCTTCTATGCGCTTTGTTATCCCGTCAAGGGCGTCCTTGAAGTACTCGGCCTGGCTTTTGAGAACATCGACTTCCTGAGTTGCCGTCATCGGCTGGGGTGAATTAGCTGCATACGGTTGCCCGACCCAGGGCCCGGCCGAATACCCATAGCCGGCTCTTGCCCAGCCAAAACCACGTCCAAATCCTCGGCCACGCCCGCCGCCTCGACCTCGACCCCAGAAACCTCGTCCGCCAACCGGATTCATATATCCCGGCATACTATAGCCGGCGCAGTAGCCGGCCGCTCTTCCTGTCATCGGCCCCATACCTGCAGGACCTGTTCCATCTCCAAATGGCATTTTTAATCTCCTTTCAAATAAAAGTTAATCACACTTGTCTTGTCATTCTTGTTCCACACTTCGGGCACACCTGCTGTGTGCAGGGCTGGCCTGCAATGTGGGCTGCTTTCGTGCCGCAGTTTGGGCACACACAATTACCGCCAGGTCCTGCGGCAAACGGCCCGCCCATTTGACCTCGGCCTCCGCCGCCCTGACCTCTGCCTCGACCCCGGCCGCCGCCGGCAGGCCCTGTTCCATTTCCTCTCGGCATAAAATTTTCTCCTTCATATCAGGATTTCTTTGAGATTGTTCCGGCCCTGTTCCTTGCCAGAACCATATCTCCGATTCTGCAGTCAAGGTGCTCGGCCACAACCGAACACTTGGCCCGCAACATAAAAAACATATCCTTACCAATGTCGTTGAGGGTCTCGTAGTTGCCCTGTCCTTTTGCGATTATCAACTCCGCCCTGTCGAATCTGCCGCGAAATTCCTGCGAACAGCTGTCGAGTATCGTTCCGGGTGCATCGGAGCCATTATCAATTACTTCAACCACGTCCGTCATTCCGGTTATAACAGCATCCTCCATTGTAGCGTCATTGAGCACGGGGCCGCCTTTGACTACAAAGGTCACTTTCGATGACGGCAGCCATTCGACCAACAATCGGTCAAAGACAATTTCTCCGGCATTATCGCCCAGATACAGGATTTCTTTTGACCGGCTGACCGCCTCTTTGAACTGCGCCAGGGCACCCAAATCCAAAGAACCCTCCAGTGATTCGGTCACTGCCGTCTGAACGTGAGACTCTTCCACGTCACAACTCACTCCGAAGTCGATAATGTTGCCGGCGATGGCCAGTCGCACCGCCGTCTCGAACGGCTCTGGTGACCGTTCGATAAGCACTCTCAGGTCAGGGTACATCTGCATAGCCGCTTTGTTGAACCGGTCCTTGATGCCAACGTATGGGTCAGGATTGCCTGTAAGCTCACGAATGTAACGATGTATCTGCTGAGCCATCGCAGGAGGACTTTGCATCAGGTCGGCCTCACTGGCCAACCTAAGGGCCTGCCGCAAGACCCGGAGCTGGACCTGCTTATCATCAGAAGTTATCCTGGCGGCGTCGAGCACCTGGCGAATAAAACAGGGAATACAGTCAAAATACGTTTTCATGCGCCCGTCGGCTTGTTAATCCATTTCCCTTTGTACTTATGGCTAACTATACCCTATACCTATATTATGGGCATATGCTCATAATTAGTAAAGAATTTTTTTTTAGAATTTGCGAAAAAATTTCAGGTCCGGTAACTTCGTCTTTACCGCCGCCGAAATATGCGTGAAATCAGGGCTCAGATGGCTAAAATGGTCAACCATGGCTGATTTTTGAGGACGCTATATGAAGATACTGGCAGATGAGAATATACCGTTTGCGGCAGAGTGCTTCGGCTCAATAGGCGAAGTCCGGACGGTAGCCGGCAGGCGGATAACCGCCGAAGCAGTCGCCGACGCCGATTGCCTGCTGGTGCGAAGCATCACGCCGGTCAATGAAAAGCTGCTCGCCGGCAGCAACGTCAAATTCGTCGCCACCGCAACAATCGGCTTTGAGCACATCGATACCAATCACCTGAAAAAACAGGGCATCGGCTTCGCCTCGGCCCCCGGCTCCAACGCTAACTCCGTCGCCGAATACATAGTCGCAGCACTGCTATCAGTCGGCAAAAAACACAATATAACACTCAAAGGCAAATCCATCGGAATCGTGGGCGTCGGAAACGTAGGAAGCAGGGTAGAAAAAAAATGCACGGCCCTGGGGATGAAAGTCCTGCTTAACGACCCGCCTTTGCATCGTCAGACCGGCGATGCAAAATACCGCCCGCTTGAGGAACTTTTCGATTGTGATTTCATCACGCTACACACGCCCCTCGCCTTCGAGGGACAGGACAAGACTTTTCATCTGGCGGATGACAAATTCTTAGCGTCTTTAAAACCCGGCTCCTGTGTAATAAACACCGCACGTGGCGGTGTTCACGATACCGCTGCACTAAAAGATGCAATTAAATCGGGAAAACTCCGCGCGGTTATACTCGACGTATGGGAAAACGAGCCGAATATCGACTGCGAGCTTTTACGCGCCGTCGATATTTCGACGCCTCATATCGCCGGCTACTCCTTGGACGGAAAAATCGCAGGAATGATTATGATATACAAGGCCGCCTGTGAACATTTCGGCCTTGGGCAGAAGCACGGAATAGAGGATTTCCTGCCTGCGCCGGAGGTGCCGAAAGTCACAATTGAAAAAATCGGCTTCGACGAGCAGGAGGTAATTTACGAAACCGTTCAGCAGGTTTACGCCATCAATAGAGACGACTTCAATACCCGTGAGACACCTTTAGTCGATGCGGCTAAACGAGGTAAATTTTTCGACGATTTGCGAAAGAACTACCCCGTCCGCCGGGAATTCCAGAACACAACCGTAGTGCTCGAACAGCCCTGTCCCGCTGTCGCAGTGACACTGAAAGGCATCGGATTTAAGATAAACAGTGAAAAGCCGAAATGAAAAACTCGAATGGCCCACGGGCAGGCTGGATTTTTCAGCCGGCTGTGTGGTGATGGGCGTGCTGAACGTTACGCCCGACTCGTTCAGCGACGGCGGCAAGTTTCTCAATACGGATAAGGCCATCGAGGGCGCACTGAAAATGGCCGCCGACGGTGCCGCAATAATTGACGTCGGTCCCGAATCAACCAGACCAGGCGCCGAACCCGTCTCCGCGGACGAGCAGATTCACCGGGCGATACCCGTTATTGAGGCGATTGCGAAAAAGACGAAGGTTTGTATCAGCGTCGATACGACCAGTCCAAAAGTCGCTAAAGCCGCCCTCGATGCCGGAGCAAATATAATAAACGATATTACGGCACTCGCAGACGAACAGATGGCTAAGCTCGCCGCCGAGCGACAAGTTCCCGTTATCCTGATGCATATGCAGGGAACCCCTCAGACAATGCAGTTCGAGCCGAAATACGATGACGTAGTAGCCGAAGTGCTGAGGTTCCTTTTAGACAGGGCAAAACGAGCAGAGCAGTCCGGCAAACTAAAAGAGCGAATCTTCATCGACCCCGGCATCGGCTTCGGAAAGACCGTTGAGCATAATTTGACGCTTTTAGCCAATATCGACAAGTTCGTCAAAACTGGCTATCGCGTTCTGGTCGGCCCGAGCCGAAAACGCTTTATAGGACAATTGACGGGCAAAGAAAATCCCGCCGACCGCGTCTTCGGAACAGCCGCAGCCGTCGCAATATGCGTCGCAGCCGGTGTCTCAATCGTCCGCGTTCACGATGTTGCCGAAATGATGAACGTGGTAAAAGTCGCTAACGCTTTACGAAAAGAGGCATAGGATGAATCAGGAAACAAAACAGTTCGGCGGGGACAAGAAGCTGCCAATGAGGACGGCGCTGGCTCGGCTGGAGAGAAAATTCATAGATGCCAATGTGCGTCGGTTTCCAAAATGGATTGAGGGCTATCATCTGACGCTGATGACGCTGCCGATATCGGCTGGGCTGGTTGTTTTCGGGAATCTTGCACGCGAGAACCTCTCCTGGCTGTGGCTGTCGTCGCTTATGCTTGTCCTGCAATGGTTTACAGATTCATTCGATGGCGCTTTGGGCAGATACAGGGACACGGGAATCCCCAAATGGGGCTACTATATGGACCATTTGCTCGATTTTGTGTTTATGTGCTGTCTTTTCATCGGCTATTCATTTTTGCTCGAAGGCACAAGCAAACAAATCGTGTACTTATTTGTTCCTGTATTCGGCTGCTTTATGGCAAGCTCGTTTCTTTCATTTGCCGCGACGAATGAATTCAAGATTACATATCTGGGCACAGGCCCGACCGAAATCCGCATCGGCTTTATCGTTCTAAACGCCCTTATAATCTTCTTCGGCACCGCCTGGATTGAAAAGCTGCTTGCATATATCCTCGCCGCGGCTATAGTGTTGCTGTGCGTGGTTGTATTCCGCACGCAGAAGTACATCTGGAACACGGATATGAAAAACAAGGCAGACAGGGGCCGGGGCACATAATCTCAGGAGCAAACCAATATGAGCAGTCATTTGGGGATTGTAATACTTATAATCGTGGGGCTTGTAACCGTCTTTAGCGTCATTATTATAGCCGCAATCGAAGCAAGACGCATAGACAAGAGCAAGACGTCACTGCCCCCATCGGTTGAACAGAACAAGCGAGACAAAACTTAAGCTTGACCTAATTACTGCCAAGGGCGACTTTCAACACTTCGTTTGTGTTCCTGACAAATTGAAACTTAAGGCCTTTTCTGGCCTCTTTGGGGACTTCGGGCAGGTCTTTTTTATTGCGTGCGGGCAGAATGACGGTCTTAATGCCGGCCCGTTTCGCAGCCAAGATTTTCTCCTTCAGGCCTCCTATAGGCAGCACAAGCCCCCGCAGCGTTATCTCGCCCGTCATCGCAACGTCCGGCCTGACCGGTTTTTGCAGAAGCAGCGAGACAAGTGAGCTGAACATAGCGACGCCTGCGCTAGGGCCATCCTTGGGGATGGCACCTGCAGGGACGTGGATGTGATAATCATATTTACTGAATCGCTTCGGGTCGATTCTCAGCTTGTCGGCGTTTGCCCTGACGATTGAAAATGCGGCCTGTGCGCTTTCCTTCATCACGTCGCCTATGTGGCCGGTCAACTGCAGATTACCTTTGCCCGGCATCAAAGCCGACTCGATAAAGAGTATCTCGCCGCCCACCGGCGTAAAGGCAAGCGCGGTCGCCACACCTGGAATCCCCGCCCGAAGCGCCAGCTCCGACTCGTATTGCGTCGGGCCTAATATCTTCGCCAGGTCGTGCGGACCAATCGTTGCCTTTCTCTTTTTGTTCTTGGCGATATCGGTCGCCACCGCTCTGCATACGGCGGCGATATTTCTTTCGAGATTTCGCACGCCCGCCTCTCGGGTGTAACTTCGGATAATCGAGACAATCGCCTCGTCCTTTATCGTCAGCCGATTCTTCGCAAGGCCGTGCTCGGCGAGCTGTCGCGGCACGAGATACTTTTTGGCGATATTGAGTTTTTCGCTTTCGGTGTAGCCCGGCAGCTCGATGATTTCCATCCTGTCGTGCAGGGCCGGCGGAATCGGCTCGGTGTAATTGGCCGTGCCTATGAACATCACGTTCGACAAATCAAACGGCTGGTCGAGATAATGGTCGGTAAAATTATTATTCTGCTCCGGGTCGAGCACCTCCAATAGCGCACTTGCGGGGTCGCCCCTGAAATCCGCCCCGATTTTGTCCAGCTCATCGAGCATAAACACCGGATTCCTTTTGCCCGTCTTGCGCAGCTCCTGCAGGATTCTGCCCGGCAAGGCGCCGATATAGGTCCTGCGGTGTCCGCGGATGTCCGCCTCGTCCCTTATCCCGCCGAGCGATATCCGAATGAACTCCCGGCCCATAGCCCGTGCGATTGATTTTCCAAGCGAAGTCTTGCCCACGCCCGGCGGCCCGACAAAACACAGTATCGGGCTTTTGCCTTCGGGGTTGAGCTTGCGCACCGCAAGAAACTCGATGATTCGCTTTTTGACCTTCTTCAAATCATAGTGGTCGCGATTGAGAATCCGTTCGGCCTGGTTTATGTCAATTCGGTCTTCGGTCGCCACCGACCACGGCAGCTCACATACAAAATCCAGATACGTTCTTATCACACTATACTCAGGCGAGACGGGCATCATTTTGCTGAGCCGGTCGAGCTCCCGCACCGCCTCCGCTTCAACCTTCTCAGGCATCTTTGCCTTTTTGATGTTCTCGCTGAGCTGCTTTAGCTCTTCGGTCCGTCCATCGTCCTTGCCAAGCTCGGTCTGAATCGCCTTCAACTGCTCCTGAAGGAAATACTCCCTCTGGTTCTTTTCCACGCTCTCTCGCACCCTGCCCTGAATCTTGTGGCTCAGCTCGAGAACCTCAAGCTGATTGGCAAGCGCAACCGAAATCTGCTCCAGGCGTTTGGTGGGGTTAAGCTCTTCGAGCAGCTTTTGCCTTTCTCCTGTTCGTAGACTGATATTCGCAGCAAGGTAATCAGCAAGTGCAGACGGGTCTTCTATCTCCTCCAGCAACGCAGCTATCTCTTCCGGCACGTTGGGGCTCAGCGCTATAACCCGATTGGCGGTCTGGCGAACGTTCACCATCAGGGCCTGCAGTCGCTTCGTCATCTTTGCAGTTGTTTCGAGCAGTCGGACTCTGGCCTTGAGATACGGCTCGGTCGCAATCGGCTTGGTCACTCCATAGCGGGCGATGCCGTGAACGAAGATGCTCATCGAGCCCTGCGGCGCCCTGATAACCTTCAGCACCGTCGCCGCAGTTCCCACTTTATACAGATCAGAAAAGCCCGGCTTGTCAGTGTAGGGTTTAAGCTGCGTCAGAATGCCTATGACGGTATCATTGGGCCTGGTTACTTTCAACAGCGCCTTGCTTGCCTGCCTGCCGACCGCCAGTGGCGCAACCGTCCCCGGATAGACGACCGCGTTTCGAATAGCAAGGATTCCAATCTCCTTAGGCAGTTCAAATTTCTGGTTGTCGGAGCCGTTGTTGTCCTGCAGTTCACCTGACCCGCCCGCAACCGGCTCGATTGCCGACTGCTCCGCAGGTGACATCTCACCCGGCCAGCCCTCTCCTTCAAACAGAAAATCTTTTAAGATGCTGCCCATATTTCCTCCAGCGCACAACCATTCGGCGGCAAATCGGCTGGTTCACAATCCGAAGGCCCTCACTGCCGCCGACCGAATGATAATCGATGCCGTCGCCATTTGTCCACACAACCCTAATATACGCTTCGGTCTGCGCAAAGCCAAAATTTAGCAAAAATTCGATAAAGCCCTCGCCTCCGCCCGCTTATTCAAGGTATCAATCCCCCGTGCAACTAAGACTGTTTTTACTTTATCGCCCCGTGATACATCTGCAGTGACTTTACTTTGCCGGGGTTTTTGCAGTATGCCTCGATGCCTTTGGCGGCCGCAGCGGCAGCGGCCGTGGTCGTGACGTAAGGTATCTTGTACCTTATAGCCGCCTTACGAATGTATGAATCATCATATTTACTCAACTTGCCGGCCGGCGTATTCACAATCAACTGAACGTCACCGTTTTTAATCCAGTCCAGTATATTAGGCCTGCCCTCGTGCATCTTCAGGACGACTTCGCTGTCAATCCCGTTTTCCTTAAGAAAGCGCCCTGTCCCTTCAGTCGTCACGATTTTGAAGCCGAGCTTCGCAAATTCCTTTGCCGGCTGGATAATGTCCCTCTTGTCAGGGTCGGCAATCGTGACAAGAACCGTCCCTTTTGAAGGCAGTGCCAGTTGAGTGGCCTCCTGCGCCTTGTAATACGCCAGACCAAACGAATCCGCCAGCCCCAGTACCTCGCCGGTCGAGCGCATTTCCGGCCCCAGCACCGGGTCAACCTCGTGGAACATATTAAACGGAAAGACCGATTCCTTGACTCCGAAGTGCGGGATTTGCCTTTGTTTGAGACCGAGGTCTTTTAGCTTCTTGCCTAACATAATCTGTGTTGCGGCCCTGGCCATCGAAAGCCCGCAGACCTTCGACACAATCGGAACCGTTCGTGATGCCCGCGGGTTGGCTTCGAGCACATAAACCTTGTCGTTTGCTATCGCATACTGCATATTCATCAGCCCGACAACATTCAACTTCATCGCAATCTTCGCGGTGTATTCCGAGATGGTCTCGAGGTGCTTTTTCGAAATGCTCACAGGCGGAATCACACACGCCGAATCGCCCGAATGAATACCGGCAAGCTCGATATGCTCCATAATTGCCGGTATAAAAGCGTCGGTGCCGTCGGCAATCGCGTCTGCCTCGGCCTCGGTGGCGTTTTCGAGAAATTTGTCGATAAGTATCGGCCTTTCCGGAGTCACGTCCACTGCCGCTGCGACATAATGACGCAGCATCTCTTCGTCATGCACAACTTCCATACCTCGCCCGCCCAGCACATACGAAGGCCGGACAATAAGCGGATAACCGATTTTTTTCGCCAGTACCAACGCCTCTTCGAGATTGCTCGCCATACCCGCCTCGGGCATCGGTATGCCGAGCTTCTTCATCATATTGCGAAACAGGTCCCTGTCTTCGGCAAGGTCTATCGCATCCGGCGACGTCCCGATTATCTTAACACCCGCCTTGGCAAGCTCGCCGGCGATATTCAAAGGCGTCTGTCCGCCGAACTGCACAATAACTCCGTCGGGCTTTTCCTTCTCGTATATGCTAAGCACATCCTCGACGGTAAGTGGTTCGAAGTACAGCTTGTTGGAAGTGTCATAATCGGTCGAGACGGTCTCAGGATTGCAGTTGACCATAATGGATTCATACCCTTCGTCTCGCAGTGCAAAAGCCGCGTGCACACAGCAGTAATCGAACTCTATACCCTGCCCAATCCGGTTGGGGCCGCCGCCCAGAACCATAATCTTTTTGTTCTTGCTCACGGACACTTTATCCGGCCCGTTATACGTCGAGTAGTAATACGCGGCATTTTCCACGCCGCTTACCGGAACAGCATCCCACGCCTCCACAACGCCAAGGCCCGTCCGCTGTTTTCGAATCCTCTCTTCCGGCACACCCAAAAGCTTTGCCAGATAGCGGTCCGCGAAGCCGTCCTTCTTTGCCTTCGTCAATAACTCATCCGGTAGCTTCTTGCCTTTGTACTTGAGGATTTTCTCCTCAAGCCGTACCAATTCTCTCATCTGCTTAATGAACCAGTGTTTGATATGCGTCTTTTCAAAAAGGGTGTCTATATCAGCCCCCTTGCGCAGCGCCTCGTACATAACAAACTGTCGTTCGCTGGTCGGCGTGTTAAGCATCGTCAAAAGCTCATCCAGCGGCAGCTTATTGAAGTTCTTCGCAAAGCCCAGCCCGTATCGGCCCGTCTCCAGCGAGCGAATCGCCTTTTGAAAGGCCTCCTTGTAGTTCTTGCCGATACTCATCACCTCGCCGACCGCCCGCATCTGCGTCCCGAGCTTGTCTTCAATACCTCTGAATTTTTCAAACGCCCAACGAGCGAACTTCACTACAACATAGTCACCCGACGGCGTGTACTTATCCAGTGTCCCCTCACGCCAGTACGGTATCTCATCGAGCGTAACGCCCGCCGCAAGCATCGACGAGACCATCGCAATCGGAAAACCCGTCGCCTTCGACGCAAGCGCCGACGAGCGCGATGTTCGCGGATTGATTTCGATTACCACTACACTGCCGGTTTTGGGGTCATGGGCAAACTGGATATTTGTCCCGCCGATGACCTCTATGGCATCCACTATGTCATATGAGTATTTCTCTAGCTTCTCCTGTAACTTCTGGTCAATCGTAAGCATCGGTGCAGTGCAATATGAGTCGCCCGTATGAACTCCCATCGCATCGACGTTCTCGATAAAGCAGACGGTAATCTTCTGTCCCTTGCTGTCCCTGACGACCTCCAGCTCAAGCTCCTCCCAGCCCAGCACCGATTCCTCAACAAGTATCTGATGAACCAGACTGACAGCCAGCCCCCTCATTGCAACGGTGCGCAGCTCTTCTACGTTGAACACAGCCCCTCCGCCGGTCCCGCCCATCGTATACGCCGGCCGAATAATGATGGGATAGCCGAGCTTTTCCGCGATTTGCTCGGCCTCCTCGACACTGTAGGCAAGCTCGCTTTTGGGCATCTCGATACCCAGCTTATTCATTGTCTTTTTGAAGGCCCCTCTGTCCTCGCCCCGCGTAATCGCGTCAACCTGCACGCCTATGACCTTGACGCCGTATTTGTCGAGCACACCCTCACGAGCCAGCTCCGACGACAGATTCAGCCCCGTTTGCCCCCCGAGGTTAGGTAAAATAGCATCGGGCCTTTCCGCTTCGATGATTTTCGTCATAGTCTGAAGATTCAACGGCTCGATATAAGTGACATCCGCCATACCGGGGTCGGTCATAATTGTGGCGGGATTGGAATTGACTAAAATGATTTTGTAGCCGAGCTTGCGAAGCGCTTTGCACGCCTGTGTGCCGGAATAATCGAACTCGCACGCCTGGCCGATTACTATCGGCCCCGAACCGATTATCATCACCTTCTTAATATCGCTGCGTTTGGGCATTGGGTTTTTCTCCTTCTCCTTGATTTTCAGCGGTCTATCACCCCGGCAGTCTCGGGGCTTTGGCGGGCTACACTATATGAAAAGAGCTCTACTGTCAAATGTGAAACATGCCGGCCACATATAAAATCTCAATTTACCTGTAAGAAACCATTTTCTGTGGTTACTATTAATAACGAGGACAGGTAATAAGAATCGTGATAGCAGATTCGGAAAGAACGTTTAAAGATTGGCTGGGAAAACACCAGGGCCTGCTCTACCGGGTGGTTCGGGCATATACTCACACTCCCAACGACCAGGACGACTTGTTCCAGGAGATTTGCCTGCAGTTGTGGTTGTCGATTCCTCGGTTTGAAGGAAAATCCAAAGCTTCAACGTGGGTATACAGAGTGGCCCTGAACACGGCCATGGTATGGAATCGCAGCGAAAAAAGAAGGCGAAAACACACCAACCGACTAATTACGTTTCCGGCTGCCCGGAACAATCCGGCCAGGCCCGATGAAATTATTGAACGTTTATATGACGCAATCAGAAAGCTGCCGAAAGTGGATACCTCTGTCGTCCTTATGCACTTAGACGGCTTGGCATATAGCGAGATGTCTGAAATACTTGGCATCTCAGAAAGCAACGTCGGCGTGAAATTAAACCGAGCCAAAAAACAACTGGCTTTAATTCTGGATGGGCTTATCGATGACTTTTGACGAATTACAAAAAACCTGGCAAAAAGACGCGAGCGACTCAAAGCTGACTATTGATTCCAATATACTCCTTCGAGAAGTTAAAAGAAACAGGGAATCATTTGCATCGATTATCCTCTCACGAGACGTCCGAGAGATATCGGCTGGTATCTTTGTTGTTTTATGCTTCTGGGGTTTCGCCGGTTTCTTCTTATATCACGGCCTAAAACTGGTCGCCTGGACGTCGGCACTGTCGACTATATTTTACCTGTGGGTGATACTGTTCTTTATTATCGACCGTGCCATTCAAAGGAAAAAACGTTCCGCACCTTGCGAATCACTAATGGAATACGCTGAAGATTCTTTGGTCCAAGTCAATCACCAGATTTGGTTGTTAAAGAATATGTTCTGGTGGTACCTCCTGCCGCCGGCCATAGGATTGGTCATCTTCTTCGGTTCTACCGCCTGGCAGACGCGCACCCTGGGGAAAATAGCACTAATACGACTTTTCTTAAGGTTGACTTTAGGTGCCCTCATTTTTTGGGGTGTTTATTGTTTGAACCAGTGGGCCGTCCGCAAAGATTTGAATCCGCGTAAAGACGAGCTTGAATCCCTGCTGAAAAATCTTGGCAATGACTCAAATACCTAAGTCATCACCACCTCACGCTCCGCAAAATACGAGCTGCGGGCAAAGGGCGCCGATATTACCCAGTTGAAGCCAAGCTCAATCGCCCTCTGCTTCCACCAGTCAAATTTCTCAGGCCTTATGTATTCGACGACTTCGAGAGAATCTCTCGATGGCTTTAGATACTGCCCGATTGTGATTCTGTCGCAGCCGACGCTGCGCAAGTCCTTAAATACCTGCTCGACTTCGTCATCCGTCTCACCAAGGCCCAACATAATCGATGATTTTGTCGCAACGCCATCATAGGACTCTTTTGCAAGTTTCAGCAGATTCAGTGATAGCTTATAATCTCCTCCGCTTCTTGCCTTCGGATACAACGATGGCACTGTCTCGACGTTATGTGCAAATACAAATTCTCTGTGACCTCTGTGTTCTCTGTGGCTTAAAATCTCTGTGGCGAGAATCTCAATCGCCTCCTCCTGGCAATCGCGAAAATCAGGCACCAGTATTTCAAACCTCACTTCTGGACACTGTCTGCAAACTCCACCAATGCAATCCCGGAAGTGAGCTGCACCGCCGTCGGGCAAATCATCCCGGTCAACACTGGTGATTACAAGATATCGCAGGCCAAGCTTTTTCGCCAGTTCAGCAACTCTGCCCGGCTCAGTCGGGTCGGGCGGTGCGGGCCTGCCCTTTGCCACCGAGCAGAATCGGCAGCCCCGCGTGCAGATATTGCCCAAAATAAGCACTGTTGCCGTTCCTCTCGACCAGCACTGGCCGCGATTCGGACAATTGGCTTTGGTACATATCGTCTCGAGACCGAGCGAATCAAGAATATCGCTTGTCTTGTTATATTCCCCGCCCGCGGGCATCGGCCTTCTCAGCCAATCCGGCAGTCGTCGTTTATCATCTTCTGTCTTTTGTATTCCGCCTTTTGTTTTCCTGAGGTTTTCGTGCAGCAGCTTTTTCAGATTCTCCTTCACATCTTGCATCGAGCATTCTTTTCCGGTTTCGTTTAAGACCGATGTCATTTCCAAGTTTTCAAGGCCGCAGGGGATAATGTAATCGAAGATGCCTAAATCGTTGCTTATATTGATTGCCATCCCGTGATACGTTATCTGCCTTGAGACTCGAACGCCAATTGAAGCGATTTTCTTCCGGCCCACCTGTGGCGAGTCTTGTCGAACCACCCACAGGCCCGGAAAGCCCTTGCGCCTGCCGGCTGCCACGCCGAGTTCTTTTAGAAGCTCAATCCCAATCTGCTCAAGAGTGCGAATATATTCGTTGATTCCCAGCCGAAGCCGCTGCAGATTCACTATCGGATAAAAAACTATCTGTCCCAGATTGTGGGCCGTCGTCCCGCCGCCCCTGCGAATCTCAACGACGTCGATTCCTTTTTCAGCCAACCTTGCCGGCTCAATCAGCAGCTTGTTGGCGTTTTGTCTTGCCCCCATCGTTATCACCGGCTTATGCTCGACAATCAGCACCGTATCGCCGATATCGCCTCGCCTTCTTTGCTCGACCAGTCGATGCTGCACGTCCAGTGTCTCGCGAAAGTCCTGCAAACCGCAGTCATGAACTTGCATGGAACCTATCTTTTTATCCACCGTCAAAATATTCATTAGTTCAACACCGGTTCTATAAATCAGGAAAATCCATTATAACATACAATTCCACAACTCATCTCGGATGATTTTATACCTGTCTGCCTGTGTATGTGTCACTGTCATTGCCGCTTTCGCACCAACGACAATAAAACACGCTATTCTTTCGGAATCAACATATGAGCAGCATCGAACATCGTTACCCAACCAGTGCCGAGCACTAATCCGGTCATCTGACAGCTTTCTGCGTCGATTCCATATTGTGTGAAGATGCTGAGGCAGTGAGACGTATGAAGCTTCCTGCAGAAAAGATAGTCAGCCCAAAAACAAGCAGGGCTTGCCCCGCTTATTGAACGGTGCAAGCCCTGCGAACTTGG
>CAZQWM010000053.1:0-10342 GCA_964597035.1 uncultured Pirellulales bacterium
TTTCACCTTGACGGGGCATTTACCAAATATGTTAAGGTTCCAGGCAGAATTCTGCACAGGGTCCCGGGCAATGTCTCGCTGAAGGCGGCCTCATTAACCGAGCCATTATGTGTGGCCTACAAGTCGGTTATCTGTAACAGCAGCGTTAATCCCGGCGATACAGTAGTAGTAATCGGGCCGGGGCCGATTGGGCTATTGTGTATGAGGATGGCGCAGCTTTGCGGGGCAAGTGAAATCATCGCCATCGGAACAGAAGGCGACGACAACCGGTTGGTGCTGGCAAAGGACTACGGCGCCACAATAACCGTTAACAGCAGCAAAGAAGACGCACTGCCGAAAATCACGTCGTTGGGCGACGGCTACGGTGCGGATTTAATCGTAGATACCGCCGGGGCCGCTGAAACTTTGAAATTGTCAATGGCTGCCGTGCGACCAAACGGCCAAATCACCAAAATCGGCTGGGGACCAAAACCCGTAAACTTCAGTTTGGACCCGCTGATTGCCAAATCAGTTACCTTAAGGGGACATTTCAGCCATACCTGGGACGTATGGGAAAAATGCCTTACACTGATGAGCAAAGGTCAAATCGACCTCGAGCGTTTAATTACACACGAGCTTCCAATTGACAGGTGGGAAGAGGCGTTTGAGCTGGTAGAAAGCAAAAAAGCGATGAAAGTTGTTCTAATACCGGTCGGCTAAAATTCTACTGTGAATACTTAGGAAAAAAGAAGATGAAAAACATTGGATTTATTGGGCTGGGAATAATGGGCAAGCCCATGGCAATGAACCTTATTAAGGCCGGCTATAATCTAACGGTTTATGACATCAGGCCGGAACCGGTGAAAGAGGTCGTGGCAGCCGGCGCCAAAGAAGGCAAGAGCAGTCGGGACGTAGCGGCAAAGAGTGAAGTCATAATTACAATGCTGCCTAATTCGCCTGATGTAAAAAAAGCTGTGCTTGGAGAACACGGTGTTTTGGAGGGCGCAGCTAAGGGGGCGATTTTGATTGATATGAGTTCAATTGCTCCGTTGGTTTCTAAGGAGGTTGCCGCTGAAGCCGAGAAAAAAGGCGTTGAAATGCTCGATGCGCCCGTTAGCGGTGGTGAGCCGAAGGCAGTAGATGGTACGCTTTCAATTATGGTTGGCGGCAAGAAAGAAGTTTTCGAACAGGTCGAGGATATTCTTAAGGTTATGGGTGCTTCTGCTGTTTTAGTCGGCGATGTCGGCAGCGGCAATACGACTAAACTTGCTAATCAGATAATCGTGGCATTGAATATTGCCGCGATGTCTGAGGCGATGGTTCTGGCAACAAAGGCCGGCGTGGACCCGGAAAAGGTTTACAATGCCATTCGTGGCGGACTGGCAGGCAGTACAGTGCTTGATGCCAAGGTGCCCTTGGCCCTGGATGGCAATTTCAAGCCCGGCTTTAGAATCGAATTGCATATCAAGGATTTGGCAAATGCCCTCGACACGGCCCACGAGATTGGTGTTCCAGTGCCTCTGGCCAGTAGCGTAATGGAGATTATGCAGGCGCTTAGGGTTGACGGAAAGGCAGGCGATGACCACGGCGGCATTATCCAGTTCTATGAGAAGATGGCCAAAGTGAAGGTTAGACGCCCGAAGGATTGAAATCGCCAATGTAGCTGACCTTTAGTGAAAGGATTCTGTTTGTGCTACTGATTCTGCTTCTGCTGGTAAGCGTGCTTTTTATTGTCATCTCGACGAGCAAATTCCACTTTCACCCGTTTCTGGCCCTTTTATTTGCCGCGGTTGGATTCGGCCTGTTTGCACGAATGCCGCTTCCCGAAATTGTCAAATCAATCAATGACGGATTCGGCGGAACTCTTGGCAGCATTGGAATCGTAATCATCGCGGGTGTCATTATCGGGACGTTTCTTGAGCGTTCAGGCGGGGCCTTTGCAATAGCCGAAAGAATCCTGAAAATTATCGGTGAAAAGCATGTCCCTTTGGCAATGTCTATTATCGGCTACTTTGTTTCCATACCGGTTTTTGCGGATTCCGGATTTGTTATCCTCACGCCGTTGAACAGGGCACTTTCCAAAAGAGCCAAAATATCCTTAGTGGGACCGGCAATAGCCTTGGCGGTCGGCCTTACTTCTACACATTGTCTGGTGCCGCCGACACCGGGGCCTATCGCTGCCGCCGGCATACTCGATGCCGACCTCGGGCTGGTTATTTTTTTAGGCCTGATTGTAAGCGCGTTTGCTCTTGTGGTAGGTTGGCTGTTCGCTACGAAGTTCGCCTCGAAAATTTATATAGACCCCAATCCTGAGCTCTCGCAGGCAGACGTGGAGGCCCGGCTCAAAGAAGCTCCGTCTGCATTTAAAGCATTTATTCCGATTATGGTTCCAATTTTTCTAATCGTAATTAAATCTGTTTCTGATTTTCCGACGCACCCCCTTGGGCAGGGCAATTTGAAAAGTATTGTAAGCTTTCTTGGAGAGCCGGTTGTCGCATTACTCATCGGAGTCCTTTTGGCCTTTCGGCTTCCGAAGAAACTTGATTTGCAGATGCTGTCCACCACCGGCTGGGTTGGCCAGGCCCTGTTAAATGCGGCCCTGATAATAATGATTACCGGGGCCGGCGGCGCCTTTGGAATGGTCCTGCGGAATTCCCCGCTCGCCGATGTGATTGGCGATTCTCTGTCACATGCTAACCTGGGCATTTGGCTGCCATTTATTATCGCTGCGGCTATAAAAAGCGCCCAGGGGTCATCGACGGTTGCGCTTATTACGACTGCATCCTTAATGGCGCCGTTAATGTCACCTTTAGGGTTTGAATCCGGAATTGCCAGGGTCTTGGTCGTATTATCCGTAGGGGCCGGCTCAATGGTTGTTTCTCATGCAAATGACAGCTTTTTCTGGGTCGTTACTCAAATGACCAGAATGGATGTTAAAACCGGTTACAAAGTCCATACTCTTGCTACTCTGATAATAGGTGTTACCTCGATTCTAACCATTTGGGTTATCAGCTTGATTGTCTTGTAATGTACTGAAGGATTGTTGGCTACGGAATAAGAATGACTTTCAAAAAGTCTCGGCTTTTATTATACGGAATTGTACAGACGTCCGAACAATTTTGACGATTATAAACGGTTTTGGTACAGATACTTACAAAGCCCCGTTTTGTGCTCCGGAGACAAAGGTTGTGAGATCGAATCTCACTGGGGATAATTCTGTTCGGCCTATAAAACAAAAACGCTGTATCGTCGTGAACCGGGCGGGCTTTTGAACAGACGCACAATTCAGCGAATGGTGTTTGCTTTAGTGCTTGGGCTGTTCATGTTTTCCGAGCGTTCGGCGTGCAGTAAAATCGTGGTTTTTCGGAGTGGTGAAATGACGGCGGGTGCGAAGATAACTTTGAAAGAGGCGCGGGCACAACAGGTCTGGGAGATGTTTCGGCAGGTCAGCCGGATTCCTCGCTGCTCGAAAAACGAAGAGCGGATTATCGAGTGGCTCAGGGATTTTGCCCGTAGTCGTAATCTTGCCTGTCGCAGTGACGCAGTGGGCAACATCGTTATTGAATTGCCCCCGACAAAGGGATGTGAAGATGCGCCCGCGGTCGTGCTTCAAAGCCACGTCGATATGGTCTGTGAGAAAAGCCCAGACTCGAAACACGATTTCTCCACAGACCCCATCGAGATAATGGAACGGGATGGCTGGGTTTGTGCGGAAGGCACTACCCTGGGTGCAGACAACGGCCTTGGTATGGCTCTGGCCCTTGCCATGGTATTCGAGGCGAATTCACCTCATCCTAAGCTGGAGCTGTTGTTTACCGTAGACGAAGAAACGGGTCTGACCGGCGCCAATGCTTTACAGCCGGACTTTATCACGGGCAGGTATTTAATAAATCTCGACGGTGAAGACGAGTCTTTTATTGTCGGCTGTGCCGGCGGCGAGCAAACCGAGATACAGCTCACGCTGGAGTGGGCGCCCGTGTCGGAGTCATTTGACCGTTTTAATTTGAAGGTCTCGGGCCTGCAGGGGGGCCATTCCGGTATCGATATCGCCAAGCAGCGGGCAAATGCCATTGTTCTTTTGTCGAGAGCAATTCAAAGCTTGCAGAAAAGATTCGATTTGAGTATTTGTCGTATCGAGGGTGGCCGGGCTGCAAACGCAATACCCCGCGATGCAACAGCTGTGGTCTGTATCGCTTCTTCGGAGCTTGATGCAATCAAAAGGTTTCTGTCGGATATCGAATCATCATTCAAACAGGAGTTCTCCACAACTGACCCGGCACTCAAGGTGGAGCTGGCTGCTCAATCCACTGGCTGTTGTGAAAAGGTCTTCTCGCCGGAACTGGGTAAAAGAATTGTTGGTTTGTTACTGGGCCTGCCCAACGGTGTTTATCGTGTTTCGCAAAAGTTTGACGGGGTTGTCGAGACCTCCAGTAACCTCGCCAGGATTGAGGCAGATGCGAAGGCCAATTTTATTCGCATTGTTACATCGCATCGCAGCTTCGAGTCGTCGTCTATGGCGGAGCTCACAGGTGAAATCACGGCTGCAGCGAATCTGGCAGGCGCCGAGGCGAGAACATCAGGTGGATACCCCTCCTGGAGACCGGATATCAATTCAGCATTGCTTGGCCGGGCGAAAGAAGTTCACAAACAGCTACGAGGCAAAGAACCGGACGTGAGGGTTATTCACGCCGGCCTCGAGTGCGCTGTAATTGGCCGGAAGTTCCCGGATATCGAAATGATTAGTGTTGGCCCGACAATTAGGAACGCACATTCCCCGCAGGAATGCGTGGACATCGCATCCGTTGACAATTCCTGGTTATTCCTGCTCAGCTTGCTGTCATCGCTGAAATAACTTTGTGTGTTTTGCTTGCCTGTATCAAAGGTGGCATTACTCTTCAGAATTCTTATATTTTGTCATACTGAGCGTAGCCGGAGCTTGCCCGCCGTTTGTGTGTGGGGGGGGTGTCGGGCATAAGATTCCTCGCTATGCTTGGAATGATGTATTTCATTTTGAGATAATTTCTTAGTGGCAATGTTAAAGGATTTGAGACAAAAGGTGGCGGATTTTATTCAGGCCGAGCGGTTCTTTTCTGCCGGCGATAAAGTCCTTATTGCCGTCTCCGGCGGGGCCGATTCGACTGCGCTATTGCATATCATGGCTGGCCTTGTGACTGACGGCGTATTGCCTGTCGAGGTTTGCTGTGCGCATATCAATCATCAACTCAGAGGCGATGATGCTCAGCGGGACGAGGATTTTGTCGTCGAGCAGTGCCGAAGGCTCGACCTGCCGCTGATTAAGGAGCGAATCGACGTGCGGGGATACGCCGGTCGGGAGAAACTTTCAATCGAGTCGGCCGCAAGAAAATTGCGAATCGACTGCCTGCTTGAAATTGCAGGCCGTCAGGATTGCTCCTGTATTGCGACCGCCCATCAAAAAAACGATAACGCCGAAACTATTCTGCATCGGCTGATTCGAGGAACGGGCTTTCGGGGACTGGGCGGCATCTGGCCCGTTAAGGAATTTACAGGTGGCATCAGGTTCGTAAGGCCTCTGTTATGTGTTAGCAGGGCTGAAATTCTTGAATATCTAAACGAGCGTAAGCTCGAATGGTGCGAGGATAGAACAAATCTCGACTGCTCCTACAGGCGCAATTTTATCCGCAACCGTTTGCTACCGGCGTTACAGCAGGATTGTACTGACAATATAGTTGAACGGCTTGACGAATTGGCAAAAACAGCACGCAGGTTTCATTCGCTGATTTGTGAAACAGCCGATGCAATTTGGTCGGATGTTGTTACTGCGCAAGAAGGTAATATGACGCTGGATGTGGACTCAATTTCATCTCAGCCGCCTGAAGTCAAAGTCGAGATTATCCGCCGGGCGTTGGCTGACCTTGACAGCGGCGAACAGGATGTTACACAGCGCCACTACAATGACATATTGCGATTGTCGCAAGGCGAAACAGTCGCCAAATTGCAGTTGCCGAATAATATAGAAGTGCGTCGGCAGGGGAGTCAAATTGTTTTTGTGCATAGCCGCAAGAGCGAGACAATCAAAACCACTGCTGCAGAGCCAGTTATATTGAAAGTTCCGGGAGATGCAAAGTATTCGGATGTGCTTATCAGGGCAGAGACACTGGAATATGACGCAGTGAGCTTCAAAAAATTCAGGATGGACAAGAGCAGCGACGTTGAGTGGTTCGACCTCGACAAAGTGCAGTTGCCCCTGTGTGTGCGAGGCCGTCAAAATGGTGACAGGTTCGTACCACTGGGAATGGCGGGGGGAAAAAAGCTTGGCAAATTTCTAACTGCCGAACATGTCCTCCAGAAGGTTCGTCAGAATGTAATTGTCGTAGCCGATGCGGAAAAAATAATCTGGCTCTGCCCCGTGCGTATTAGCGAGCGGACCAAGGTAACAGAAGATACGAAGCGTGTCCTGCAGATTAGTATTGGTCGAGACGGTTAGCAGCTTGGTGAAGAAAGGACTATTGTTCAGCAGAGCCGAACAGTTCCGGCTCCTCAGTTGCCGCCTTTTTGTGATATTTCAGACCAAGGTGTTCACAGGCGTCTCTGGTTATCTCTCTTCCGCGTTTTGTCCGCCGGACAAAGCCAACCTGCAGCAGGTACGGCTCGACCACGTCTTCTAAGGTGTCCCTTTCTTCGCCTAAAGTTGCCGCTATGGCCTCGATACCCGCTGGGCCGCCCTCATAGACGTTAACAAGCGCATGCAAAAACAACCGGTCCAGCTCATCAAGCCCAAGCTCGTCAATCTGCTCCATCTTCAGTGCCTGCTCGACAATACTTGTAGTCAGTTTCCCCTCTCCTTTTACCTGTGCGTAGTCGCGCACCCGCTTCAGCAGCCGGTTGGCGATTCGGGGAGCTCCTCGCGATCGGCCGGCTATCAGTTCGAGCGTCCCGTCATCTGATTGAAGCTTCAGCAGTTCCGCCGACCTCGTCAGGATTTTAGTCAGCTCGTCGGTGTTGTAAAACTCCAGATGATACAGCATTCCGAATCGGCCGCGAAGCGGTGCCGTCAAAAGCCCTGCCCGCGTCGTAGCGGCAACCAATGTAAATCGCTTCAGCGGAAAGTTTATCGTCTTGGCGTGCAGGCCGCTGTCAACGGTGAAATCGACCTTGAACTCTTCCATCGCAGGGTACAGAAATTCCTCGACCGGCGTGCTGAGCCGGTGAACCTCGTCGATGAATAATATATCGCCCGTATTGATATTGCTCAAAAGCCCCATCAGGTCGCCTTGTTTTGTCAGTGCCGGCCCGGACGTGCAGCGAATATTCGCATCCATCTCGTTGGCGACCACGTTAGCGAGAGTCGTCTTGCCTAAGCCGGGCGGCCCGTAAAACAGGATATGTTCCAACGGCTCTTTTCTCTGCTTGGCGGCCTCAATCGCTATCTTGAGCTTGTCGATTACCCTCCGCTGCCCAACGCACTCACGCAAATGCCTCGGCCGAAGCGAAACGTTAAAATGCTCCTCCGCCTCGTTAAGTGATTGACCGTCTATGACCCTGTCTATCGCCATTAAACCTCAACTCCCTGTTTTAGCCGGTACACCAACGGCACAAGCCCTTCCGCTGATTCGATATCCGGGTGTTTCTTGCAGGCAAGCTCGATAAGTTCCATTACCTCTGTTCTTTTCTCACCCCACGCGATGAGTATCTCCAGCGCCTCCGCCTGAAATGGCTTGAATTTCGGTTCGGCCGCCGTCGGCACCGCCCCGATTGCAAAGCTGCCCAACTTGCCTTTGAGTTCCGCGATAATCTGCTGGGCCGTTCTTTTACCTATACCGTCCAGCGCCGAAAGCGTCTTGTCATCGCCGTTTTCTATCGCCCCTGCTATATTGGCTATCGGGATAGCCAGAGACCGAAGTGCCTTTCTTATGCCGATACCCTTGACGCTGGTGAATTTTGCGAAAAATTGCCTCTCGCCGTCGCTCAAAAATCCGACTATTCTCGGTATCAGGTTACCCCCGCCCGGCGTGCCCTCGTAGTATTCCATCGTGCAAAGTGTTATATCCGAGCCGACCTTGCCCGCCAGCGCGCTGATACAGTAGCCCGGCAGCAGAACCTGATAGCTGACGGCGCCAACCTGCACTAATGCGCTTTCGGTATCCAGCTTGACGAGTTTTCCTTCCAACCTCGCTATCATTATGTATTTACAGTTAAACCTTCTTTTATCAGAATCTTTTTCATTTTAATGCAGGGCATCAGATAACCGGAACGAATCTTGCGTTCGCAATTCCCGATTTTCACAAAACCGTTTTTGAGATAGAACCTTTCGGCGTTCAGGGACGCGATTAGCTCAAGCTCGTTTAGCCCTCGTTCGACCGCCAGGCGTTCCAAATCCGCAACGATTTGAGTTCCGACACCCTCCCGGCCGAAGTCGGGATGAACATACACGGCACGCAGCTCGTTAAGTTTGGGTACAATCCAGCCGAAGCCGACGGTCCTGCCGTTTATTTTCGCCACGACGATTATTTCATTCTTGGTCTCTATCGCGTCGACGTATTTTTTCTCCGTTTCCGGATTCATCGGGCTGGCCCAGTTCCGCACTATTTCCTCAGGGTAAAAGGGGGCCGCCGTTTCAAAAACCGCCGAATAATGAATATTCATAATATCTTCGACATCTGCAACTTCCGCCTTTTTTACCCCGATACGCGGCATAGACGTCTTCCCATCGTATCCCCACAGCACAAAGCCACTGCCACCGCATCGGCCACGTCGTTCGGCTGGGGAACGGCCGACAGTGACAACAGCGTCTTGATAGTCCTTTGTATCTGTTCCTTCGAGGCCCGTCCGTTGCCCGTGATTGACTTTTTTATCCGCGTCGCGCTGAAGCTTTTCACTTCGATACCCGCCTGTGCGCATCTTTGCAGTATAACCCCTCTGGCGTGCCCCATCAATATCGCCGTCCTCGGATGCGCGTAGTGCGAATACAACTGCTCGACGGCTACCACATCGGGCTTGAACTTTTCCAGAATGGTGTCAATATCCCCGGCAATCTGATTCAGCCGGGCCTCGATGCTGCTTTCACCGTCCGTGCGAAACACACCCGCCTCCCGTAGGATGGGCTTTCCCCGTCCTGAACTTGACGAAGGAAGCCCATCGGTGGTTTCCACGCACGCATACCCGCACACCTGCAATCCCGGGTCTATGCCTAAAATCCTCATTTAATCCTCCAGCCGGTGCCGTCGGGCTTGTCTTCGAGAATGATGCCGGCCGCTTCGAGGTTGTCTCGCAAAATATCAGCCGTGGCGAAATCTTTATTCTTACGAGCGGTGTTCCGTTGCTCAATGATAACGCCGACGAGGCTGTTGAGCATTTCGGTATCTGCGCCGCTTTGTTCTGGGTAACTTTCCTTTATAGTCCCCAGCACGTCCTCGCCAAGACGCGTAAACATACTGTCTATCGCAACAAGTGTCTCGCCGGTGGCATTTTTGGCAAGTGCATCATTGGTCAAACTTGCAAGCTCGAATAATACTGATAGTGCCACCGCGGTATTGAGGTCGTCGTTCATCGCCGCCTCGAATTTCTCTTTTGATTCCTTCAGGCGTTCCTCCGCGTCGCTGTCGATAGGGCCGTTGGGGGCATTGCTGATTTGTTTTCTCACGGCTGTTACCGCGTCCGTTATCTTATCATACCCGCTCTGTGCGGCGTGAAGCGCTGCGTCGGAAAAATCCAGCGTGCTCCTGTAATGGCTGTTGAGAATGAGCTGCCGAACCGCAAGTGCGTCGTATTTCCTGTTCAATCTCTCATGCTTCGGCTCCGGTGAATCCGTGAAGACCTGCTTTAATGTGATAAAATTATTCAAGCTTTTGCCCATCTTCTGGCCGTCGACCGTAACCATATTGTTATGCAGCCAGTATTTGACGAATTGTTTTCCCGTCGCTGCTTCTGCCTGCGCGATTTCACATTCGTGGTGCGGGAACTGGTTTTCCATCCCGCCTCCGTGAATATCGAATGGCTGGCCTAAATATTTTGTGCTCATCACCGAGCATTCTAAATGCCATCCCGGAAAACCCATCCCCCACGGGCTTGGCCATTGCATAATGTGATTCGGCTCCGCCTTTTTCCAGACTGCAAAATCCGCAGGATGTTTTTTCTCTGCCGAGACCTCCACCCTCGCGCCTGCCATCATATCCTCGACCTTCCGCCCCGACAGTTTCCCGTAATCGGCGAATTTCGACACATCGAAATACACCGAGCCGTTCACCTCGTATGCGTATCCCTTTTCGACAAGCGTCTTGACCAATTCAATCTGCTCGACGATGTGCCCGCTCGCCCTCGGACTGATATCAGGCCGAACGCAGTTGAGCTTGTCCATATCCTCGAAATAGCTGCGGGTATAAAG
>CAZQWM010000053.1:10442-15286 GCA_964597035.1 uncultured Pirellulales bacterium
TCCCATTTCTTTTCAGCGAGTTTTTCTTTAACGTCAACCAAAAATCCCTTGCTGTCTACGTCTTTGTATTTCGGGTCGGTATCGGGAAACATTGTCCCGATGTCACCCATCCCTGCCGCTCCTAATAGTGCATCTATCACTGCGTGCAGAACAACGTCGCCGTCGCTGTGGCCTGCCAGCCCCGTCGGGTGCGGTACATACACCCCGCCGAGCATCAGCTTTCGGCCTTCGACAAGACGATGAATGTCCATACCTTGCCCTGTCCTGAACTCGATTGGCTCTTCTTCAATCACAATGTCCCTTTTGTGCTCGGTATGTCTTTACCTACTATTTTGACCGCGCTGCCGAGCGCTTGGCCGAGCGCCTTGAATATCGCCTCCGCGGTATGATGGCTGTTGGTGCCGTAGGGCACGTTTATATGCAGGTTGAATTTGCCCGCGTTGGAAAAGCTTCGCAGCATCTCTTCGAGGCACTGAACGTCGAAGTCACCGATTTTGTCCGTCCTGTATTCGACGTTATAGACACAACTGGGTCTGCCGGATAAATCCACAGAGACGTTGGCCAAAGAATCTTCCATCGGCACGGAACTGTTCCCATAACGGTTGATACCCTTCTTGTCGCCCAGTGCCTCGACTAAGCATTCGCCCAAACTCAGCCCGACGTCCTCGACTGTATGATGAGCATCTACGTTAAGGTCGCCTTTTGCCCTGACGTTTGTATCAATCCGGCTGTGCTTGCTCAGGTGCGTCAGCATATGGTCCAAAAAGCCGATACCCGTATCGATATCGTATTTACCGGTACCATCTAAGTTAAGCTCGACCGTCACGTCGGTTTCTTTTGTCTTTCTGTGCATTTTTGTGGTTCGCTTTGCCATAGTCATTTCCTGTCACGATATGATTTCTTTCAGTGCCCCAAGCAGCTTGTCGTTCTGCTGTTTTGTCCCGACGGTTATCCTGAGCTTGTTGTCGATGCCGGGCTGGTCCCAGTACCTCACATAGATATCGCGCTTCACAAGTTTATCATAAATATCCTTTGCCTTGCAGCCCTTGTGCCCGGTAAAAACGAAATTGGCCGCGCTTTTCAAAACTCCAAATTGCAGTTTTTTCAATTCTTCGATGAGCCGCTTTCGTTCCTGCTTTACCTTTTCGATTGTTTCTTTGAAGTATTGCCGGTCTTTTATCGCTGCCGTTGCTGCAGCGGTCGCGATTGCATCGATGTTGTAGGAATCCTTGACCTTCGTCAGACCTTCTATAAGCCCCGGCTGGGCAATCGCGTATCCGAAACGCAGACCCGCCAATGAATAACCTTTGCTCATCGAGCGCAGTATAATGACGTTCTCGAATTGCCTGACCAGCTCGACGCAGTTTCGCTCGGCGAAATCCACGTATGCCTCGTCGATTAGCAATACCCCTTTCACTTCGGCCGCAAGCGAGCCAAGTTCCTCCGGCTCTATGAAGGTCCCGCTCGGTGCATTCGGATTGCAGACAATCGTCAGGGCAGCTTTGACCCTTGCTAATCGCGCGGGTAGGTTGAACTCCTCATCGAACGGAACCTCAATCGCCCTGCAATTCTGGATATTGGCCAGGACCGGGTATAGCGAATATGTCGGCACAGGATATGCGACGGGTCGCCTGCGGTTGCAAAATGCAGTAAACGCCATTCGCAGCAGGTCATCTCCCCCGTTGCAGCACAGAATCCAGTCCGGCTCAACGGCGTTGATTTTCGCCGTCTCCTCTCTGAATACATTACCCATTGGGTCGGGGTATCGGCGAAGCTGCTCCGCCTTAATCTCGCCAATCGCCTTCATCACCGCCGGAGAGGGCGGATAGGGATTCTCATTGGTATTCAGCTTTACCACCTCAGTGGATTTGGGCTGAAATCCCGGCTCGTAACCTTTAGCACTGTCGATATTGTCCCGAAAATAGCCCATTGCCTGTTCCTTCTTGCGTCTTGTGTCTGATTATATGCTTTCAGCGAAAAAGCGAAAGCCCCGACCTTACTGGCTGACTATTTTCCTTATATATGATGGGAAATAGCCGTCCCTCGCTTTTTGTCTTCGTAAATCGGCCGGACGTTGCTATAATTGTCTCCGTGAAGATGCGTAGAAATATAACAAATGCCCTTACCTTTATTATCATTATCATTGGCCTTGGTTGTGCCGCCGAGAATGTCAAAGTCCAAAAACAAGGCAGTCTGGCCGGTCAGCCGAAGAACGTTATCATTCTTATTGCTGATGGCTGTGGCTATAACCATATCAAGGCGACGGATTATTATCAATGCGGCCAGGTTCCCTGCCACAGCTACGAAGAATTCCCCGTCCGCCTCGCTATGAGCACCTATCAGTCCCGCGGCCGATATGATAGCAACACCGCCTGGACGGATTTTGACTATGTCAAAAAACAAACCACCGACTCGGCCGCCTCGGCCACCGCTATGGCTGCCGGCGTTAAAACCTTAAACGGAAGAATCGGATTGGACGTCAAACGTGAAAGAGCATTGAACCTGGTCGAACGGGCCGAGCAACTCGGTAAGGCAACCGGTGTTATCACAAGCGTCCCATTCAGCCACGCCACACCCGCCGGCTTTGTTGCCCATAATATCTCGCGCAATAATTACCGGCAAATCGCCGACGAAATGGTCAATCAAAGCGCCATCGATGTCATTATGGGCACCGGCCATCCCTTTTATGACAACGACGGCGAATTTCGAAGTACCCCCAGCTACAAATATGTTGCACCGGACCTCTGGAACGACCTCAAAGCTGGCTCGGCAGGCGGTGACGTTGATGGCGATGGAACCGCCGACTACTGGACGGTTGTTCAAACTCGAACTGAATTTGAGGCACTCGCAGCCGGCCCGACGCCAAAACGATTATTCGGCATCCCACAGGTCTACGCTACCCTCCAGCAGGGCCGTTTGGGAGATGTTAATGCCGTGCCATTCGAAGTGCCGTTGACTCAAACGGTGCCTGCGCTCGAAGAGATGACTCACGCCGCACTCAATGTCCTCGATGAAGACCCCGACGGCTTCTTTCTTATGATTGAAGGTGGTGCAATTGACTGGGCCGGACACGATAACCAATCAAGCCGGCTCATTGAGGAGATGATTGACTTCAACAAATCCGTCGATGCCGTAATTGACTGGGTGGATAATCACAGCAACTGGCAGCAGACTCTGGTGATTGTTACCGCCGACCACGAAACCGGCTATCTCACTGGCCCGAATTCCGGACTAAGGCCGACGGGGGCGGTCTGGAATGAGCTGATAAATAAAGGCGCCGGTAGTCTGCCTGAGATGCAATGGAATAGTTCAGACCACACCAACTCGCTTGTTCCGTTCTTCGCCAAAGGTGCCGGGGCACAATTATTTGAAGAGACTTTCGACGGCCTTGACCCTGTCCGAGGCCCTTACATCGACAATACCGACATCGCAAAAATCATCTTTTCTCTCTGGGCCGCCGATTAAAACCCCGCCGCGACTGATTATGTTAGGGCCACCGCAAGTGTTCCCTCTGGTAAGGCAGGTTTTTGTCGTTGACGTGATTTGTCTCATTTGTTAAACAGATTATTTCACTCACTGTTTCGGGGTTGTGTTGTGAAAGAAAACGTAGGCCTTTTATTGTTTTTCGTGGTCATTTTAGTCGGCTGTGCCGGCCGACAGCCGGAACCTGTCTCCGCATATATGCCGGGAGACGAGAATCTCAGTTGCGACTCGCTTGAGCAGCAAATTTCCACTCTTCAAAAAGACATGCTCGCACTTCTGCCAAAAACCGACAAAACTGTTATCAATACCCTTTGGAATATCGGTGGCACCGTGGCAAGCAACACCACCCCAGTGGGTATGGCGACGTACTTGTTCATTAATATGAAAGATGCCGAAAGAATCGAATACGAGGCCTTCCGCCGCCGTCACAATCGCCTGCTGCTTATTGCAGAATCTAAAAATTGCGATATGGGCGATGTTATGGCTGAGCCGATACCTTCCCTTGCTGAAAGAAAGGCGATGGGAAAAGAAGCGAAGAAATCGAAGTCGAGTGAAAAGAATTCTTCTGAATAAATCTGTCGGGGATTTTCACGTGCAGCAAAACGGAACGGCCATACCACGAGTACCGTTCAAATTCGCTTTTGTTGTTTCGCTGCTTCTTGAAGTTCTGCTTGTCTTGTTTTCCGGCGGTTGCGCGGCTCGCTCTAAAATGATGGTCCCCGCCGGTTTTGAGGTCGCTAAGAAGATTCCGGGAGCCGTCAGGGTCGACGAGGTTGTCGGAAGCCGTGAAACTGGCTCATTCCAGTTGTTGATGTCGCAGATTTCCAGTGTTGCCTTTACCGAAGCGATAATTGATTCCATTGCCGAGGCGGAACTCTTCGATGCAGTCGTCGAGACAAATGATGCCGATTATATCCTCGATGTTACCATCCTGTACTACGACCAGCCGTTAATCGGGCTTGACCTTGATATAAAAATGAAGACCAAATGGGACCTTACCGACGCCAAAAAACTCACCCCCGTATGGTCCGACACCTTCGAAACAACCTACAGGGCAAAGCTCAGCGATGCCCTCCTCCCTGCCGAGCGCAGCCGCAAGGCCTACGAGGGGGCGGTCAGGACTAACATCGCCGAGGCAATAAAACGGCTTTCCCAGGCCGACCTCTGACGGCAAATAGGGGCCCTGATTACGTTGATTCGGTATAGGGCGCTTTTGCCGGAAAATCTGTTGGACTTTACGCATACCTGCCGATATATCTTGGTTGGTTGGCACAATGTTTGTCCAACAGAACAGCTTCAGCGGGATTCTTGGAGGAGCCCGGAATGTTGCGTAAAATCAGTCTACCAAAAAGCACACTAAT
>CAZQWM010000054.1:0-14380 GCA_964597035.1 uncultured Pirellulales bacterium
AGTTTCTACAAAGATTCCGGGCGACGATTATCGGTGCGGCCCTTATCGGGACGGATTTTGTCTGGCTGCAGTTTCCTTACTATATCCTCGGCTCGGTCGTTTCGATATTCCTGCTTTCGATATTGGCTGAGAAGGGCTCCTGAAAAATCGTTTGCATTGCTCGGCCTTTGTCTTCAATGTCCGCCGGTCACCAAAAGCGAGTTGATGAGTCGATGGGTAAGTGAGTAGATGGGTAAGTAGGTGTAAGAATTGCTTATGAGAAAAATATGTTGCAAAAGCCACTTTTTTGAGTAAATTGTGGGTTCCATTAAGGGCGGCGTAGCCAAGTGGCCTAAGGCGACGGTTTGCAAAACCGTTATTCGTGGGTTCGACTCCCACCGCCGCCTTCATATCAAAAGGTTATCGAGCAGGGCCTAATTTGTGGCCGGAGCCGAGGGAGTATAGGCGTTTTTTGCATCTGGTATTTACGTGCGAGCAGATAACTTTGCCGATGAAGGTTATGTGATCGCCGGTGGGAATCTGCCTGACAAGCCGGCATTCGAAATTGGCCACCGCATCTGTCAGCAATACCGATTTAATTTTCCTGGCGGGGCGAATCTTGCACTTGAATTCAGCAAGCTTGTCGGTGTCTTTGCCGGAGTGCGAGCCGAAGAACAGGGCCGCCTTGGCCATATCGGATGACGGGTACGCAATCGTAAAGCATTTCGAGTGTCGTATACATTTGACGGTATAGTGGCCCTTATACAGGCCGACGGCCATCATCGGCGGGTCATACGAGGCAATCATTGTCCAGCCAAGCGTCACAGGATTGGCCTTGCCTGATTTGTCTTTCGCAATGGCTATTACGACCTGTTCAGGGTATTTGGTTTTGATTGCCTGCTCATATTTGACCTGTTTTTGCATTGCCTTGCTCTCCCATTGGCCGTTATATTCTATCCACTTGTTTTTGGTGATTATAACTGATTGGTAACTTCCAACAAGGACCAACGTATGGGAACTATCGGATTCTTAGGAAGCGGGAATATGGCAGAGGCCCTTATAAAGGGCATCATTGCCACAAAGCTTTATAAGTCAAAGGATGTTTTTATAAGCGACGTCCGCAAGGAGCGGCTGGATTTTCTCAAGGGAGAATATGGCGTTGCGCCGGTCGAAAAGAACGCCGAACTGGCTGGTAAGGTTGACACGCTTGTTCTGAGCGTCAAGCCGCAGAATATGGCCGAGGCACTTGAGAGCGTAAAGTCGGCTGTTCGCAAGGACGCCCTTATTATATCAATCGCCGCGGGAATCAAGGTTGCCAAAATCGCTGCCGCTTTAGGTGACGTAGCAATAGTCCGCGTTATGCCGAACACGCCTGCGCTTGTGGGCGAGGGGGCAGCGGCACTATTTGCCAATGAAAAGGCAAGACCCGTTTTGGATAAGGCCCTGCAGATGTTCCGGGCCGTGGGGCAGGCGGTTGTTGTGGATGATGAGGGGCTGATTGACGCCGTTACTGCTGTTTCTGGTTCTGGGCCGGCGTATTTTTTCCTGCTGATGGAAGAAATGACGAAAGCGGCTGTTGCACTGGGCCTTACCGAGGAATCCGCCAAGCAGCTTGTTTTACAGACGGCCAAAGGTGCGGCTGTTCTGGCCTGCGAGCGGGACAAGGCGGGGGAAGGGCCCGCCGAGCTTCGCCGCAAAGTTACAAGCCCCGGCGGCACTACTGAGGCGGCAATAAAGGTCCTCTCGTCGCGCGATTTCGGGCGACTGATTGAAGATGCCCTTAAGGCGGCCTGCGACAGAAGCAGAGAACTGTCCGGCTAAACTACTCAACCACGATAGCTTCGACAGGACATTCGTCCGCTGCCTGCTGGACGGCGTCCTCGTGCACCGAAGGGACCTCTTCGAGTTTTACCTGGGCTATGGTCGGGCCCATTTCGAAGACCTCCGGGCAGGTATCGCAGCACAAACCACAGGCAGTGCACGTATCCTCGATTCGAACTCTCATACCTGTCTCCCTTATCCGTTATATGTTCTTCAATTTGCTGATATTGTATTAGCCAGCCGGCTGATTACGTTCAAGCAAAAAAACCGCAAATCGCAATGTTATTCTGGAAATTATGGCATCTGTTGTTATACTGCAACTGCCGGAATAGTAAATTGGAAATTTAAAACAGCGAATCAATTTTACCGGCCGGGTCCCATGCAGACCGAGCCCGCGAACCTGGTCAGGCGGGGAACCGAGCAGCCATAAGCGTGGCCTTGGCCGTGCCGTGGCAAACCCGGCCGATCTTTTATTGGTTATCAATAATCAATTTGTTATGGCTTATACAGTACTCGCTCGTAAATATCGTTCTCAGACATTTGATGACGTTGTCGGTCAGGACCCGATTGCCCAGACGCTGAAAAACGCAATAAAGACCGGCAGGGTTGCTCACGCATATCTTTTCACCGGAACCCGTGGGGTCGGCAAGACTACCATGGCCAGGATTCTTGCAAAATCCCTGAACTGTCTGGCATTCGATGAGCCGACGCCTGAGCCGTGCTGCAAATGCGACAGTTGTGTTTCAGTTAACCTTGGCGAGGACATCGACGTAATCGAAATCGACGGTGCCTCGAATCGAGGCATTGACAGTATCCGTGAGCTTCGGGACAACGCGATATATCGTCCGGCACGGGCGAGGTTCAAAATTTATATTATTGACGAAGTTCATATGCTGACGGCTGAGGCGTTCAATGCGCTTTTGAAGATTCTCGAAGAGCCGCCGACGCACGTTAAATTCATCTTCGCCACGACCGAGCCGAACAAGGTAATCGCAACCATCCAGTCCCGCTGCCAGAGATTCGATTTCAGAAACATCTCCCCCAGTCTTATCGCCCGTCAACTCGCCAGTATTCTCGAGCAGGAAAACATTAAGTATGACGAGGGACTGATTCTTCCTTTAGCGAAAATGGCCAATGGCTCGATGCGGGATGGTCTAAGTTTGCTTGACCGGCTTATCAGCACGGGCGTGGAGCCGTTGACCGCTGAATTGCTCGAGCAGTATCTCGGCTGTCCGGACAGCGAGAAAGTATATGAGCTTGTCGGCTCAATCGGCGACAGCAACGCTGCGGGTGCACTGGCCGCGGCCGGTGAGTTAACCAACGCCGGGCTTGGCGAGGTCCAGATTGCAGACGCATTAGTCGATTGTATGCGTGACCTGATGGTTCTCAAAGCGGCAGGGGCCGGCAGCGACTTAGTTATCCTCACGGACCAGCAGAAAAAGCGAGTTGAAGAACTGGCTGCGAAGTTCGACGTAGCCGGACTGGTTTACGGCATAACAACGCTCGAAAAACTGCGATGGTCTCTGAAGAACAGTGACGCCGCCAGGCCACTTTTAGAAGCGGTGATTATTCGCCTGGCAATGAGCGAACATTTTCTTAACGTTGACCAGCTTCTGTCCAAATCGCCGCCTGCTCAGGATAAAAAAAAAGTAAAAAGTGAGCAGAATACGACTATCGTTGCGGAGCAGCAAGTAGCATCTGCGAAAGCAGGAGCCGAGTCGGCCCAGGTTGGCGGGCTGGAGTCAGTAAGAAGCAACTGGGAAAAAACACTGGCGGTTATTCGTGAGCGTCTGGGGTCGGGAACGGCCGGTCTGTTAACTTGTGCTCAGCCCGTTCGGTTCGAGAACGGGACCTTGACGCTGGAATTCGGCGCCTCGGCTGCTGTTCAGAAAAAGATGTGTGAGGGTAACGGCCGGATTGAACAGATAGCAGAAGTCTGTAGTGAGCAGTTGGGAACTGACGTGCGGGTTGAATTGCAGATTGCCGAAGGAGAGACTCAGACGGCCGAGGAACCTGCCCAACCAAGAACAAGGAGCCAGAGGCAAATCGAGATGATAAACGACCCGGCCGTGAAGACCGTCCTTATGGGCCTCGATGCCACCATTGCTGGTATCGAAGAGAGTTAACGCCAGGTTGGCTGCTGTTCTACAATTTTACTGCACTGTTTAAGAGTTTTTCTTACCTGCCAGCGGACAAAGCCGGGTGCGCCTAAGGCCAGATATATACTCAGTCCCAACATTACAACATATTTTACAATATCCGGTTTCGTCGACATAAAATATTCATTCGGTTTGGCAATAATGTATCTGCTCAGGGTTACAACCAGGTTTGGAACCGACCAATAAAGGAACAAAACACCCGCAGTTACACAAATAAGGCGAAACGCGACAGCCAGCCAGGAAACTTGTGTGTCATCGATCGTCTGAGATTCAGCGATTTTGGCGGAAAAGCGATTAGCGCATCGAGCCAGGAAATATACTATCACCAGTGCCATTACGGCATATATGCCGATGACTATTATTATTATCATAGGCAAATGCTTAATTTCGGCAGACGCAACTATCGGTATCGCCGCGGCGTTAGATAAAATGTTTAAGAATGTTTGCAGCAGAACATACAGACCAACTCCTATCAGCATTATTCTTGCCATCACACGTAATTCATTTTTACTCATTTTTCACCTCGTGTATTCGCTGTGATTACCCGCATTTGCCGGCGCACATAGTGAGGTGCGCCGAAAATCAGATATATTGCGAAAAACCATTTGGTAAGTTCTACCAGGATTCCTGCCAGAGTCTTTGATGAAAGCTGCGACGATTGGCCCTCAAGCGTCAAATAAGATAAAATGTTCTCACTGTTTATAATGTTCGGGACATAAAAGAACAGAAGTCCTATGCGATGATAGAGAATCAGCAAACCGCATAAACAGGCCATCATTCGAAACGCTGTTATTATCCAGGTGCAATTGACTTTTTCACATTGGGAGGCATCCGGTCCGGTTATCATTCTTGCAAGACCATCGGACTTGAAGAGCAGAATCAGCGATACTGCCAGAGCAACGACTCCTGTGGTTGTTGTGATTATTATTGACACGGTGAATGTGTCTTGAGGGCATTTGAGAATCAATCTGCAGACAGCAGAATAAATGCTGCTCAGGAAGCGCATCAACAGATAAACACCCATCGAGGCAAAAAACAATCTGGCTATCAGGTGCGGCCGGGTCACAGCGTAATCCTTGTGAAAAGGTTTGGTAGATATTTTACTCGCTTACCCGGCGGTATCCACCAATAAATTCCCCGCGTCCTGCCGGAAATAGTTGCCCCTGTTCGAGCACGCTGCTCAGTACTTCGAGACATTTACCTGCGGCATCATGCCGGTTGCGAGAAAGACTATTCGCTCGCAGATATTTGTGACGCGGTCGGCAATTCGCTCGATGTTATGCGTGGCCCAGATAAGCGGCGTTGCCTTCGGTATCACGTTCGGGTCTTTGACCATACGCATCAGCAGGTCATGATAGGCCTCGTCATAGAGTTTATCGACCTCGTCATCTTCGTTGCAGATGGCGTTGGCGGCTTTGGCGTCTCTATCGATTAATGCCTGTATGCTTCTTTTAAGCATGCTGTTGGCTTTTTCCGCCATTTTGGGAATGAATATCAATGGCCTAAGCAGCGGCTCTTCGCCTATCATAACGGTTATCTGCGCAATCCCCTCTGCATAATCGCCCATACGCTCCAGCTCGGTAATGATATTCAGCACGGCGATGATTTCGCGCAGGTCGGTGGCGACCGGCTGCTGAAGGGCGATGAGATTGATACACTTTTCCTCTATCTGCCATCGTTTTTTGTTAATGAGTAAATCGTCGTTGATTATCTGCCTGGCCTGCTCGATATTCCGGTTTCCGAGCGATTCAACTGAGCGGTTGATTGCCGTAGCGACCATCTCGCTCATCGCTTCCACGTTTTTCGTGAGCCCTTTTATGTGTTCTTCAAAACTTTCCCTCATAATGGTTACCTCCGCAAAATTTGTCCCGACCTGTCGGGGTCAGCCAAAACGGCCGCTTATATAGTTCTCCGTTAATTTTTCCTTCGGGTTTGTAAAAATCTGGTCTGTATCACCGAACTCAATCAGCCGGCCCAGATAAAGAAATCCGGCGTAATCCGACACCCTCGCCGCCTGCTGCATATTATGGGTTACTATAACCAGTGCATATTCCTTTCTCATCTCTCGCAGCAGCTCCTCTATCCTCAGTGTTGACACCGGGTCGAGTGCCGAGCAGGGCTCATCCAGCAGGATTATGTCGGGTTTTAGAATCAGTACTCTGGCGATACACAGCCGCTGCTGTTGTTCGAGCGACAGTGAACGAGCATTTTTTCTGAGCTTGTCTTTGAGCTCATTCCACAGCCCTACGTGTTTGAGGCCGTTTTGAATCGTCTGCTTTATCTCATCTTTGTCGCTGAACATGCTATGTATGCGCAAGCCGAACTTGAGGTTGCTGTATATCGACAGGTCGAAAACGTTCGGCCGCTGGAAAACCATGCCCACTTTTCTTCGCAGATGAATCAAATCCGTATCAGGGCTGAGGATGTCCTGGTTCTCAATCAGAATCCTGCCTTCAATCCTTATATGCTCAATAAGGTCGTTCATTCGGTTGAAACACCGAAGCAGCGTCGACTTGCCGCAGCCCGATGGTCCTATGATTGCGGTTACATTGCGACTGGGGATAGTCATATTTACGTTGTCGAGCGCATGGAAGTCCCCGTAGTAAAGGTTCAAATCAAACGTTTTTATCGTGGTTTCGAAATCCATATTATCCGAACCTGCCGGTTATATAGTCGTCGGTCCGTTTATCTTCCGGATTGGTAAACAGCTTTTTTGTTTCGTCTATTTCAACGAGCTCTCCCATAAGGAAGAATCCACATCGTTCGGTAACTCGTGCCGCCTGCTTGGTGTTGTTGGTGACCAGAATCTGGGTGTAATTCTTTTTAAGCTCCCGCATCGCGTCCTCAACCTTGGCGGTAGAGATGGGGTCAAGCCCCGAGCAGGGTTCATCGTATAGAATCACGTCAGGTTCCACAGCCAGAGTTCTGGCGATACACAGTCGCTGCTGCTGCCCGCCTGAAAGGCGTGTTGCGGATGTGCTAAGGCGGTCTTTGACCTCGTCCCATAGATAGGCCTTTTGAAGCGCGTTTTCGACGATTCCTTTCACGACACTCTTCTTCGTGATTCCATGAACTTTCGGCCCGTATGCGATGTTATCGAATATACTTATGGGCAGCACCTGCGGCAGGGCGAATATGATGCCGATTTTTTTTCTCAGCGTGCTGTCGTTTATCTGCTTGATGTCACGGCCCTCGAAAATTATCTCTCCGGTTTGGGAATATGACACATTTAAGTAATTTAGCCGGTTCAGCGCCCGCAGAAATGTGGTCTTGCCGCTGTTTGCAGGCCCTATGATGCCGAGAATCTCGTTGCTGTAAACCTCCATATTGAGGTTCTTAATCGCCGTGGTTTCGGCGAAGCTGCATTTCAGGCTGACGGTTTTTATCACAACCTCTGCTACCATTGTCTCTTCTTTCTGTAGTGAGCACGCAGTATTATACTGACAAGGTTCATCAAAAATACCAGCCCTATAAGCACAAGACCCGTGGCAAAGCTCAGCTTGGCGGGCATATTCGGGACCTGCGTTGAGATTACGTAAAGATGATACGGCAGGGCCATAACTTGGTCGAAAACAGAACGCGGCAGGCGCGGCAGGTAGAACGCCGCAACGGTAAATAGTATCGGGGCGGTCTCGCCGGCCGCCCTGCTTAAACTGAGCACCGTGCCTGTAAGTATTCCCGGAATCGAATAAGGCAGAACACAGTAGCGGATTGTCTGCCACTTGGTTGCGCCGAGAGAAAGACTTATCTCCCGAAAACTCGCGGGAACCGATTCCAAGGCCTCTTTGGTTGCGGTAATAACCACGGGCAAGCTCATTATCGCCAGTGTCAGCGAGCCGGCTAATATCGATGTGCCGAACTTCAGAACCATCACAAAGAGCGTAAAACCGAACAGCCCATAGACAATCGAGGGGATTCCCGAAAGGTTAACCACCGACAGCTTTATCAGGCGGGTAAACAGGTTATCCTTAGCGTATTCAACGAGGTATATGGCCGAGAGTATCCCCAAAGGAAGAGAAAATAACATCGTGCCGATTATAAGTATGATGGTGCCTACTATTGCGGGGAATATGCCGCCTTCTTTCATTCCGTTTCTCGGCGACTGCGTAAGAAACTCCCAGGTTACCGCGCCTGCGCCGTTTTTTATCATATAGACGATTGTCAGGACAATCGGCAGGACAACCAGAAGCGTGATTAGCCCCAGCACGGTAAACGCGACTTTTTCACGAATCCTTGCGGTGTTCATTTTCTCGCCCTTCGCAAGCACACATCCGCAATGAGGTTGATGATAAACGTTATTATGAATAGTATCAGTCCGACGGCGAATAACGCGAAGTAGTGCTCGCTGCCGGAAACAGTCTCGCCCATTTCCCCCGCGACCGTCGCGGTCAGTGTCCTCAACGGCAGAAGCAGAGATTTCGGGATGACGGGTGAATTGCCCGTTACCATCATCACGACCATTGTTTCGCCGATGACCCGGCCGATGCCCAACATCACCGCTGCGATGATTCCTGATGACGACGCCGGCAGTATGATTCGCCAGAGCGTTTGCCATCGAGTGGCGCCCAGGCCAAACGCCGCTTCCCTGTAAGTCTTTGGCACGCTTATTATCGCGTCTTCCGAAATGCTGATGACTGTCGGCAGGGCCATAAACGCGAGCAGCAGACTTCCCGTCAGCCCGCACATGCCTGTCTTAAGCCCCAGAGTCTCGCGTAAAAATGGTCCCAGCCATACGATGCCTATGAATCCGAGAACCACGCTGGGAATGGCGGCAAGAATTTCGATAAGTGACTTGAGGATGTTTTTAAGATACTGCGGCGCCACCTCCGCGATGAACATCGCCGCGCCGATGCCGACGGGCACACAAAGGATAATTGCGCCGAGCGTTACGTAGAGTGAGCCCAGAAACAAAGGTATGACGCCGAATTTTGGCGGCTCTGATATCGGCAGCCATCTCGTGCCGAAAAGGAAATCCCGCACGCTGTGCACGCCGAACAGTGAAAGCGAATCTTTGAGCAGGAAAAGGAATATCGAGACGACAAAAATGATTACTACCAGGCCGCTTAGCTTAATGCACGCCTCTATGACGTATTCGCTAACCTTCTTTGCCAACCGTCTCTCCTGTGGGCACAAAGCCGGTCTCGATAAACTGCTGCTGGCCTTTGGGGCCGAGCGTAAAATCCATTATAAGTTTCGTTACACCCTCCGGCTCACCGTTGGTGTAAAAATACAAAGGCCGGGATAGCGGATATTTCTTCTGTCGAACGTTGTCTACGTCAGGCAGGCAGGCCACATCGTCTTTGCCAATCATAAGCGCCTTGGTCCTTTCCGAGACGTAGCCCATCCCCAAATAGCCGATGGCCGCCTCGTTGGCTGCAACCTCCTCGACAATCGCCTGGGAAGACGACAACAGCAGGGTTTGTTCGGAAAACTCTTCGGTGCTTCCTTTTTTGCCTAATTGGACGACCTCTTCCTTGAAGTATATGTGTGTGCCGGAGCTGACCTCCCGGGACAGTATCAAAATGCCAAGGTCCTTGCCGCCGAATTGGCGCCAGTTAGTGGCCTTGCCGGTGAAGATATTATGCAGGTCCTCGATAGCGAGTTTGTCGATTGGATTGTTTTCGTTGACGATTACAGCCACGCCGTCGTATGCCACGGTAAACTCTTTTGGCGTTACTCCTCGTGCAAGCGCAATCTCTATTTCCTTGGGCTTCATTTCCCGTGAGGCCGTGGCGACGTCACAGTTTTTATTTATCAGCGACGCGATTCCCACGCCGCTGCCTCCGCCGGTCACGGCGACGAATACGTGCGGATATTCCTTCATAAACTCTTCGCTGATTTTCTGGGCGGCGTTGACAATTGTGTCGGAGCCCTTGACCTGAATAAAGCCGGTCGGCTCGTTCGGGTCGACATCCTCGCTGCAGCCGGCAAGCGCAAATGACAAACAAATTATGATGGCAACACGCAGTATCATCGTATCGTGATTTTAGTAGGCGATTGGCTTGGTTTCAAGTCCGGATGTTGAAATTGGTTCGTATTTGACGCGGTTGGCGGGCTAAGTTATGCTACTGACGACAGTTTGTGCTCGTATATATCGAAACCAGAGAGTTTTATGACGGCCGGCTATACTGAGACGATAAACAAGCTAATCGAGGAGTTAGCGAAGCTTCCGGGCATCGGCCCGAAGACCGCCGAACGGCTCGCCTTTTATATTCTCAAATCACCGCCTGCCGAAGCATTGACCCTCGCCCAGGCCATAAGCGACGTGAAGACAAAAATCAAGCAGTGCAAGCTCTGCTTCAATTTTGCCGAAGACGAGCTTTGCCGGATTTGCTCGGACACTCGCCGGGATAAGGCCACAATCTGCGTTGTGGAACAGCCGAAGGACGTCATTGTGCTGGAAAAGACAGGTCAGTGTAAATGGGTCTATCACGTCCTGGGCGGACATATTGCTCCGCTCGACGGTATCGAGCCGGCCGACCTGACCATCGACAAGCTCGTCGAGCGTGTTCGTGCAGAGGACATTAAGGAAATTATTATGGCCACCAATCCGAATATGTTAGGCGACGGCACGGCGTTTTACATCAGTTCACTATTGAAATCCACAGGCGTCAAAATTACCCGCCTGGCCCGCGGTCTGGCAACCGGCTCAACGCTCGAATACGCCAGCGGCCGAATGCTCTCCGACGCCATCGATGGCCGACAGCCGCTGGAATAACTTATGCGGATTTCTCTTCTTTCGGTCTGTGTTTCCATCGGCGGTGGAGCCACCAGTATTGTGTCGGGTCTTTGCGGACGAATTCTTCGATGGCCTTTGTGTATTCGGCTGTCACCCAAAGCAGCGGGTCTTCCTTGTCGGCCCACTCCTGGGGAAAGATTATTCGGTTAACCCCTATCTCGAAGAAGAACCGATTATCAATTCTTCTGCCGTAGCCGATGACAATAGGGATATTATTTGTCAGAGCAAGTAAACCGATACTCTTGTAGGTGCTTGCCTTTCTGCCGAAAAAGTCCACGAACAGCCCCTTCGGTCCCGCGTTCTGGTCGGCGATGAAGCACAAGGTGGCGCCTGAGGAGGCGACTTTGTCGAACAATTCAGCTGCGCCTTTTTTGTCGATTATTTTCTGTCCTGCGCGTTCACGAACACCATACAGGTATCTGCTTATGAAACGGTTATCCAGAGGCCTGGCGATACTGACGACGTTGAATCCGAAAAGCCCTATCATATAGCCGACTATCTCGAAGTTGCCGTAATGGCCGGTGACGGAAAGCAGACCCTTGTTTTCCTTGCTGAGCCATTTGGCACGTTCGACGTTTTTGAAGCGTGAGTATTGACGCCAGTTATGCTTTTTCACGAGCCGCGGCGTGAAAATTACATCCACCGCCAGCATTACGATTTGCTCGAAGCTTCTGCGTCCGGTTGTTTCATACCACTGCTCGTCTTTGCCGGGAAAGCTTGCGCGGAGGTTATCCAATGCTCTGGCCCTGCCTCGGTGGTAATATCGCCAGAGAAGCCGGCCGAGAAAGCAGGCGAACCTAAGGTTGGCCTCGACGTCGAATAAAACGAGAATCCCGATTAACAGCCGCAACGCGGCATACACCAGCCAGTCGAGAATAACATTGCGTTTTCTCTTGGGCTTCTTTCTCTTGACAAAGACCGGGCCTTTCATAGGCGGTGATTGTAGGTCAATGGCCGAAACTTTCAAGCTCTGCGTTTCTTTAAGGCCGGCTACCGGAGGTTAAACAACCTCGAGCCGGCGGAAAGTGGCCCTGGCCCAGCGGATACTGCGGAACTGCGCAGCCAACAACAGCAGCAGCACTAAAAGCCAATAGCCCGGAAAACGAAGATAAAAAGCTACGCTCGCGAGAGTGTTCTTTTCGGCTGCACACGCGTTTATCAGCTCGTTCGGAGTAAACAGTGCGCCGGCGAAAACCGGTGCGAACAATACCTGCCACGGCATAAGTAATACCACGAACAACAGTGACAGAAAGAACGCCCTTGCGATGTGATTGATGCCTCCAAGCCGGCCGATTAGCGAAACCTTCATCGCGAAAAGCATCGTCAGACAGTACAATATCGATGCTGGAATCAGGACAACGTCCAGGAATCTCACCAGAGCCTTTACGTGTTTGACCTTCGGCTTTAGCCAGAGCTTCGGACGGGGGGAGGTCGACTCTTTTGATTCTTCAGATGTTTCGGCCATCATCGACGAGGCGGGCAGCACCTTGTTGGCGTCACCGGCGACCGCCGTTGCGGCCTGTTTGATTTTTTCTTCTGCCGTAATGGTTTTCTCGTCGATGCTCGTCAGCATCTCTGACACTGCAGCACCGCTGTCCGACTGGTCTGCTTTAACAACCTTCCAATTCACCAGCATAAACGCTAATTGCAGCAGCAGCAGGCACAATAATATGATTATGAATATAAGGTTTTTCCAGCATCTGATTACACTGACTGCTTCGAGACAATCGGTCGTATCGACTAAATTTGTCGTTCTCGGTTCCTGCTCCATTTTCTCGCTCCTGTTCTCGGTCATTTGTTCTTTGTCAAATTCAAAGTCCATACCTGGCGTCTCCCACACACGACTACTATTATGACCTACGGTGTAAGCCGACTCAAGTATTATATCTCGAAAACCCTCGATGAGAAAGGCAAATCATATCTGCTATTTTCCGATTGATTTGAAGCCAGCCATGCTGGCTTTGAGGGTCTTTTTGATGTCCTTTTGCGAGTGGGCCAGGGAGACAAACATCGCTTCATATGCGCTTGGGGCGATGTAGACGCCCCTTGAAAGCATTTCCGAGAAAAACTTTTTGAATCGCTCGATATTGGTTGTTTTTACGTCATCGAAGTTGTGAACCGGCCGGCCGGTGAAAAAACAGCTCAAAAGCGAGCCGACGCGATTGATGGTGACAGAAACATTTGCTTCTTTGGCAGCTTCTTTAAGTCCCTCAGCAAACATCGCGGATTTGGCTTCGAGTTTTTTGTAGCAGTCCCCTTTGGCCAGTATATTGAGAGTCGCAATTGCCGCAGCCGTAGCGATTGGATTGCCGCTTAATGTCCCCGCCTGGTAAACCGGACCGGCCGGCGCCAGCATATCCATAATATCTGCCCGCCCTCCGAAAGCAGCCAGAGGCATACCGCCGCCTATGATTTTGCCAAGACAAGTAACATCCGCCTTGACGCCGTAAAGCTGCTGTGCACCACCGCGAGCCACACGAAAACCGCTTATCACCTCGTCGAAAATCAATACCGCCTTTTCGATGTCACACAAATCACGAAGTCCCTTGAGATAACCATCAACGGGCGGCACTACCCCCATATTCGCAGCAATCGGCTCGACAAGCACCGCCGCGATTTTATCCTTGTGAATTTGAAAGGCCTTTTTGGCTGCCTCGATATCGTTATATGGAATAACGACCGTCAAGCCAGCGATGCCGGTCGGGACACCGGCGCTTGACGGGACCGAATGTTCGGCAGCTCCGGAACCGGCGGCAACAAGCAATGAGTCGCTGTGGCCGTGGTAGCAGCCGGCCATTTTTATAATCGAATCCTTTTGTGTGTATGCACGCGCTAAGCGAATGGCCGTCATAACCGCCTCGGTGCCGCTATTTACAAGCCGCAGCTTCTCAATGAATGGAAAGGCGTCACAAATCTTCTTTGCCAGGGCCGTCTCGGCTAAGGTCGGTGCTCCGAAGCTCGTGCCTTTTTTAACGGCGTCCTGCACGGCCTTCACGACCGCCGGATGGGCGTGGCCTAAAATCATCGGCCCCCACGAGCCGATGTAGTCGATGTATTCATTGCCGTCGATATCGTAGATTTTGGAGCCTTTCGCCCTGGCTACGAAAAGGGGCTTTTGGTCAACACCGCCGAACGCCCGCACGGGCGAATTTACCCCGCCGGGCAGATAATCAATCGCCTCGGCAAAGGCCGCGATTGATTTGGAGTATTTGGTGCTGCGTGTTGCTTTTTTCATTTGGTAAATCGTAAGCCGTTTAGGGCTGAGGGTCAATTGCTAAACCGCCGGGATGGCAGCGGCAAAAGCTTTGACAGTTCGCCGGCCCAACTGCTATATTGGCAGCGTAAAGCGACTTTTGCGCCCGTAGCTCAGTTGGACAGAGCAACGGATTTCTAATCCGTAGGTCACAGGTTCGAATCCTGTCGGGCGTGTTTTTACACTCCGGGATTTACCTGGTATTTGTGTCAGGGAGCTTTCTATATTCAATTGATGAGCGCCCATTGCCCAAAGCGGGAGAGATACCGGCTGTTGTTGCCGGTCCACGTCTCGTTAAGAGCATGTTGAGGAATTTGTTTTTGATGGATTGTTCGCTGCGCAATTCGGATGTGATTTAATCGGGGCGACAGGATTCGAACCTGCGACCCCTTGCACCCCATGCAAGTGCGCTAGCCAAACTGCGCCACG
>CAZQWM010000055.1:0-14238 GCA_964597035.1 uncultured Pirellulales bacterium
CTAAACGATAAAGGATTCGTAATGGCATATACGATAGGTTTAGATTACGGGACGAATTCGGTCCGGTGCGTTATAGTCGATACGGCTGACGGTCGTGAAGTCGGCATGGCAGTGTGGGAATACGAGACGGGCGAGGCGGGAATAATAATCGACCCGGCTGACCATAACTTAGCGAGGCAAAACCCGGCTGATTACGTCAAGGGGTTCGAGATAACAATTAAAGAGGCCATCGCAGCGGCGAAAAGTGAGGACAAGAATTTCGCGGCGGGAAAAATTACGGGTATCGGCGTCGATACGACCGGCTCAACGCCGCTGCCGGTCGATAGAAACGGGACGCCGCTGGCGATGTTAGATGAGTTCAGGGACAACCCGAACGCGCAGGCGTGGCTATGGAAGGACCATACGGGTTTTGCAGAGGCGGCAGAGATTACCGAAACAGCCAAAAGGCAACACCCGGAATACCTTGCCAAGTGCGGGCAGACGTATTCGTCGGAGTGGTTTTTCAGCAAGATATGGCACTGTCTGCGGGCCGACGCGAAGGTATTCGACGCGGCGTATAGCTGGGTGGAATGCTGCGATTATATACCCGCAGTCCTGACCGGGACGGAACAGCCGGAGGCGATTAAGCGCAGCAGATGCGCAGCGGGGCACAAGGCGATGTTCAACGACGACTGGGGCGGGCTGCCCGCAAAGGATTTTCTTGCGAAGCTTGACCCGAAATTAGGCGAGCTTCGAGAGCGGCTCTACGATGAGACTTATACCGTTGAGACACCAGCTGGAAAACTTACAGAGCAATGGGCTGGGAAGCTCGGCCTAAATGCCGGCATCACGGTAGCGGTGGGCGCTTTCGATGCTCATTTAGGGGCGGTCGGCAGCGGGATAGCGCCGGGCAAATTAGTGAAAATAATCGGGACGAGCACCTGCGATATGCTTGTTTCGGGAACGAGCAGGCGATTAGCGGATATACCGGGGATATGCGGGATAGTGGATGGCTCGATACTGCCGGGATATTTCGGGCTGGAGGCGGGGCAGTCGGCGGTGGGTGATATTTTCAACTGGTTTGTCAATTACATTCGGCCTGGCGGCAAAGTCGGCTCACACGAGGCACTGACTGAAAAGGCGGCGGCACTAAGGCCCGGGCAATCGGGACTGCTGGCTTTAGACTGGAACAACGGCAACAGGACCATTTTGGTTGACCAGCGATTGACGGGGCTATTATTAGGGCAAACACTGCACACGAGGCCTGAAGAGATATACCGGGCGCTGATTGAGGCGACCGCATTCGGGGCACTTACAATTATCAACAGGTTCGAGGAATACGGGGTTAAGGTCGAAGAGGTAGTCAACTGCGGCGGCATCGCAGAGAAGAATGCGCTATTGATGCAAATATACGCGGATGTTACCGGCAGAGAGATGAAGGTATCGCGTTCGGCACAAAGCTGCGCGCTCGGCGCGGCTATAGCGGGGGCGGTGGCGGCGGGGGAGTTCGAGAATTTTGCCGATGCCCAGACGGCGATGTGTGGTATAAAAGAGGTTACTTATAAACCCAATGCTGAAAATCACGCAGTGTATAAAAAGCTGTATGTGCTATACCGGCAGCTTCACGATGCCTTCGGATTGCAGGGCTGGTCGGGGAAAATGGCTAATGTAATGAAGGAGCTTTTGAACATTAAAGACGCCGTTATGGTATAATCGGTTCGATATGAATGAAGATTTGAGAAAAGCCGTATGCGACGCGAATATAGAACTGCACAAACAAAACCTGGTCATCTACAGTTGGGGCAACGTCAGCGGTATTGACCGTTCAGCGGGTATCGTCGCCATCAAGCCGAGCGGTGTTGCTTATGATGAATTGACGCCCGACAAGATTGTGCTATTAGACTTAGACGGCAACATTGTCGAGGGGAATCTGAAGCCGTCTTCCGATACGCCGACGCATCTGGAGCTTTACAGGAGATTCGCAACCATTGGCGGGATATGTCACGCACACTCGCCCAATGCGACGAGCTGGGCGCAGGCCTGTAGTGAAATTCCGTGCTTAGGCACAACGCACGCCGATTACTTTTACGGCCCCATACCCGTCACAGAGCCGATGACGGAGGAGCAGATTAAAAAGGATTACGAATTGAACACCGGCAGAACAATTGTAAAACGTTTTGCCAAAATTGACCCGATGCAGATGCCGGCCGTATTAGTTGCCAATCACGGGGCGTTTACCTGGGGACGGTCGGCAGAAGAATCGGTCGAGGCAATGGTCATACTCGAAGAAATCGCGGCGACGGCATTGAAGACCCTGGTGATAAATCCGAAGCAGGGACCAATCGGCAAGGGCCTGCTGGAAAAACATTATTTTCGCAAACACGGTGAGACGGCCTACTACGGCCAGGACTAAAAAGGAAAATTGACATAAGGCGAACCGCTGCGTCGGCTTTCAATTGCCGGGATGCTTTCTTTTGTTTTCCAATGTTACCAGCCACTGGAAAGATTCCTCGGCAAGGTCGTTATTCTTATTGGCCTTTGCCAGCTCCAATGCACGGAGGAAATGTATTCTCGCCAGCTCATCTTTGCCCTGATACGCCAATACCCTTGCGAGACGAAAGTTTGCCTGCGTCACTATTTTAAAATAGTCCGTGGAGTCAAGTGCCTTTTGATAGCTGTCGGCGGCATCGGAAAATCTGTTCTGTTTTTCGAGAATAATCCCGAGATTGTAGTATAATGACGCATAGACGCGAGAGTCTATTGTCCTGACGTATTGGGCAAGTTCGATTGACCGTTCTAAATAGGGTTTTGCTTCGATGAATTTGTCCTGCTCGAAAAGCAGCTTTACGATTTGGCCTTGAGCCAGCAGCGAATCGGGATTTTTATTCAGCGTATCCCGCCACAAGGTCTCTGTGTTCTTATATATTCGGCACTGCCGCCAGGTCAGGGCGCCCAGCGTAATCAGTAAAACGCCTGCGGTCGAAATTATAATAACTCTCAGTTTTGTGCCCGGCCGGCCCCAAAGACGAACGCCGCCCGCCGCAACAAGTGCGACAGGCCCGATACACGCGACGTATTGATAGTGGTCGGCTACAAAGGTGTAAATAAACGTAAAAAGGGAGAAAAAGCCGAGCATTGGAAACAACATTGCGGTGAAAAATAATATCGCCGTCGCCGTCGCGCGGCCCAGGCGTTTATGCCACAATAATGAGCAGAAAATCAGTAATACGCTTGCGGCCGGCCATACATACTGCCAAATCTCAGCAGGGTCGATATTCCAGCGAGGATAACTGAAGATAAGATTCGCGGGCCAGAAGAGCTTCCACAGGTAAAACCAAAATGCCCTGCCTGCAATTAGCAGTTTTGCCGGAAAGCTCAATCCGAGATTAATATCCCCCGTTCCCTGGTGATGTTTTTCCCACCACATTACCAGAAGGCCCATCCCAATCCCCATTACGACAAACGGCACGAGCTGCAACAGGCGTTTGGCAGTAAGAGGCACGCGCTTGAGCCACAATATCAGGACCATCGCCGCCGGGAGCGTGCTGGCGGTTGCCTTGCCGAAAAGCGCCAAAGCATAGAGCGCTAACGAGCCGAGGTAGAACAAAATCGCCCTGCGACCTGATTTGCTGGCGAGGGCAAATTCGAGCCAGCAAAGAACCGACAAAAGAGAAAACAAGAGCATCAGGAGGTTCTTTCGCTCGGTCACCCAGGCCACGGATTCGACCTGCACAGGATGCAGAGCAAAAACCGCGGCAGCAAGCCACGAGCCGGGTATGGACAGTCGGCGAAGGACCAGCCACAACAAGAGGGAATTAATGATATGAATCGCGACGTTTACGACGTGATAGCCCATCGGGTTGAAATCCCACAGGCGATACTCAAGCCAGAATGTTGTGTATGTCAGCGGGAAAAATTGCGAGGTTACAGTTCCCGAGGTCCAGATGCGATACAATCCGCCTGGGGATGTCAACAGGGAGTTATCGGTGACGTACTGGTCGTCATCCCAGATAAAGCCGGCCTTCATCGCCGGGATATACGCCAAAAAACAGGCGATAACGATGACCAATATCCCGGCTGCAAAAATCGTTCTCGGCGTAGTTTTAGCATCAATCCGATTCATACGTTTAAAGCAAGTCGCGGAAATACGGAGACGGCAAAATATTTTCTTTACGCTTCAAAACCCGCATTTTCCGGCCTTTAAGTTTTCGCCAAACCAGTTTATTCGCCTTTTACCCACCTCAAGCGGGATGATGGACTATAAATCCTCCCACGCATACTGTCAATTATCGATAATCAGTAATCAGATGAATACCCCTGTGGCTTTGTGGATAGAAATCCTTTTGGCTAAATTTGCTTCGGCGCGTTAATATCGGCTCTGTTAAGCGGCTCAAAAAATAGAAGCAGGGCTTCGGCTGGAAAGGAAGTAAAAATGAGAAAGACAACCTTCGGCGTAATCGTTGGAAACCGCGGGTTTTTCCCGGATACTCTGGCGAAACAGGGACGAAAAGACGTGCTCAACGTCCTGAAGGAAAACGGCTATAACACGGTTGCTTTGTCGATGACGGACAGTAAATACGGCTCGGTGGAGACATACGCCGACGCGAAGAAGTGTGCGGAGCTTTTCGCGAAAAAGGGCGATAAAATCGACGGCATAATCATCAGCTTACCCAACTTCGGCGATGAGAAAGGCGCAGCCGAGGCGGTGAAACGCTCCGGCCTGAATGTGCCGATTTTGGTGCAGGCGGAGCCCGACGAGGTCGCAAAGATGAAGATGGGGCAGCGACGCGACAGTTTCTGCGGCAAAATCAGCGTCTGTGACAACCTCAGGCAGGCGGGTTTACCTTACACGCTTACCGAATCACACACGGTAAAAATCACATCGGCTGGATTCAAACAGGAGCTGGATGACTTCGCGTCGGTGTGCCGAATTATCAAAGGGCTGAAGAACGTTCGCTTCGGCGCCGTCGGCGCCCGCACCGGGGCGTTTAACACCGTGCGCTTCAGCGAGAAAATTTTGGAGCTGGCAGGCATATCAATCGAGACGATAGATTTGTCCGAGGTGCTCGGCAGGGTGTCACGTCTGGCTGAGGGCAACAGGGCCGTGATGAGAAAACTCGACAGTATCAAAAAATACACTTCGACCAAATCAATCCCCGCTGAGTCGCTTTTGAAAATGGCGAAGTTCGGATATGTGATTGACGGGTGGGTGAAAGAGAACGGGCTTAACGGCACGGCCATTCAGTGCTGGACGAGCTTGGAGGAATTTTTCGGGATAGTTCCGTGCACGCTGATGAGTATGATGAGCGAGTCGCTTTTGCCGAGCGCTTGCGAGGTGGACATAATGGGTCTGGTTGCGATGTACATTCTGCAGCTTGCCTCCGGCACACCAAGCGCACTATTGGACTGGAACAACAACTACGCCGGCGAGCCGGATAAATGCGTTCTGTTTCATTGCAGCAACCTGCCGAAGAGCTTTTTCAAATCGGCGAAGATGGACTATCAGGAGATAATCGCCGGGTCGGTCGGCAAGGACAATACCTACGGCACAATGGTCGGGCGAATCGCGGCGGGAAAGGGGACCTTCTGCAGGACCAGCACAGACGATACGGCGGGCATTATCAGCGCTTACGTAGGCGAAGGCGAGTTCACCAACGACAAATTAGACACCTTCGGCGGTTACGGCGTGATGAGAATTCCCAATCTTCAGTTGTTGCTGCAGTATGTGTGCAAGATGGGCTTCGAGCACCACGTGGCGATGAACCGTTCGCAAAAGGCCGACGCCATCGCCGAGGCCCTTGGTAATTATCTCGGCTGGAACATTTACCACCACAGGTGATTGTGGTGTGCCCTTCGGTTTTTTAGAGCCATTTTTTTCTTTTGAAGTGGAGCAGCATAACGGCGGCGACGAGGAGCATTACCACCCATACCGCGGCGTAGCCGAATTTCCAATGAAGCTCGGGCATATATTTGAAGTTCATGCCGTAAACGCCGGCTATGAAGGTCAGCGGGATGAATATCGTGGCGATAATGGTCAGGACCTTCATCACCGCGTTCATCCTGTTGCTAATGGCCGAGAGGTAAATATCCAGCATCCCCGAAACCATGTCCCTGAAGCCTTCGACGGTGTCTATGACCTGTATGGTGTGGTCGTAAAGGTCCCTGAGATAGACGTTAGTGGAGCTTTTAATCAGGTCGGATTCGCTACGTTCAAGGCCGCTAATCAGCTCACGGAGGGGCCAGACGGATTTTCGCAGAAAAATCATTTCTCTTTTGAGCTGATGTATACGTTTGAGTGTTTGTTCGTCGGCACTGGAGACCAGTTTTTCTTCCAGATATTCGATTTTTTCGCCGAGCTTTTCGAGAATCGCGAAGTAATTGTCCACGATTGCGTCCAGCAGAGAATACATCAGGTAATCACAGCCCATTTTTCGGATTCTGCCTTTTGCGTTTCTGATTCTGTCCCTGATTTGCTCGAAGACGTCGCCGATATTTTCCTGGAATGAGATGACGAAATTTGGGCCGAGGATGATGCTTACCTGCTCGGCCTGTATTTGTTGTTTTTGCTCGTTGAAGCTTAGCATATTTAGCACAACGAAGAGGTGTTTTTCGAGGTCTTCGAACTTTGGTCGCTGGCCCGTGGTTAAAATGTCCTCGAGCGTCAGTGCGTGGAGGTCGTAATGGCTTCCGATTTTTTCTATTATTTGCGTGTCGTGGATGCCGTCGATATTTATCCAGGTTACGGTCGGGCTGGTCTTGAATTCGAGGCAGTCTTCGATTTTGGCATCCTGTTTTTCCCAAAGGTTTTGCTCATCGTAATCGATGATGGTGATACGAGGTGCAACGAGATTTTTGTCTCCGACGTGGATTAGCGAGCCAGGGGGAAGGCCCGCCGTTCTGGAGTGTCCTTTGAATTGCCTGCTGTTTCTCATTTTGCCGTCCCTCACCGGGATATTTTCCCGCGTTGCCTTTATGTTGCGCCGCGTACAGGGTGGAGGATAACGGCTTTTGGCCGGCTTTTCAAGAAATAAGCACCGGAGGTTGTCAACTATAAACCGGTCCGCCTGTTTTCGGGTTGATAGTTGGATATTCTCGCGCAGAATACATTTTTGAGGTGGACCGGGACCTTACCGGGCAGAGTCATTCATTAAGGTGATGCTTGCGGTCGCCGATGCTGAATCCGAGTGATGTAGGGAGCTTGGCTGAAAAGTTGTCCGGACGGTCCCCAAAAAAGGGATAAACCGCATTTATTCGAGGTCCCAAACTAATGAACAGCTGGTGCTCCCGTAAATACCAGACTCCTGGATATTTCCCCAACAGCCCATCTGTATATTGTAAAGGTCGTTCAAAGCTCCACAATCATCCAGAGGAACCGGCGGATCACATCGAATTACTGTTCCGTCGAAGGCCTCAAAATTCTTGGAATATTCCAAGGTCCATTTTGAGCGATATCTCATATACGAAGAGTGTCCGTCGGCAAAAGACAGGATTGTTCCTCCGCCATGCCGTGCAGTTGGGGCTTCAAACCAGCCCCGACCGGGACAATCACCGCTACTACCGTACCCGCCAGGACCATAATAGACGGCATAGCTATCCGAAGTCAGGAATCCTGCGCACATGAAAACGATGCGCTTTGAGACGTGTTTTATCTGCATTCTGTTCTTGAGGCAATACGGTTTGGCCGCGTTACCAGCAGCTCTCCAATGGTACAAGCCGTTCATAGAATCGATGATGGTATACGTTGCCAAGGCACCTTTTCTCCCGTTCGGGCAGCGGTAGATATCGTTATCCCTGATGTATTTGTATAAAGCGCCGGTCTCAATAGCGCATTTCTGGCATTCCTCAGATGCTATTTGGCCGCCATTATAGTTGTCATGCCATCCTTTTCCTATCCAGGGCAGTTCATTTATGTGGAAAGGAGTAGTGTCGTCGCCATCTCCAGGGGTTGGAATATGTGCGGCACAGTCCCCCGGACAATCCGGACCCGGACAATCCGGACAGGGGTCGCCGGACCTCGGCGCAGCGTTAACGAGCTTATCGCTGTTGTCGTCGGCGTACATAATCCAGCAGGCGGTAAGTTGTCTGAGATTACTCAGACATAGGGCCCGCTTGCCCTGTTCGCGTGCCCTGTTAAGGGCCGGCAGAAGAATTGCCATAAGAAGCGCTATAATAGAAATGACTACGAGCAGCTCAACAAGCGTGAATGCCCTGCGGGTTTTCATTTATGACGTTTCCTCGTAAACTCAGTCAGAAATAAAATACCGTTGATGTAATGTCTTTATAGCATATTTGTCCGTAAATTTCAAGCCGGCGAAAAGAATTTTTCGGTCGTTGCCGGTATATTTTTCGGTGTTGCCTTTATGTTGCGCCGCGCACAGGGTGGAGGATAACGGCTTTTGGTCCGGTTTTCAAGGTATAAGCCACAGCATTTGCCGGCAAAAAAGCGGTGTGCCGGTTCTTGGGGTGATGGTTGGGTCTTTTTGCGTAAAATTCTGTTTTTAGATGGACCGGGGCGGCAGGCAGTACCGAATTATCCAGCATTTCGGAGGATACAGGCCAGTGACTCAGGCAATAGTCCGGATATTAAACGGTATTACAGTTCCAGCTCCAGCTTGCAGTTTGCGCCGGCAAGTGCCTGGAGGTCATAACCGAGCTGACCCCAGCAGGACATCTGCATCTGGTAGAGGTCTTGCCAGTCTCCGCATTTTGCCGGACGATCGGGTGGGTCGTCGACGGGGCAATTGGTGCCACCTCCCCATTCCAGGCCGCACCAGATAGTGTTTTGTCCCTTCCATTTCCAGTATCCGCTATGTCCGTCAGCGTAAGAGACAGTAGCCCCTTTACCATGCCTAACCGGCGGGGGGTCGAACCAGACGTTGCCATTGATATTATCGTAGTAAACGGCGAAGCTGTCGAGTGTAGGGCGTCCTTCATCGATGAAAACGACTCGCTGCGCGGGCTTTTTTATCTGGTTTCTGTTCTTAAGGCAATAAGGTTTGGCTACGTCACCGGAGGCCCTATAGTCAAACCGGCCGTTCATTGAATCGATGATGATATACGTGATCCACTCACCTTTCATACCAGTCGGGCAGGCATAGATGTCATAGTCCCTGATGTATTTGTATAAAGCGCCGGTTTCAATAGCACATTTCTGGCAGCATTCCGCTCTCGGTACACCGGGCGTGGTCGATGTGGCGTCTCCGATCCAGGGCAGCTCTTTTTTGTGGAAATTATCGAAGGGACTGGTGCCGGTTGGCGCCCGTGCCGCACAGTTATCCGGACAATCTGTGCAGCTCCCTCCGGGCGGCCAGGGCGCAGCGTTAACGAGCTTATTATCGTTGTCGTCGGCGTACATAAACCAGCATGTGGTAAGCTGCTTTAGGTTACTCAGACACACGGCTCGCTTGCCCTGCTCGCGTGCCCTGTTAAGGGCGGGCAGCAGTATTGCCATAAGCAGTGCTACGATAGCGATGACTACGAGCAGCTCGATAAGCGTGAATGCTCTGCGACTTTTCATTTAAGTCTCCTCATAAGCTCAGTCAAAAATAAAAGACAACCAAAACATTTCCTTTATAGCATATCTGTGCGTTAAATTCAAGCCGGGCAAAAGAATTTTTTGGCCATTCCGGGGCAATCTCCTTAGGTGTCTTTGAAACAGTATTCATCCAGAGGAGCCGGCTGAGTATGCGTTGCCCCTGCCGGGCTCGGCTATATATCCGTCTATATATATAGTCCATCTTGTGTTTCAGTTGTTACAAGGGTTTTTCAGAATAATTATGGGTGTTGCGGGTCAGGCGGGTGGGCATGGTAGGCGTTGCGATGCAGCGACTGAGGTTTGACGTGCAGTTTTTTTTCGGTATAATGTGGATTTTGCCTGAGGAGACGTATATGAGCGGCAAATTTGTGCGGGCGATTTTTCCGGGCTCGTTTGACCCGATTACCAATGGGCACTTGGATGTAATCCATCGGGGGATGAAGCTGTTTGATGAGCTGATTGTGGCGGTGGGCCAAAGTCCGATTAAAGACCAGCTATTTACCCCTGTCGAACGGGTGGAAATGATAGCCGAGCTTATTGAGGGGCTTGCGGGAGTGTCGGTGGAGGGATTTGACGGGCTGACCGTGGAGTATGCCAGGCGAAAAAAAGCCGACGTTATCCTGCGGGCGGTGCGGAGCTTGACGGATGTGCGTTATGAATTCGAGCTTGCTATGACAAATCGTTCCGTGGCGGGAATAGAGACGGTATTTGTAATGACGACGGAGCAGTATGGATTCATCAGCTCCACGCTGATTCGGCAGGTTGCGTCTTTAGGCGGCGACATTTCGAATATGGTACCACCCAACGTCAACAAACGCCTGCATGAGCGGTTTGGGCAGTTAAATCGGGGCGAAGGCGCAGTCGAATAAAAAAAAATGTATGAGGCGGGGCTTTGTTTACTGTTAGTGTTCAAAGCGGATTTCGGGCGTCTCACCGATTGAGTCTTGCTGACGGTGCGGTTGAGCCGGAGCACGAGCACAACTGGCTTGTAAGGGTGACCGTCAGCGGCAACAAGCTCGATAGTATGGGACTGGTGATGGATTTTCGCCGGCTCAGACAATTAATAGAGGAGGTTCTTGGCGAGCTCAGGGGCGTGTCGCTTGGTCAGATAGACTATTTCAGGCAAAACAGCGCCTCGGCCGAGCACGTAGCTAAATATGTATACGAGCAGATTGAGCCGAAGCTTCCCGAAGGGATTGGGCTTGAAAATGTGACAATTGTCGAGGAACCGGGTTGTGTGGCAGGTTACAGCATTGATAAGGGACTTGCTGAGAAATAGTTGATGTGCAGTTGGTCGTGAAATTTGACGATTATTTTAGCGATGCTTTGTTATAATAGAAAAAAGCAAAGGCAAGGCCGTTATGCAATGTGAGATTTGTCAAAACAGGGAAGCGACGATACACCTGACGGAGATTTCCGAGGGTGTTCGCACGGAGACGCACCTTTGCGAGCAATGCGCGCACGAGCAGGGAGTGGGGGTAAAAAGTTATATCCCGCTCAACGAGCTGTTGAGCAATCTGCTTTCCATAACTCCGAAGGACCAGGCCTCGGCCGAGGCCGGCGAAAGTGAGCTGCTTTGCCCGCACTGCGGATATACTATGGATGAGTTCCGGGAAAAGGCGGTTCTCGGCTGTCCTTATGATTACGAGGTGTTTGAGAAGTCGCTGCTGCCGCTTATAAAGAAGGCGCACGATGGTGCGAAGGAGCATTGCGGCAAGGTTCCGTCGAAGATGCCGAAAGACTCGAAACGGCAGATTGAAATCGCCCGGCTGCGCAGGCAGCTCGACGAAGCAGTGCGAGCCGAGGATTATGAGCTTGCCGCAAAGCTTCGCGACAAGCTGGCCAAGTATGAATAGAATAGGCGCATTTAGCAGGTATAGTTGCGATGAAGCTCACTGAGATAAGCCAAAGCGTCAACGAGTGGTTCAGCGGTGAAGGTCCGCTTGCGGACGTGGTTATCTCGTCGCGGGTCCGGCTGGCGCGAAACCTGGGGGGGCATAAGTTTCTTGCGTGCTGCTCGGCTGCAGAGAAGTCGCAGATACTGAAGAAGCTCAAGGACGTTTTGATGGGCTTGCATCTCGGCGAGGAGGTTTTCTATATCGGCGTGGACAAGACTTCTGCACTTGAGAGGCGGTTTCTTGTCGAGCGGCACCTGATTAGCCAGCATCATGCGTTCGGCAAAGGTCCTCGCGGCGCGGTAATCGCCAGGCGGGAGTTTTTCACCGCGATGATAAACGAGGAAGACCACCTGCGACTGCAGATACTCAAAGGCGGATGTCAGCTTCGGGCCTGCCTCGAGCAGATTAACCGTATCGATGATATGGTCGAGCAGCAGGTTGAGTATGCCTTCAGTCCCGTATTCGGATATCTCACGGCGTGCCCGACAAACCTGGGAACGGGGGTTCGGGTTTCGGTTATGCTTCATCTGCCGGCGCTTAAGATGACCGGTCATATAGAAAAATTCCTCAACGCCGCCAAGGCGCTTGGACTTGCCGTGCGTGGACTTTTTGGGGAAGGAACAGAGGCGTCGGGCGACTTCTATCAATTGTCGAATCAGATAACCTTAGGCGTTTCGGAAAATGATATTGTGCAGCGATTTGAAGAGAATGTAATTCCCGAAATTGTCGAGTATGAGCATGCTGCGAGAAAACGGCTGCTGTCGGACCAGGCCGGTGTGCTCGACGATAAAATCTCAAGGGCACTGGCACTATTGAAAAATGCCAATCTTATAAGCTCACAGGAGGCGTTATTCCTTTTAAGTCATATTCGGCTGGGTTTGAATATGCACAAACACCAGGGGGCCTCGACACCGGCAATCGAGCGACTCTGCTGCTTAGGCGGCGATGGGGGCGACGGCGGGGCGAAGAAAGAGGTTTCAATCGCCACTGTGAATCGATTGTTTATGCTGACTCTGCCTGCCCATTTGCAGCTTAACTACGGCAAAGAGCTTGATTCCACTCATCGCGATGCCCTCCGCGCACAGATCATCCGCTCTGCCCTGAACGGCTGAGGTTATTCTTTCCCCTGCCATCGGCACCTGCCAAAATGGCAAAAGACTGCATATTTTACAACCACACTATGGCTATAAGTCCTTTATTAGTGTTATATTGCGATACGCTTGTACCTTGCCTGGCCCCTGGCACGGGTTTTGCAACTTATTAGCAAGAATGGTGCTGTTGCACGCATAAAACAATCGAAAGGGAACTGATTATGGCTACGAATAAAATCATTGGAATCGACCTGGGGACGACGAATTCGGTGGTTGCCGTTATGGAAGGTAGCGCACCGAAGGTGTTGATTAACTCATCCGGCTCACGCCTGACACCGTCAGTGGTCGGCTTTACCGATAAGGGCGAGCGATTAGTGGGCCAGATTGCCAGGCACCAGCAGGTGACCAATCCTGAGCATACGGTGTTTTCAATCAAGCGTTTTATGGGCAGGCGGCACAATGAAGTGGCGGCAGAGGAGAAAATTGTGCCGTATAAAATCGTCGGCGGGCCGGAAGAATTGGTCAAGGTGAACGTCCGGGGAAAGGACTACACCCCGCCGGAGGTATCGGCGATGGTTTTGCAGGATTTGAAAAAAACCGCCGAGGACTATTTGGGCGAACAGGTCGAGCGGGCCGTGATTACCGTTCCGGCGTACTTCAACGACTCGCAGCGCCAGGCGACAAAGGATGCCGGCACAATCGCGGGATTAAAGGTCGAGCGAATCATAAACGAGCCGACTGCGGCCGCCCTTGCTTACGGCGTAGATAAGCAGAAAAATGAAAAAGTTGCCGTTTTCGATTTTGGCGGCGGCACGTTTGATGTTTCTATACTTGATATAGGCGGTTTCGAGGATAAGAGCGGCGTCATTGAGGTATTGAGCACCAACGGCGATACGCACTTAGGCGGCGACGACTTGGACGCCGTGCTGATTAACTACATAGCCGATGAGTTCAAGAAAAAGGAGGGTATCAACCTTCGTACCGACCCGATGGCGCATCAGCGGCTAAAAGAAGCGGCGGAAAAGGCCAAGTGCGAGTTGAGTATACAGGTCGAGACAACGGTGAATCTGCCATTTATCACGGCAGATGCCTCCGGGCCGAAGCATTTGCAGATGACGATTACCCGCAGCAAATTGGAGGCCCTTTGCGAGCCGGTATTCGACCGGCTGAAAGGTCCCTGCCGAAAGGCGATGGAAGATGCGAAATTGTCGCCAAAGGATATCGCGGAGGTGCTGCTTGTGGGCGGCTCGACCAGAATCCCGAAGGTTCAGCAGATAGTAAAGGAGATATTCAACAAAGAACCAAACAAGGGAATAAATCCTGATGAGGTGGTGGCGATGGGCGCGGCGATTCAGGGCGCTGTTCTGGCGGGCGACGCCGGTGTTAAAGACATCCTGCTGCTCGACGTGACACCGCTTTCACTCGGCGTCGAAACATTGGGCGGAGTCATGACAAAGCTGATTGAACGCAACACCACTATACCCACCAGCAAAACCGAAATTTTCTCGACCGCAGCGGACAGTCAAACCACTGTCGATATTCACGTGCTCCAGGGCGAACGAGAATTCGCCTCTGACAACCGCTCACTCGGCAGGTTCCAGCTCGCAGGCATTCCGCCCGCACCGCGGGGCGTCCCACAGATTGAAGTTTCGTTCAATATCGACGCCAACGGTATTCTCAACGTTTCGGCCAAGGACCTTGCAACCGGCAAGCAGCAGTCGATTGAGATTAAATC
>CAZQWM010000056.1:0-14180 GCA_964597035.1 uncultured Pirellulales bacterium
TCTCAACCTTGGATTTGCAGAACTACAAAAGAAGGATACAGAAAAGCCATGTATCGGTCTGCAGGTTGAATCTGCATATAAGTATTATGAAGGCGTTATTTCATTGGGCAAGAAAGAATGATATTATTGAAAATATCCCAAATATTGATGCTGTCTCAAGAGGTAAAATAATCCACGTGGAAAGGTTCACATTTGATGCCAAACAGGTAAATCAATTACTGTCTGTAGCTGATGTAAAAATGAGGGCCATGATATGGCTTGGATTAAATTGCGGTTTTGGATGTACTGATTGTGCTGAACTTAGGTGGACTGATTTGGATCTTGTCAATGGCAGAGTCAAACTGCCAAGAAGAAAGACAGGGATTTCAAGAGATTTGCCATTATGGCCGGAAACGGTTCAATCACTTGAAACCATTCCTAGGACAGGAAAGCTTGTCTTTTATACTTCCAGAGGTAACCCATATATACAAACGCTATTAAAGACCGATGGCAATGGCAACGGGAAATACACAACGTTAAATACAATCACAACAAATTTTTCAAGGCTGATTAGAAGGTCAGGTCTTGCTGTTCCAAAAGGAACGGGTTTTTATACACTCTGAAGAACTGCTGCTACTATTGCCGCAAGGTCAGGCGATCCATTTGCAGTTCAGCGATTGCTCGGCCATGTAGATTTACAAATGGCAACAAGGTATGTACAGAATGTTTCAGAACAAACTGACAAAGTTATTCAGAATAGCAGGATGTATATCTGTCAGATTAACAAGTAGTGTAAATCAAAACCTCTATAGTTATCCATAATGTAGCAACAATATAATGTCCGGAATTAGCAACACAGCCGAACAATATCTGATATTCGCCACTTGCCTGGGATAATCGGTTTTCTTGGCTACAATCCCATGGAAACTGGCAAAAAACCGATTAATGCAGGGATTCGGAGCCCTGATCCGTACCCTTTCTGCCATTTCACCCAATATGAGTGCCTTGAGAGGCGTATTGTCATACAGTTGGTTTTCTTGAATCGATCGACTTTGCGTCAGGAATATGAGGAGTTCCTTACCACAATTTCCTATAGATCTTTTGCCAGACAAGCAGGAGTTTAAGGGGTCATAAGAAATATCGTAAACAATCCCATTGGGGGTGCTACTACCAAGTGATTTCAACAACCTACAAATATGATCTTTGCAGCTTATCACAAGCTTTTCTTCGACTCAAGACTTTTTGCCAGACAAGTAATTGTTCTTAGACATCTTAGTCCTGAAGCGAATATCAGATTGTCTCTAATGGAAGTGCTTTTGCTTTGTGGAGTGGCAACTGTATCAGCCGCTGGACTGGACGACCCGCCGGATGTGCAACAAGCAAATGCGAGTCAGCTGGCGAGCAGTGACCGGGCTTTACAGCGTTCGTGAGCTTTTCCCATAATAATACGAGCTGAAGCAAAGGCCTAGTTCCCGTGGTTTTTGCAGTGGGCGCATCGCGGCGAAACAATTATCATCTCGAAGGTCAAGGACCTCGCGGAGGAAGCACGACGCGACAAATAACTTCTTTGTCAATTAGGCAGCAAGTCAAATGTGGTGATACAGCTATCTGCGAGAAGGTAACCGTTGGGTGTGGTAACATTCGATGTCGGTTTGACGGATGAAGAGTTACATGTTTTGGCGTTGCTCAAAAAGTGACAAAAGTGCCATCAATTTTCGGCACGTTTTGCCAAATATTCAGTATCTCCTGGTCCTTATATGATGCCCCCGCTATTGCATAAATTATGCGGAACTGTAGTGGTTCAGCAGTATTTTAGCATTAAAAAGGCAAGGGATAATTTCAGCGATTATCCCACATGTACGCCAATAAGTCGGTCGATTTCCGCCAGCAGCTTGTCTAAATCGTATGGCTTGGAAGTGAACGCATATCGACCGGCATCGTGATATCGCGAGCCAATTTCCTGCGTTTTCTTTGTGATAAGGCAGGTCAGGAATATCACCGGGATATTTTTGGTCGTCGGGTCTTCCTGCAGCGCCGACGCCACCTGTGTGCCGTCCATATCAGGCATCAAAATGTCGAGCAGAATCAGGTCCGGCTTTTTTGCCTTTGCCAGCATGATGGCTTGCTGGCCTCTGCCTGCTGTGGTCACTTCATACCCTCTTGCCGACAATGTTTTGGCAAGTATCAGCACCGCATCGGGCTCATCATCCACAATTAACAGTTTTGGTTTCGTCGCTTTGGCCATAATCTGCTCTCCGAATATTACGGGTTGCTCGATGCCGAGCCAACCGTCTCTGTCCAGCTCACCTTACTGAGCAGCTCATCGGTTGTGTGGCCATCCTGCGGATAGACGGCGTAGCTTATCAGTGGTTCCATCTGCAAATGGAGATTCTTATCAACCAGATATTGAGCAAGTGTCTGTTCAAGCCGTGTCTTGATTGCTGCTACGTCGCTCTTGCTACAGTTGGTAAGCACTACAACCAAATCACCGGGGTTTCTCAGCACCGTCTTGTCCACGCCTCGCCGCAGGTGCTGCTCGACAAGGTCCTGAACCTCTTTCAACACTCGCTGCACCTGTTCCTCATCCTCCCGCCTCTTCGCCTTGACCGACATTACGATGGCACCCGCATTTGTGTTGTTCATAACCGCTTGTCTGACGGCCTGTTCCAGCAATTCGCTTACAACCTCGTGCGAGTCAATCCATGGCAGGGCAAAAGTAAAGACCGTTCCCTTACCCCGCTGCGATTTCGCCCATATCCTGCCCTTGTGCAGTTTGACTATCCCCCTGCAGATGGCCAATCCCAGGCCCGTGCCCTTCTCGCCAGGACCGACCTTCCTGTGAAACTGTGCGAATTTTTCGAATAACCTCGGCATATCCTGCTCCGCGATGCCGCAGCCGGTGTCTGAAACCGAGAGCTGAACCTCTTTTTGCTCTGCCTTGCACTCCACCTCGATTGAGCCGCCCGCGGGCGTAAACTTCAGCCCGTTTGAAATGAGATTCATCAGAACCTGTTTTATTTTGTCCCCGTCTATGCACAAGTCAACCGGCTGTTCGGGAACACTGAAGCCGAGATGAATGCCTTTTTCTTCCGCCTGGCGACGGCATTCGCCAACGGTCTCTTCAATAAGCCCGCGTATGTCGATATTTGTTTTGTGAAGCTCAATCTTTCCGGATTCGATTTTCGATATATTAAGCTGTGCATCGACTATCCGCGTCAGTCGACCGAGGTTGTTCATCGCCGTTTCCAGCACTTCTTTTTGTTCGGGGACAATCTTACCCGGTATCTGGTCTAAAACGAGCTTGACGGCGCCAATAATGATGGACAGCGGCGTGCGCAGCTCATGTGAGGCCATCGAGACAAATTCGTCTTTCAGGTCATTGAACTTCCGCAGTTGCTCGTTTGCCGCTTCCGTTTCCTGCTGGGCCTTTTTTCGAAGCGTGATGTCCCGAACCGTCGCCAGATAGACCGGCTCATTCTCCCATTCCGTTCGGACGGCCTGCACTTCTGCGGTGGTCACTGAGCCGTCTGCGGCAACAAGCTGAATCTCGCTTGCTTTGTCGGTGGTTAGCGGCAGTCCGGACGGCTCACCCAGCAGGTCCTGCGCCCCGCGGCCGAGGATGGCCTCAGCAGACGGGTTCATAAATCGCACAATTTTGTTGTCGTCAACAATCAACAGCCCGTCTGCGCTGTGTTTTATTACCGTGTGCATATTCTGCTGCAACACGCCAAGGACCTTGTTTGCAGTAGCAAGCTCCGCGGTTCGCTCCTTAACACGCTGTTCCAGTTCGCTGCCGGCCTTTTGCAGGGCCTCATTTTTTTGCTCGAGGTCCCGTTTTGCAGCCGAGAGCTCTTCGGAAACCTTCTCAAGTCGCTGGTTTGCGTCCAGTATCAGTTTCTCCCTGTTCTTGCGCTCGGTGGTGTCATGAAAGAACCCCATTAGATATATCTTCCCGGCAATTGCGATGGTTGTTGCATTAACGTCGGCATAAAAAACACTGCCGTCCTTTCTCTTTAGGGGTAAATCTTCGGCTAAGTGAAAATCTCCTTTTGCTTGCCTTTCAAATTGATTAATAACGTAAGGAAGGTCTTTTTCGGGATGAATATCCATGACCCCTAAATCTTTAATTTCCTCCGGACTGTAACCAAGCATCCGGCAAATTGAATTATTGCCCAGGTGGAATTTCTTACTTTCCGAATCGGCTATCAGTATTCCATCAACTGCATTGTCAAAAACAGCTCTGAATTCTTCCTCCTTCGCCTGCGCCAATTCCCTCTCCATCTGCTTGCGCTCGGTGATGTCATCAATAGTAATGAGGGTCATCTGCATAGTGGCAAGACGTCGGGCATTGAAAAGCATTGTTTTCGGCCCGATGGTCTCAAAGTCGTGCTCAATCTCGTAGTTATCAAAGGTGTTGCTCTTGGGAAGGATTTCCTCCAGGAGCTGTCGCAGCTTGGGAATGTCCCACTGCCGGTTGCCCAGATCGTAAATGAGCCGGCCTTGGGTTTCCTTATGGTTAACCTTAAAGGTCTGGTAGAAGGAGCGGTTGGCTGAGATTACCTTCAGGTCAGTATCCAGCACTATCAAAGGCGCCCGCATTGTCTCTATGATGCTTTCGGCGTATGCACGAGCTTCCTCGATTATTTGCTGTGCTTTCTTGCGCTCGGTGGTATCAACAAAAATTACGACCACGCCGTCAATCTTATTATCTAAAGTGCGGTATGGCCTGATAAATACCGAATACCAGTTTCCTTCTCTGTCTTTTATTTCAAATGTCTTTGGATGTAGGGACTCTATTACACCAAAAAGTATTTTCTCTAAATCCGGAATATCTACGTTGAGTTTAATTTTGCTTATCGGCCTGCCGACATCAGAAGAAATTACATTAAGCACCCTTTCGCATTGAGGAGTTATCCTGCGTATCACAAGGTCTGCCCCCATCATAACGACCGGCATATTGATACTGCTAAGCAAATTTATCAAGTCATTATTTAAGAGGGAGGATTCCGCATTACGTTTCTGCAGCTCCTCGTTGGTAGTAATCAGTTCTTCATTTGAGGACTGCAGCTCCTCTTTGGCTGTTTCCAGTTCCTCGTTAGTGCTTTGCAGCTCTTCATTGCTTGACAGTATTTCCTCATTGGCTGTTTTCACCTCTTCATTCGCGCTCTCTTGTTCTTCTATGACTGTCTGAAGATATTCTTTTGTTTCCGCAAGTTCTTTCTGTAGATTATTGATATACTCATCACTTTTAACGTATTTTCCCTTTAAGGATATTTTGCTGCGTGCTTTTGGCAAATTCTTGGACCCAGCTGCCCCGGCAATTTCGTCAAAAAGCACAAGAAAGAATTTTTCTTTAAGGGGTCCGGATTCCACAGGAACAACGGTTATATTAACCCGAATCCTGCGGCCATTATACAATACAGCATCCGCTTCTTTTTTTACCGTATGTTTTGTTTCCCTTGCTTTATATATCGCCGCGCGCAAAGGCAGAAACAGCTCTTCCCTCGCTAATTTGAATATGTCAACGCTCGGTTTGCCTGCCGCTGATTCAAGGTAACGGCCGGTATGCCCGCGGAACTGAACGACCTTCATATCGCTGTCTATTAGCACCCCGCAAGGAGCGTATTCGTCAAGCACAATCCGTTCTACTATGCTTTCAATATCTGTCTCTTTGCCTTTCTTGATATCTGTCTTTTCCTCAATTTCTGATTTCTTTGACGGATAATATTTCTGGCCTAATTCAAGATAGGGCCCTACCGACAGATATTTTTTTGCAAAAATTCTATGTTTTCCGTCCAGCTTCTTAAAAAGATTTGAATAACCGCTTGCGGCTTCCGAGTTTCCTAAAAGGAGAAACCCTCCAGGCCTGAGCGCGTAATGAAAATTATGAAATACCTTCTTCTGCAAAACAGGCTGCAAGTATATAATCAGGTTACGGCAGCTTATAAGGTCTAAATTGGAGAAAGGCGGGTCGCTGAACACATTCTGTTTGGAAAAAATACACATCTCCCTCAACTGCTTGGAAACCTTATAAGAGTTACCTGTTTTGGTGAAAAATCTTTTTAATCGCTCAGGGGTAATACTGTTTTTTATATTTTTGCCGTAAATGCCTCTGCGCGCCTCATTAATAGAGTCTTCCCTTACATCAGTGGAGAAAATCTGGACAGGGACCGCACTCGTTTTGTTTCCCAGCGCCTCAAGAAGGCATATAGCGACAGAATAAGCTTCCTCGCCGCTGGAACATCCCGGAACCCATATCCTTACATCCTGACCTTTTGTCCTGTTTTTAAGAATTGCCGGCAAAACCTGTTTTTTGAGCGCATCAAAAACTTTCGGGTCGCGGAAAAAGCTGGTAACGTTTATCAGCAGGTCTTCATAAAGCTTTTCCACCTCGTCCTTATTCTCGCGCAGGAACTTTATGTAGCCCTTTAGATTTTCCAGTTTCATTAAAACCATCCGCCGCGATACGCGCCTGCTAATGGTGGGGGTTTTATAATGAGTGAAGTCCAGCCGCTTGGCCGAACGCAATATATCAAAAATACTTTCAAGCCCTTTATCTTTCGTTATGATTGATTTATCTGTTTTAACAGGCCCGGCAGACGATATAAGGGGATGTTTTGCTATACGCTCCAGCTCACGGGCAATCTTTTTGGGCGAAAGCACAAAATCCACACATCCGGCAGCAATCGCGCTTTGCGGCATACCATCATATTTAGCGGATTTTTCGTCCTGAGCAAAAGTAATACCCCCTTCGGCCTTTATGGCCTCGGCTCCCAGCGTCCCGTCTGTTGCTGTTCCTGAAAGAATAACTCCGATAGCCCTGTTCCCCTGCTCTTCCGCAAGCGAACAGAAAAAATAGTCTATGGGCATATGCTTAAAATTTCTGTCATTCCTTTTGCTAAGTATTAATTTCCCGCTTGCGATAGAAATATTAGTGTCCGGCGGTTTTATATAGACATGGTTGACTTCTATGGGCATCCCGCTCTTTGCTTCACTTACCGGCATTTTTGTTAATCTGGCGAGCAGTTCCGTCAGCATGCTTTTATGTCCCGGGGCCAAATGCATTATAAATACAAATGCCATTCCCGGTTTAGCTGACAGATTCTTGAGTAATTCCTGATATGCTTCAAGACCGCCGGCGGAAGCCCCGATACCGACAATTGGAAAAGATGTTGTTTTGGGAACCGCAGGCATAATCTTTTTCTTTTTTGGCGTTACTCCTATTTTTTTCTGCATATTACCCCCAAAATAGAAAACCAAAGGCCTGTATTTCTACAGGACTTGGGTTGCCTCAGGAAAAGTCCTGTTTTCCCTTGTTCTTGAACTCGGTGATGTCGCGACCTTCAGGAATCAGAAATATCACTTTCCCTGTTTCGTCCTTCACCGGCTTGAGAGAAAAATCAACATAGTGCAACATCCCGTCTTTAGCAACATGCGTTGCCTCAAAACGGATAAATTCTCCGCGGGCCGCTTTTCCCACGGCTTGTCGCAATTTTTCCTGAAGCTCCGGCGAATGGGACCACCATGGGCCCAGCCAGAAGGGTTTATTTAAAACACTCGATGCCTCGATATCACTGAATTTCAAGAGCGCCCTGTTTGCTTCTATCAAAATTCCATCGATAGTCATCAAACCGATGAACTGGAAGGTTTGATCAAAAATAGTATGAATCTTCCGCTCGCTCTCCCGCAGCGCCTCCTCCGCCTTCTTGCTCTCGGTGACGTCGCGGAATATCCCCAGCAGATATTTGGTTTGGTCGATCATCACCGTGCCTGCGTTTATGCTCACGGATATTACCTGGCCGTCCTTCCTTACGCACTGCAGGTCTTTTGCGGTTATCTTGGCCCCGGAGGTCTGGGCCTCGAACTCGGCAATCACCTGCTCGAGCGACTCTTTCGGGTGGATGTTAGCCACGCCCATCTGTGTAAGTTCCTCCTCGCTGTAACCCAGCATCCTGCATATCGCCGGGTTGGCGTACCTGAACTTCTTTGTCGTGGCATCGGCTATGAGCATCCCGTCAATGTTCGCCTTAAACAGATTCTCGTATCGCTCCTCGCTCTCCCGCAGCGTCTTCTCGGCCTTGATGCGCTCAGCGATTTTCCCTAATCGCTCGCCAATCGCATCTATCAAATCACGCTTCTCCCCAGGAAACGGTCCTTCATCGGATTGAGGTCTTTCTTTCATATAGCAGACTTCTACCGTTCCAACCTTTTGTCCCTGAAGCGTAATATCAGCCGACTGTGTCCACTTGCTCGTCTTGAAGTTGTCTGTCTTGTACTCCCTGCCCTCAAAGACTATTCTCGCGCAAGCAATACCTGGGTATTGCCATCCGGCAGGAATGAGACAGACCGTCTTCTCAAGTATATCCTCCAATGAGATTCCAGGTGTTTCGACGAGTTTGGATATTCCATAGAGGCAATTTAGCTCCTTCATGCGCTCATTGATATCGTGCGTAAGCTTCAGCGATTGCATTTGTATCTTCTTTCGATGCAGCGCATATACGATTGTTCGCACGAGCACGACGTCCAGCGGAAGGTCCTTGACCAGATAATCAGTTGCGCCGTCCTCTAACGCCGAGAAACCGGTTTGTTCATCTTCCAGTTCGGTGAGCACCACAACAGGTATGTCAGGCGCAGCTTTCACAGTTTGTCGAACTGTCTCGATTCCACTGCTGTCAGGAAGCGAAAGGTCGAGCAATACGGCATCGTATTTCTTTTCGGCGAGGTTTCTAATAGCTTCTGACAGAGTTACGACTGACTCAACAGCAAATCCAACGGGCGATGAGCAAGTCCTTAAAATCCGCTCCACGGATATCCTGTCTGTTGCTTCATCTTCGACCAGCAAGACCTTCAGTAAACGCTTGTCCAGTGAGGTCTCTGTTCTTTTGTCTGTTGCTGCTTTCATATCGCAGTTCCCTTAAAGGGCGATAGATGCTTATTTTCTCGCAGTAACCGTAGCTTCGCTTTTTTTGTCTGGCCAGACTGTCTGGTGAAACACTCCATTAATATAGGCCAGAAGGACATCAGGATTGAAAGGTTTTACGAAGAACTCCATGGCTCCGGCTGCGAGGCAGGACTTTTTTAGCGATGGGTCTTTGCCGGTAACTATGATGACCGGTATAAGGGTGGTACGGTCTGAACTTGCGAGTCGATTCAACACGGTAAGACCGTCTCCCTTGGGCAGACCGATATCGAGGAGAATAATGTCAGGGTGCGTGGTCTTAGCAACCGTAATGGCCTCGACGGCGTCCGACGCTGCTACCACGCCATAACCGTATGCTTTGAGATATACGCTGGTTATGTGCACAAAGTCCCTATCGTCGTCCACAACAAGTACTCTTTTTGGATCCATACTTATACCCCCTAACTTATACCCCTTATTTCAAACATACTTCAGTTTACCGAATCGTTTCTATGTTCCCTTAAAGGCCGATAGATGCTTGTTTTTTCACAGTAGCCGTAGCTTCGCTTTTTTCGTTTTCACTCGTTTCCTCACGCTTAGGCAAGGTGAAGTAGAACGTGCTGCCCCTGCCCAGTTCCGACTCGAGCCAGACGCTGCCGCCATACATTTCGACAATCCTCTTCACCGTCGCAAGACCAATTCCCGTCCCCACGCCTTTATCGGGTGGCACTAATGTCTTAAACAACTCAAAGACCTTGTCAAAGTGCTTCTTTTCAATCCCCGGGCCGTTATCCTTCACACTAAACTTCCAGAAGAACTCTTCTTCGACGCAACCTACTCTTATTCTGCCATGGGATTTGTCTATGTATTTGACGGCATTGCCCAAAAGATTCTGGAATACCTGAGCCATGCGAGTTTCGTTGCATTCATAAACAGGCAACTGATTTTCAATAGTAATCGTAACGTTCTCTGGAGAGTTGATCATTTCTGTGACACTATTGACCAGTTCGCCTAAATCGACCAGGCTCTTATCTTCGTCTTTGTCTTCGACACTCGAATATTCGAGTATCTTGTCTATAAAGTAATACATTCGGTCCACTCTCTCTGCAATCTGCTGGACGTGCTTCCTCTCATCCGGCGTGAGTCTGTTGGCACAATCCCTGGATATCCACTCCGTGAGGCGTCTGATTCCACGTAACGGACTCTTCAAGTCGTGCGAAACGACGTGTGCGAAATCGTGCAACTTTTGGTTGGCCTCTTCTAACCTCCTGTTCAGGTTTTTCAGCTCGCTTTCAGTTCGAGCCTTGTAAAGCGCCACCTCAATGGCGGCCTTTAGTTCCCCCAATTCCACGGGCTTTACGATATAACCAAATGGCTCTGTGGTTTTGGCATGCCTCACGATGAAATTATCTGTGTGGCCAGTCAGGTAAATGACAGCAGTATCGAAGTCCGAGCGTATCTGCTCAGCAGCTTGGATGCCATCGAACTGTTCCTCGAGCGCGATGTCCATCAAAACCAGGTCTGGTCTGTTCGTTCGCACTATGTTTAAAGCGTCGCAGGCGCTCAAAGCAGTAACAACGTCATACCCAAGTTTCTTTAACCCAAGTGCTGTTATGGCGCAAAACTCGGCCTCATCATCTACAAGAAGTATCTTCGGCCTTGCATTTTGTTGTGAATCCTTCATCGAATAGCTCCTTAACCCGGTTTTCAGTCAATTAGACATCCTCTGCTTTGGTTTTTTGCTTACGGTTTGAAGCGAAGATATCGCTAATCTTTTCAAGCAAAAGAGATGGGTCGAACGGCTTCGCTACGTAATCTGCAATGTCATAAACGGCAGCGTCAGCTATATCAAATTTTTCGTAGTGCCCAGTTACTATTATTACCGGGATATGTCTTGCCTTTGGCTGTTTCCTCAGTTCTTCGAGCATTTCCCAGCCGTTCATAACCGGCATCTGTGTATCGCATAGGATGAGGTCGGGTTTCTCGCTCGTTGTCTTCTCAAGCCCTTCTTCTCCATTTGCGGCGGTTAGAACCTCGTAGCCCGCGTGCCGGAGGAAGTGTGTGATGACCATGATCATGTCCGGTTCATCTTCGACGACCAGCACTTTCGCAAGGTTCTCCTTGCTTTTTCGTTTCCGATTCCACATAACAATTCCTCAACGCCCTGAGAGTATTAAACTCGTCGGTCAGCAGTCCGGCGAGCAACTCTTCTGATGTGCCCGCCGGCGCCCCGGCTTGCACGGACAGGCAATTACCAGCAACAACTTGCTTCTACCGGCCGACCAAGCTCTTCACGGATGCACTCCAGCAAAGTGTCCATATTCACCGGCTTGAGGTAGAATTCCACCGCACCGGTGGCAAACGCCTCTGCTTTGGCCCTTGTCTCCATACCCGTTACCACGATAACAGGTATCATATTTTTGGGATTCGCGGCATTCAGCCGCCTCAAAACGTTCAGCCCGTCCCCTCCGGGCATAGCGACGTCCAGAATTATCAGGTCAGGCTTCTTCGTTTGAACCGCCTTGAGGGCTTCGGCCACATCCGAGGCCGAAATGACGCTGTATCCGTGCCCCTCCAAGTGGGCGCCCATAATTCGCACTAAATCCGCATTGTCATCGACAATAAGTATCTTTATTATAGGCATAATCGCATCTCCTGCTGTTAGATTATCCAACTAATCATTGCCCTCCTGAAAGACAGACATTCCGAGAAACCGCCAAATCACCTGTTGACTCCCGCGTAGTAACTCAGCTCAACAGGTCCGACTTTTTAAAACCCCCATACGTTGACAAAATCAACATTAAAGATATACCCGATATGGAATACTTCGGCGGCCAAATCGACCTTGTTTAGCCCAACCGCCTGCCTTTATACCTGCTCTCGACGGACGAATCCGGGATTGTGGTATGCCTTGTCGTCGAAAATCGCTGTTATTAGCCCAATACTAGCATAAAGACCGCTAATCTACCCGCCAGCCCTCACGACACAGACCAAAAAGTCATAACATCAATTTGTTTCAGGTACTTTCAACAGGTCCTATAACATGACAACCGGTGATTCCAGCCCACCAGCACACAGTCAGCCGTTTCGATATTTGAAAGTAAAGCAGCTCACGAATCAGCCGAAGGACGTGCCATCTGTCTTTCTTGGGCGGCATGAACAGTTCTATGTGGCAATCTGTTATTTCCCACCGGATGGAGGCGTCTGGATTGTCTCGCTGACCAGCCAGGTCCGGGCCATGGATAGGGCGCACAACCTTCATCAGTTAGACAAGGAACTCTCCTTCTACGCCGACGATGCGCGGTTCGAGATGCAAGGCCGTAAAACGGTGCAGGGCAAGGATGAGCTGCGCAAAATCTTCATGGTGGATGTCCTTCTTAACAACAGCCTCGCTTTCAGCGACATCTCGATTGTGGGCAACACTGTCGTCTGCAAGGTTGAGGAGAAGAATGACATGTGGCGGGCCCTCGGGGTGGAGAAGGTTTACGAGCGTACCAAGATAGTATTTAAAAATGGTTTTATTCAGGAAGTCAGAGCGACCAAGTCTGCGCAGTCTGAGTCTGCTGCGGGATTGGACAAGGCCGACCAAGCGTTTTCCGCATGGGCGGACAAGAACCGCCCTGAGGAAGTTGCCAGGTTGCTCGGCGGCAAGCCGTTCGATGGGTGGCTGACGCCGGAGAACGCCCTTGGCTTTTTGAAACTTGCACGTGAATGGAAGAAACTGGAGCGCATACAATAATCCTTCTAATCAAGTAGTGTGTTACGTCTTTAAATTGGTTTGTTCGGATGCGCCTTGATATAGGCAATCAATTCTCCCCGTACTATAAAAAATTCATCCAACGCTAAGTATTTAGGAATGCCGATCTTAATCGTACTGAGTTGGAAGACAATTATGTGTCTGAGGTCAGCGAAAGTGGCACAGGTCAAGGATTAGGGCCCGCCATTGTAGCGTTTATTGCATACAACTGTACTACAACCTGAGGGCTTGTTATCCTCTAAGTTCGCAAAAATTCATGTTCTATAAGTGTCGTTATATCAGTGAGTTATAAAAAATAAAAAAATGGCAAACATTTTATATATCCGGATGTCGCCACTTGAAAAGGGCGAAAACCTGATAAAACTTGACATTGAACCTATTGAAAAAAGTTGAGATTCGAAACGCTGAGAGGTTAACATAAGTTAACATTTGCAAAACAAAACCTGAGTGTCGCCAGTTAAAAAGCTTAGCACAGGTGGTTTACATAGATTCGCTTGATTCGGCTATGCTTTTTAAGCGCAAAAGTCAGCGAAAAAGACATAAAACAAGGGGGAAAACAGCCCAAAAGTGAATCAAAGTAGCGGAAAGACACATAAAACACCTATCGTTTTTAGCTGAAAAACGAGCTTTTGTTGAGTTTTGACAAGATTTAGGAATAAAGTTAGGCCTACCTGGACCCCTGCGGCCCCCCATAACAGTGGCGATGACAGAACATTTCCTTAATTGAGAGCTTATCTACTTGGCTCTGAACTAAAAAGAATTCTTTTGGTTAGGTCGGGGGGTAGGGGGGAAAGAGGCGGGTAAAAGGCCGTGGGTATATTATATAGCTGACCCGGCTGTCTGTAGGGCAGCGTAGGGAATATCTTTAACTATTGTTAGCAATGCAATAACAAGATGAATGTCGCCAGTTAAAAACGCGCGTGTGCGCGTATAAGCGTCGGAAAACTCGTTTTTAACGTAAAAACTGGATTTTCTTGCATATAAAAAAAGAGCGAGAACCGGTATGGTCGAAGTTTTTGGAGTCCATAAAAAATAGCCGTCCCCGCAAAAGAGCGGCGTATACACCACGCCCTAAATAGGAGCGGGGCTAAGCACCCTGTATGTCCCCCGCAAAAGAGTGGTGTATACACCGGCCTCCAGAAGATTAAGTGCTGCGGATGCCCTGTATGTCCCCCGCAAAAGAGTGGCGTATACACCAATACAAAAGGTCGATTGTTGTTCGGTATCCCTGTATGTCCCCCGCAAAAGAGTGGCGTATACACCGGAAGCCGTGAGAGTCAGAGACGCCATATACCTGTATGTCCCCCGCAAAAGAGTGGCGTATACACCCTGAATTGTCAACTTCGCATCTTCAGCAACCTGTATGTCCCCCGCAAAAGAGTGGCGTATACACCACGAAATTGATGTAGCCCTTTTCCTTTAGACCTGTATGTCCCCCGCAAAAGAGTGGCGTATACACCGCGGGCAGCGGCACTTGACCATAATCACCTCCTGTATGTCCCCCGCAAAAGAGTGGCGTATACACCAACCAAGCCAAGGTTCTAC
>CAZQWM010000057.1:0-13367 GCA_964597035.1 uncultured Pirellulales bacterium
TTCGTCGATAACGGCCTGCTGCGAAAAGGCGAACGTGATGAAGTGATATCCACTTTCCGCGACCACTTTCATCTCGACTTGCGGGTAGTGGACTGGTCGAAGCAGTTTTTGGAAAAGCTCGCCGGCGTCACAGACCCCCAGCAAAAGCGTAAAATCATCGGTGCAGAATTCATCAAGGCCTTCGAATCCGAGGCCGCCAAAATCCCAAACGCCAAATTCCTCGCCCAGGGCACACTCTACCCCGACGTCATCGAATCCGGCTCAAAGGACGGCAACACCGCCGCGAACATAAAGCTGCACCACAACGTCGGAGGACTCCCCAAAGAGCTTGGCTTCGAGCTGGTCGAGCCGCTGAAAAACCTCTTCAAAGACGAAGTGCGCGTCGTCGGCGAATACCTCGGCCTGCCCGAGCAAGTCGTCTGGCGGCACCCGTTCCCCGGGCCGGGACTGGCCGTCAGGATAATCGGCGAGGTTACGCCGAACCGGCTGGAAGTGCTGCGGGCGGCGGACGAAATCCTCATCGCCGAAATAAAGGCCGCCGGCCTTTATCGCAAAATCTCGCAGGCCTTAGCCGTGCTCTTACCCATACAGACGGTCGGCGTGATGGGCGACGACAGGACCTTCGAAAATGTCATCGCGCTCCGCGCGGTCGAAACGCCCGATTTTATGACCGCCGACTTCTCGCACATCCCGTATGAAGTGCTGGCGACAATATCCAGCAGAATCATAAACGAGGTCCGCGGAGTTAATCGTGTGGTGTACGACATATCCAGCAAACCGCCCGCGACGATTGAATGGGAATGACATGACTTACGGAAATATGAGCTATAGAACTGTATTGCTTATTGCAGTTGCCTTGCAGGGTCTGACGCAGGCACAGCAAAATGACCCTTGCTCGTTCGCGTCGAGACTAATAAACGAGCTTCCTGTCAGGGTGCTCTCGGACGCCAATGAGGCATTTTCCAATACCGGCAATATGACGTTGTTACTGCTGGCAGGCGGTGCGAGTATCGCTATGCACAATAGCGACGCCGACAAGAACCTAAACGAAAACTTCGGCCGGCACCGCGCATTCAACGACACCGCCGACAAGATTTTTGACTACGCGGGCAGTCCGTGGAGCCACCTCGGAGCCACCGGCCTGTGGTATCTTTTCAGCGAGGCAGACAATGACGAATTGAACCGCGAACGCGCCTGGACAACGCTCAGCGCACTGGCTATCACCGACTCCACCATATTCGCGCTAAAGGCAATAAGAAACAACGACACGCCGAACGGCAAGGACCTGACCTGGCCGAGCGCCCATACGGCAAGCTCATTCTGTATGGCCTCCGTCCTCGACGAATTCTATGGTCCTGAAATCGGAATACCCGCCTATATAGGCGCGTGCTTTGTCGGCTGGCGAATGATGGATTCCGGCGACCACTGGGCCTCGGACGTTGTTTTCGGCGGGACGCTCGGCTACGTTGTCGGCCATAGCGTCGCAGCAAAACATAAACAACTCGAAATTGCCGGCTTTAAGGTTGAGCCGATGTTCGATATTGGCAGGCGGCCCTCAACGGGAATTGCACTGGTGAAAAGATTTTAGAAACACAGACCTACACTGTTTTTCACCGCGGAGACCGCAGAGCACGCAGAGATAACTCATTTATGATTTATGATTTCGGATTGTAGATTGCGAATTTTTTCACCACGAAGGACAGGTAACACAGATTAGACAGATTTTTAACCCTTCGACGGGCTCAGGGCCAAATTGCTGTTCTGTTGGACGGAGCTTGCCAGCCAAAGGCGGTTTGATTATGCAATGTTCAGCTTTTTGTGTGAGTGAGCACACTGGCGCAGGTAAAGGTTTACCAGGTTTTGATAAGGAATTCCGGTTTCCTGTGCCATTTGCTTGAAATACTCAATTACATCGACTCCAAGACGCAGCGTAACCTGCTTCTTGAGGACCTTCGCGTACGGATTCCGCCTGCCCTTCATTTTTGAAAAATCGTATTCTTTTCTCATAATTCGCCTTTGGTAAAAGAGTTTCGTTCTTTTGTCGTCGCCTTCCTTGCGGAAATAATCCTGATTTGTCTTTTTTGCCTGTCAACGCAATATGAAACAACCAGCAGACGCAATCGGCAGTCAAACCCCAGCATCAGGAACCTGTCTTCGTTGGACGAATGGTCGGGGTCAAAATACTCTTTGGCGTTATCATCGAAGAAGACGGTTGAGGCGTCCTCGAAGGAGACCCCATGCTTTTTAAGGTTCTGTGCCGCCTTTCGGTCGTCCCAGGAAAATGTTATCTTTCCCATAATTATATTATATTGCTTTCGGCATTATAGTTCAAGCAAATTAAAATTTTATTGTAAAAATATCCATCTGCCGATGGCGGACAAGCGATTGAAGATACCCGGTAGTATATAAGTATATGCGTATATACTTATGGACTGCTTCAAGAATCAAGGTTTTCGAATGGCGGATTTCAGGTTATGGGAACAGATGCGTATAGCGGACAGGGGCTAGCGTGCAGAGTACCGGGTACTAAGTATAGTGTTCGGCAGGCAGGACAGGGAAGCGTCCCGCCTCGCCAGAGGCGAGCAAGCTGCGGCGGGTAAAATCTCGTAACTTAATGCAAAGGTTAAATAGCAAAATGCAAAACCATATTGCAAAATTCAAAATGAACGGCGGGGCTAAATTTCTTGCGCAGCGTGAGACGGTGATCCACTTCTTTTAATCACGGATTCCTTCGACTGGTTCGACTTAGCTCACCACAGGCCGCTCCCCTGCCTAAGGCATGCATCCCCGATAAAACCTTTCGAGGACAGGAGGGCAGGCAGGACAGGGAAGTGTCCCGCCTTTGGCGGGCAAAAGGCGGATAAATTTAGATTAGTGGAAACTTAAAGGCGGATCGCGGTATTGCAAATCCAATCCTTACCCTAACGTTAGAAAAATCTGTCTCAATATTAGGAGGGCCCAATAAACCTATTCGATCCATTAGTAAAGGCTTTGAAAATTTTAAAAGTACTTCTCGAAAGATGCAATTTGGAGGCGTTTTCATCTGCGTTAAATCTATTGCAGCATAAGCCTTATTTATTGAATGGGTGATTTCGAAATCACCCAGTTCCATTACTTCTATAAAAACGTTTCTTTTTAAAGCATCTACATTTGGAGCATCATATACTACTACTGAAGGGGTGAATATTTCTTGTTTAACTGTTCGAAAATGAGCTACAAAACATATTTCTATTACCTTTTTTTCTCTTACTGTTAGATTTTCGATACTGAATCGTGTTCTGATGTCCCCCATGTCTCTATGATGTTTATTTTTATCGATGATATTAGCAACGGAGGTCATAATCCTCATCATATTGTTGTGCGAACGATTTCTTAGAAAGTGCTCAATATCATTTGTTGTAATTTGCCCAATATTTTCGTGTTCAAAAACAAAGGCTAATTCTATATTCGTAAATTCATAATATATCAACGTCACCCTTGACCTGCATCCCCATTTCGAGATTTCTTCTTCGGTTAGCGATAAGATATCTCTGAGAATAATCCCAAATGTTTTTGCTTTCGAAATAGCCCCTTCTGTAAAACCGGAAGCAGATACAGCAATCACAGCATCGGCATGCAAACTCAATCTACGACCTATTAATTCTTCTATCCATTTCACATCCTGTTTTTCTTTATGCAATCTACATTCGACCAAAGTCAACTTATTATCGCGGCGAATTGATATATCTATTTGTCGATGCTGGCTTGGGTTATCTGGATCGGGAAGGCGGTCGTTCCAAGTGATCTCAGAACCAGGTTGTTCTATTAGTTTATGGATTCTTTCTATCTGCCGTTCGAATTTTTCTGAAGCTTTTGTCAAACTATATCCTTTTAATCGGAGAAACGAGAGAACTTGTCAAAAACTTGTAATAGCAGTCGTTTTTTCTCATTATGTCATAATATTAAATAAAGCAAACGAGAAAAAGAACCCCCAAACCCAAAAAAGGTTTGGGGGCTAAACATTTTGGATCCCCGACAGAGTAACAAGTTAGCAGCAGTCGAGGACAGGTGGGCAAATAAGGAATGGCGTTAATTTAGGCAAGATTAAACAAGCGAGTTAAACGTTTGTATTAAACATTTGTATTAAACGTTTGTTCAGCAAAAGCGCGCAAGTCGAAAACCCTTAGAAGCCGACTTTTTTAAAAATTTTTTACTCCTTATCTCACAAGCACTTAAGTGCATTTCGAGGGGTTCCCAAAACACGATTTTTCGACAAAAGCGCGCAAGTTCGCGCCTATTTATAGAGGGACGCGCGAAGCCAAATGGGCTTCGCGAGAAAGTAGATAGGAGAACAGTGGAGCCCCGGCATACGACTTACCGGGGCAGGCAAGGGGGCGGATAAGGAACTGGACCCCAGATAAAAACATTCTGGGGTCTTCGCTGCGCTACGAGAGGAGAGAATTATGGCGAGGGTAGAAATAAAAATTCCAGATTGATTAGACCCCGGCATACGACTTACCGGGGCAGGCAAGGGAGAGAAAATTATGAAGGTTAATTTAACAATACCGATACCAGTCTGGTTAGACAGGATATTCGCGTGGCCTGTGATGGTCTATCGAAAGCACAAATACGGATATTCGTTCCGAAGAATTCCCTTAGGCGAGGGGAAATTTACTATTGTTGATGAGCAGGATTTCTACCGGTTCAACAACTTTAACTGGTGCCCACAGGAAAATGGGCCGGATATCTATGCTGTTCGATTTGTTGGTAACCCTAAAAGAATCGTTTCTCTGCACAGAGAAATAATGGGGCAACCCAAGGGTCTGGTTGTTGACCATAGAAATAACAACGGCATCGATAATCGCAGAGAAAACCTTCGTACAGGGACACAATCTCAGAACTTGTGCAACAAGGCAAAAACCAAATTAAAGACCTCATCGCGATTTATAGGGGTCCATTTTGACAAGAAAAGGACCCTGTGGGCTGCTACTATCAGGCATAATGGGAGAAGTGTATGGCTTGGGCGCTTTGAAAACGAAATCGACGCTGCGAAGGCATACGACAAGGCGGCGAAAAAATACCACGGCGAATTTGCTCGGTTAAACTTTCCGGAGGGGATAAAAATAGCCACAAAGGCACCAAGAACGTCTAACATAAGGAATGTAATTGCGAACGGAGCTCGCCCGCCAAAAGGCGAGGTCTCGCCAAAGGCGGACTGAGGCCGCTGAGTTAATATTTAATAATTCTCTGCAAGCTTCGCGTTCACAGCGGTAAGCTCTTAACGTATTGTCGGGCGAGTTCGGTAATGGCGGGCCAGTTCGATGCGTCAATGAATTCCTTGCGTATAACCGAGCCGCCGACGGCGACAGCGATACAGCCGGCATCGAAAAAATCTTTGATATTGTCCGGACTTACGCCCCCTACCGCGACAAAGTCAACATCGTCAATCGGGCCTCGAAGCTGCTTGATGTAATCGGCGCCGATTGCGGCAGCGGGAAATATTTTGACCATACTCGCGCTGTGGCGTTTGGCGGTGAGGATTTCGGTGGCGGTGGCAGCGCCGGGCAAGACGGCAATATCCCGGCTGACGCAATAATCAATAACGTTGGGATTGACATCCGGTGCAATTATATATTTAGCGCCGGCTCCGAGCGCCTTTTCGCACAACTCCGCCGTAATCACCGTTCCCGCGCCGATGAGCATTTTATCGCCCAACTTCTTGCACAACTCTTTGAGCATCCCGAAAGCGCCTTCTGTATTGCAGGTTACCTCGAAGATTTTTATACCTGCTGCAAAAACTGCCTCGGCCACATTGAGTATCCGGGATTCATCGACCCCTCTTGCAATGGCGATTATTTTTTGCCGTCTTATTTTTTGGTAAACCTGCTCTGCCCGCATATCAGCCCTTACATTTTTTGAGCCACGATAACAAAATTCCTTCCCAGTCGTCGCCCGATTTTATATTTACCCAGGTTTTCCAAATATAAAGCAAAGGTCTTCGACGGAATTAACCGGCTTCCGGGATTCAGGAAAAAATTATAATACCTGACTTTAACCATACGCAAGCCGGTCTTTTGCAAATCCTCCACGACACGGGCACAGCGGTAAAGCCGGTATGAAAATGCGTCGGCAGTTAATTTCCCGGCTTTGAACGCTTTTTTACGAATATACCAGTTTATTTTCAGCAGCAAACTCGAACGATTAGTAAACGTAATAACCGCAAAGCCGCCTTTGTGTAAGACGCGATGGACCTCCCGGAAAAACTTATCCGGCGACGAGAGGCATCCCGCCAACGAAGCCGCCACAACGCCATCGAACGTGTCATCAGCAAAAGGCAGGTCATAGGCATTTGCTGGGGTAAATTTCAGGTTGTCGGGCTGAGGTTTGTTCGAGAAGCGTTTTTTCGCAAGGTCTATCATCCGGGGGTCATGGTCAACAGCTACTACGGACAGTCCCGCTTCGCTTAACTTCGCGGCCAAATGGCCCGTGCCGCATCCTACGTCGAGCCAACGCCCGCCTGTGCGAGCCAGAGCTGCGCTGATGTCGAAAACAAGGTCGGCGCCGTGAGTGAAAATAAAAGCGCCGTCGTCTTTTTTATCAGGGTCGTAAACGCCGCTCCACTGGGCCGGGTCAAAGTAATCCGTCGGCTTAAAATGCTGTTCTGACATAAAATCGTCGTTAAGCGTGGCTTTGGGGTTGCTGAGTTATCTGCAACAGCTTGAATCCTTTTGTCATCTCAGGATATGCCCTGACGAGCTGTAAAACTTTTGCCTGCTCCCAGAGCTGCGAGGTTATGTGCAGGTTTTTGCCGCGAAGCTTATCCAGAATTGCGAGTGTAAATTTCTCACCATTTAGCCCGCGAAGCTTGGGATTGACAGCCACGACCAATTTGGCCAATCCGGAATCGTCATGCGTTTCCCAGAACTGATAATCATCTGGACTGCCGCCGGCATCTTCAATTACTTCGCCTACCGTATCATACAGCTGCGAGCCAAGAAGCGACATACCTTCACAGGTCAGCTTGTCGTAGCTTCGGACCCCGCTGACATGAACGTCCATACCCAATTGGCCGAACAGGCAGTCGCAGGGCCTGACCGTCAGGCCGCCGAAATCTCCTATATCGGTGTTCAACAGAATTTTGCCGGCGTTCCTCAACAAAGACGTAAGCAGAAAAGCGTCAACTTTATGACCGCCGACAATCGTTTCACGGGTCCTTTGAATAATCGCAAGCCGGTCCAAGTAAATATGCATACCATCCGGATAATCGCCTTTTCCGCAGGAAGCAGCTATCAAACCGGTTTCGGTAGCGACATAACGCGGCAGGGCTTTTACACCGGCTGAACTGATAAATTCCGCCCTATTCGGCGTAAGCGGCTCTGCACCGGTGAATATCACGCCACCGCTTATATCGATGCCATTATCCAGCGCCGCCTTAACAATACGAACAGCAGAACTGACATAGGTCCTCACAACACAACTGCCTTTGTTTTTTTGGGTCGCTTCCATCCACCGGGCAACTTTGACCGCACTGTCAATATCAATAAACTCAGGGCGCGGCACCGACAGCCCCAAAATCCTGCAAGACAGCAATATATTGTTCATACTTCGACGATGCTTGCGTGAAACCCACACACCATCGGTCCCAAGCTGCGAAAACCACCTGTCAGGCGGCCTGCGAAACCTGATATTCATCAGAAAATTGTGAATGCCGGACACGCACGGCAGGACAGGCAGCCAGAATGCCAGAGGCGAATGAGAAAGGCCGTGAATTTCATAAAGTATTAACTCGTTAGCGGCTTCTTCTGATATAAAATCCCAGTTATACCGGACATCAGTGCCCTTAGAGCGGCTGCCGCTTGTTGTGTACTGAAAACCCGTCCCTTCCACAAGTGGATTATCGAAATCAGATTCGCATGTATCGACGGTCAATCCGTTGCGGGAAATGGGAACCTTCGATTTGAATTCCTCCAGCGTTATATAAACTCCCTCGTCCTTCAGCTTTTGGAGTGTTTTTTCCAGTCCCCGACGTTTAACACTGTCGCGAAGGTCCGCATAGTCGCACCCGGCCCACAACAGTAGCTTGCGATATGGACTGGCCTGATTATCGTAGAAGGCTTTTTGCGCCAGTGCCAGGAAATTGTCCTCACGACCGTCCATACGTTTTTTTATGTCATCCATTGCCCGGCTGACGGTCATTGGCTTTTTAAGGTACGCCCGCAAGGCCCACGTGGTTTGGGCCAGTAGTTTTATGTCACGTATTCGCATACATCAGCATCCGAGAACGGACGCGGCCTTGTCGAGAAACTTGAGGTCCGAGTAGCCCGAGGGCATTTTATCTATGTAACCCAGCTTAATCATAAGCGACAGCACGTCGTCCATCGCCTTGCTGTTCCGAATAGCGTTCGCATCAGGCCAATTGACATTAAGTGCCTGCCGGATAAACCGGGGATTGATACCAATGTAGCCGGAGGCAATATCGGATGATTCGTCAGGATTCGTTTTAACAAACAAAGTTCCGCGCACAAACGCGATAACCATTTTCTGCATTAACAGGTCTTCAGTTTCTTTCAGCGAAACCGTCGTAGCCAGGGAACATCCCGGGGCACCTTTCCATATATCACCCGTTCGCTTTATGATTTTGCCGACGCCCATCATCTCGAGCATTGTTGCGTATGGCTCAATCATTGACGCTGCATCCGCTCCCTCGCCGAAAAAAGATATAATCGCCCCATCGCCCGAGGGCTGCCTTATAATTCTGGCATCGTTCCATCCCAGTTGTTCAATCAGCCCCATTGCCGTCAGGTCTTTCATCCCGCCCTGCATAGGAATGGCAACGCTTTTAACCTCCGAGGGCTTTATGTCTTTTCTTATCACGATAGCGGCCTCTTCGAATCCTGAACCACAAAGCAATACAAGGGGCGCACCGGTGCTGTCTGCAGCAGCCACCCGTGTCCAGGGAATGACCGCAAAATGAATCTCACCATTTGTAAGCTTATCCGGAACCATCCAGGCGGTAGGCGCGATATTCAAACTCACCTCCAGGCCCTCTTCCCTGAAAAATCCCTTTTCGTATGCGACGTATGCGGGCATCTGACAAACACCTCTTAATAAAGTGATATTGACTTTTTTCATAAGACGAATCCTCTCAGCCACAAATGGAACCCAACGCCTTAATCCGGCCTTTCAAGGCCGGTTTCTGATTAAGGTTTGCCTTTTAAATGTCCCAGTTTACCAAAATTATGTTTTCAAACAAGGGTTTGATGGTGACGGCCGGCGCAGTGTTAAGAACCGTCTTTACAGCCGTTTAAGTTAACCTTTGCCGTCTCGCCCGTCCCTACAGGGGTGTTCTCAGCGGTGAATCTTTTTGTCACAAGCGGCGCCCGGCCGGTCTTTTGGCAAGACAGTTGCAGCCCTGCTGGCCTGAAACATCTAAGGACCTCATCCGTTTATTCAAGAACTTCTCGCTAAACATGAGCATAGCTGCATAGGGATTTTCTCAGCTAATTAAATTTACTGTTTTCCCGTCGAGGGCGAAGAAAAGCCGTAGTAGACGTTGGTTTGAAAATGGGAATTGTCCAAGGAACGAAAAGTTAAAAAAAAGTGTTTTTCTCATCATTTTCTCATTCCCCGGGAAGTAAGCTTGCCGGGCGAGAATGATATACATTAGCATATTGTGGTCTGTTTATGGCGACAGGCCGTAAATACCGATGGAACTTTCTAACTTAGGAGACTGAAAAATGAAAAGGAAATCCTGGAGACCGGCTGGTTTTGTGGTTTTTGCGGGGGTGATTTTGTGTGCTGTGACATACGGCTCCAGGCACAAGACAAAGGATATCTGCCTTCCGGATGAGGTGAAAGGGGCCATAAATTCGCTTTACGCCGAGGCAGTGATTAAAGAGGCAAAAGTAGAAGAAGGGCTGAAGGTCTATGAAGTTGAACTGTTGCACGATGGACAGGAGGTGGAATTGACGATAGCGTCCGATGGAACGATTATGGAGATTGAGGCAGAAGTGGCGATAAATGCTCTGCCAGATGCCGTGAATGGGACAATCATTAAAGCAGCGGGAGGTGCCCAGATAAAAGAGGTCAAGGAAGAAGTAACCTACTGGGTTGTAACATTGAAGAAACTGGACGAACCGCAAAAGAGTTACGAGGCGGAACTGATTATTGATGGCAAAGAAACTGAAATCAAGGTAGCCGCCGACGGGACGCTGCTGGAACGGAAGGTCGAAGGTAACGATAAGGGCGAGGACGAAGAAAACAATGGTCAAGACGATGATTGAGTGTTTGAAGGTGTATTTCGTGAGGCGCCTTTGAAAGAAAAGACGAAAACAATAATTTCAGTTTCTATTTAGGAGGTTGATGATGTGCACGGTATTGGACAAACGATGCAGATTAGGACTGTGTGTTCTGCTGATGGTGGCCGGTCTTGTCTTGTTCACCCAACAGTATGGAATTGCCGTTGAGCCGGAAGAGGACGAGTTCACTACGGAGTTCGACCTGACGTCCTGCAGGTTCAAGACTATAGGGGCAAATCCCTATTTCATTCTCATACCGGGTTACCAACTGGTTCTTGAGGGCGAGGAGGACGACGAAGAAATTCATTTGGAGATTACTGTCCTGCGAGATACAGAGAAGATATATCTTGAGGGCATCGGCAGGATAAAAACCCGAGTGGTCGAAGAGCGCGAATGGATAGATGACGAGCTGGTGGAGGTTTCGAGAAACTTTTTTGCGATATGCAGGAAGACCAATGACGTTTACTACTTCGGAGAAGACGTCGATATCTACGAGGACGGCGAGATAGTAAGTCATGAAGGTTCGTGGCGAGCGGGTGAAGATGACGCAATGCCGGGAATTATTATGCCTGGCACCTTCCTGCTGGGCTCGAGATACTACCAAGAGGTCGCGCCGGACGTCGCGATGGACCGTGCGGAGCACATGGCAATGGGCGCTCATCAATTGAATATAGAAAGCTCCCTGACACAAATACCAGGTAAATCCCGGAGTGTAAAAACACGCCCGACAGGATTCGAACCTGTGACCTACGGATTAGAAAACCGAACAGGTGTTACGTAACTCTTTATGCCAAAATGATTAACAACTGTCAACAAATAACTTATGAAGCTGGCCGAGATGCAGCCGAGAGCATACCGAGGGCCAAACGTGCCTGCCTGGTGCAAATTTTGGTGCAAATGGCTCACGTGATTTTTCATACAACATTCGGATTCCCGATATAAGACTCTTAATCAGGCTTTATAAAAAATACCCATTTTAGTTGGTCATCGTGCATCATTTCTTCCGGATTTTCAGCAAATTCAACATTGCCAAGCTTAAGACCGTATATTCTTCCACAAATCTTCAATACTTTACGTACTCTCTGTTCAACTATCAACTCTGCTATGCCGGTATTTTTGCTGATTTCATGTATTTTTTAAAAGCTGATAACACCAGGTTTGGTGAAAGCCCAAGCAATGGTTCATCAAGCATCAACAACTTTGACTTTGGAATAAGAGCCCTGCATAATGTAAGCATTTGCTTCTCACCTCCACTTAACCTGCCTGCGTTTTAACGTAACCTGTGCCCCACTGTAACTAACGTTTTTTTATGAGTACAATCTCCTGGATTCAGCGTTAATAATATACCAAACTTGTCGATTATACTCTCACTTTATCTGGTGCAGTTTTCGGGGAGCCGTCCATGTCAATCCGGTATTAATAATTGAATAAGCGATGCCCTATATGTATGATACAGGGGTGACGACAGTAAATTCATATTAATCCTAAATATAAGACCTGTTAGAAAGGGCATTCAATGATTTCTCAAAAGATGCAATTGGGCCGGCCGGTCCGGGGTAACTGCCTGTTATCTGCACGTATTACAACTGTTCCGGTCGTATTGTTTATGATTTTTTATGTAAATATGTGGTTATTGCCTTCGGATGTCCTGGCGGCGGACGAAATCTGCGGTTCTTGCGGCTATCAGGTGAGTGTAAGCGGTAATTTTACGCACTTCAAGGCTAATGCTTCAGATAAAATCGAGGGCAATTCAGGCGATGTATCCGCTTTTTATGAAGAAATTAACGGGGACGAATTTTCCGTCAGCGTTTCAAATTTGCCGGTAGGTAAATACACCATTATTATCGGTGAAATAGAATTTTTTATGGAGTCCCCAGGTAAAAGGATATTCAATGTTACCTGCGGTGACGTGACGCTGGCCGAGGACTTCGACATTTATGCCGTTGCCGGCGGGATGAGAAAAATATGTTATATCACCGGCGAAGTTGAACATACCGGCGACGAGCTCCGCGGCCCCGTGAAAATTGTTTTTAAAGCGGTCAAGGAAACCGCAAAGTTCAACACGTTCGAGATTAAAAATGCCTCCGGAGCATCGGTTGTCAAATTCAATGCTTCCGAAATTGCGGAGCCTTTTACCGACGATGCGACCCGCATACCGGATATCAGCGAGCCGGCGATTTGGCGTGACCCGGCCAAACCGTTACAACAGCGTATAAACGACCTGATTCGCCGTATGTCACTGTCGGAGAAAGTGGCCCAGTTGCAGAACGAAGCGCCCGCAATTTCACGGCTTGATCTTCCCGCGTATAACTATTGGAATGAAGCGTTGCATGGCGTTGCAAACAACGGTATCGCCACGGTTTTCCCGGAGCCGGTCGGAATGGCCTCTACGTGGAATCCCGGTTTGCTTCGTCAGGAAGGAACCGTCATTGGCATCGAAGGTCGCGCGAAGTATAACGATTATGCCTCGAAGAATAACGGCAATTCCAAATGGTGGACCGGTCTGACCTACTGGACGCCGAATATCAATATTTTCCGCGACCCGCGCTGGGGCCGCGGCCAGGAAACCTACGGTGAAGACCCATATCTGACGGGCGAGATTGCCGCAGAATTTATCAAGGGTATCCAGGGCGATGACCCCAAATATATGCTGGCGATGGCTTGCGCGAAACATTATGCGGTACACAGTGGTCCGGAACAGGACCGCCACAGCTTTAACGCCCAACCGTCAGAGCGCGATTTATATGAAATGTACCTACCACAGTTCGAACGGGCGGTGCGCGAAGGGAGAGTCGCCGGTGTGATGAGCGCCTACAATGAGCTTAATGGTATTCCCTGCAGTGCCAGTACTTTCCTGCTTGAGGACCTTTTGCGTAATCAATGGGGATTTAAGGGGTATGTTGTCTCTGATTGCGGCGGGATTGGTGACATTTGGAACAAGCAGGCTCATCAATATGTCAATACGCAGGAGGAAGCCGCCGCTCTCGCGGTCAAAGCCGGATGTAATCTTTGTTGCGGCGGCGATTACAAAGCCTTGGTGCAGGCCGTACAAAAAGGACTAATCGATGAAAATGAAATTAATCAGGCATT
>CAZQWM010000058.1:0-12783 GCA_964597035.1 uncultured Pirellulales bacterium
AGCGACACGGTTAAGCTGAAAACGGGAGCCAGAAAAACCATATCTGTATTATGCGTCAACCTTCCACAAACGGCTGCGGCCCAGCCCACTATAAATCCCCCCGAAACCGCCGCCGCCGCCCAGCCGGACAGGTTCCTGAGCCGCTTTCTCTCCCAGACAAGGGCTGCAAGCACAAGCGGACACAGGCCTAATTGCGCCCCATATATCGCAAAGACCAAATCCGCTATTGAAAAGCCGACGGCTGAAAGCGCCTGCACCAGGATAGTCGATACTATGGCCGCCAATAAGAGAATGGCTCTGGATATATTCATCTCTGTCCTGGAGACGGATTCATCCTGAATACGGCCCTTTCCGGGCCGTCTAAAGACATCCGCATATAACGTGTGTGAGACGGCTATCAACTGAGTCGAAGCGGTTGACAGCATCGCACCATACAGGCCGATGACGGTGACAAACAAAATCGCCGACGCAAACAGCCCCCTCGATGAGCTGATTACACCAACTAAAGCCACAAGAGGATTAACTCCCTCTGAAGGCGTAACTATCATAAAAACAAAACACGCCAGCAAGGCCAGGATTCCCCACGTAAGCGCCGCACTAAATGCGCTTCTGCCTAATCCTGCGGTTACCGTCCGGCCCTTCTCGCAACCGGCTATACGCTGCCAGACGCTCATATCCGAAATGAACGTGGGGACATTGATTACAAAAATACCGACCAGGAAAGACAGCACCTCCCTTGAATATGATAAATCCAGAACCCCCGGCGGCATTCGCTTCAGGCCCTCGCCCAGGCCGCCGTGTGTAACAATATAATATATGTAAAACGCGGGCAGGCACAAAAGCAACAGCCAGATGGAAATCATCTGAACCCTGTCGGTTACAATTACCGCTCGAAACCCCCCTACCGCCGTATAAAGAAAAGAAGCCACGCACAGCACGACAACTACAAGCCACGCCGGAACTGCGGGAATCAGGCCGGCAAAGAACTTTGAGCCGACCATCAATTCAACGGCAAAGGCACCCAAAAAACCGAGACTGGTGCAGACCGCCCCCACGCGCAAAAGCACCGGCGAATTAAATTCCCTCCCCAAAAACTCGTGAAGCGTCGGCCTATGGTCGTACGCCAGCATACGCTCCCATATTCGCCCGGCAAAAAGTCGAACCAAAAACAATCCCGCAACGGTCGTCACCACGGTCCACAACAGCCACAGGCCCAGATACCGTGAAAGCTCAAAAAAGGCCATTATTACGGTAGCCAGTGAGACGGTGGTTGCAACGGTGCTCGTGCTGAATTCCGCCGAACTTTTGATTCTGGCCTGCCTGCCGCTGGCCAGTGGCAGCAGGTCGGCGACGCCCTTTGTCCTGCGCCCCACAACAAAACCAATGCCTACATAAACGACCAGCGCCAGCAGTATTGCGGTTATAATCGTGAAGCTCATACTTGCACGCCTTTTCGGCTTATCTTCAATTCAACGTTGACTCTGTCTTTCAATCCTGCGGGAACACGGGGGTATCGGCCTTTGGCGACCTCAGCCAGCACACGCAGCTCCAGGCCGGGGTACAATTCCACATTCCAGCCGCTCTCGGAAAGCACGCTGAAGACGGCCACCTCCTCCAGAATATACTCGCACGAAAGCCGTATCGCCTCCTCCACATCAACCGCAAGATGTTGATTATGCTTTTGCTGTCTCCTGACAAAAGACAATGCGTCATATTCCACGGATGCCTTGAATTCCTCATCCGTTTTAAAAATCTCATCTAAAACTTTTTTGGCTCTTTCATACTCTTCGCTCTGTAAATGCTCTTTCCAGCGAGTCAGTCGGATTCTTTTTGCTGGGAGTTTGCTGAAAAGCTCTTTTGTCTTTGATATGAATAAATCACCACTTCTGATTGCACGCTCGCCAGCAAGCTCATCGTCGCAGCCGGCAACAATGCGCTCGTTAAAACGAGACAGGTAATCACCGACTATTACCAGGCACTGCTCGAAATTTCCGCCGGCCCACGTTAACAACGCCTTCAGCGAATCTCCATCGAACAGGGGATTCTCAATGCTTATGCCGAGATAGCACTTTTTCCGTGAAAAAAGTTCCGACGTGGAAATCCGGGGCAGGATTTTCACTATTGCTATTTCCGGCAAAGCTTCCTCAAATCGCAAGCCCGATGTCACTGCATAATTTCCTTATCTTGAAAAGCTTTTCGGAAGTCTCATCGTAACCCAGACTCGTGCCGTAAAGGTTGGCCCCGGTTGAGCCAACGGTTGCATTATCGATAAAACCAACGACATAGCCATTGAGCATAATATACGCCCAGAGATTGTTCATTGGAAAATTTCTGTAAAGCAAAATCTGGTCAATATCGTCCGCCTTGTCACAGCCCGGCTCAATTACGAGCTTTTCATTAAGCACCTTATCAAACGTATGCAACTGTCGTTCATATTTCAGGTGCTCAGCTTCAAACTTATTTCTCAGATTTTCAGCCACTTTCCTCTGGACTAAATTTCCCCTTTTCGAGTCGCCGTCACGATAAATTATAATTATCTTCTGAAATTCCTCTTCCCAGAGATAACCGTAATCGAATATACCGACGTCAATAACAACCTCGGGCCTGCGAACAATACCTATTAAATGCGAGATTTTATTTTGATGAAGCGATTCCCATCTTGCCAGCTCGCCCGCGGTAACCCGTGGCGTGATATTTTTAAGATTATCGAGCAACTGCAAAACGGCGTCGAGATAAAACGGTGCGACTCCCTGAAGGATATTTCCTATCTTGCCATACAGCCGACCCGACAAAGGATGTTCGTAAGTCGGGCTCATAAAGTTATCGATTTCAGCGGCGCTGAATGGTAACGGCTCCGTTGTCAAAAACCTAGCGATTTCGTCTCTAAGTCCGCCTTTAATAATCGCCTCCGCAGAATCACGTGCATCACCCTTCGTTACTACCTTCCACAGCGAATCGAGCTTTTTTAAAACCTTTTTCAAAGAAGGCGTCGCTTCCATAAGTAAATTCGCAGTCGTGCGCATATCCCTGACCGTTTTCCGATTGGCGTCCAGCAATTGTATGGAAACCAGCACCTCACATAATGGAATAAATTCTATCGTTCCAAATGTCTGAACAATGCGTAGCGCCTTTGATGGCTGCATTATGGCAGAGCCGGATTCAATCATTCTGTAATGCGGGGCCGCCAGACCAAGCTGTGTTGCAATCTGCGACGAAGAAATCCCGCCCATCTTGTCCCGCATCTGCTGCAGAACAAGACCCAACGCCTTAGCTAAGGGATTTTTGATTTTTTTAGCCATTTCCTTTACTGTCGAACGTTCTTTAATCTTCGCAATTTTGTCTCTTCAATGCCTAAGTTTTCGTCAAAATTATACGTTCTGTTGCAAAATATAACAAGCAAAGGTGTAAATATTTTCTAACGCCCGACAATAATATGAATCATAAGTCTTTATTATATAAGATGATATGACGTTTTACAGGAAAAGCAATAAATATCTTACATAAATGAAAATAATACTTTACACCGAGCGTATATACTAATAGAGTTAAAAGTGAATAAGTGAACCATAAGAAAACAATGTTTCACGGCATAAAGGATTGGTTAAAAACTCACAAGAAAATGAAAGGAGGTGCGATATGTTAACTCTTGAATCATCCAAAACGTTCAAAGTTCTGATTATCGCATCAGCTTTGCTTATTGCCTTTTTGGTCCAGACCGGCCTGGCAAAGCCCCAGCGGAACAGTAGCAAACAACAGAAACAAACTTCACAACGTAAACAAGCCAACAAGGCGCCTGCAAAAACAAAAGCACCTAAAATTTCTAATCGGTCGCAAACCCCTGCCCGAGAAAGCACCAGAGATAATTCGTCCCGCCAGAGGCCTTCAACGGGTCCGCAGATACTGACAAAACCTAATATAATACAAAGACAAACAGTATCGACAGGCCTGCGTAAAACTGATATCCCAAATCTTCAGGTTCGTGCGAAACCCTCGCCCAATGTGCAGATAGCTTCTCCGCCTCGTCAATCCGGCGTCCCGCAGCCTTCCCGCGAACGGGGACAAAATAACATCGCTCAGCGAATTACAACTGCGCCGGACAGGTTGGAACTCAACCGACCTACGCCTTTGAAACCGGACTCAGCGCCTCAGATAATAAAACCACAAATAAATATAATCTCAAAACCCAGACTGGACATTGGCTCTGAGATTAGCACACGCATAGGCCGGCAGCTAAACTTAAGAGCTGAATCTAAGCCGCTTTTCCGTAAAAAACCCCAACAGGAATCGACCGGCCGAATCGTTACAAGGAACGAATCACAACAGTCCATTTCAAAGCCAATACGACAAACACAGCGTGATACCCAGACAAACTCTAACTCAGGCAGGGCCAACCGAATCGCTGTGCCCCGCGCAAAACCGGCACCTGCAGAGCGAATCGCAATACCGCGCAAAAAGCCGACACCTGCTGAGCGAATCACAATACCGCGCGAAAAACCGGCATCCCCAGCGCATGAGCAGACAGACGTTCCAGGTCACGCAGAGCAATCCGGCAGAGGCAATGGAAGAACCGACAGAAACCGCTCAGATGGCATTTCCAAACCTAACAGAAATGTAAATATCCATCGCACCAACTTCGTCAGAAGTCACCGAAGAACCCATGAAATTGGTAAAGGCAACCACGACTTCAGACGATTCAGACCAGCAGCCACAAGGAAAATCATTTACGAAGACCGCACTAGAAGAAGGGACAGGCAATTTCATCATGACTTTGTTTTCAGAGACTTGCATCGCCGTATAAGTCACCGAATCATCTGGCCAAGATATAGTTTCCGGGTTTTTTACAGATGGGGACATCACTACAGCTTCCACTATGCATATCCGTTCTATCAGCACAGATATGTTTTCGTTAGTTTAGGCGGTTTCTGGCCGGATTACACCTGCCTTCGCTATTACTGGTATCCGGCCCATTCATTCTGGTGGTACGGCTACTATCCGGTTGCACAGCAGGTCCAGGGTGACACGTACAACTATTACACATATAACTATTACGGCCAGCAAGCTGCAGCAGGCGTCGATTACGGCACCGGCATCAGTCCCGTGGACTCCAACACCTTCGCAGACGTCCGCGAGAAGCTCAGCCGTCAGCAGCAAGACCCGGACACTCAGACGCCGGCCGACGCATTATTTGACGAAGGCATCAAGGCATTTGAACAGGGCCTCTACACCGAGGCCGCTGGGAAATTCGCCGCAGCGATGGAGCTTGCACCGGACGATGTGATTTTGCCCTTCTCCTATGCACAGGCACTTTTTGCAGACGCCAGATACACTCAGGCCGCAGAGGCCCTTCGACAGGCCCTTCAAAACTCGTCGCCTGACAAGCCGGGCGTTTATTATCCCAGAGGCCTGTATCTCGATGAAAACACGCTGGACGAACAAATTGACCGGCTGGCTGAACAGACTGAGAACCGACCCTACGACAGTGACCTGCAGTTGCTGCTCGGCTATCAGTTGCTCGGTATTGGCGAAACCGAAAAGTCAATTGAGCCGTTAAAAAAGGCCAAAGAAGACTACAAAAATTTCGGTGCTGCAGCCACTTTGCTTGAACTCGCCGAGCAGATTGCTTCCGGCGAAAGTGAGTAATTTAAGGTGGTAAAAACGAATTACGAAAAATAAGTTTAGGAGGCACAAAAATGTTGAAACAGAAGATAAGAATTATGTTGGCACTGGCAATTTGCTCCTGGCTTGTATTTGTAAGCGGGTGCGAAAGCAGTGCACAGACCGGCTCGGCCATCGGCGCCCTGGCGGGCGCAGGGATTGGCCAGCTTGCAGGGCAAAGCACAGAGTCAACCTTGATTGGTGCAGCGGTTGGCGGGGGTGTCGGCTACATGCTCGGCAATGAAAGCGACAAGCAACAGACCCAGTCAAGAATGTATGCAATGCAGAACGACATTAACTCGCAGCTCGTAAACGTCACCAATAGTAACGGCTCAATAGTCCAGGTCAGACTCAGAAAACAGGGCGTCGGCTGGCTCGGACCGAGGGGTGAGTATTACCCAATAACGCCGACATCCGAACAGTTGCGACCAGTGTATGGCTTTTAGCAGCAGATTTGCCCTACTGTGCATAAAAGTGAAAAAGGCCGGTGTGCAATTTGTGCACCGGCCACACTTTTAATAATCGAAGTCAAAGCAACTCGAAACTTCAGCCTTCTTTCGGATCGACCGCCCGATACCAGGACTCGTAAATCTTTGTCAATGAGTATCTAATCCTTTAACTTGCTTTGCCACTTACGCTCACACAGGATAATCCAAGTACATAAGTCTAAAATATATAAGTGGTTAGATTGTAAATCAAATGGGCAATAATTTTAGTAGGAAATAGAAAAATCGTGTTTTCAGGCAACAATCTCTTGACTTTGTTCTCTAATCTACTAAAATTTTCCTATAAGCTATTACAATGTGCTTATAGGAGGTTTGGTGAAAAAAGTAACCCATCGATACTGGTGCCTTTGGGGACATTGGTTCTCTACGCTTTGCAATACTTGTCATTATATCAACCAACCTCCTAAATCTAATAAATTTGTGCAAAAAAACCAAAGCAGTTGCACGCTTTGGTTTTTTATTTAATCACGGATGAAAACACGGGTAGGCGGATGATAAATACGAGTAGGTCGTAAGATACTCATTTTATTCATATCCACACGCCCTAATACAAGGATGTATGCGGTGGTCTTGTGCGTTGGATACGGCCGGCAAGACAGAGAGAATATATATATCTGTAAACTTATGGAGTATAAAGCAATGAAAACCCCGCCAACAATCGCAGAAAAAAGGAAAGCGATCTGCTTGCTTTCCGTGTTCAGTTTATCGATATCGATTACGGTTACCATTTTAGCGGCCGACTGTCCTGTAGGTGATTTGAACAGAGACTGCAATGTAAACTTACTTGATTTCGGCATGATGGCAGAGAACTGGCTCCAGGAGGAACCTAACCTGCCGCTCGGCACGGTCGTAATTAATGAAGTGATGGCCCACTCCCATGCCGACTCGAACGACTGGATAGAACTGTATAATACTACAGGTGTAACTCTCGACATCAGTGGCTGGTATCTGAGCGACAGTGATTCTCCCTTGACGAAATACCCGATTCCCAACGGGACTACCATCCCTCCATACGGATATATAGTATTCTATGAGAATCCACACTTTCGAGTGAATCACGGTAATAATACGCCATTTGCGTTGAGCGAAAACGGCGAAACAGTATATCTATCCTTTCCTGACATCACCTCCGACCCGAAACACATATCTGACGACAGGAAATTTGGGGCTTCGGAAGAAGGGGTTTCTTTTGGTCGTTACACTACAAGCACCGGTGACGTCAAATTTGTGGCAATGGACTCGAATACGCCGGGCCAATCCAACTCCTACCCAAAAGTCGGACCAATTGTTATCAGCGAAGTTATGTACGACCCCAATGCTGGTTCGAATGCCGAATACGTCGAACTGTATAATATTGAGTATTATTCGGTGAATCTGTATGTATACGACCCTTGCGTTCCTGGTGATGTTAACTGGGCATTCACAGAAGGGCCGGAGTTTGAGTTCCCATATCACGCTTCGATACCCGCCAATGGGTATTTAATTGTGGCAAGGGATCCGACGAAATTTGATGAAGCCTTTGGGGATATACTGGCACAGGATGTTAATGTTTTCGGTCCGTTCGAGGATGGCACAAAACTCAGCAACGACGGCGAAAATGTGGAAATTTCGATGCCCGGTGATTTGGAAGACCCTAACGATCCGGATGGCCCGCACGCTTATATCCGTATCGACAACGTCAGATACAGTGATGGCAGTCAGCATAAAGATTTCCCAGGTCTGGACCCCTGGTCGAAAGGCCCCGATGAAGGTGAGGATGAATCGCTGCAGCGAAAGTATATGAATCTTTACGGCGATGACGTAAACAACTGGGAAGCAGATGACGCAACCCCAGGCGACTAAAGTCCCGAATGAAAATAAGCCCTTCGGTAATCGAACAGAAGAGAAATTTCTTATTCACATAAAACTAAACGGGTGTAGCTACGATGGAAGAAAAACTAACAGTAGAAAAAATAAAAGTCGTGTCTGGTTTACTCTGTCTGCTCATTCTGGCGATGCCATTCGCATCGGCTACCGCAGACGTCGTTATTACCGAGATTATGTATCATTCAATCTCGGATATCGACGAAGATGATTTCCTCGAACTCTACAATACCGATAGCGTTGCGATAAATCTTGAAAGCTGGCAAATCAATGGTATTGGCTTAACCTTTGGCACCGGGGCGTCTATCGGACCTAATGCATACCTGGTTCTGGCAAAAGACGCAAACCAGTGCCAGGCAACCTACGGTTTTTCGGCAGATTATGTTTACGACGGCAACCTCAGAAACTCGGGTGAATTATTGCAAGTACTCGATGCCAACAGCATCGTCATCGACGAGGTGGACTATAGCGATTTGCCCCCATGGCCTGTGACCCCTGATGGCGAGGGACCCTCGCTGGAACGGATTGACCCGACGCTGAATGGCAACACACCGCGTAACTGGCGAGCATCAATTGCCGCCGAGGGGCATACTGCCGGCGCTATCAACAGTGTCAACGCAGTCGGTCTTCCTCCATGGATTAGCAATGTTCAGCATGGTACGGCTGAGCCGGAGACATCGATTACGGTGACCGCTTTTATCGAGGATGCGACAACAGTAGATTTGGAGTACATTATCGACTTCGGCACGCCTGTCATAATTTCTATGCTTGACGATGGACTAAGCGGTGATGGCGACGCTGATGACGGTGTTTATGGCGCGATAATACCGGCCCAGTCCCTTAACACTTTGATTCGATATCGGATAGATGCTACAGGGACTACAGGGACAATGGGCTTTCCTCGCGATGATGATACGGTTAATTACACCGGAACTGTTACCGAGGATGACTCCTCAATTATAACAGGCCTTCCTGTCTTACACTGGTTTATAGACCCTACTGATTACAGCAATGCAATAGCTCATTATAATACGAACGAAACCGAACCGGCGCTTGTGTATTACGACGGAGTACTTTACGACGGAGTAAGGATACGTGTGCGAGGGGGTTCGAGCCGCACCTGGCCCAAGAAGAACTGGAAGTTTTATTTTTCCCAGGGACATGATTTCTACGCACCCGGACTGATTGATTTACCCGTGGACCAGTTCAATACGCAGGCCTCCTACGCGGATAAAACTTATATGCGCGAATACCTGTCGTATCAGATGTTTGATGATTTTGGCTCTCCTACAAGCAAGTTCTTTCACGTGCGTCTGTACCAAAATGGACAATTTTTCGGGCTATACGGTTTTTTTGAGCATCCTGATGATGACTACTTTGAGCGGCATAACCTTGATGTAGAAGAGGGAGCTCTGTATGAGGGTATGTCCGGAGACCAGTCCGACTGTCGTTATTTTCCACTCACCGAACTTCCAGACTATTACGAGAAACACAGACCGCACGATAATGACTTCAACGACCTAAATGATTTATTATATGGCATTAACTACCTTACGGGTCAGGACAAAAGAGACTTCATATTTGACAATCTTGACCTTCCCCGCATATTAAACTATTGGTCGGTAATCGTTGCCATACACGATAACGACGCTATCGCCAAGAACTACTATTTGTACCGCGATACATCCGGTACCCAGCGCTGGTACATATTACCATGGGACAAGGACCTGACGTGGGGCCGTAACTATCAGGGGACGGTCCTGAACGATGATATATGGGCCGACGTGGACAGTATTTCTGGGCGAACAAATGTCTCGCCCAGCCACCCGTTATATGGAAATCAGGAACACCAGAAATATGATTACCTGTGGAATCGTCTAATAGACGTACTGTTTGACGAATCCGATATCCGCGAGATGTATTTCCGCCGATTGCGCACCGTGATAGATGAGGGGCTTCAGGCCCCTGGCACGCCGTATGAACAGCGCAAACTCGAAAAAGCTATCGACGAGCTCACCAATTTGCTGGATACCGAGGCGGCAATGAGCTTTGACGTATGGGGGACATACGGTCAGGCCCAGACGATTGAACAGGCGGCGCAGATATTGAAGGATGAGTATCTGGACGTGCGGCGCACTCACTTATTCGTCACACATCGCGTTGCCGGTGAAATCCCGGAGGCACAAACTGAGCAGCTCCCGGTTATTATCAACGAAATTATGTATCACCCAGCGGACGTTAATGATGATGAATTCATTGAACTTTACAACCCTTCATCAACCGAGTCTGTAGATATGTCCGGCTGGTATCTTAACGGAGTTAGCCTTTATTTCCCTCCAGGTACGGTTTTACTGCCCCAAAGTTACCTGGTCGTGGTTGAAAATGACGTGCAATTCCGCACAACCTACGGCAGCGGCATTTTTGTGGCGGCAGAATACGGGGGTAAGCTGGACAACGGTGGAGAGAATCTTGTCCTTATCAACCGGGAAGGTAACGTTATAGATGAAGTTCGTTACGATGACAATTTGCCCTGGTATCCTTCAACGGATGGCGGCGGGCCATCGCTGGAGCTTATCGATATTTCTCAAAACAACAACCACGCCATGAACTGGGCAGCTAGCGCCTCATCAGGCGGCACGCCGGGTGCTATAAATAGTATGGTCGGGACGACTCCGCCTGTGACCGACCTATGGATTAACGAAGTGTTACTGTTCAACTACACCACTAACTTCGACGAACAAGGTGAGTATGAATCGTGGGTAGAAATCTACAACGCCTCACCTAATTCGATTGACCTGGGGGGAATGTATCTTACCGACGACCATAATAATCCAGCCAAATGGGAGATACCAGCCAGTACGGTGCTCAATACCGGTGAATGGGTGATTTTCTGGGCCGATTCCGAGCCTAATGACGGCCCTATGCACACAAACTTCTCGTTAAACCCCGCTGGCGGGTCCGTGGGCCTCTATACAAGCAGCGGTGGTAATATTGACTACTTAAATTACGATCCCATCCCAGCAGATATCTCTTATGGAAGATATCCCGATGGAACTAAAACGCGCCGTGAGTTCACTACACCAACTCCGGCAGCGGAAAACTACGTTGAACCCGTACCTGTAATTCTGAACGAATACAACGCTGTTTCCGGCTCGAAATACCTCAAAGATAACGGAACAGACACCTTCTGGGGCAGGATTCAGGGCAACGGAGGTGACTGGTTTGAATTAGTAGTCACACAAGACCACTTCGATATGCGCAATTGGCGGCTAAGGATCAGTGATGACACTGGTGGGTCAGGCCAAAGTATCATAACACTGTTCCTGACTGGCAACGAAATATGGTCAGACCTGCGGTCAGGCACCATCATCACTGTTTCAGAAGACCTGCCGGACGATGTCAGCAATTACGACCCACCAAACGGCAAGTGGTGGATAAATGTACAGGCCAATGACAGCGGCAGTGGCACGTATATCACAGCTTCGGATTTCAAAGTTTCAAATGATAATTGGCAATTGACAATTCGCGATAATAGCGGAACCGATGTCTTTGGACCGGCTGGCGAGGGAATCAAACCGGCATCTGGAATCGGCAGCGATGAAGTATTTGCCCTTGAAGACGATCCGAGTCCTTTCATTACTGAGCGGTCCAGTTACGAGGATAATACATTTAGCACTTTTGGGTCAGCAAATATATACGCCGATGGAGAAGCAGAACAGGAGTTCAGTGAACTACGATACGTCCCTGACAGCGGCACACCTGCACCAGACCCGACGACGTGGAAAATTGTACCTACAACGACCGGAAGCTCTTCAATTACCATGATAGCAACGACTGCTTACGACCCGCTTGGGGTCGAGTACTATTTTAACAACATTACTGATCCTAGTCATGACAGTGGCTGGCAGAGCTATCCCTACTATAAGGATAAATACCTTCAGCCCGGCACGTTATATAGTTATAGTGTAAAAGCACGTGATAAGAGCCCTTCTCAGAATGAGACAGTTTGGTCGAATGTCGCATCAGCTACTACCGACGCAAAGGTCGAAATCCTTGACTTTTGGGTGAGCGGCCTCAGTCATACCGAAGCAACTGGTTTTGACCGAGCTTTGATTTTGATAGCTCATACCGAACACAGTACCACCATATCGCTGAACAGTGTTACATACGGTGGTCAGACAATGACCAAAATCGGTGAGATGTCAAATGGCGGTACGGGCTACCAGGCCTACGTTGCAGCATTTATACTTGACGATGCTGGCATTGTCGCTGCCACAAGTAATACTTTTTCACCAACCTGGTCCACCACGCCCTCCAGAACGCCCGAATTTGTTAGCGTCTTCCTCGGGAACGTAAATCAATCGAACCTGACTGGAGACACCGGCAGTGGAACGACCACTACGTCCGCAACAGTGGCGACCAGCACTACTCTTAGCACAGATGACGGGGATATGTTGATTTATGGAGTTACAGCCGGTGATAACACTGGTGACTATACGCCTAATAACAGCTTCATCGAAGCTTATGAAATCGCGCCAGAATCTGCTGATGCCGCTGGCGGATACAAGTCAGCTACTGGCTCCAATGAAACCCCAAGCGTTACACGCAGCACCACACCGAGCCGTCAAAGTATCTTTGGATTTGTAGTCCAAGTTGGTAAAACTCCAATCCCGAAACGGACACTTACCACTTCGTCAGGCGATGGCGGTGATGTGACTACACCCGGCGAAGGCAGCTTCGATTACGACCATGATACGGT
>CAZQWM010000059.1:0-12318 GCA_964597035.1 uncultured Pirellulales bacterium
TATTTGGTCTGCCGCGTGGCTTGAGGGTAGAGAATAATTGAAGGTTTTGTGCGGTTTTTTGGACCCAGTCGTCCCGGCCAAGCGGTGTTCCCCGGCAAATACAATGTTCGATTTTCTTCAGGTCTCGTTCTCCGGGCAGGATATCGACCAAGCCAAACCAGTCATCCGGCAATTCAACAGGGCCGGCGGAAATCGTTATGCCGCCTTTGGCAATTCCTTTTCTGATTGCAAGACTGCTCCAAGTCCAATCCAGGGAACTTTTGACGAGCCCGGCCCGCAATGGATTGCTCTCGATGTAGCGTAAGGTGGTGAGATAGTAGGATTCATTTTGGACCGGGAAGCTTTTGAACCTGCCCTGGTAAAGATGTCCCGTGCCGGACGTGTTGTGAATTGAGTGCCATCGCTGGCTGTGCGTCATAGTAATCCAGTGTATAAATGTTGAGAGGTCGCCGTCGTTATAAGGCCAAAGCAGCAGATGCCAGTGATTGGACATAATGCAATACGCCGTCAAGCGCATAGGAATCTTTTTAAGGCCTTCGGCAAGGATTTTTTCGAAGACATTAAAATCGGAATATCCCTGGAAAATGGCTTGTTTGCCATTGGCGCGATTCAAGACATGATAAACAATACCTCCCGGTGATTGTCTTCTGGTCCTTGGCATAGTGAAATACTACTTAGTTGCCTTATTCATGTCAAATTTCAAAAAAAGACTCCTGACCCCTTTTTTAAGAAAACGGCCCTTTTGACATAAAACAAGGGTATTGGACAAAAAGACTCCTGACCCCTTTTTTATTATAGTGTTGCGGCGCAGCGGTGGCAGAGGTCGGGGTGTTTATTGTCGCTGCCGACACTGGGCCAGTAGTTCCAGCAGCGCTGGCATTTCTGATGAGCGCTTTTGGCGGCAGAGACGATTGTTTCGGCAGCACCTTTTTCGAGCTTCAACTCGCTGACGATGCATAGTGCGGCGAAGTTGGCCAGGCCGAACTGTTCAACAAGGGCGGCCAATTCATCGTCGGCGCAATTCACTGTTACCGCGGCCTCCTGATTGCTGCCGATGATTTTGTCGCGACGGAGGCCTTCGAGGACACGCAGGACGTCGTCGCGGAGGGTCATCAGCTTTTGCCATTTCGGCTCATCGGCCTTCCAGTCGATTGATTCGTCAACTTTGGGCAGAGTGGCGAGGTGAACGCTATCGACATTTTGCGACTTGAACTGCAGGGCCGACCAGGCGTCTTCGGCGGTGTGCACAAGGATGGGTGCGAGCATTCGGACGAGGGAGTCGAGGATTTTATGCAATGCGGTCTGGCAGCTTCGGCGGGACGGGCTGTCGGCAGGGTCGCAATAAAGGCGGTCCTTGAGCAGGTCTATATAGATACTGCTCATATCGACGCTGCAGAAATTGTAGAGCAGCGTGAAGACGCGATGAAACGTAAAGTTTTCGTATGCGGCGGTAACTTCGGCGATTAGTTTCTGCAACTGCTGCATCGCCCATTTGTCGATTTCGAGCATATCGCTGTAAGCGACTGTGTGTTTGCCGGGGTCGAAGTCGTAGATATTGCCGAGAAGGTATCGCAGCGTATTTCTGATTTTTCTGTAGGCGTCCTGGGTTTTGCCGATAAGCTCGTCGTTGCAGCGGATGTCGTCCTGATAGTTGACGCTGGCGACCCAGAGGCGGAGGATGTCGGCGCCGTATTTTTGGACTTCGTCCTGGGCGTTGACGTAGTTGCCTAAGGACTTGGACTGCTTCATACCCTTTTCATCGACGGTGAATCCGTGGGTAAGGACTGCTTTGAATGGGGGTCTTCCGGTTGCGCCGAGGGCGGGCAGCAGCGAGAGCTGGAACCAGCCGCGATGCTGGTCGGAGCCCTCGAGGTAGAGGTCGACGGGGACGGGCCAGCCGGCCTTTACGGCGACGCTGAACCAGCTACAGCCGGACTCGAACCAGACGTCGAAGATATTTTCCTCTTTGGTAAGCTCGTCGAAATTGAAGCCGGCGGGGAGTTTGAAATCATCGCCTAAGATTTGCTTTGGCGAATCGGTGAACCAACTGTCGGAACCCTTAGCGGCGATGTATTTCGCAACGGCTAAGACGGACTCTTTGGTCAGCAGGGGTTGGCCGGCGGCGTTGAGGAAGACGGGGATTGGCAGTCCCCAGCTTCGCTGTCGGCTGATGCACCAGTCGGGTCGTGATTCGAGCATACCCTCGATTCGTTTCTGGCCCCAGGCGGGAATCCAGCGGACGTTGGTGACGGCGTCGAGGGCCAGGTCGCGCATAGTCTTTCCAAGCCCCGGCAGCTCCTTATCGACGCTGATGAACCACTGCTCGGTCGCGCGGAAGATTACGGGTGTTTTGCTCCGCCAGCAATGTGGGTAGCTGTGAGTGATTTTCTGCTCAGCCACGAGGTCATCGTTTTGTCTGAGATGGTCTATTATTTCCGGGTCGACTTCGAGGACGCTTTTGCCGCGGAGCCAGTCGGGGACGGTGTCGTCGTAGCAGCCATCATCTTTGACTGGTGAGTAGATTGCGAGGTCGTACTGCCGGCTGGAGACGTAGTCTTCGACACCGTGGCCGGGGGCGATATGGACAAGGCCGGTCCCATCCTCGGTGGTGACGTATTCGGCCAGAATTACCTTATAGGCGTCTTTGTCGGTCGGGTTTGTGTCGACAAAGGGATGCTTGTAGCGGAGTCCTTCGAGGTTGTTTCCGAGGACTTTCGTTTCGCTTAGCTTATATTGTCCATTTTCAAGGCCTGCGGCGGCTACAACGGCTTCGAGACGCTCGGCGGCTATAACGGAAACGAAACGCCTGCCATTTGTTTCGTAGCTGATTGTGACGTATTCGAGGCGTGGGTGAACGGCGACAGCAAGATTGGCAGCGAGGGTCCAGGGCGTAGTTGTCCAAATCATAAAACAGAGCTGAGCATCTTTTGCCAGTTCGGCAGTGACAAGGCCAAACTCGATTAGCTTCGCGGTAGAGTCTTTGGCAACGGGGAAGTTGACGAATATGCTGGGTGAGTCGATGTCCTTGTATTCAAGCTCGGCTTCGGCGAGGGCGGTTTCGCAGCCGACGGACCAGTGAATTGGCTTTAGCTGCTTTCGGACCAGGCCCTTGTCGACAAGCTCGGCGAAGACTTCGAGAATGCCGGCCTCGTATTGCGGCTTGAATGTCAGGTAGGGATTGTCGTAGTCGCCGATGGTGCCAAGCTGCTGGAATTGTTTGCCCTGGATTTTGATGTATTTGCTTGCATTTTTTTGGCAGAGCCGGCGGATTTCGAGCTTTGTCAATTCGCGTGCCTTTTGGCCCAGCTCGGTGACGACCTTGTTTTCGATGGGCAGGCCATGGCAGTCCCAGCCGGGGATGAACGGCGCATCGAAGCCGGCCATTGTTCTGTAGCGGACGACGAAGTCCTTGAGGACCTTGTTGAGGACGTGGCCCATGTGGATATCGCCGTTTGCGTAGGGCGGGCCATCGTGGAGGATATAGAGTGGTGCGCCTTTTCTGGCGGCCCTTATTTTTGAGTAGAGGTTGGCTTTAAGCCAGTCCTTCTGCATCTGCGGCTCGCGCTGGACAAGGTTGGCCTTCATTGAGAAGTTTGTCTTTGGCAGGTTAAGTGTTTTGCTGTAGCCGGCTTTTTCATCCTGTGCCATTTCGAGACCTCAAAAATAAATTTACTATGCTAAGTTTGTAACCGATAGTTGTCAACTATGGATACGATATCGATAGCTTCAAGTTAACAGGTGGGCTAAAGCCCACCCTACAATTTTTTCACGGTCAAGGTCAACAGCCATTAATCACGTTTCCAAAAAAGTTGTTTTCAGATACGGGTTAAAACCCGCCCCGGCCCAGAATCCTGCGGCTACCTCATTGGCTGTTGAGTATCTTGCCTCAATACGATTGATACTCTTTTTGGCATACCATTTGCGCACTGCTTTGATAAGCTCTTTGCCGATTCCGCGACGTCGATATTTCTTCGTAACGGCCATGTCGGAAAGCTCTCCATATTGCTGTTTTTCGAACACCGGCGGATACTTCGAAATTGTGGCCATACAGTAACCGACCGGACGCGTTCTGTGCAGTGCGATGAGCACACGAGAATCGGCGTTGTTTATGTGGTTCGTAAGGAATTCGGCAAACCGTTTGTGTCCCGCAGGCGACCTTGTGAAAAGCGGGTCCAGCTTCTTATGATAGTCCATAAGCTCTTTCCACAGTTCAACAATGGCCGGTACGTCTTTGGTGGTTGCTTTTCGTATGGTAATTTCCTTTTTCATAACGTCTCCCTTTGTTTAACAAAAAAGGCCTTTCAGAACCTGCCGCTCTGAAAGGCCTTATAATGCGGTATTTGCCGGCTCAGAGCAGCTTCATCCGGTCCTCTATAATGATGATATTAATCGCGATACACAGAGCGGGCAACGGATGCGTGTGCATCGGCATTGCAATTGTCGGTATTGTCACTTTTGTAATCGTCATAAGCTCAGATCCTTCATTCGCCAACTTAGTATACTATTCGGCGATTGTCAATGCCGGCTTTAGCAGATGTGCGACCGGGCCGGTTTAGACTATCGCGGCGGCGTGGCGATGGGTATAATGCTGGTATGTTTGCGGGTAAAAAAGTCATTGTAGTGATGCCGGCATATAATGCGGCAAAGACGCTGGAAAAGACACATCACGAAGTGATGGCACAGGGCATCGTGGACCTTGTAATAGTAGTCGACGATGACAGCACGGATGACACAATTGCGGTCGCGTCGAAATTGGCGAATACGAGTGTCCATGCGCACGCCGAAAACCGCGGCTATGGAGCCAACCAGAAGACCTGCTATAAGCTGGCCCTCGAGCAGGGGGCTGACATTGTAATAATGGTGCATCCTGACTACCAGTACACGCCGCAACTAATACCTGCGATGGCGAGTATGATTGGCAACGGGCTTTATCATTGTGTGCTCGGCTCGCGAATCCTTGGCGGCAATGCTCTGAGGGGGAATATGCCCGTCTGGAAATATATTGCCAACCGATTTCTTACATTAGCAGAGAATGTACTTACGGGGGCAAAGCTGTCCGAATACCATACGGGTTACCGAGCGTTTTCGCGTGAGCTTATCGAACGGCTGCCGCTGGATGCCAACTCGGATGATTTTGTTTTCGACAATGAGATGTTGGTGCAGATTCTGTGGTTCGGGTACACGATAGCCGAGGTGAGCTGTCCGACGAAATACTTTGCCGAGGCGTCTTCAATTAACTTCGCACGGAGTATGAAATACGGTTTTGGCTGTCTGTGGACGGGCTTGAAATTCCGCCTGGCAAGGGCGGGAATTATTAAGTCATCGCTTTTCCCGGATAAGCCAGGTCATCGGCAGTAATCGGCAGGTGAGTTTAAAGCTATTAATTGCTATGCCTAAGAAACAAACTCTTTACATAATCGACGGGCACGCTCATATCTACGCGGCGTTTTATGTCAAGACGCCAAAGCGAAAGTGGACAAGCCCGTCGGGCGAGCCAACCAAGGCGACCTATATTTTCACCACGGCTGTGCTGGGCCTGCTAAAGAATCATAAGCCCGATATGTTAGTTGTAGCGATGGACAGCAAGGCACCGACTTTCAGGGCCGAGGTTTACCCGGAATACAAGGCGCATCGGCCACCTATGCCCGATGATATGCCGGTTCAAATCGAGCGAATCGAGCAGATTCTGTCGGCAATGAATATCCCGATGATGCGGGTCGACGGCTTCGAGGCGGACGATTTGATAGGGACACTGGCAAAGAAAGCTGCAAAAAAAGGGATAGACGTTTACATTTGCTCGAAGGACAAGGACATCCTTCAACTGCTGGACGAGCACGTTTTTGCCTTCGATTTGAAAACCGGCACCAAGACCGACCCTGACTCGATGAAGGAGAATATGCAGATTACGCCGGGGCAATTTGTCGATGTGCTGGCGCTTCAGGGTGACAGCACGGACAACGTTCCAGGTGTGGCGGACGTGGGGCCGAAGACAGCGATTGAGTGGATACAAAAATACGGCTCGCTCGACAATCTTTTTGCGCACGCCGACGAGATTACGGGCAAAAGGGGCGACAACCTGCGCAAGTCGAAAGACATTGCATACCTGAGCAGGCAGCTTGTTACTATTGACTGTGATGCTCCAGTTGATATTGACTATGACTGTTTGGCCGTAAAGCCGTTTGATGAGGCGCGGCTTAGTAAGTTATTCGAGGAGCTTGGCTTTGCCCGGCTGATGGGGCAGTTGGGCTTGGCTGCGGGCAGGCAGCCGAATGATGAAAAACCAGAGACGGATATACAGGAGAACATCGCGGACAAAGGCCGGTCGGCGGCGACGGTCAGGCACGATTATCAGCTAATCGACACGCCTGAGAAGTTCAATGTTTTCATTGCTGGGCTTGAGAAACAGAAAGTTTTTGCCGTCGATACCGAGACTACCGGTTTTTCGCCGATGCGGGCCGGGTTAGTGGGGATAAGCTTTTGCTGGCAGACGAGAAAGGCATTCTATCTGGCCATAAAAGCGCCGATGGGGGCGAAACATCTTTCTATTGCCAAAGTTAAAGACCGGCTTGCTGACGTGCTGGCAGACGAGAAGATAAAAAAAATCGGGCAGAACATAAAGTACGATATGCTGGTGCTGAAAAACGCTGGTCTGCCACTTAACGGCGTATATTTCGATACGATGGTTGCCTCGTATTGTCTTGACCCGCAGCGGAGTCATTCGCTGGATAATATGGCGTTCGATTTTCTGAATTACGAGACCATTCCCATATCAGCGCTGATTGGCAAAGGCAGAAACCAGCTCAGCTTCGATATGGTTGATACGTCTGCGGCGTGCGAGTATTCGGCCGAAGACGCGGATATTACCTGGCAGTTGTATCAGTATTTAGACAAGGAATTGGCCGGTCAGCCGGAGATAAAGCAGCTTTTCTACGAAGTGGAGATGCCGCTGGTAAGCGTTTTGGCGCAGATGGAATATAACGGTGTCTCGCTGGATACCGAAATTCTGGCAGATATGTCGCAGGACATAACGGATTTGCTGGCCCGCCTTGTCGACGATATTTACCAGACGGCCGGGACTTCGTTTAATATCGATTCGCCGAAGCAGATTGCGGAGGTGTTGTTTGACCGGCTGGGATTAAAGCCAATCAGGTCGGGCAAATCGGGTCCGAGCACCGATGCAAGCGTTCTGGAAATGCTGGCCGAGCAGCACCCGCTTGTGAAACTCATCCTGGAATATCGCACGCTGAGCAAGCTGAAGAACACTTACGTTGACAAGCTCGGCACTTTAATCAATCGGCGCAGCGGGCGAGTTCACGCGTCGTTCAACCAGACGATAACGGCTACGGGCCGGTTAAGCTCGAGCAATCCCAACCTTCAGAATATCCCCATCCGGACGCCGTTGGGAAGCAGGATTCGCTCGGCGTTTGTGCCGAAAGAGAAAACCGACTGTATCCTGAGCGCCGATTATTCGCAGATAGAGCTTCGTCTGCTGGCGCATTTCTCCAGAGACGAGGCGCTTCGCAGGGCGTTTGCGGCGGACAAGGACATTCATCGTTTCGTCGCATCACAGATATTTGACGTGCCCATCGAAGAGGTTACGCCCGAGATGCGTTCGCGATGCAAGGCGGTGAACTTCGGGATTATCTATGGCCAGGGCGCTCGGGCGCTGTCAGCGGGAACGGGACTGACACAGCAGGAGGCGAAAAAGTTCATCGATGATTATTTTGCCAGATACAGCTCGATTCGCGATTTTATGGAGGATGTGGTAAGCCGGGCGCAAAAGACGGGTTACGCCGAGACAATTCTGCATCGGCGGCGCACGATTGAAAACCTCAGCAGTAAAAATGCAGGCAAACGAGCGCAGGCCCGCCGATTAGCGGTAAATACCGTTATTCAGGGTTCAGCCGCGGATTTGATTAAGGTCGCTATGGTCAATATCCACCGCAAAATCGAATCGGAGAACCTGCCGGTCAAAATGATTCTCCAGGTCCACGATGAGCTTGTTTTCGAATTGCCGCTAAGCGAGGCCGAAAATCACGCAAAATGGATTGCTTTCGAAATGGCAAACGCGATACGACTCGATATCCCGCTGAAAGTCGACGTTTCTTACGGCCCAAGCTGGCTGGCGGGCAAGTGAGATGACCTTCGACGGTAAAGTCGGGCGATTATATCTTATTGATTCTATCTTGCCTTTAGTTATAATTACTGCAACAATGTATTCATCAGCGGGAAATATCAGGCGGCAAAACTGTAGTTACGATTGTTATTTCAGAACTGTATGATATTGGTTGCTTTTTGGTGGAAAGCTGATGACCGTAACCTACAGAGTTAGTAATGACGGAAAATTCGTGTATGCAAAGGCAATGGGAGTGCTGTTGCTGCAGGAGATTTTCGATTATCTTCGCAACTTGGCTGAGGATGAGCGCATTATGTCCGGATACCGTGTGCTTTTTGATATGACCGGTCTGTCAAAAACGCTTGTAACACCCGACTCATTTGACCGGATACTGGAACTGATAGTCGCCAATCCCAAGCGGAGCAGCAGCACCAAAATGGCCATAGTGGCGGGGCCGGAGCCGGTATCATTTGAAAATGCAAAACGAATCGAGCAAATGATTAATCCCGACAAGGGTAATATAGTTATCTTTAACGACATAGAAACGGCCAGGACGTGGCTTGGGGTAAGCGACGACGAAACCTGACGAATTCGGCCGGCAGGAAGACACGAGTCGTCACGATGGAACCAGAGATTAATGGGCATAAACAATCCGAAGGACAGGAGAAGGAGACACCTGTTTGTCTTCGGTGCCTGCATCCAGTTGACCCGCTTAATCATTACTGCCCGCACTGCGGCGAAGCGACGGGGCAGTTGACGCCATACATCCCTTTTGTAAACATAAGATGGCAGGTGAGTTTTTGGGGGCAGGCGTGGAGACAGATATGGTCCAGTAACGTCTCATTTGCAGGACGTGTTTTTCGATTGTTTATGATTATACTGCACGTGCCGATTTTGCTGCTCGGGGTGATATTCAAACCCTGGGAGACAAAAAAGTCCGTTGACGGCGGGAACGACACTGAATCCGAACGCGATAAAGGAGAGCAGGGGGATTTATTTTAGTCTGCGTGCCGAGGGGGCAGCCATTGATAACCATAGCGCACGAAAAAACCCTGCAGTTTCCTACAGGGCTTAATCAATAATAATCAAACTGCCTGGAAAAGTAAATCCGTTGAAACTACAGTCGGCCTTTTCCTTTTAGCTTGATGTTTTTGTTTAGAGCTGGTGTCCGGCCGGCTGATTCCCGAGAGCAGCCAGGGCGGCGAACTGGTCGTCAACCATATCGAATATGCCGTCAAGGGCCGTAACCGAGAAGATTGCTCTTGTTGCAGTAGCGACACTGCAAAGGACAAGCCGGTGCTCGCAGTCAGCCAGGAGCTTTCTAAGCTTGAGCAGCTTCGACAAGCTTGATGAGGTCACAATGTCCACGTGCGAGAAGTCAATCACAACGTCGCAATCGCCCCTCTCGCGGACCACATCAGTGACGTTTTTGAGCTCGTCGTTTAATCCCGGCTCCGGGCAAGCATCGACAAGAATTACGTTTTCCGCCAAATCCTGAATCCCCATTTTATTGCTCCTTTTTCAAAAGAGGTAACGAAAACCTTTCCCTCTTGTCGTCATTTTCGTGGTCAGGATTTAGTTAAACCGTCCGGTCGGATGGTTAAAATATCTACCGGCCGGTTTTGCAGGAGATTGGTAAGGGAATGCCAGTCACTAAACTTTAGCCATTTGGCCGGGGCTGGCGATGTAAAACCCATTCATAAGTTATAGGACCAGGCCTGCGACATACCCAATGTCTTACTCATCTGTTTCCAGCGACTGTCGGTAAACATAGGTGCATTCGGGGTGCTGGTCCTGAAAATGAGGAGGCGGACGGTCTTGTTCTTTTTACTTCCAAGGGGATACAAGTTTTATTTGGAGTCGCATTTACAAGCTGAGTCCTGTTTTCTTATCGTCTGTGCCTGCCATGGTAGCGCGAATTATAATGGCCTTGGTTAAGATACTCCCAAAACGACCTTTAGAGACCGGAAAACGAAGCTGCGATAATCAGCCGGCTTCAAGAATCTTCTTGACTTTAATGGGTCTGATGTGCTAACATATTCCAATAACCGTAGGGTATTCGACCACATTTGCTTATAATTAGGAGGCTTGGTGAGGCAGGTCTGGTCTTGCAGCCGAAGTCTTTTCGTGCACGGGGGAGGCAGGTCGTTTAAGTCTGGCTCCTCAGTTGTGTGTTTGTCTGTATATCCCATCTTCACCTTGAACCCTTTTTTAATCCAAATGAAGCAGACAAGAAACCGAAGTCGTTAATGGCTTTGGTTTTTTATTTAAATTCACGGACGGAGCAGACGGGTAGGCGGATGATTATAAACAGGTAGCATCTTAAGCACTCCCAAATCTACCTGCATCCATACACCCCCAGCATGGAAGTAGTTACTGGAGCTGCGCTTGGTGTGCGGCCGGAGAAGGGAAGTTGTTTTTTTGAATATTGACGGAGGACAAGGTGATGAAGTCGCTGTTAACCCGCAAAGAAGCTAAAGTAAGAATCATTATTGGTGTGCTGTTCTTCTGTGTTCTGGCAGTCTTTGCATCGGCCCCTGAGGTGCAGGCAGCGTCGATGCCGCCAGAGTTGCTCGAAGAAATTGCGCAAAATTACCCCAACGGTCTCCCGGCGTATATGACACCTGAGGAGCAACAGTGGCTGGATGAACAGGGAGGAATCGAAACTTTGGCAGGACCGCTTCTGCCACCAGCCCCGCCAGCAGGTCCGATTTGGACACCAGGTGAGTACGAGGAGCTTGACGGCGTGCTCGTGTCATGGCAGACCTACACCAGCGTACTGGCAGAGTTTATTACCGGGTTCACCAGTGACCCTGATAATGATGCGATTGCCTATGTGATAGTCGATAATACCTCTCAGCAAAATAGCGCCACTTCTACGTTGACAAGCGCCGGCGCTGATATGGACAAGGTTGAGTTCATTATCTACAGTGCTGGATTAAACACCGTTTGGATTCGAGACTATGGCCCGCGCTACTTCTATGTGGACTCCGACCGTGCTGTTGGGGACTTTACGTACAACCGCCCCCGTCCGGCTGATGATGCCTTGCCTTCTTGGCTTGGTAGCTACTGGGGCGACCCGGTCTACGACATTGGCCTCACGCACGGCGGCGGTAACTTCCATGTCGTTTCCGACGGCAACGCCTTTATGACTACTTTGATTACGGATGAAAATCCTTCCTATAGCGAGAACGATATTAAACAAATCTTCAAGGACTATCACGACGTTAACGTGACAATCTATCAGAGGTTGCCTACTACTATTGATTCCACAGGTCATATTGATATGTGGTTTTTGCCTATTTCGGATGATGAGGTAGTCATATCGGAGTTTAGCAGTGGCGATGGCAAAACCATAACAGATGCTGGTGCCGCCGACATGCAATCAAGGGGCTATACTGTCTACCGGGTTCCCGCTTGGGTAACCAGCGGCACGCATTACACTTATACAAACGCAGCAATCGTAAATAATAAAGTCTTCATCCCATCGTACACCGGCTATAGCACTCAAAATGCACAAGCCCTGAGTGTCTTTCAAAATGCTATGCCCGACCACGATATTGTCCAGCTTAACTGCAGTTCTGTGATCGGCTCGGGCGGTGCAATTCACTGCATAATGAAGCACGTCTACGCGCCTACTATCGCAGTTGACCTGAGAATTTCCGGCTACATTTTGGAGTCTGACCTAACGCCTGTTGAAGGTGTATCTGTATCAGCAGATAACGGCGGGGGCTCGGATACAACCGACGCCACCGGCTACTACGAAGTCTTCGTGCCCGACGGTTGGTCCGGCACGGTTACGCCGACAAAAACAGATTACACTTTCAGCCCAACCAGCAGAGCATACAGTAACGTTACCACCGACCAGACAAATCAGGATTACACCGCGACGTACGCCCCGGACCTTACTGCTCCCACACCGGATCCGATGACATGGGCTTCGGTACCAGCGGCAACGGATTCTAGCACGATAACGATGACGGCAACGACCGCTACAGATGATAGCCCACCTGTTTACTATTACTTCGAATGCACCACTGACGGCGACGCCAACAGTACTTGGCAAACAGACGAAACCTATGTAGCTCAAGGACTTAATCCTTCAACCTTATATACATTTAGAGTTAAGGCACGCGATTACTCTGCCGCCCAGAACGAGACCGGATGGTCCACCGCTGAATCCGCGACCACACCTGTCCAAC
>CAZQWM010000060.1:0-11741 GCA_964597035.1 uncultured Pirellulales bacterium
TATTGTAACTGACCTGTGCCTGAGTGCAAGCCACAACAGACGATGGGTAAACCACGCCTGCGGCGTGACAAATAACCCACTCAATAAATTGAAGAAAACTGGGTCCCCGCCGACGACATACGGGGATCTTCGCTGCGCTTCGAGGGACTAGGCAAAACCCCGCCACTCGCCTGCGGCGAAGATGGCGGGGCTAAATATAAAGTGGACCTGACGCGGGCACCCCGCCTGCGGCGAAGATGGCGGGCAAGCGTTCGGCTATTTAGACGACGTCGGCCTTAATTCTAATACAGGCGGATGAATCTTATCGGATACCCTCTAATCCGCAATGGCACAGTTTTCGGGGGTCAGGTCAAAACTTACCGCTCGTCCAGGCAGGCCCGCCGATAAGCGTACCGTCATTTCCATAACCGGACGCATCTTCAGTTGTATCGCCCGAACCCTCATCGAATTGCCAGTAACCGATAAGACCATCTTCTGTCAGAGCCTGCCAATAATCTGCAAATTCAGCAAAATCCAGGAAGTTTACAATATCATCATCGTCCTTGTAGAAATCACCCGGAACATCCGGACCGGTCTCGAGCCAATTTTCACACATAACCGCTAAATCACCAAAACCGATTGAGCAATCACAATCAAGGTCATAGATATTTGTAGCAATATAGTCCCCGCCCATCCAATCTTCGAGGACATTGGTATACGGTATCCAGTTAGGGTCGAAAGTGTAATGTTCCTTCGTTGGCGTGACCGTCCCGGACCAGTTATAGCCCACCCAAACTTCATAAAAGCCATTAGGATCAGTCGTATCCTGTCCGCCATCGTTGTTCGCATCTACGAGTATACCTTCAATTGGTACCTCACAGGAATTTTTAATGTAACCTGTAATTGTATAAGTCAACAGCCGGCCGATATAATTCTGGTCGTTCTGGTCTTCGAGAACATTTTCATATACTGTATTCGGTACATCAAATGCATAGGCATACTTGGCGGGTGTAACCGGCCCAGACCAATTGTAGTCCACCACTACTTCGTAGTAGCCGTTGGCATCTGTTATATCACAGCTTCCACCGTATCTGCTTGTCCATTGCCCGCCGCCGTTTCCGGCACAAACATTAACGTCGGTTATCGGTGTGATTAAGTCCTCCTCAAGTATATAACCTGAAATAATAAACGTCTCAAGCGTTGCCATATAATTGATATCTACATAATCTTCCATGACATTTGTATATGTATAGCTGTTTGGCTCGAAGAAATACCCTTCCTTTTGCGGCGTTACGATGCCAGACCACCCGTAATCGACCATAAGATGGTAATAACCATTGATATCGGTGATAGTATTAACGTCGTTGTCGTCAGCCTGTATCAGGACGCCTTCGACCGGTGTGTTGCCGTCGATTTCAAAAACATATCCATCAATTGTGAAAGTAAGCTTCTTAAACGTCACGTATATCGCATGGTCGGCAGCGATATCGGTCAGGTTATACGTATCATCGGCGGTCTGAACATCATTTCCGTCCACAGTCCAGGTATCAACCTCGTAACCTATATCAGGCGTTGCGGTGAATAACTGATCTGAACCGTAATCCTTGATGAATGTCCCGGAGGGGCTAATCAAACCGTTGGCGTCTGCCGAAGCAGTTATCGTGTATGTGAGTATCATGAAGCTTACAGCAACCGTGTGATCGGCCGTGATATTACTCAACGTAAACTCAGTGCCGCCGGTCTGAACGCTGTTGCCGTCTAATAGCCACTCAATAACCTCATAGCCGAGATTCGGTACGGCATTGAAGTCCTGACTGGCACCGCAATTGACCTGTATCTCGCCAGAGGGAATGATGCTGCCGTTAGCATCTGCCGAGGCGGTCACTGTGAATACCTGCGGCTTGAACGTCACATGCATCGTATGGCTTTCAGTTATGTTATTTAGACAATAACTTCCTCCTGTCTGAACGCTGTTGCCGTCGAGGAACCATTCGTTGACCTCATAGCACATATCGGGTACGGCGGTAAAGCAAATATCATCGCCGTAGTCGACGGGAATTTCACCTTCAGGGATTATCACGCCGTTCGGCCCCGCCGTAGCCGTGACCGACAGGCAGCAGCCAAAGTTAGCAGTTACGTTTATATCAGCAGTTACATTAACATCAGTTCGCGGGTTGTCTGTTGATAAATCACTCCAGTTTAGGAAGTGATAGCCGGTATCGGGCACAGCAGTTACAGGGGTGCCATCCTCACCGTAGTTGACTACCTGTGAGGTCTCGCCTGTGAGTGTTCCGCCCGGTCCCGCCGTGTAATCTAAGGTGAAGGTATCTATAGCAAAGCCGGCGATGACGGTATAGTTGGCGCCCATCGTGATTGTTGTAATGGCGACATTCACATCAGCGATTGTATTAGTATCTCCGGTCCAGTTAACGAAATGATAGCCAGTCGTCGGTACAGCGTTGAGATCAACCACAGTTTCGTGGTCATACAGGAAGGTGCCTTCGCCTGGCTGTGTCACCGAGCCGCCCAAAGTAGATGAAACGGTCAGTGACCTCTGGTCAAGGGCAAAATTGGCCTGAACGGTGTAGTTGGCGTCCATAGTGATTGTGGTGGTCGCGGCATTCACATCGGCAATGGTATTCGTATCACCTGTCCAGTTGACGAAGCGATAGTTCGGCTCTGGAATTGCATTGATATCGACTATCGTTCCATCGCTATATTGGTGCGAACCTTCGTTTGGTTCTGTGTAGCCCCCTGCTGTCGATGAGATAGTCAATGTGCGTTGAACTATCTCTGTGGTTTCTCCGGTTATCAGTACGTCGTCTATATTCCAGCCAGAGTAGGCCCAAGCTCCGCTTTCAACAGAATAACCCCATCGTACATAAACGGTGGATTCATTGTCAGCAACAGAGCTGATATCATAGTCAAAGAGCTGCCATGAACTATCGGTTATATCGGTAGAGCTACCGTTCTGCCAGATTGTTGTCCAGCTGCTCGCGTTATTGGATACCTGTATCATTGCGCTTACGTATGGCTGGTAATCAGTATTGAGCCAGCGATAAAACTTTAGTTGAACGTTTTCAAAACCTGAGCAGTTGATAGCCTGTGTTATCAGATAGTAGAATCCAACTACAGCCGTGTTGTAGTCTCCATCGAGGTTGACGCCATATACATTTGAGCTGGTGTATCCACTCGTTGGGTCAGGGTTGCCGTAAGACTCCCCTCCCTGACCTGTTGGCAGGCCCCACTGCCATTGCCCGGTTGCTGACCAGCCGGGATTGGTGTCCATAGCTGCCGAGTAAATCACGCTGAAAATGTAAAGAGAAACCGTTGCGATGTTCGAATCCCCGCCGCCCGGAGGTGTTCCGCCATCGCTGGCTTTATATTGAAAACTATCGGGGCCATCATAATCGGTATCTGGTGTATAAAGCACCTCGTTGCCGCCGCCAATCAGAGTATAAGCAACCGCGACTATGTCTTCGCCATTGGGGTCACCCAAAGTCCCATGGCTCGGCAGCGATGTAATAATATAATTCAAATCGCCCGGCGGATTGGGCAAGCCCTCATCAATTGCCTGCAATTCAATCATCACCGCGGTGTTCACTTGTATCTGAATGCCGAGGTCCTGGGCGATGGGAGGACTTTCTATGCCGCTGATGGCTTGAGTCAAGTTGACGCGAGGTTTGGTAATGGCAACCTTGCCATCGGTTATATCATCCCCTGACGAAACCAAAATAGTTCTCACCTCTACCGGGGATAGATAGCTGCCTGTGTTGGCTTTTGCAGCAGATTGCAGGCATGCGGCGGCTCCCGCGGCATAGGGACAAGCTGCGGATGTCCCGCCGAAATCGCTTGCATAATCACCAGTTGAATATCCTCCGGAACCGGCGATGTCTGTAGTGTAAGCATTATTGGACGGAGCGAGTATGTCAAGAAATGAAGCTGTATTGGAATAAGTAGTCACCTTATCCGCCAACGTAGTTCCGTCAACATAACATTTTCCCGGGCAAGGGCAACCCTCTGTATAACCAGCGCAAGAATACTGCGAAATACATCCTACGTATCCGGGAGGCGGATATTGCCCAATATCAGCGTCATATACAGCTCCTACGGAAATCACGCTTGAAAACGCCGCAGGCGCGGCTAATGAATCACAATACCCTTCATTTCCCGAGGAGGCAAATAACGTAATGCCTGCTGCAACAACTCGGTCGGCTGCGTCTGCATATGAGAGCCTCTCAGCTTCTGCCTGTGCAGCGCTATAGTATTGCCCACCACCAAAGCTCTGAGTAATTATCATAATTGGATTGCAGGGGTCGTCATTTTGATGGGTTATACACCAGTCCCATGCCTCTATAGAGTCAGAGTCCCATGCAGAGCCGCCTGTTCCATAGGTTATCTTCAACGCATATATCTTGGCGCTGTAGGCCACACCGCCGATGTAATCCCCTACCGGACCGAGGTTCCCGCCTGTAATACCGGCACAGCACGTGCCATGTGCTTGTGTATTAGGCATTGGGTCAGAATCGTTGTCACCTGTATCATAACCGCCAATGACCTTGCTATTAGGGAATCCCCCGCCGCCGAGTCTGGGATGGGTATAGTCAACGCCCGTATCCGAAACAGCAATGGCAATTCCCTGACCGTTATAAATCATGCGTGGCGTTGTCGCATTCATCAGCGGGATGCCCTGGGCCAGTTGCGCAAATTCAAGTAATGACGGTTCGACTGATTTAACCAAAGGGTCGTCAAGAAGCTTGCTCAAACCCTCAATGGAGACTTCACCGGCGAAACTCGGGAAATTTTTGTAGCGATTCTTCAAAGTAAATTCACCGGCACTGAGACGGCTCAATACCTGACTTTGACGATTGGCTATTTCAGTCCGTAATGCGCTGATAAACTCAGGAGACCTCCAATTGCCTTGCTCCATTAATCCTGTCGGTAAAGCCAAGCCCACTATTACTTTGACTTTTTCGCTGCCTTGTTCAAAACTCTTTGTGATCTCTTCGGGATTGGCAATTTTGCTGTGATGTAAGTCGACAACCGTTCGGGCTTGTACCGGAGTTCCCAGAATTATACAGTAGCACAGAAAAGATATTAGCAGCAACCTAAAAGCAGGATTCAACACTCTATCTTTGTTGGCTAAGGCAGTTCTACAGTTGTGAATCACAATGCGATGTGAAGTATTCATTTTCTCGTCCTCCTGTATTGTGGCTGGATAAATAATAAGAAAGGTTCTGCCTTTATTGCCGCTCCTTTACATATCGTTATTTTATCTTCCTATCCAAAAAGCAATTAAAGAATATCATTTTCCACCTCCGATTAAGACTTTCGAGGGCAGGCAGGTGTGTGCTCCTGTTTTTAAGGCAAATATATGTAAACAGCCCAATTTGTCAAGTATAATCTTATCACTTTTTTGGGACAATTTTATACGACTTGATGATAGTATTAGGGGTTACAGAATATGACACTGATTTACCCCGGCCGAAGGTAAATAATCTGGACCCCAGACAACGGCCCGCCTTCGATAACACCAACTACGACGGGTAAACCCGCCAAGTTGCACGGCGGGCAAGCGTTCGGCTATTTAGACGACGTCGGCCTTAATTCTAATACAGGCGGATTTCGGCGTCGCCGGGCAAGTCAGGAGCGTCAACCTGCTCATAGAGTTTCTTTCCTGGTATTATCCCGTCAGCATCCTTAATTTTCAGCGACTTAATGTAATCGGCGGCTATGCCAAAAACAACGCTGTCATTGTCATAATCCGGATAAGCCAAATAAGCACCGAGAATCTTTGCTGCCGCAAAGTTGGTGTTTATAACATACGGCGGCGGCTCTGTCTTAATACCCTTTATCTTAATGCTTTTTATCGTGGCCGGCTTGACATAATTTATATCCACAGCCGGGTCAGGCAAATCGAGAACACCATCAGGAAAACCACCTAACCCCTCTATGTCCCTTGTGCTGACATCGCCCGCAAAGCAGCACGAATTCCTCATTCCGCCGGCTGAGACACTGCCTACGTTACCTGGCGTCATAATATGGCATCCATCAAGCCATCTTTTGGCTGAGAGCTTGCCTATCGCATACATCTTGGTATCCGGCTTCTGTTCAAGAGCAAAGCTGGCATCGACTATGTCCAGAGCCGACACGCTCTTAATCGAGTTGCAATGAAACTCACCTGACAAAACCGCATCAATACCGAGCTTCTTATTGCCTTTGGCATTTATTGAGCCAATGTTGTAATCATCCATATGCAATGCAAAAGACTCATCCGAGTTGGCCATCTGAATTGATCCGCAGTGACCGTCAATCGACCACTCGCCGCCGAGGATTCCGCCGGCGACTTTCACGGATTTCAGAGCAACCCCTTTGGGGGCGGTCGTACCGTCAAGGTCCATATCGACATCAAGAGAACCGACTATGCCGCGCTTACTATCGCCTTTGATCGAGATGCTGCCTACCCATGGGGCGTTAATTGAGCCGCCGAGCCATTGTGTTGCCGAGAGCGACTTGATTGGCATTTCGCTATTGATTGCGAGGTCTCTTACCTGGTCGAACTTCATAAGTGTGCTGGCTTTGGGATTCGAGGAGGGTCCAATTGTAATCGTATGATTGTCGGCCACGTCATCTAAGGTCAGCATCCCGAGCGAGCCGCCGATTGTTATATTGCCCCGCAGGTCAGTGGTCTTTGCCATTATGGCTTTCAACGGCCCCGGGCAGATGATGCTGCCGACGCTTGTTTGGGTCTTGCCCCTGGTCGAAATCTTCAGCATCGACTTTGTAGTGGTGCCATACAAAATCACCTCGTCAAAACCAGTGCCTTTGACCTCGGCATGTCCTCCGCCCGTAAGGGAGAACGTCACGGGCAATCCGTTGCTGTCGTTTACGGTTAGTTTCACGGTTTTGCCGTCGATACTACCAAACTCCCACGCGCTGCATTCTTCGAACCAGTCCTGCTGGCTCATATCGGGCAGGATTCCGCCGAGGGTTGCATCGTCGCCGAGTCCGTGGCCGGCGGTGCAGGGTATTGCCTTGTTGGTGGCGTCAAATTCGGGCAGCAGGTCACGCGGGTTCACCGGATTCGGATAATGCGTTGTGCCGCCCAAAAGGGGATTCAAATTGAACCTCGCATTCGAAACTACGGCGCCGAGAAGCTGGCCTGAAAGGCCGGATAAGGAAACCGGGTCATAACAGGACCTGTCTGATATAACGGTAATTCCATTCCAGCCCGGATTGGTAATGACTACGTAGCCCCTGAATGTGCCGAGGGTTGGCTTGTATCCCACAGTGGCATATTGGCCGTCTGGAGCCCCCGATATGTTCCCCCAATCTGACGTGTTACCGGTGCAAAGACGTCCGCTGCTATAGTAACTGCCTGTGGAGCCCTGAATGCTGTCGAGGAAAAATTCTTTTCTGGCGGCGATACAATAGTAGGTATAGGTGCCGTTGAAGGTTTTGGTTTGCCCGTCCGATTCACCCAGTTTTACATAGTCGTATTTGTCTATGCTCTCGAAATATTCATTTCCGTTCGGCAGCCAGCAATAATCAGTGTTGCCGGCCCATACCTCGTAAAAAACGGAGTCGCAGGGCGCCACACCAGCACCCCAGTATTCAAACGTTCCATTTGAGAAGGAATTGCCGTCCTGGCTCAGAGTAGCCGTGAAGTATCCTCCACTCTGCCCGTTCCCTGAGCCGGGTTCCACCTCTATCATTAAACTGTCGTCGTCCAGTTCAAAGTGGGAAACATTCCAGGGTGAAGGAGTGCCATTACTGAAAGTCAAAATTCCACTATCGCCATCGAGACCCGTCAAGTTGTATGTCAGTAGTAACTGTCCTATAGCTGAACCGCCATCGTTTATGCTGTATGTTTTGGTCGTTCCCACCGGGTATGTTCCCGCCGTGTCGTTTTGCAGAGAGTTCCGCAGGACGGTCAGGTTTTCATTGACCGCGTCCAAAATCGCCGTGTCGTTGGGGTCTATGTAAACAAGGTCGTTTTCCTGGTCGTCAGTTTCGGACTTTATGTAATTTATCACGGCAAAGTAGTAGTTTATCGAATCAATCAGGTCCTGCCTTGCCTGTGCCAGGACTATATCGCCGTCCGGCAGGACGTTGAACAGGTCGGGATATTGGCTTAGAAAATCGTTGATAAACACCTCTACATCTTCGCTGCACGACAGACCATTAGCCAGGGTCTGAACCTTTGGGTCATTGGGGTCGACTGACAGGTTGTATGCCTGTTTGAATTCGAGTTGCGCCTTCAGGCCGGCCAACAGCGCTTTGAGGATAAGCACCTCCCCGTAATCAACCTCAAGAGTATTATCGAGACCTGTCTCCGTTGGCTCGAAGAATATTCTGAAACGGTCGGAAGGTGAATCGCTGATGGTTTCCAGCTCTGCGAGAATTGCATCGATTTCCGGAATTATGGATGTTTGAATCCTTAGAGCGACCTCCGTTGTGTCGGGAGCGCCGGGTGGTATCACGTAGCAGCCAGCCGGCGTCAGTGCGACGTCCACAGAGATTGCATTAAAATAATCCCCAACAATGCTGACTCCAAAATCCTCCGCGAGTTCGCCTAAGCTGTGGGTTAGAGCGAGGTCGTCATTGTCGAATAGAAGCATAGCAGTGTTGGTCACGGCGTGCAGGAATGTAAGCTCCCTGACATCGGTGCAATTGGGGTCCTGTATCCCCGCATCGAAGATTTGATAGGCCTCTCGCAGCCCTGATAAGCTGCCCTCAAACATTGCCGCCCGCCCCGGCACAATATAGTCGCTGTTGCAGTCGGCATTTACAGCCGGGACACCTGACAGACACACGATAACCACTAATAACCCAAGCAAAGTTTTTCCCAACATTTTTGTGTTCTCCTTTTCTTATCTTTTGGCGTTTTTTATCTCCACGATATTAAGTTGACTGTCGACACAAATACCTTTGCCTGCAATTTGACATTCGCCTCGTCGCAGAAAATATGTTCCGTCGACGGTAAAACTCTGCTCTTTCGTGTTCCATTTGATGTGATTGCCTTCGAGCGTGCTGCCATCAGCGCAGGTTACAGTGACGTGGCCTCGCAGCGACACCTTCGGCCAGTCGGAATCCACAACGGCCCGTCTGCTTTCGACACTGAGCAGCAAATTGTCATCCTCGAATACCCGGCAGTCGAAATTATCGACTGTCACCTCACGGGTGTTGCTCAGGTCGATGTCTGCGCCGTAGTAATCCCGTACGTCAGCTAATTGAGTGATGAATTCCCCAAGATTTTTGTTGCCGCCGCTCAGCCGGTCAAACAAGATTTTGTCCCGCAAAGCCGTTGTCACGGTCGAATCGCCGGACTCACAAAACCGCAGCCGCAGGTCTTTAACTTTTATTGTCCTGGCGGCTGCCGTTCTGAAGATACCAAACTTTGCGTTCTCTGCCCGAAGCGACCTCACACTGGCTGCGAAGCGAAGGCGGTTTGTATTTGGGTCGTAGCGACAGTAAGTTAAGCCGTTGATTTGATTTTCAGGTGGGGACACCGTATCATTCTGAGATTGATAATGGTTCAGGTTTTGCCTTATAACCCTGTGGTTGATGCAAATGGCGGCGAGTGTCGCTGCAGTCACAATCCAAGCTGCGAAAATAACGTATCTGCCTCGCTTCCGCGTTCCTGTATTGGTATGCAAGTCCGACACTTTCCTTCACGATTCGGTTTTGTCGGTTAATCTGCGGCAAGAATACTCCATCTGGCTTTCAGATTATTAATGGGAGACCAAGTACCTTATGGTGACTCATTGCCGAAGGTGTCAAATCATCCCACTCCTTTGGCCGCGTCCTGCCGCGGTGGTATGTCAATAAACCATCCACCCCTGCCGACATATTTATAAATATCCTACAAGAGTATAGGGGTTTATGTCAAGAAATCTTTTTCTGTGTTTTTCGATGGTAAGGAGGTTGTGTATTGTATAACAACCTTACCTATTCAGAAGACAACAGCGGCGTAGCCGACGGATTCGGCACTGGTAGCACCCATTTTGCCAAGCATTATTTCGTTGCCGTTGGCATGTGTGAGCAGGAAGCCATTTGTTTTGTCGAGGGCTTTGGCTGCCGCCACTGTCGCCACTGCTTCGCCCGGCCCACAGGCCGTTGTAATTCTCGGTGGCAGTGGCAGGTGAACCCGCCGAACAGACGGCGGGAAAACAAAGCGTTCCTCACGCCTGCACCCCCCGGTGGAGCCGGGGGCTATATACAAACGCCCAGACGGCGGGCGTTGGGAGGATAAAGTAACTGGGTCCCCTGTTGCAGAGCCAAAGTTTATGGTTCCTCGACTGCAATCCTACGAAGCTTGAGTCGAGGACAAGCGGGGAGAGCCGGGCAAATAAGGAAGTTTCGCTACGCTACGAAAATCCTGGACCCCGGATAACGAATTTCCGGGGCTGGTAAGAAAACGGGCATGTCTGCCAGAAGACTGGCGGGCCTGCCCGTGTTATTCAGCTTTCAATTTCAGGGGATTTTAGGGAACGTGGACGCCTTTGCCTTTCAGTGTGAAGGTTCCTTTCGCATCCGCATACCTGCCGTCAGTGTAATTAATGTCGGCCCAAAACTTAGTTTTGGCTGACAAGGTGATTTTCTTCTTGCCATTTACTTTCAGGGTAGCTGTAGTAAACGAATCGTATATATAAATGGAATCGACGTTGTCGTTGTTATCTAAAATGAGGTCTTCGATTAGCGATTCGATGCTGTAAACATCACCCAACAAGAGCAGCTTGTTCTTAATTCTGCAAAAACTGCCATCCAAGTCAGAAGACAATATCCCGGACATATCATCAAGCTTATAATCATTCAAGCCGAGACCAGATGCGTCGTAATCCGAGATAGTAATATCAAGCGTCAGCGGGGTTTTGACTTTGACCTTTTTGGCTTTGATACTTATCTGGGAATCTACGGTCCACCTCGAGGCCCAGGTTTGGGAGCCCGTCTGGACAGGATGGTCTCCGGTGAATTTGAATGAGAAAGACATCTTGGCGTGATAAGTATGGCCATAAACCTCTATGTAAAACACTGCTTTGGCTGAAATAGAAGTCGAGAAAGAGATTGCGTCTCTTGTGTAAGTTACCTTTGTTTTTGATTTGGTCTGAGTGACCACAACCCGCCAGTCATCGATATAGGGACTGAGACCGGCATCGTCGAGTGCCTCGTCAAGATATTCCTCGAAGAAATCCTCTATATCATCTGAGCTGACATCGATAACGAGCTTTTGTTTGGAGTCGAGGTAGTAGCTACCTGACATTACGTATCCATCTTCATCTACGAAATCCACGTTTCCATTTTCGAAATCAGCGCGGCAGAAGCCCTTAACGGACATAGTGCCGACTTTGCTGGCGCGGACTCTGAGAGAGCCATATAGAACCCAGGAAGTGCCATCAAAATCATTGAGGTCAACGGGCACGGCTGCGGCTGCACAGAAGCCGTTAAGAAGCGACAGGAACGCCATTACCAAAACAAGTCTTTTCGTCATTTGTCCTCTCCTTTAAGAATTTTACATTTTCAATCGCCTTCAGCCGAACGCCAAAAGGACGCGGAGTCGATTCGATACCGTATTATATTATAGAAACCGGTTTTTGTCAAGAAGGCAAGTGACATTTAAGTGACATCGAAGCAAGATGCTTTAGGCCCGATGCTCGATACTCGATTCTGGATTCTGGATGCTGGATTCCGCCGAAGTCAGACAAGTTTTCACCACGAAGCGGCTGTGTTTTGATTCAAGGGTTTTTTTAGTTTTTTTCGGG
>CAZQWM010000061.1:0-10565 GCA_964597035.1 uncultured Pirellulales bacterium
GGCCAGGCCGGACTGGTGTTAGAACCGCACCAGCAGCTTGGCTTGCCAACCGAGTACCAGTTACCATAACCGACTGTATAGCCGGTATAGCACGGATAGCAATCCGGGAACACAATCGCGGTACCGGTTAGAACCAGAGCCGGCGGAACTATCGCTTTGGCGTCGGCATCAACCACGCCGCCGCGGAGATCATTCGTGTACATGGTCAAGGTGCCGGAGGCAGGCAGCGTCGAGGCCTTGACAATCAGGGTACAAAGATTCCCCGAAGTACCTGGCCCACCGCCGGCCGCATAAAGGGCACCCATCTCAATGGCGATATAGGTCGAACCGAGACCATTCCCAGAATCCGGATCCGCGTCAGGGGCAACCGGGTTGTAGTTCGGGTCGCTCCAGTTGGGGTCGGCCGGGTCGATAAAATCCCGGAACTTGCCCGGGAAAATCCCGTAATGCGCGCCTGTGCCCGTCTGGAAGCCGGTGATGTCTTCGATGATAAGCCCGGAACTGACGTTAATGTCGAGGGCAAACGCCCTGACCTCCTCATTCGCGTCACAGATGTAGCTAATTACAACCTGGTCGCATCCAACAGAAGCGGCCTGCTGGGTGGCTGTAACAGTAACGACAGCCATTGCCGGCGCCACAAAAAGCAGCATCGCAACAATCAGCAAAATCCGTCTCATAAACTAACCTTCCTTTCTTTTCTTCCTTTGCAGAGCCACACGCTCCACGATGTTTTGGTTTCTCCTGCTGAAAAGAACTTTTGCACATAATTACGCCCGCTCAAAAACTTCGACGCTGACACGTCTACTCTATTCCGAGCTTAGCGCCCCGGCCGGCAGGAAACAGCCGAAAGAAGGAAATCGATTAAGCTTTCGCTCCTCCGTTACCTCCTTTCCCGCCCTAAGGCGTAATCGTGCAACTTAATGTATATGCACAAGGTTACCATTGGTGAAAGTCGAATGTATCTTACCAGACCTCCGAGCTATTAGTCAAGCAATTTTTTTATGTAAAAACAAAAAAAAGCTCAAGCAATGCCGCCAAAAGGCCAAAAATCCCATAAAAACGCTGATTGCAATGCTAAGACCCATATTCACAAGGACTTAGGCCTGCAGGGGATATAGTTAAAAGGGCCTCTTTGGGCGATTTTCCTCATCAGAGGCATCTTAAATTGGGCAGGTCGCAAATAATAAATTTACTTTCGACAACTATCGCCCGCGGTCAGCAGGGGCAGGTTTTGGCAGCCGCTTTTTGTTTAACTTACGCTTATCATCTGCTATCCTGCTGCTATGTTTGATTTACTCAAAGGCCGGCTGGTCATAGTCAGAACCATGTTGTTGATAGCGACATTAACGCTGACCATAATCGGCATTTTGACTATCTATGCAGTTGGCAACGCTGGCCAGGCCGGTTCCGCCGGCCAGCCCTCGGAACTGGCGAATTTCTGGAAGAAACAAATCGCTTTTGCCGCTATGGGATTTATTGCGATGCTTGGGGTCAACCTTGTCAGTTACCGCCGGCTCGGCCAAGCCGCTTACTGGATATATGCTTTTATACTGGTTCTTCTAGTCCTGCCTCTGGTCGATAAATTCGCGGATTTGCCCTTTGTTCCCGTAATCAATAATGCTCGCAGATGGCTGCGATTATCGATGGGCCCGATGTCCCTGAACATTCAGCCGTCGGAAATCTGCAAGCCAGTGTATGTGCTGGCGCTTGCCTGGTATCTGCGATATCGAAGTAATTATCGGAACTTTCGCGTGTTATTAGGCCCGTTTTTGCTCACGCTGCTGCCTACTGCTTTAATCCTGCTGGAGCCCGATTTGGGGACGGTGCTTCTGATGATGCCCGTCTTCTTTGCAATGTTGTTTATCGCAGGTGCAAAGGTAAAACACCTGGCAATGATGCTGCTGCTGGCTTTGCTGGTCAGCCCCCTGATGTGGCACAAGATGCAGCCCTACCAGAGAATAAGGATAAGCAGCGTGCTTCTTCAAAGCGACTGGCTGCGAGATAAGGCCGAGAACCATCCTGCGCTGAGCCGAACTCTGGTGGGCACTACATTTTCGGAAAGAAGATGGAAGAATAACTGGGGTTATCATCTTATCCGCTCAAAATACGCGGTCGCCTCAGGTGGGGCAACCGGTTACGGCTTTCGCGGCGGCCCATTCGTCAAATACAACGTATTCCTGCCTGAACGGCATAACGACTTCATATTTGCCATAATTGCGCATCAGTGGGGCTTTATCGGCTGCATAGCAGTGCTGGCGCTTTATGTGATACTGCTTTGGTGCGGGCTGGAAATCGCCGCCGCAAACACCGACCCGTTCGGCCGGCTCCTGGCCGCCGGAATAGTCGCTATGTTTGCAATTCAAATAATCGTAAATGTGACAATGACTATAGGCCTTACGCCCATAACCGGATTGACGCTGCCGCTGGTAAGTTACGGTGGTTCAAGTCTGCTGTCGAGTATGCTCTGTGTGGGGCTGCTTAATAACGTCGGCAGATGGCGCCCTTTCACAGTTGCGCCGAGACGATAAAGAAACAACCCACCAACCGCCGAATAACCACTTAAGATTGTCACGCTCACCAATCGCGCAATGATAAAAGGATTTCGACAAATCGCGATTCTTACCACGCTGAGCAGAGTGCTCGGTATGGTTCGGGATATGGCCTTCGCCTATTTCTTCGGCGCCGGCTGGCTTATGACCGCCTGGACCTGGGGCTTCAAGATACCGAATTTGTCTCGCCGGCTTTTCGGCGAAGGCGCCGCAAGCGCCTCTTTTATTCCCATCTATAGCGAACAGCTACATCACGACCGTGACAACGCAAATACACTCGCCAATACCGTCCTGACCGTTGTGGCGGCCGTGCTGACAACATTTGTGGTTATAGGTGAGACGGCGGTACTAGGTTACTACTTTCTTTTCGAGACCCGCACAGGACCACGCATCGGGCTGTTGCTATGCGCGATTATGCTGCCCTATATGGTATTTGTATGCACTACGGCCATTTTAGGCGGCATACTCAATGTGCACAGGCACTTCGCCGCGCCGGCCGCCGCCCCGATTGTCCTTAATATATTTATCATCGCCGGCATCCTCTTTACAGGCACGGTGCTCAATATCGAACCGCAAAGACAGGTCTTCTTCGTGGCAGTCGCCGTCCTGATTGCGGGACTTGCTCAAATCGGCACCCAGCTCGTTCCTCTGCGGACGGCAGGTGTTTCCGTAAGACCCGCCTGGCAGGTCAATACTGAGCCATTCAAAAGAATAATCCTAATGATGGCTCCAATGATGATTGCGCAGACAGTAACACAGTTGAACACACTGGCTGACGACATAATCGCCACTGTCTTTATGAACGAGAATGGTTATCCCCTCAGCTACGGTGCGGTATCGTATCTTTACTATTCACAGCGGCTATACCAGTTCCCCCTGGGCGTACTCGGCATTTCACTTGCCACAGCGATATTCCCGGTTATGAGCGCTGACGCCGCAAGAAAAGACTACGATACCCTGGCCGCCACTATCTCTCGCGGCATTCGCTCTGCACTGTTCATAGCCATCCCCGCGACAGTCGGCATCTGGCTTATCGCCGGGCCGCTTGTGACGGTCATATTCGAGCACGGACAATTCAACAGCACCGATACGCGCGTCGTCGCATTTACCCTGTGCTTTTACGCACTGGGATTGTGCGGCTATTTCTGCCAGCAGATACTTACACGAGCATTCTTCTCATTGCAGGACTCGAAAACCCCAATGAAAAGCGCGATATTCGCCGTAGTCATCAACGTGATGCTCAATCTCACGCTGATATGGATTTTGGGCACGGCGGGTCTGGCCTTATCAACGGCCCTGTGTGCATATCTGCAGGTCGCCATCCTAACATTTGTTCTGAGAAGGCGCTTCAAGACCCCGGTAATGAGAGGGCTTGCAGCCACAGTGCTAAAAACGGCAATAGCCGCAGGTCTGATGTGTGTCGCAGGATGCTCAATCCTGCTGTTGACCGGGAAGCTGCCGGAAAATCACCGAACCGCCCTGCTGCGCCTCGGCCTCATCGTGCCGGTCTCGGTTGTTGTGTACCTTCTCGTCTCTAAACTTCTGCGGACTGAAGAACTCGGCTTGTTGACAGGAACCTCAGCCAAAAACAGTCGCGAAATCGACCGTCTCTGACCCCATCAGCCCCTATTCCCTCCGACAGGCCCGATAAACTTTGCTCAAGATTCTCCAAATCCGCACATTCACGCCGGTCGGACGTATAGATGCAGTTAACTGATGCTGCGGGAGAACCCTTTCGAACACCCAAGTTGGGCGCAGTGATGCCTAAAGCGCATGCTATAAATACCCGAAATACCCATGAATGCGGAGTTGGCAGGTTCTGCGGGGACCCACTACAGATGCGAATGATTAACAGCAGGTTTGTAATAGTTTTATCGGCGGTTTTGCTTTTATGCGGCCTGGCTTTGGGTCAGCAGTCGGCAAGCCCCGAACCCAATGCGCCCACAGCCCAAACCACTCCAACAACGAGGAAGAAATCGCCCGCAGCTACCGAGGAAAAACTCTTCTCGCCTTCGGTCGCTCAACTGTTCTATGGACTGGCCTATGAGCTTACAAATCGCAAAGAACTTACTACCGCTCAGGCTGAACAAACAATTGTGCTGTTGATGGCTGCGATGGATCTCGACACAAGCACCGGCTTCGCAACGGAAGATATGCTAAAAATCCTGTCCCGGCCCGAATCCGGCGAATATCTGCAATTGCTTTACAATTCGCTGGTCAAATACGTCAATAAAGATGCCGACTACCGGATAGTCACACAGGCCGTCCGTGCCCTGCTCGAACAACTCGACCAGCGTGAGCAAAGAGAGATCCTTCTTAGCCGACTGATGCTGGACCTCGGCCAATCCAACCTTGCCGTCAGCAGTGAACTGGCAACAGAACTAGCACTTATGTATGCCGAAAAGACCGACAACGCCAATGCCACAAGATTGCTGGCACAGGCCTACATCTGGAACAGATACAATCAACTGGCATTTGAAAAACTCGCTGAATTGGTCCCTAAACAGATAAGTCCTATACTACAGCTTGAATACCTTCGCCTGAAACTGCGTGAAAACCCGCTCGATATCGACACTGCACTGGCCTTTGCACAATACGCCCAGAGAGTGCAGCTTTATGAAGTAGCCGCGGGCAGTTACGAATATTACGCCGACCTGTTTGGCTACCTCTACCCCGGCCGGAACATTCCCACCCCTATTTATCTCGACTGGATGACCAGCTACTACAACGCACCGCGGGGCCAGCCCAAGTGCCTGCAAATGATAGAGCAATTCCGCAAAACCGGCAGATTTGACCTGCAGATGGAGGTGCTCGCGGCCAGGGCTGCCGCCAAAACGGGAAACACAAAAATGGCCGGTGATATCCTCGAATCGGCCGAACAAAAAGCGGTCCAACTAACAAAACAAGCTGATAACGTTGCCTACTACAAGCCGCTGGCCTGGTATTACAGCTTTGTCCGTCCTGACCCCAACCGCTCACTCGACTGGGCAAATAAGGCCTACTCTTCCGAGCCGAATTCGCCTCTGGCAGCCGGTTTGCTCGCCTTTGCTATGGTCGCCAATGGCCAGGCAGACCTCGCCAAATCGCTTATACAAAACTACCCTGACACACAGGTCTCGGTCCTTGCACAGGCCAATGTATATTTATCAGCCGGAGAGAGACAATCCGCAATCGATTCGCTTCGCCTCGCCGTCGACAAAGACCCCGGCTCGATTGTCGCAGAACAGACCCTGCGCATACTGGCTGAACAGGATGCGGAGTATATACCCATTTTCGATACCGGTCTAATGCTGGCCTCATTAAAACAAACCATCGGCGAACAGGTTGTGCCGCAATTCGTCAGTCCCGACAATATTCTGTCATTCCAACTTAATCTCCGCGGCAACAGATTCGCCTACGGCAGTGACTTTCGTGCGTTTATCTCCATCACCAATAACTGGTATGAGCCGCTGGTTATCTCCGATGATTCGCTGTTCAAGGGCAACATAAGAATAGATGCAGACGTGACCGGCGACCTTGAAGGCAGATTTGAAAATCTCTTCACGATCACCACACAGCCGACACAGCCCATCGACCCAGGCCGCAGCATCCTTATCCCCGTGAGGTTATACAGCGGCCCGCTTAAGGGGCTTCTCCTCGGCCACCCGCAGGCCTCGCTGAATGTGCAATTCACGGCTTATCTGGAGCCCATCATTACAAACCAGGGCAACGTAGCAAGTTCGATACCCGGTATCGAGCCGGCAACGGCCAAATTTGAACGCCCGCGAGTCGAAATCACTACCGAGTTCCTGCAGAACCGCTTCAACTCCATCTCGAGGGGCAGGCAAGGCCCCAAGATACAGGCCGCACGGCTTTTTGCCGGGTTGCTGATGGAAAACCGTGAGATGGCGGAAAATAAGCTGCCATACAAAGCCACGACCGCAGAATGGATGGCGCCTATGTTCAAATCGGCCCTGACCCAGACCCTGGCCGACAACGACTGGACAGTCAGAGTGCACAGTATAACTGCAATTGTCGAGCTGCCGTTCGATTACGAGTTTACCAACGCGCTGTCCAAGGACCTCAATGACCAGCACTGGCCTGTGCGAATGATGGCAGTCTCTCTGCTGGCTCAAAAGCAGGGCTACAACTTTGCAAAAGTTCTCGATTATACCGCCCAGTATGACAACAGCATATCCGTCCGCAATATGGCTATGGTCTTTGGAGGCGTCGCACCCGAAACAGACCAGACACCAGAAGAACCTTTTTACAAGCTATTCCAGCAGGAACCCAACGACGTCAACGAACCGCCTGCTTCATCGCCTGTTTTCTAACGATACCCCCCGGCTGCGGCTTTGCCGGGGCAACCTTTCGCATCCCAACGGTCCTTCTTACAAGCCAGAGGCCACTGCAAAAAACGGCCGAATTTTGGGGAAATTTATTTTGTATTGCGCCTGTGATTATGTAACATTTCGTCCGTCCCGGCAGTCCGCGGATTTTCCCGCCGAAGCACCCGCAGCCGAGAACTTCCGCGGAGACGGATTCGTAGCTATTTTTTTACTGGTTGTAATTAGGGTCATTTTTTGGAAAGGGTTGTGTGATGCCTGCGAAAGTGGACAAGGAAAAATGCACTGGTTGCGAAAGCTGTGTCAGCGAATGCCCCAGCGAGGCCATCTCGATGGTCGACGACAAGGCACAGGTAAATCCCGAGGCCTGCATCGATTGCGGCGTATGCGTCGATGCCTGCCCGGAACAGGCAATCAGTATGGAGTAAGGAAAAGGTAAAAGGAAAAAGGCAAAAGGTAAAAATTAAACTAAGGAGTGACGGCAGATTTGAACGAAAGATTTTTTGACTTTTTACTTTTCACTTTTTACTTTTGACTTTCCACAGGCCCCATCGTCTAGGCAGGTCCAGGACACCGGGTTTTCAACCCGGCAACAGGGGTTCGAATCCCCTTGGGGCTATTTTTTGCGGAGCAAAAAATAGAGCCCCGATATATCGGGGCGGTCTACTGCTCAACTGTTCTACTGCTCAAAAAGAAACTTTCAGAATTGCCGATTTATATTTCTCCAGCTCACTTCACCCACAAAACAAAACCAAAAGAATACTGATACAAGCTGATATCGCCGCTATCGCTGCCCATATACAAGCCCATTTGGCTGTGTTAGAGGATTGCTTCGCTAATTCACAGGATTGCTCAGCAGAAACGCAAGCATTAAACATCTCCTCTGTTTGTAATGAGTTATGGATGTTGCGTATTATTTCGTTTATAAATTCTAACGTGTGAGCTTGAAGTATTGCAGGTATAGGCGCATTGAGTTTGATAGCTAAATTCACTAACAGTTTACGCCGCTCCTCAAGATTATCTATTTTACAAATAGCACACAATTCTTGCTTATATCCCTCAATTTCTTTGTTTGTCATTTTTGCCTGCCTTTTATTTTCCCGAAACGGCGTTTATTGCATTATAGGTTTTTGTCGCCACCAGTATGTATGCCACAAAGTGACCGAGTCCCGTGATAGCTGCCAGAGAAAACACAATCCAGAACAAATCTCGATAGCCGACAAAGGCCCTGCTGATTAATCCAACGAATGCGAATACCCCTATCATAGGAATCGTCACGACCATTGCAGACAGTATGAACAAAAACGCGTATATCAAAAACAGCACAAACGACAAATCTTTGGTCCTTACCGAGTAGCGATTCTTAAACGAGTTATAATCTTCCGCAAATCCGGTTAGCATCAGCAACGACCAGTAAATATCGAAGACCGGGATGAATAAAAGCGTGACCGCCCTGCCGGGCGAAAGAGATGCCTGGCCATCCTGAATTGCCGACCACATCTTGTAAAACAGCATAAGCTCAATCAGAACACTGATTACGAGAAAAACATCCGCAGCCGCAAAGGTCGCAATCAAAGTCGAATGGGCCTCTTTCCTTATTGCCAGCATCAGACCCAGCGTGCCAAGAACTCCCGCAATAATCCGCACTGCTATCCAGCAATACACAAACACCAGTTTTGATAACGCTTTTGACTTGGGCTTTTGCTCTTTTGTCGGCTCCGCAACTTTTGCGGGAGGCACAATGGGCACCACGACCTTTGCCGGCGTTTCCACGGGCGCTTCACTTTTTGCGGGAGGCGCTACTGGCTCGGTCTTTTCTACTGGTGCCTCCACGGGCCTTTCACTTTTAGCAGGAGGAATTACTGGTTCGGGGCTTTTGACAGGTGGTGCTGCCGGCACCGGGGATTCTATTGGCTTCGAACTTTTCACGGGTGGCTCTATCGGCTCAGGTTTTTTAACCGGCGGTGTTGTCGGCTGCGGACTTTTGGCGGGTGGTGCTGCTGGTTCTGGGGATTCTGCCAGCTCAGGTTTTTTTACCGGTGTCTCTGCGGGCTTCGGAGTTGTTGCAGGTGGTTTTGCAGCTAAAGGCATCTCTACAAATGCTTCAATAGTAAAGGGCTCGCCGCATTTTGGACATTTTGCCTGCTTGCCGGCGTTTTTATCAGGCGTGTTGAACCTTGCCTTACAATGAGGACACTGTGTTTTCATAACATAAATCCTTGTGTTCTTCCCGGCGGACGATTCCGAGTCCAGTAGCCATTTTAACATATTTTAAGCCAACCTGAAGGGGTTTTACTCTGATTTTTCTCGATTAGTTATAGCAGAAAACCTACAATACTAACGCCAAATCAAAAGATCAGTTTTAACTGACATAGATAGGTAATAACATGGAGACCCATTTATGAGTACACCAGAAAGTGTTGAGAGACCAACAAGGCAGACAGAGAAACAATCAGGTGCCAAATTCATAATTTACTCTTTGGTTATTTTAATTTTGTCAGTTGCATTTCTGGTGTTCGCGTGTGCGCGATACTACATTGAGCCATCCTTGGGCATAGTTGACCAAATTGCGTCACTAACTGCTTACGCCTTCTGGATTGCTTTGGGTTGTGTGCTCATCTGGCGTTCTATAGCCCGTAAAGAAAGATTGGTCGTCATTTGCTTTGCCCTAATTGCTATCTCCGTTATCGCAACTTATAAGTCAATAAAACTTTTAGGCGAAGCATCAAGAGCAAAAAATGCAATTAAAGAATTCAGCGCGATTTTGAACGACGTCAATGAAGGCAGGCAAATTTCCAATGAGGAAATTACTGAGGCCCAATACGGGGAACTGACCGGATTTGTGGCACTCATGAATGATTATATACATGATGTTCAAGTGGACGGAGAAAAAATGAATAAGGAACTTGAGGATTGCAATTATGCATCGATAACTAACCCAAAAACATTGTTTCAATCCGTACTCTCATCGCAATGTCCATTCAATTTTGAAAGGTCTGAAATCATTCTTCGCCAATATGAGGAAATTATAAGAAATCGATTCGATGAGTTTGAAACGAGGATAAGAACTTCTAACCTTCCGGAGGGACTAAAAGAACGTGCGTTGTCTAACTTCAACAAGACAAAGGCAGAAAATCTAAAAGGCAGTTTGGACGCAATCAATTTAATAAAATCCTATGTATCTGAAGCCAAGAGTTTTTTGGCCTTTATGAAGGAAAAGCAAGCGGATTGGACATACGAGAATGGCCAATTCTATTTTCAATCCTACGAAAATACCGACATTTTCAATTCACATATTAGAAACTTCCAGCGTTTGACCAAAGAGATGGCGTCTCTGCAGGAAAGGGTCAACACCGAGTTCGTCCAAAAGCAAAAGGAACTTGAACAATTAAAGAATTAGATTTTGAGAAGGAAACGCTAAAAGAAATGCCGGGATGAGTCAGCGGACGTGTCCGCCATAACAAATAAGGCGAAGACGAAATAAATTAATGGGCTAAAGTCCATCCCACAAATTACGAACTATATTACCGAACTTACCACGCTTTTGATTCTCGGCCTCGGTGTCCCGGTTATTCCGGGAACGAGAAAACGAAGGACCTGATTATTTTGCCGGTTTGCCCTGATGTGAATGTTGTGTCGCCTGACTTTTTCGCGGGAATTTCCACAGGCGGACTAACGTTGTTGCTGAGCC
>CAZQWM010000062.1:0-10302 GCA_964597035.1 uncultured Pirellulales bacterium
CGTTAGTTTTCATATCTGCCGGAGGGGACCATGGTGATGCTACTACAATCGCCCCATGGTTGTTTATAGCTCTTTGTGCAGCAGAAACTTCGCCGCTCCAGTAGCTACTGTCAGGCGGGACATCGATGCGCATAATTGTAAGGCCGATCTGTCCGGAATCGTTACCAAAAGCCCTATCGACCTGGGCATCAGTTAAAGTGCCAATCCATCTGGGAAAATTCATACCACCAAAGCCCCTGATAGTCTGATTTGTGGCGTTTAAGTCGATATCACAATTACTCGGCTCACCCGACATATTAAGTACGATAGTGTATTGGGCAAGTGTATCTCCGGGCACCAGCTCAATCATCTCCACTCTTATTGGCTCACCATCAAGACTGAGAGTAATTTTGTATGTTCCGTGGAATCCCCTGAAGCTTGTATTACCCCAGGCATCAGTGGTCTTTGACTCCTTAGTTGTCCAGTCGTCCATTAGCTTCTCATACCGCCTCCCCGCCCGGTTGATGGTCCAGTCGGGATTTGCAATTCCTTCCCAGCGCCAGGCGTCCATCCAGAAGCCCCACATTAATATGCCCTCAACGGAAGGATGGCTAAAACATATACGGTAAAAGTTTTCAAGGTCGTCGGCTCGCAGATTTTCATCTGCCTGCGGGATATCGAATTCGGTAACCAATATGGGCAGTCCCAGCAACGAAAGGGGCTCGAGGACATCATCGAAATATCTTTGGGGACTGAAGGGTGGTGATACGTGGCCTTGAATACCGAGACCATGAATCGGCGCTTCGTTGCTGAGAAGTTCATAGGCGCGATATACATATCCCCATCCGTCATAGCCCCCGAAAGAATTGCCGGAATACTCATTCATATACAGTTTGCAGTCGGGGTCTATCTGGTGGGCCAGCTGGAACATATGGACTCTTGCTGTATCTCCTCCAAGGCGGTTAAAGAATGAGTCGCTCAGCATTTCGTTATCAACATCCCATTGGACGAATTTCCCCTTGAAATGATTAACAGCACTGATAATACGCTCGTCAACTTCGTCTAAAAGCTCGCTGGGAGCCGGGTAGGGTTCGTAAGAAAGGTCCTGTACCCAGCCCGGCAGTGCGTAGTTTTCCTGCTCCCAGAAAATAGTGTGCCCACGCATAATAATTCCGTTGGCCTTGCACCAGTTGTAGATTTGGTCCGCAGTCTGATATGTTTCGTAATCCCGGCTTGGCTCATTCGATACCCATTTGGTCTCGTTTTCGCACGCGGCCCATTCGAAATGCTCTTTGAAAAACCGAGCGTATGAAGGATTATTCAATACTCTGTAGTTGATGGCTGAGCCAAAGGCAAAAAGATGCTTTGTCTGCTCTATGTCCACATCGACGCCTTCGAACGGCTCACCCAATGGGTCGACTACTCTAATCAGTGCGTTTCTCTTGCGGTATTGCTCTATTCTCTGATTTGCCTCCTCGGTCCAGTCGTTTGGCTCCTCTTCTTCTTTTTCCTTGAATACTACATCATCGAGGTAGTAACTGACTCCTGCAGCGGGGCCTTCAAAATAAAGTATCAATTCAGTCAGCACTCCATCGACCGTTAGTGTATATTCTCCTGAAAGCTGGACCCATACGTTGTTAGTTCCGGTTGTTTGTGCTACGGTGGGATAGGTTGCCGGGTCTTCGTTTTCCACTTTTTTAATTGTTGCCTTGATAGTGTCATTGCCGCCCGGTGCGTATTCGAGCATTACCCATGCGGTAAGCTCATATGTCTTGCCCACTTCCAATCTGTTCAATATCGACTGGGCTAATCCCTGCCAGTTTTGAGATCTTCCGGCTACCTGGGCGCTGAAATTGCCGCCGTGGGAGGTTGTCTCGACGGTTATAATCAGGTCGCTGCCGAAAGGAAACCACCCGCTTGTCGTGCCTGTTTCGAAATTGCCGTTGACAATGATATTTTCGGCCGCCGATGCTGATATGCAGAAGATTATGAGCGATAATAACAGGGCAGGAAAACCCATTCCTCTCATCTTCTTTCTCCTCGCGATTGTGGGCATACACCACATCTATTCACTATACCGGTTTGGCAAGCGGCCGTTGAAATACAACTTGTTTTAAGCATTATACTCCGCATCAGAAGGGATGTCAAGTCCGCATTTATCCGTTTGTTTATAAGCACTTATAGATGAACACCTGCCCTGAGAGGCAGGTGTGCCCATCATATCTGCGCAAATAGCGGATTGTTTGGAAAAACTGTTGCGTCGAGACTCACAAACCCCAAAGATATTCACGTTTTTATTGGCCTTTCGACTATTGTTTGTTACGGCCCACTGTTTAAATGAGTACTTAGTTGATGGAAAATCGCCCTTATCAGAATTGTGTTAGGAGAAAACCATGATTATAAAAAGAGCAATCCTGATAGTAGCGGTTGTCGCAGGTTCCCTGTTGACGATGTCGTCTTGTCGGTGGATGGCAGAGTCGGGGGTCGCTTTGCAAATCCGGCCGGTGCTGGTTCCCGTCGCAAAGAATCCGATTAACTTCAACTCTGGCTGGACGTTCGCCAAAGGTGACCATTCCGGGGCAGAGGTCCCGGATTTTAACGACTCATCCTGGCAGTCTGTGTGCCTGCCGCACGACTGGGCAATTTCCGGCCCGTTCAGACCGGAGGAAGACGGCTACGCCGGGAAACTTCCCTGGCGAGGTGTCGGATGGTATCGCAAATCCTTTACGCTTGATAAAACCGATGCGGGTAGCCGTATCTACTTTGATTTCGACGGCGTGATGGCATTTCCTAAGGTCTATGTTAAAGGACAGCTTGCCGGCGAGTGGGACTACGGCTATATGTCTTTCCGCGTCGATGCAACGCCATTCGTTAAATTCGGCGAAAACAATGTTATCGCCGTCCGCGCTGATACACGCAAACACGGGACGCGTTGGTATCCTGGTGCAGGAATTTATAGAAAAGTAACAATGACCGTTTCCAACCCTGTCCATATCGCCCACTGGGGCAAATATATTACCACTCCCGAAGTTAGCGATGATTCTGCAACGGTTCGCGTCCGCTTGACAATCGAAAACCACACTGACGCCGAGACCGATGTTGCCGTTGAGGTTGTTTTGCTTGACCCCGATGGTAGATCAGTCGCCTCTCTGACAACTTCAGGAAAAATACCGACGGACAGCTCAAAAGAGTTCGACCAGTTGTTCAAAATCAAGAAACCACAGCGGTGGGACGTCACCAGCCCGAAGCTCTATACGGCCAGAACAACCGTGCGCTGCGGCGAAAAGATAGTCGATACCAAAACTAATACATTTGGTATTCGCACGTTCAAATTCACCCCTGACGACAGTTTTCATCTCAACGGCCGGCGAGTCCAGCTTTACGGCGTTAACCTTCATCACGACCACGGTCCACTCGGCGCCTGCTTTTATACTCGTGCGATGCAGCGTCAGCTTGAAATTATGCGCGATATGGGTGTAAACGCCATCCGCACAAGCCATAATACTCCCGCACCCGAGCTGCTGGAGCTTTGCGACAGAATGGGCTTTGTCGTGTGGGATGAGGTCTTCGACAAATGGGATGCAACCGCCGACCGCATTGACGGTCGGCCGCCCCTCGAAGAATATGCTGAAAAGCAGATTCGCAACTTCGCTATGCGAGACCGAAACCACCCCTGTGTTGTCGTCTGGTCAATCGGAAATGAGATTAATCCTCAGCCCACCGACAAGGAGGGAGTATCAGCCGAACGCGTGAAGTTTATGAGCGACTTTTTCCGCAAATACGACCCCACACGCCCGGTAGGTATGGCCTGCCATATCCCATCCATCGCAAGGCGGGGTATTCTGGACGCCCTCGACCTTACCGGGTGGAATTACGGCCGGAGATACGGCCAGTATAGGCAACGGTATCCCGATAAGCCGATAATCTATAGTGAATCCGCCTCGGCTCTCAGCACCCGTGGCTTTTATGAATTGCCGCTCAGGCAGGGAAAAACCCATTATTCAGATAAATTACAGGTCGACTCCTATGACCGCAACTCAGCCAGATGGTCCGACATACCAGACCGTGAGTTTCTGCTTATGGAAACCGATAAATTCGTAGCAGGTGAATTTGTCTGGACCGGCTTCGACTATCTCGGCGAGCCGACCCCGTTTAGTAAAGAGGCAAGAAGCTCATACTTCGGAATCGTTGACCTCTGCGGTATCCCCAAGGACCGTTACTATCTCTACCGCAGCTATTGGCGGCCAGATACAACGACCGTCCATATTCTGCCGCACTGGAACTGGCCCGACCGCATCGGCAAAAACGTCCCAGTTTATGTCTACACAAATGGTGACTCGGCCGAGCTGTTCTTAAACGGTAAATCCCTCGGCCGGCAGTCAAAAGTCAAAGATGTCTCGCTTAAAGACCCTGACTATTACGCGCCTATAAAAAAATATCGGCTCTGCTTCGACGACGTAAATTATGCCCCCGGCGAGCTAAAGGCGGTTGCTTACAAGGATGGCAAAGAAATTGGTCAGGCAGTCGTTCGCACCGCAGGTGACCCCGCAGCCATTCGTCTCACCCCAGACCGAATACATCTGGCCGCTACGGGCGAAGACTTATGCTACATACTCGTCGAGGCCCTGGATAGAGACGGTAATTTGTGCCCTCTGGCGGACAATATGATTCACTTCAAAATCGAAGGCCCCGCTGAAATCGCTGGAATCGGCAACGGCAACCCCCGTTCTTATGAGCCGTTTCAGGATGACAGGCACTCGCTGTTCTTCGGCAGGGCGATGCTGATACTGAAAACTAAAGAAACCGAAACGGGCAGGGTAACCGTCACCGCCGAAAGTGATGGGCTTGATGCAGCCACGGTGTTCGTCGAGACCGTTTTGCCCGAAAACAAGGGAAACTGAGCCAATGCCTGGTTAGTAGAGAATATTGTGAGATTGCTCGTAAATTATTTCGTCTGCTTGTCAGCAGTTGCTCTGGCTGCACCCGGCTGGCGAGATTACTCAGACAAATCCGTTGAGTGGTTTCGAAGCGACCAGGCCGTTCGCGTTGCCGAGAACATCCTGTCCTGGCAGTCGCCGGCAGGTGGCTGGCTCAAAAACGTCGATACGATGTCGACTTCATTTACTGGCGATGGAAATGAATTGAACGCCACTTTCGACAACGGCGCAACCACAGGCGAACTGCGGTTCCTCGCCCGTGCATTTAATGCAACTAAAAATGCTCGATATCGACAGGCCTTTTTAAGAGGACTCGACTATATACTTGGTGCGCAATACGCATCAGGCGGCTGGCCTCAGTCATCGCCGCCCGGTAGGGATTATACTCGGCACATTACCTTCAATGACAACACGATGGTCCGGCTAATGGAGTTTCTTCGTGAAGTTTCTGTCTCGCCTGACTATGACTTTGTAGATGACAAGCGTCGCAGTGATGCTGTTGAGAGTTTCGACAGGGGGATTCAATGTATCCTCAAGTGTCAAATCCGCGTTGATGGCCAGCTCACTGTCTGGTGCGCACAGCACGACGAGATCGACTACTCCCCGCGCCCGGGCAGAGCATATGAACTGGTCTCTCTGAGTGGTTATGAGAGCGCCGCAATCCTCAGATTCCTTATGAGTATCGAAAAACCGATTCCTGAAGTCATCGGAGCTGTCAAGGCAGGAGTCCGATGGTTTGACTCGGCAAAGCTTTCCGGCATTCGCTTGGCGATAACTGATGGTGATATGGTTGTTGTAAACGACCCGAACGCACCGCTGATATGGGCGAGGTTCTATGAGATTGAAACCTATCGGCCCATCTTCGCCGACCGTGACGGCGTCAAAAAGTATCACCTTTCGGAAATCAGCTCCGAACGCCGAAATAACTACGCCTGGTATGGCTACTGGGGCAGGAATGTTGCTGAAGACTACGAACGATGGCAAGCTGGGACTATCGGCACTCGTCATAAAAGCCCAAAAGAGTAGTTGCACGTTCACTATTGCCCTTATATTATGTCTCGGCAAAATTGAAGGTAAAATTTCATTATCTTCCGCCAGTTGTTGAGCTTGGGTTATGAAGTGTAAATCCTTGTGCAAAGCAATTCTGTTTCTTCTGTGCGTTGCCCTGTATTCCCATATCGCTACGGCATTCGCCGACGATGGCTACCAACTGTGGCTCAAGTATAAAAAAGTTGACGATGCAAAAAAACTGGACGAGTATCGGCGGGCAATTTCAGCCGTAATTGTCTATGGGCAGTCGGAAACCTGCCGAATCATACGCGAAGAGCTAAAGAATGGATTGACCGGCCTTTTGGGCGAAGATATCCCCTTTGCCGAATCAGTTGAGAAATCGGGTTGCCTTGTTGTCGGCACGCCCGGCGACTCTGAGTTCGTTAAAAAACTGGGTTGCTCCGCTGCACTCGACTTTCTTGGCCGGGATGGTTTCATCATTAAGTCAGCGCAAATAGATGCTAATTCGGCAATTATCATCGCCGCCAATGAAGACATCGGCCTGCTCTACGGCGCGTTTCATTTATTGCGACTTATCCAGACCCGTCAATCGCTCGAAAATCTCAACGTCATTTCGAAACCGAAAATTCAGTATCGCCTTCTGAATCACTGGGACAATCTCGACGGCTCCATCGAACGCGGCTACGCAGGCAAGTCCTTATGGAGATGGCACAAGCTGCCCGAAGAAATCGATTCTCGTTATATCGATTATGCCCGTGCAAATGCCTCGCTCGGCATCAACGGAACCGTTCTCAACAACGTCAATGCCAACCCGGATATCCTCAGGCCTGAATACCTGAGAAAAGTGGCAAAGCTGGCCGACGTTTTCAGGCCTTACGGCATTCGTGTGTTTCTTTCCGCCAATTTCTCTTCGCCGATATCAGCAGAATTCACACTCAACAGCCGTAGAGGTGGTATAGGTGAGCTTGATACTTCAGACCCTATGAACCCGAAAGTCAGAGACTGGTGGAAGAACAAAGCGAAGGAGATTTACGACCTGATACCAGACTTCGGCGGCTTTCTCGTCAAGGCGAATTCTGAAGGTATGCCCGGCCCGCAGGATTTCAACAGAACTCACGCCGACGGCGCCAATATGCTCGCCGAAGCTCTCAAGCCCTATGGCGGAATCGTTATGTGGCGTGCCTTCGTGTATAACCCGGATACTGACCCAGACCGTGCGAAACGCGCCTATATGGAATTCGTTCCGCTCGACGGAAAGTTTCTCCCCAATGTTTTCGTTCAGCCGAAAAACGGCCCCATCGACTTTCAGCCCCGCGAACCCGTTCAGCCCCTTTTCGGCGCGATGCCGAAGACGCCTTTGATGCTCGAATTGCAAATAACACAGGAGTATCTCGGCCACTCCAAACATCTCGTCTATCTGGCCCCGATGTGGAAAGAGTATCTTGACTTTGATACATACGCCAAAACCCCCGGCTCGACGCTCGCCTCAATTGTCGATGGTTCTCTGCAAAACTATTCTATGACGGGAATTGCTGGCGTAGCGAATACTGGCAGCGACCGGAACTGGTGCGGACATCTTTTCGCACAGGCCAACTGGTACGCCTTCGGCCGATTAAGCTGGAATCATACCCTCACTGCTGAACAAATCGCCGACGAATGGATTAGAGAAACGTTAACAAATGACAGCAACGCTATAAATACAATCAAGTCAATGATAATGGGGTCGTGGCGGGCCTGTATTGATTATATGACTCCTCTCGGTCTTCATCACATAATGCAGGCCGGCTTTCATTATGGTCCGGGACCTCAGCACGATTCAGGCCGGCCCGACTGGACCAGCGTCTATTACCATCGAGCCGATGCCAACGGCCTCGGCTTTGACCGCTCTTCCACCGGCTCCAATGCCGTCGCTCAATACTTTTCACCTTTGCGAGAAATCTTCGACGATATAAATACCTGTCCTGAAAAATACCTGCTCTGGTTTCATCACGTCCCCTGGGACTACAAAATGAAATCCGGAAGAACCTTGTGGGATGAGCTGTGTTTGAGGTATTATGCCGGCACGAAATACGTAGATAAAATGATAAACGACTGGAAGGACGCTGAGAAATACGTTGACCCGCAGCTATTCTCGCATGTGACCGAAAAGCTGCAAACGCAAAAGAAAGATGCCGGCAAATGGCGTGATACCTGCATCGGCTATTTCCAGAAATTCAGCGGCCAGCCGGTCCCTGATTTTAAATAGGATTGTTTCACTTGAGAAAATTCTAAAGGAGCCATAAATGCAGAACGGAACTCAAAAGCTCTCAATAGTGGAAAAAGTCGGCTACAGTCTTGGTGACAGTGCCGCCAATTTTATCTTCCAGACGGTGATGATGTTCCTGATGTTCTTTTATACAGACGTCCTTGGGATCTCCCCGGCAATTGCAGGATTGATATTTCTGGCAACGAGAATATTCGACGCGTTCAACGACCCGATGATGGGCGCTATTGCCGACCGCACAAACACACGCTGGGGCAAGTTTCGTCCCTGGGTCCTGATTACAGCCGTTCCCTTTGGCGTTATAGGTATCCTTATGTTTACGGCGCCGAATCTCAGTGCCATGAATAAAATCATATACGCCTTTATAACCTACAACCTGATGATGATTATATACACCATAAATAATGTCCCGTACTGCGCACTCACGGGCGTCCTCACCGGAGACTCGATTGAGCGAACAGGACTGGCTTCGTATCGTTTTATATTCGCTATGCTTGCCACTCTCGCCGTTCAGAGTTTGAGTATTCCGCTGGTAAATCGTCTCGGTGTTGATAATAAAACAATCGTGCAATGCGAAGTTAAGCAGGACTTGCTTACAATCAACCCCGAGACGCCCGGTCTGGCAAAAATCATCGTCCTCGCCAGCGACCAGAAAGGCAACTCGACCGAAAAGGAATTTTTTACCAAGGTTACCAAGGCCGTTCCCGAAATTCCGATGGTGAAAACGCCTTTGTCTGACCTGACACTTGAAAAAGGTTTCGGCACGCACACAATAGATTTAACGCCCGTTTTTGCCCCAGGCGCTTATGGCCCGGTCACTTACGAGGCGGGCGTGCAAAACCAGGGCGTCGTTAAGGCCCAGGTTGCCGATAATCAGCTTACGCTTACTGAGGTCGGTATTGGTGTTACTGATATTACCGTTACCGCCAAAGACCGGCTGAAAAGCTCCATTAACAGCCAGTTTAAGATGGCAGTGAAAGCCCCGGGCAACACTGCCCCTGTGGTCAAAAGCAGGCCGGAAATCGTCCTCGACAAAGGTTTCGGTAAAAGTGAGATTGGTCTGGGCGAGATTTTCTCGGACGCCGACGGCGATCCCCTTGTTTACAGGGTAAAGACCGACAGTGGGACGGTCAGGGCCAATATCACGGACAGCTCGCTGACTCTCACAGAAGTTATCACTGGTGATGACCGGCTTACTGTTACGGCCGACGACAGTAAAGGCGGCCAGTGTTCGCTGGTTATTCCGGTTATCGTCAGGACCGGAGATAATATGGCGCCGGTACTTACTAGTCCTTTATCTGCGAAAACGTTGATATCTAAAGCAGAACCGGTTCAGGTTCGCCTCTCAGAGCACTTTTCGGAACCTGACAAAGAGGAACTCTCTTACAAAGTAACCGTCATCAATCAGGGTAAGGGCTATCAATATGCTATGGGTATCTTCTGTTCGCTGGCCGTCGTTTTCTTTGTCATCACGTTCTTTACAACCAAAGAGCGAGTAAAGCCCGACCCAAAACAGAAGACATCTTTGAAACAGGATATCAAAGACCTTTTGCATAATCCTGCGTGGCTGGCCATATTCTTTTTGACCGTTTTTATATTCATTTACCTGTCGCTTCGCGGCTCGGTAACGCTTTATTATTTCACCTACTACGTAAAGCGGCCCGACTTATTCAGTTTGTTTAATGCCCTCGGAATGGGCGTTACACTCCTTGGAATACTTTTCGCGAAGCCGCTTGCCGTTCGCTTTGGCAAACGCAATACCTTCCGCGTATGCCTGTTCCTTACGGCCGTATTCGCGACTGTATATGCCTTCCTGCCGCCTAACGCAATTTTCCTAATTTTTGCCTTTAACATATTGCTTTCGCTTTCTTATGCCCCAACAATCCCGATGCTGTGGGCTATGATTGCAGACGTCGCTGACTATGGTGAGTGGAAGACGGGACGAAGAGCCACGGGTATGGCATTCTCGGCGACGACTTTCGGGTTAAAAATGGGGCTTAGCTTGGGTGGAGCCTTAGCGGGGTGGCTTTTAAGCTACTTTGGATACGTCGCGGGCGCAGACCAGACCGATTTCGCCCTTAAAGGGATTCGCTGGATGATGAGCATTATCCC
>CAZQWM010000063.1:0-9618 GCA_964597035.1 uncultured Pirellulales bacterium
TTAATAACAATGCAGTCCGGTTTAGAGGCTGCTCGTTCTTTGAAAAATGAAAAGGTGAACAGTGTTATCAGCAGGTGGGACCTGGATGATATGCCTGATGGGAGGTTCTTAAAATCCCTAAAGGCCGCAAAACCCGGTATCCCCACAATTGCCTTCATCAGGGCAGGCAGCACTACTCAGGAAATCGCTGCCCGGTCCCTCGGCGTATCGGCTGTCCTTGCTGAGGACGCAACGGATGATATGTTCAGGCAGACCGTTACGAACATCCTCGGCCTAAAAGGCGCCGTCGCAATTAAGGCAATCAGTCCTGCTGAGACCATTGAAGAATTGATGAGAGAGAGATAAACTCCGGCGGCTTGTGTCGATTCTCTGACCTCGCTGTCGCGTTGTGCCGAGAGCAGCCACGGCCAATCAGCCGTGATTAAAATATGCTCACGAGGAGTTTTCTCCCCCCAAGCTGGGCTCTGTAACCGTAGACTGAAAAAAAATCTAAAGTGAGGTTTGCAGGCCCGGCGGACTATCACCACGGCTCTTGCCGTGTTTAAGATAGATGAGTATCTACACATTTTCTCTCTCCTCTTCGCTGGGTTTGGCCTCTCTTCACAAACCCAGCCCGATACCAAACGCCCCTGCTGTCCCTTAGGGACAAAACAACGGGGGCGATAAGGTAGAGAAAAACTACTCATTCTCTCTCCTTCTTCTGCTGGGTTTGGACTCTCTTCACAAACCCAGCTCGATTGCAACCGCGGCTTCGCCCGCGATATGAATAAGCATCCCTGAATTAAATTTAAGTCTACTCTCTCTCCTTCTTCGCTGGGTTTGGATTCTCTTCGCGAACCCAGCGGCAAACAAGCACAGACCTCCGGTTTGTGATAGAGATATTCAGTAATGGAGGTTGAAGCGCGTTCTCTCTCCCTTTCTTCGCTGGGTGGGCTGGTTTTCAGCAAACCCAGCACGCATATCAGGCGTAATCGTGCAAAGCGATTGTGCTTCCCTCATAGAAAAAGTGAAAGTCACAGGGCCGGGCAGGTTGACAAACCTGCTCGGCCCAGCGTGTTTTATGGCGGCGCGATACGCTATCTGCTGTAAGGAAAAGGGTGAGAGACAGGATTCCGAAACGACGTCGGGCTCTACGCTTCCTCCTTCGCCCCTGAGGGGCTTCGGAGGACAGGTTGCTACGAAAATACTGGACCCCGGATAAAGACCCGCCTTCGTCAAACATAACTACGGCGGGTAAACATTCCGGGGTCTCCGCTGCGCTACGAAGGGTGAGAGACGGGATTCGAACCCGCGACCCCCGGGACCACAACCCGGTGCTCTATCCAACTGAGCTACTCTCACCAACTCGATTGATTATTTTATATTGATTATCGATTATTTGCAAGCGAGGCAGAGTTCCAAAGGCGGTTCGGCATTAAAATATCAATTCCGAGAAGTTCGTCGTCGCATCAGATAGCCGGCGACCAGCCAGAATACAACCGCAGCCGAGGCGATTGCCAGCACCTTGGCCGGGCCGGCGACGGCAATCAGTGGTATCGCTATTCCGGTCCAGAGTCCGCCGCCCATAATCGGCTCGTGGACGAGCTGCTTGCAGGCGAATGCGTCGGCAGCGGGGGATTCGTAATCGGGGTCGACCACCCGCAACAGCAGCAGTCCCGTTGCGGTAACGCCCATCGATTGGCCCAATTCCGCAATCGCCCGGCCAAACCAGTTGTCAGGCAGCATTCTTTTTGCCAAAACCATTACGCAGAAGACGTTCCAGCCGATTCCCACAATAACGAGGATAAGCAGCGGCACCAACCCGGCGACGACAACATCCAGCCGGATAGTAGCGATTGCCGACACTACCAGAAAGTCCAGCGAGGTGTTCTGTATCCTGCGGATAAGACCTAAATCGAGCAGCCGGGCCTTGTCGAAGCGTTCTTCCAAGAGCTGGATGATAAGTCCGCCGAGCATGCACAGGGGAAAAAGCGGAAAGCCGCTGAGTAATTTATGTTTGGCCAGTACGGCAACGTTGCTTTGGATGATTAGGAGCAGTGCCTTTATGCCATAGCCGATACCTATAGCCAGGCCGACGGCGATGATGTGCAGCGTGAATGATTCAATGACGTCGCTTTTGACGGTGAGTTTCCCGGCGCTTGGTCTTGCGTCAACTGGTATGACGGAGATGGAGTCATCTTCGGGGATATTAGCAGGAGTTCCGGCCGATTTGACGTACCCTTTTCGAATGGCCCAGTTGACCAGAATCATCCCGACTATTATGGCAGAAACTATTCCGAATGTTGCGCTTGCAAGTGCGAAGTCTTTACCTTCAGGCCAGCCGAGATGCTCGAATACCGGGGCCAGTCCGGCGGCTGTTCCGTGTCCGCCTTCGAATCCGACCGGCAGTATTCCAGCAAACATTGCCGGCAGCGAGGGGAACAAAAGGCCGATTATCAGTAACCACATTGCGATAGCGACGACATATTGTCCCCAGGCGACGATTTGGCCGTAGGCAAGCTGCGGGGCAGCCCGTCGCCACAGCGTGGAAAACTTCGGAATTTCAACGCCGAGGAACAGGCAGGCAAAAACGATATTGATTAGAAATCCGGGAAGTCCCGACCATACAGCCGACCAGCGGGCAAAAAGCGACCTTACCGATTCCGGCATCGCCGAAATTCCCGCGACCTGCACGACGCACAGGCCGACGATTCCTGCGACGATGCAGCTTGGCAGATATAGCTTTTGCAGGAGCTTTACCCGGCTCCTCAACAGATGCCCGACCGCCAGCAGGACGCATAATGCGACGAACGAGACCATAGTTAATCTTATCGGCCAAAGCAAACCTTTTGCGCCAGACCGTGCTCGGTGAGGGGAATCCAACATCGCCAAATCTCTGTGAAGTTTTTTTGCGTCTCCTGCTGCCTATCCGGTCCGCCTGCCATAGCAAATCCTGTAGCTCCATTTTTCGGAGTGGTCAGTTTTAGCTGCCGGGAGGTTTAGGACCGCATATTGGCCGAAGGCATTTACGGCCCAAGCGTCATAGGCCGATGCGGCGGCACGCTCGTTGTCGAAATAGCCGAGGAATTTCTGTCTGCCGTTGAGGCGGCCTTGAGCTCGCCATTTGGCTTCTCTTTTGACCCAGCAGACGCCCTTGTAGATGGAGGAGCACGGGGAGGAGGTTTTTCTTTTGTTCCAGCCATTCTGGATTTGCGTTGCGATGCGGAGATTCGAGCGGCGACTGTCGAGGCCGTTACCATTGATATGATCAACGAGTTTGTCGTCTGGAACGCTCATAACTCGGCCATTCGACAAGCTCAGGACTACGCCCATAACTTCGCGGTGCATACGAATGCGGTATTTCTTTTTTGGGTCGGTCTGTGATTGTGCCCAGTGGTTTGCATACCAGGTGTTGTCGTGTCGGTCGGCATACCACTTATATTGGCTCAGCCGGTCGTAATCTTCGGGGCTGACTATCGCGAACAGTCCCTTAGTAAGCGGGATTTTTCTGAATGCACAGCCGTAACGCAATCGCCTGTAAAGCAAAACTGTCGAGATACCCAGTTGGCAGATACACTCAGGCAGGCGGATTTTGACATTAACTTCTCGCATCTTCCCTCTCCTTTTTTGCCACCAAGGCACAAAGACACTAAGTTTTTTCACATTGATTATTGACTGCCTTGAACTCAAGGCGTGAAACCTTGGACTGCTGCCCCGAAATGCCTTGCACTTCTGTGCTGAGCTGGTTTGTAGTTCATTGTTCAGTGTTCATTACTACAAACTTCCAACAACAAACAACCAACTCCGTCGGCCTCCCGGTCCGACAAATGCATATTATACCATAATTCCTGCGAAAGTTCAATAATTATCTAACTTTTTCAAAAAAGGTTGTGGTTTGTCGTAAGTTCTTTTACTTGCGGTGGTTACTGCATAAAAATAATCTGCGATAAGATGATATCGTGCAACGGTCAGCAGATAGTCGCATAAGATGATTTGATTGTTACGGTAAAAATGGTATAATCCGGCTGGGATAAGTTCCCAAAGGAGCGATACAAGATGAGTATGCCGAAGCAGGTACTAATAACGGAACAGGGATATGAGGGCAAATACGTCGCAATGCGGTCGATGTCCGACAGGACGATTATCGCATCGGGAAACAACCCGGACGACGTAATGAAACATGCGCATAAACAGGGCGTAACAGACCCTGTGATATTCTTTGTTCCAAGCCACGACATTACTCTGGTGTATTGAAATGCCCATAATTGATTTTCCGTTTCTAAAGGCCTCAGATGCGGACCCGATGCCTCGGCCGTGGCTGTTTGTGAGAATCAATAATCCTGATACCGGCAGATTCCTTAACACAATAGGCCTGATAGACACGGGCGCCGACGAGTGCTGTCTGCCGGCCTCATACGCGGCGCTTCTCGGCCACAATCTCGCCGCAGGTACGGCTAAAACAGTCAATACGGGCAATGGTTCTACAATCGCATACGGCCATACCTGCACAATTGACATTTTCGACACACGCCTGCTGCTTGAGGGAAGGGATAAAGTCGCTCATACAATACCGGAAACGGTCATCGATTTTATGCCCAATCTGCATTGCGTCCTCTTGGGCGTAAAAACGTTCCTGAGCAATTTCGAACTGTCAATCGACTACCCCCAACAACTGTTCTCAATACGAAAACCATAACACCCCCCGCCTTCGGCGGATTTTATCCTGCCAGTATGTCAATATCAATACTTCGATTAATCACGGTTTTTCATACCGCCTCTTTTTCTTGGTCGCTTATCTATCTCAACATCTATATCATAAGTCGTACGTATGATATAAGGGTTTCCGGATTCTTTGAAATCAAATCTTATATTTTCAGCTTTAAATAAATAACAACTGACCAATTTAACCACGTCAAGGTCGAATAAAGCAATATTATGTCCATCGCCAAGTGAACTTCTGTAAGCAATTCCATCAAAATTGTTTGTCTTGAAGAGTTCCGCAATTATCTGAGTTGGTACATAATCAGCTAAATCATCACTAGGACTGACTGGTCTTGCAAATGCCCTGTCAATATCCGACCAAACAGATTCTTCTCGTTTCTCGAACGAAGGTTCTTTAAGATAAAAAATAAAACCTTTTGTATCTGTAGTACAATTGATTAACCGCAATTCTCGTAAAATTTTAAACTGGCCAACCGATATAAAAGATCCAATCCATGGACGGACTTCGGCAAGGGCTGTATCACGATTGGTAGCTAAATATAAGCATGGAATCCCTTTTGGATTATCGCGTCCTTCGCTTGCTCGACCTCTTAATGGTTTCATTCTAGCTGGCCGAAGTGGTACTGGATTATCATCGATATGTTCGCCTTGTTCGTGGATAGGTTCCCAGTCGCATCCAATCTGTGCTCGCCATAATATTTTCTCTTTTGCGAGAAGTTCGACACGTTTTTCTGACGTTTGCAGAACGGCGTCTAAGAACTCTTCAATTTCTGGAGCATGAACGTACCGGGTTTTGTTTTTTGTTACCTTCTCAAACTGCCAGAAACTTCGCCAAGATTTGAACTCTGGCATAACAACCTCCTAATAGAAATACCTAACATCATCCTATCCACCACTTCAATTTCCTCAATCTATTTCCCCGGAAATAAGATGTCAAGATTGAACAAATGCGTGGTAAAAATCCCCGCGGCCTGTGCCCAAGGTGCGAGTGAGCGGAGTACAAAGCCCCCGCGGCCTGTGCCCAAGGTGCGCCTGAGCGGGATATAAAAAAGGCCCGGCCGAATTCCGACCGGGCCTTCACTGCCTCTAATACGAGCATCGAGTATCCAGTATCGAGTATCAAGCATCGAGTATCGAGCAACTAGTTGTTGACTACCGCCTGTGCCGCCGCTAATCGTGCTATCGGGACTCTGAAAGGCGAGCAGGATACGTAATTCATTCCCACCCTGTGGCAAAAATCTATACTATCCGGGTCACCGCCGTGCTCGCCGCAAATCCCGACCTTCAAATTCTTACGAGTCCTTCGGCCGAGCTTTGTTCCTATCTCGACTAATTTGCCGACTCCGGTCAGGTCCAGTGACTGGAACGGGTCGGCAGCGTAAATCTTTTTATTGACGTATTCGCCTAAGAACTTGCCCGCGTCGTCACGAGAAAAACCCATCGTCATCTGCGTCAAATCATTTGTTCCAAAGCTGAAAAACTCCGCTTCTTTGGCAATCTCATCCGCCGTCAGCGCAGCACGCGGGACCTCAATCATAGTGCCGACGAGAAAATCGAGCTTTGTCTTTCTCTGCTTGAAGACCATCTTGATTTCATCGAGTATTTCGTCCTTGACGTTCTTTAATTCGGCCACCGTCCCGACAAGCGGAATCATAATCTCCGGCTTAACGACGACGCCCTTTTTCTTCATATTCAAAGCCGACTCGATAATGGCCCTGGCCTGCATCCTGTAAATAGCCGGGTATGTAATCGCCAATCGACAGCCGCGATGGCCCAGCATCGGGTTGAACTCGTGAAGCTGCTCGACCTTTGCCTTGACCGCAGCCGGCTTGACTTTCAATCTCTTTGCCATTTCCTTCTGCGTCGCGTCATCCTGCGGCAGGAACTCGTGCAAAGGCGGGTCGAGCAGTCGAATCGTAACGGGCAGTCCGGTCATCGCCTTAAATATTCCCTCGAAATCCTTCCTCTGGTAGGGCAGCAGCTTGGCAAGGGCGCCTTCGAACTGCTTTTTAGCAACGGCGTATTGTTTTTCAACCTGCTTCTTTTGCTTTGCATCCTTTGCCTTATCCAGCTCTTTCAGCATCACCGCGTAATCGTCCGCAGCAAGAATCATCTGCCTTACGGCCCAGATGCGGTCGCCCTCGAAGAACATGTGCTCCGTCCTGCACAGGCCGATACCTTCGGCGCCGAAGTCCCTGGCGCGTTTCGAGTCTTCCGGCGTATCGGCATTGGTACGCACGCCTAACTTTCGCACGTCGTCGCAGATTTTGAGGAACTTGCCGAAATCGCCGCTAAGCGTCGGCTCCATCGTCGCTAATTGCCCGGTCATAACCTCGCCGCTGGTCCCGTCCAAGCTTATCCAGTCGCCTTCCTTAATAACGGTCTTGCCAACGGTCATTTTCCTGGTCTTATAGTTGATATCGAGGGCACCGACGCCTGCCACGCAGCATTTGCCCATCCCGCGAGCAACCACCGCTGCGTGACTGGTCATACCGCCTCGCGCCGTCAAAATACCCTGTGCCGCGTCCATTCCGCCGATATCTTCCGGGCTGGTTTCGATTCGAATCAGGATGACCTTTTTACCCTTATCGCGCCACGCCTCTGCCGTATCGGCATCGAAGACCACCTGGCCGACCGCCGCACCCGGTGATGCAGGCAGCCCTTTGGCGATAACGTTTCGCTTTGCCTTCGTGTCGAAGTGCGGGTGCAGCAGCCGGTCCAACTGCTCCGGCGTCACACGCATCACCGCGGTTTCATTAGTAATCAGCCGCTCTGCAACCATATCCACCGCCACCTTCACCGCCGACTCCGCCGTCCGCTTACCCGTCCGCGTCTGTAATATATATAACTTTCTATTTTGTATCGTAAATTCCATATCCTGCATGTCCCTGTAGTGCTTTTCGAGGCGGGTCATGAGGGAGGTGAGTTCTTTGTAGGCCTTTGGCATGACGCTTTTTAGCTTTTTGAGCTCGATGGGGGTTCGGATTCCGGCGACGACGTCCTCACCCTGCGCGTTCATGAGGAACTCGCCGTAGAACTCCTTTTTACCGTTGCTGGGATTTCGGGTGAAACAAACACCGGTGCCGCAATCGCTGCCCATATTGCCGAAGACCATTGCCTGGACGTTGACGGCTGTTCCCAATAAACCAGTTATATTGTTCAGGCGGCGATAGGTCACGGCGCGGTCAATCATCCACGAGCCGATGACGGCGTTAATTGCGTGCCGAAGCTGGGTTTTGGCATCCTGCGGGAACAGACTGCCGACGTGCTTTTTGTACACGGCTTTGTACCTGTCCACGACGGCTTTTAGCTGGTCCGCACTCAGCTCGTTATCGAGCTTGACGCGTGCCTTGACCTTTGCCTTGTGAATTTCCTCTTCGAAGTAGTCGTGGTCGCAGCCCATGACGACGTCGCCGAACATATCGATAAAGCGGCGGTAGATATCCCACACGAAGCGGGGATTTTTGGTCTTTTTGATGATGCCTTCAACGACGGTATCGTTGAGGCCGAGATTGAGGACGGTGTTCATCATACCGGGCATCGAGATGGCGGCGCCGCTGCGGACGCTTACGAGCAGGGGCTTGTTCGGGTCGCTGAACTTGGCGTTCATCACGCGTTCGAGCTTTGCGACATTGTCGTTAATCTGCCTGTCGAGGCCGGCCGGCCATTTGCCCTTGTTTTTATAGTACTGGTCGCAGACCTCAGTAGAGATTGTAAAGCCCGGCGGAACGGGAATCTTGAGGTTGGTCATCTCTGCGAGGTTGGCGCCTTTTCCGCCCAAGAGCTCTTTCATTTTCGCGTTTCCTTCGGCCCTGCCGTTGCCGAAGAAGTAAACCATCTTCTTAGCCATCCCAGTTATCTCCTTTTGCTGACTCACTGAACAATATTAGCCGGATTACGGCCTGCTCAACCCCGGCGTAAAACGAAAGTCCTGCAATTTATTAAATCCCAACGGTATTGTCAATGGTGAAAAAGCCGTTATACTGCCGGATTTGGCTCCCTCGACGATTCGACTGCGCTCGCCGCAGGCGGATTCGGCGGCATTCGTGAGCATTAGAAATAATTGTCATTATCAGGGTGTAAAGGTGGCTGAAATAACAGCTCAAAACAGGAAACTAAAGACCGGCCAGCTTGTAACAATCAGGACGGCCCGGCCTGATGATGCAGAGGCGATTATCAGGCACGCCAAGACGATTCTTGCCGAAGACCTTTTCAACGTTACCACCCTTGAGGAATTTCAGCAGACGGTCGAGACGGAAAGGAAGTGGATTCAGGAGCATCTTGACCACGCCGGCCGGATTCTGTTAGTTGCGGAGTCAGGAGGGCGGATAGCAGGTATGTTGGGGGTTGAAAACGCAGGGCGAAAGCGGCTGGAGCATATCGGCAACATGCATATGAGCGTGCATCCGGAATTCAGGCGAATGGGGGTAGCTGCCGCACTGATGGATGCGGTTATCGGCTGGGCCGAAAAGGATCCTGTTATTGAGAAGCTTACGCTCGAGGTTTTCAGTACGAATGAAGCAGCAATCCGGCTGTACGAGAAGATGGGTTTTCAGCGGGAAGGGACAAGGGCAAAGGCCGTAAAACTCGGAGAGGGCAAATACGTCGATGACATTCTTATGGCGAAGTTTGTCAAAGGTGAGTGAGCTACATTTTTTACCGCAGAGCACCCTTCTTCGCTGTCGCTATGAAGGGCAGGCCGCTGAGAACGCAGAGATTATTTTTAACCAATGATTTAGACTGCCACGAAAAGACACAAAAGTCACAAAACCACAAATTACACAGATTTCACGGATTTAGTCGGCCGGCGAGGCGTTCAGTAGGTGGCATTGCCACCTAGCGCAAAATAACACGGATTTTCTACCACGAAGCGGCTGTGTTTTGATTCAAGGGTTTTTTTAGTTTTTTTCGGGACGC
>CAZQWM010000064.1:0-9342 GCA_964597035.1 uncultured Pirellulales bacterium
GGCTATAGTAGTGATTGAACTTCGCGGCAGGAATACGGGTGTTGATTCATCGAACTCGCCTATTTCCGACCAGTATTCCGATGATGTGCTTTGACATATCAAGGATTCTCCCGGCGTCGGCGTAAAACCGTTCAGTGTCAACCACAAGTTATAGTCGTTAATGGATATATTGATAACCACAACGGTTACCACGTCACTTGCAGGACTCTTGAAGGCTGTTATTATAAGATTGGTTGAACTTGTCGATGCTCCGATTCGATACCATCCCGGGTCGGTGAAATAGGCGTAGTGCATAAGGGCGTAATAAGTGGGGCGGATTTCATAGGTGGAGCTGCTAGTCAGTGTTATGACACCGGCGTCGTACATGTATCTGAAAAGACTCCAGTAGTAATACGAAGTTACTCCTTCATAGACAAGAGAATTGTAGATATGGCGGACCGTATACATAGTATCCGCCCAGGTTGGATCGCCTGCGTATTCCGTTTGAAACAGGGGCTTATAACCGTATGTGGAAGCGAAACTTGTCATTGCTGATCTTTTATCGTCCGGGTTGCTGTAGCTGCCGCTGCCGTCGGAATAAAGATGATGAGCAAAACCATAGACGTGGTCTAAATTGTCCATCGCGGTAATATATGGCACAGCGCCGCCCAAGTCACCTCCAGTGATGCCCATAGTTTCAGGAGCAAGCATCTTAGGCATATTCGAGCCCATTCTGGAATATAATTCCTGCCAAACCGCTTCGAAGGCCTGATCGTAGCCGGCATATGAAGAGTTCTCTGTAGGATAGAATTTGCAGGTATCGTAAGTTGTTCTCTCCACATCCGGTTCGTTTTGAATGCTTATATAATCCGGATAAACACCTACGTTTGCCCAGCCGTCTGTTGTATTAGTCAAACTTTCGGCCCACCAGTCGGCGTAATCTTCATAGACATAACCCGAAGGCCCTCCTGCCAGAGTTCCGCCGTTGACGGTTCCTCCGCTTTTAAGGGAACCTGGAGGTGACCAGGCGGACATCATTATCTTTATAGCCGGATTGCGAGTCTTTGCGGCTGCGACGATTTCGCCGGTGGCGGTTATGTTGGCGCTGCTGTATCCGTAAGTGTTCCGTATCCTGTAAACGTCCAGACCTAATCCACTAAAGAGAAGGGCGTAAATCTCGTTTTTCTTTGTGTGGCTTGTCAGGCGGTGTGCGTCGTAGGCGCCGGCTCCGCCGAAACCTTCGAGTTGCTGATATACAGTGCCGACATTCACCTGACCGGTTGCAGCAATAACTGTCTGTGCCAAAATCAGGCATAATGCGAGAGCTGCTGCCTTGCCGGCAAGGTTTTGAACTGAACAATTCCTCGAGATATTTTTGGTCAGCCGATTACTCGTTAATTTCTTCATATTCTCAACTCCTTACTGGCTTGACGACAGACATCTCATGGTAAATCGTATGATTTTGGTTAGACAGTCCTTCGCTTTACAGTCTTTTACATTAAAGTATCAAAACCGTCCTAAGAAATCAAGCTTTTTGGCAGTTTTTTGAAATTTGACGGGCGCATCTTTCCTATTTTACCACTACCAGTTTAGCGTGCAGCTCCGTCTTCGGGATTATTACACTCAATCCACTGCAACACAAAACTGCCAAACTCGGCTAAATCAACGTCGCCATCCGGCTTAATATCACTGTGTTGACAGTCGCCATATGTGCCGCGCTTGGTTGTCGCTATCGTTGCGAGACTTTATATAATCGTGGATGTGATGTTTTACGAAGCTGATTGGGGGAAATTGTTAACTCTGTTATCAATTTTGTTGACTATTCGTCTTGGGTTTTTATGGCTAAGGCGTCCCGCCTTGTTCAGCCAGTAGCCGCGTGAGGTTGTCCCGGGCGAGTTGGTAATCCGGTTTTAACTCCAGCGCCTTTCTGTAATTTGTCTCTGCTTGGGTGCGGTTGCCTTTTTGTTCGTGCGACACACCAAGGTTGTAGTACATCTTATGAATTTCCGGCCAGTCATTTCTGGTCTGAAGCGCCTTGGTGAGATAAATGATAGCTTCGTCGAATTTTTTCTGCTTCAGTAGTGCCGTGCAAAGATTCTCGTTGGCCTCAATGTAATTCGGGAAAATATGAACTACTTTCTTAAGGTACCGGATTCCTTCCTCATATTGCCCCTGTTGGCAAAAAAAAGTCCCATAGTTGGCACATATAACAAAGTTGTTCTCGGTGACGGCAAGAGCTTGATTGAACAGCGTGGGGGTATCCCGCCAGTAACTTACCTGAAGCCATGTCATCAATATCATAGCAATCAGTGCTGCGGATGCCCCTAAACTCAGTATCGCTTTGGAATAACGCATTTTTGAAAGTATTTCCTCTGCGCCCCACGCTATGATGATAAATATACCTATCGACGGCAGATAGGTGTATCGGTCGGCCATCATCTGGGAACCTACTTGGACAAGCCCAATCACTGGTACCAGCGTTCCCAAATACCACAAAAGCCCCACAACCAGCCATCGTCGCCCTCGGCCCCATAAGACCAGCAACAAGACCACGCCCATAACCGCCAGCGCCGCAAAATCCACTGTCATCTTCGCAGGAACCGGGTACAAAACCGCTAAGCCCTTCGGATAAAGCATTTTCGCAATGTAGTTAAAATAACTGCCGAGTGAGTTTACTATTCGGAAGGTTAAGGGCCAAACATCCAGCCCCTTCACCGCTCCGCCTTGTTTCTGTGACAGGTAGGTGATTATGCTGAAGATAGTTGACAGTATAAAAAGGGGGACTTTTTCCGCCAGCAGGTACCATATCGATGCATTTTGGTAAGTCGCAGATGTGCTTTTCTGCTGTTTGATATCGTTTGTGTGGTCGTTCTGCCGCCGTATCAGCCGGCCTAACGGCCAGTAGTCCAGTAGAAGAAGCACAAATGGCAATGTTACCACCATCGGCTTTGACATCAAGCCCATCACGAACGCCAGCAAAACAAGCACATACCTCCTGATATTTGGCCGCTCGGCATAACGCGCATAAGCCAGTATCGTCAGCATCCAAAATAGTCCGCTCAGCATGTCTTTCCGTTCGGCAACCCATGCTACCGACTCGACGTGGATCGGATGCAGAGCAAAAGCTGCTGCTACAAACCCACTTCGCCATACTGTTCCCGTCATCTTAGAGAGCAGTGAAAACAAAAGAAAACTGTTCGCTATGTGAATAAGCAGACTGGTTATGTGATGGCCCAGCGGATTGAGCCCGTAGATTTCGCAGTCCAGCATATGCGACAGCCACGTAATGGGATGCCAGTTGGATGAATATGAATTTGTGAACGCCCAGATGAACGAATCGTGTGTTATTCCTGCCTGAACGTTGGAGTTTTTCGTTACGTATAGATTGTCGTCATATGCCACGAAGTCGTTGTGCCGTATTGGCGTGTAGGCAATAAGACAGCTCACTAACAGGGTCAAATAGGTCAAAAAGAAACACAGTTTTCTATAGCCTTGCTTTTCCATAGCGTCTCTTTTATGTGTGTTTAATAATCCAGCTAATAGTGGGTGTTTTTCCGGAAGGAATTATAATTGAGGCGAGATGCTCACGCAAATAGTTACTCGGGTTTTGACCGTCTGAAAGCACTCGATGGTTTTCTGCTGATATATTACCAGTTTTGCAGACAATTGGCGTCCTGAGGATTGTTGCAGTATAGCCAGTCAAGAGCCAGAACAGCAAAATCAAGCAGGTTGACTTTGTCGTCAGCGTATATATCTGGTGAATAGTTTGGTGATATTGCAACAGGGTCGGTTGAAAGCCACTGGTTTGTCAGAACTGATACGTCTTCAAGTTCGACATAACAATTGCCGTTTAAGTCAGCTTCTAAATTTAATCCGGCGTCTTGGACGTGCTGGCAGTCTGTTAAAATTAAAGTTCCAGTAAGTACAAGGGTAGTGATGGATTCTGCAGGAAGATTCATAGGGACTGAATCGTTAAAATCCCCTATTAGAGCGCAATTTTGCGTTGAGCTTGTTCGATAAACATTACCGTCCTCAATGGAAAAGTTTTCAAAAGATAAATCGAGTTCGACGTCAACATCGTTAGAGGAGTTGATTATTACCACTGTCAACTGTTGATTGTCAGGACTGATATAGGCTGATATTCTTGGATTGGAAGAATCTATAGATGCTTCCAATCGTTGCCATCCTGAATGTATAAAAGCGCTGTAGTGTTTGAATGCATAATAAATCGGATTTATTGTGTATCCCGGATTCGAACCCCACGGCCAATCCAGAGACACCAGTCCCTGACCTTCCCAGAATAATTCCCAGTGCAGATATGCCGATACTTCCTCAATTGCAAGAGAGTTGTAGATGATTTCTGCTAAATCTAAAGCGGCGGCGAAATCTTCTCTTCCGAAATGATATTCCGTCTGGAAAACAGGTTTGTCGTTGTGCCGTTCTGCAAAATTTATCATATTCGGTAAATAGCTGTCGGGTTCATTTGAATCGCCGTCACCGTAGAGATGATGAGCATAGCCGTAAAGTTGATTGGAATCGATAATAAAGTCGAGATAGTGATTATTGAGCTCACGGCTGATATTACATGTTTCAGGAGCAAGCAGCTTTGGAGGATTCTGCATGGTATTAAGTTTATTGACTAACGCATCGAAAGCCAGATTATAACCGGCCCAGTCGTTTGTTTCGGTTGGCCTAAATCTGCATGAATCCCAATTGGGAAGACAATCCGGCTCATTTTGCATATTGACGTATTCTGCAACTATTCCGTTTGCTTCATACGCGCTTAAGCTATCCAGCCACCACTGTGCGAATTCTTCGTATATATAATTGCTGTTGGCGTCTTTGGCGAGTGTACCGTTAACGGTATTTGCATCACTTTTCAGGTAAGCAGGGGGAGACCATGAGGATATCATTATTTTCAAGTCACGACCAAGAGAAGCTTCACCCTGTGCTACTATTTCCGCTGAATTATTTATATTGCTTTGACTGATTTGATATGTGTTCCTAATCCGGTATATATCCAGACCGAGCTGTCCGAAAAGTATATCGTAGAGTTCAGCTTTTTTAGGATGAGCAGTCAGCCATCCTTCATACCAGGCGCCTGAAGCTCCAAAGCCTTCTATTTTCTGATGTCGTTTCGCCGCTTCAATTTGTCCGGTCACGTGATTTGGGTCGGAGTCGGGACCGAATAACGATACATCATCCACATAAAAATTTATTCCCGCCTGTGGCCCTTCGAAGTAGAAGAATAAATCTGTAAGAACTCCGTTTACATCAAGAGTAAAATCACCGGAGAGATAAGTCCATGTGCCACTATTACAGGTTGAAGAATCAACAAAATGGTAACTTGTACCGCTGTCATCAGTCTGTTTGACTGTGATTCTGACGGAGTTGCTGTCGGCGTTTTGGAGTTTTGCCCAGCCTGAAATAGTGCAGATCTGTCCATCACTAATTACTCCGGATATTGTGTGCATTATTCCGTTCCAAGTGCTCGTTCTATTACTTACCAGACACCCATAATTCCCGTTATGGGATTCGTTTGATATGGAGATGTTGCAGCCAAAACCCGACCAGCCGGTAGTATTACCGGTTTCAAAACCGGGATTCGTAAGTAAACTAGCTGCACCGTAAGACGGCGATAGTGATAGATAAGCAATCATAAACAGATATGTGCTGAGATATTTAACCTGCATATTACCTCTTTTTATTTATACGACGTTTGGGCCCTAATATTTCTACATACACTTATCATCCTGAGGATTATCTTATTATACGAGGTTTAGACCTTACCAGTTCTGCAGACAATTGGGATCCTGTGGATTATTGCAGCTTAGCCAGTCTTCCGACAAAATGGCAAAATCCTGTAGATTAACTTTGTCATCGGCGTCAACATCGGGGGAATAATTCGGCGGTATTGCATTAGGGTCAGTTGAAAGCCACTGGTCTGTCAGAAGCGATACGTCCTCAAGGTCGATATAACAATCGCCATTCAGATCCGATGTAAGTCTGTAGCCGAGGTCTTGAACTTCCTGGCAGTTAATCGGGGCCAGCTCAATAGTAAATTCGTTGGGGCCGCTCGGCATTATTTCGATTATTCTGATAATTGGGTTTGCCCCGTCGGGTGTGAGCGTTACAGAGTATTTTCCATAGAAGCCGTGGAAATCAGCATTGCCGTTACTGTCGGTAACAGTCGAATCGTTTGTGGTCCATTCGTCCATAATAGCTTCGTATCTGACTCCTGCGGCATTGAGAGTCCAGTCTGAGTTTACGATGTGACAGTCGTCATGCCAGTGCTGGTCTTCCCAGAAACCCCACATCAGGATTCCTTCGACAGATGGGTGACTAAAAGCTACCCGGAAGAAATCCTCAAGCTCATCCGCTCTTATGTTTTCGTCTGGCTGACTGACATCGAATTCCGTAATCCATATGGGCAGATTAACTTCGGCAACACTGTCGAATCTGGCTTTTACCTCGGCGGGGCTGAAACCGCTGGTCATATGACACTGGACGCCCAGGCCGTGAATAGGTGCACCCTGAGCTGTAAGGTCGTACGCCATTTGTTTATAGGCACTGAGGTTATAGCCCCAGGAAATCACGTTGTAGTCATTGAGCAACAGCGAGCAATTCGGGTCGATAGCGTGTGCCGCCTGAAACATCCATACACGAATGGCATAGCCGAGCCGGTCGGCGAAAAACGAATTGTTACACATTTCGTTATTAACGTCCCAGTGCAGAAATTTGCCTTTGAAATGATTGACGGCACTGTCGAGTCTGTCTTCAACCGCGGTTCGCAGATCACTGGGGTCCGGCAGGGGGGCATAAGGCAGGGCCTTTACCCAATTCTGAACCATATCTTCAGCAGCCCAGAAGATGCAATGACCTCTCATTGTGATGTTATTCGTGCTGCAGAAATTGTAGATGTTGTCTGCGTCGGCATATGTGACATAATCTTCCGATGGTTCGTTGGCATACCATTTCGATGCGTTCTCCATAACAGCCCATTCGAAGTGGTTATTGAAGAAATTCAGGTAGTCCGTGTTACTCATCTGATGTCGGCTTATCGCCGAGCCGAAAGCGAACTGATGCCTTGTCTGGGCAATCTGAATATTTACATCAGGGATAGCCAGGTTAGCATCGTTGGGAGCGACTACGGTTATGCGAAAATCGCCTTTTCGGATTTGCTCGATTCTTTCGTTTGCCTCCGCTTCCCAGTCACCGCTGCTTGCTATCTCAACGGATACGTCGTCGATGTAGAAGTTGGTTTCAGCGTCAGGCCCTTCGAAGTAAATGAATAGCTCTGTTAAAGGTGCATTTACATCGAGAGTGAAGAAGTTGGATAGATTCGTCCAGCCGCTATCGTAAACCGTCGAGGAAATTATAGGATGATATTGTGTGCCGCTGTCGTCCACCTGCTTGATCGTGATTTTGATGTTGGCGGAAGAGGCGTTTTCTATTCTTGCCCAGCCGGAGATGCTGCAGGTCTGCCCGTCATCGATTAGTCCCAGAAGAGACTGTTTCGGGCCGCTCCACGTGCCTGACCTGTTACTGGTCAGGCAGCTATAGCTGCCATTATGCGGTACCGTTACAGCCGATATGCTGCAGCCGAGGCCCGACCAGCCGGAGGTAGTGCCGGTTTCAAAGCCAGGATTGACAATTATGTTTTCAGCGGCTGTCACCTGCACCATAACCAGGCACAGTGTCAGAATTGCCGCGACCGTAGATCTGGCGCCTTGCAGAGAAAAGTGGGTGTGTGCGTCTTTTCTTGACCGCTTAATCGTTTGTTTTTTCATCTTACCTTACCAGTTTGGCGTGCAGTTCGGGTCCTGGGGGTCGTTACACCACATCCACTGAACTGCAAAATCGCTGAAATCGAACAAATCAACTGTGCCATCTGTCGGCTCAAAGTCCGCACCTTCACAGTTGTCAGGTACTGCGCAGTCTGTGGCGAGCCAGTAGTAGCCTATCGTATCAAAGTCCCAGTAGTCGACGTAACAATCAGCGTTCAAATCTGAGGTAAGCCCATAACCGCCGGCGTGAACCTCCGAGCAGTTTTGAAATTCGTTGGGTTCAGCCGCCTGAACGACAAAGCCGATAATTACCTGACGGTTCACAGTAGAGCCGAATGTCACGCTTGGTGTCTCAGGTACCCCCGTAGCGGCTTTATATCCGTCTGCGCCGGCGGATGAATCCATATCGTGCTCGATGACTTTGGTGAAACCGCTGTTCGCTGTATATGAATTTCCCGTTCCAGCATTACCGCACGTAGCCGCAACGAAGACCATATCCCCGTCTTCGGTGGAAAGAGGAGAAGTTGTGATTGTTCGTGTATCGTCTGCGACACTATTCGCGTCAAATTCTCCGATGGGGTCTGTCTGGTCAACGTTTTCAAGGAATACACTGGCGTATCCAACGTTATCCGGTGTGGTGCTCCAGGAAGGAGCGAACGTATTGCCGGTCGCGGCATCGATACCGGCCTCATCAAGGATGAATGCCGTTACGTATGCCTGGTAGCTCGTTCCGACTTTTTCAAAAGTGACATTATTCATCTCCTGCCCGCCGTATGTTACAGAGGTTAGCTCTATAGCCCCAGCTTCTTCAGCATGTGCAATGAACAGTAGCGCTCGGCTGGAGCCGTCTTCTGCTGTATGGCTGGTGCCTGTTTCCCATGAGCCGAGGATTTCGATGTCTGTCGGTTGTGGGTCGGTTGTCGCACCCTCGGTACTTGACCAGCCGGTTTCATTCTGGGCAGGTGCACTGTCGCGGGCTTTTACTTTGAAGTTATATGTGGTTAGATAATCGAGGTCTGTCGCCACGTATGTCGGGTTTGATTGCCATGTGCTGTTTGCATCGCCGTCGGTTGTACATTCGAAATAATACTCCACCGGCGGGCTGTCATAGTCCGTAGCAGTCGAGGCCGTCATCGTAATTGTGCTCGAACCGGTTGCCGTCGGCACAGAATCCCAGGTCATCGGGTCCGGCTCAGGAGGCGTCACATCAGGCGGGTCGGTTGTTGCCGACAGTGTGCTTGACCAGCCAGTTGTGTTCTGAGCGGCAGCGCTGTCGCGTGCCTGAACTCTGAACGAATACATTGTTGAGGCATTGAGACCTGTTGCATTGTATGTAGTGCTCGTCTGCCAGCCACTATCGTGACCAGTGTGGCTGGTGCAATCGAAGTAGTACTCCACGGGTGGATCATCATCCGTAGCTGTTGTAGCCGTCATTGTGATTGAGCTCGACCCTGTTGCCGTCGGTGCCGAAGCCCAGGTCATCGGGTCCGGGGTTGGTGGAGTAGTATCGCCGCCACCGATAGTGCCAACAAAAGTGTTTATACTATTCGCAGCCAGAGTATTAGTACTGCCAACC
>CAZQWM010000065.1:0-8551 GCA_964597035.1 uncultured Pirellulales bacterium
ACGCGGATAAGCCCTTCTCTGCCTAACATCAAAATATAAACGTATGCCCTCAGTATCACCGCGAAGTTACCGTAGAAAGGCGCGATGTAGCCAATCGATTTCGGCCTGTCGTATTCCAGCGCGTATGTTCCGTCGTCGCGTTTGACCACGATTGAAACAGGCAGGTAGCAAAGCAGTTTTTCCGTAACGCCCACCGGCCCGGCGCCCGGCCCGCCGCCGCCGTGAGGCGTGGCGAAGGTCTTGTGAAGGTTGATATGGACTATATCGAACCCGAAATCCCCCGGCCGGGCCTTACCGACAATGGCATTCAGGTTAGCACCGTCGTAATACGTCAAACCGTCGACGCTGTGAACCAAATCGCAAATCTCCTTTATATGCGGATTGAAAAGCCCTAAGGTATTCGGGCAGGTCAGCATAAGGCCTGCCACTTCGTCATTGAGCGCACTTTTGAGTGCCTTAACATCCATCACGCCCTTGTTATTGCTCGGCACGGAAACCACCTTGTATCCCGCTATCGCCGCACTGGCTGGATTCGTCCCGTGCGCGCTGTCGGGGACGAGGACCGTTGTTTTCTTATTGCCTTTGTCTCGGTGATACGCTGCCATTATCATTATCCCGGCAAGCTCGCCGTGAGCGCCCGCCATCGGCTGCATCGTGAAACCCGCCATCCCCGTTATCTCGCGAAGAAGCATATCCATCTCGTAAATAACGGCAAGTGCCCCCTGCGTCAGCATCCCGCCTCCGCGAAGCTGCGGCAGCAGGGGGTGCAGGTGCGCAAATCCCGGATACGATGCGATGCGTTCGGCGACCTTCGGGTTGTATTTCATTGTGCACGAGCCGAGCGGATAAAAATTCGTATCGACTCCGAAATTGCGGCGACTAAGCTGCGTAAAATGCCTTATCACATCCAGCTCGCTCAATTCCGAAATCTCAGCCGGCGTGTCACGCAGAAACTCACGCCTTATATTTATAGTTGAAGCGACATCGCTTCGTGTTGGCCGAACGCCGCATCTTGCCGGCACGCTCTTGTCAAATATCAGCTTCATCTTTGTTCTTTCAATCAGTGAAATCTGTGTAATCTGCGGTTATAAAACGCTCTCCAGCGCCTCCGCGAACATCCCGATTTGCTGCTTCGTCCGCTTTTCCGTCACGCACACGAGGATGCAGTTTTTCATATCAGGATAATACCTGCTCAACGGAAACCCGGCGGCAAAACCCTTCTCTATCAGTTTCGCTATCACGTCCGCCGCCTCGCACGGCAAATCCAGCACGAACTCGTTGAAAAACCACTTCGCCCTGAAATGCGGTTTGACGCCCGGTATCGCGGTTAATCGTTTGTATGCGTAACTGGCCTTGTCCGCACAAAGCTGCGCCGTTTCACGCAAGCCCTGCTTGCCCAAAAGTGAAAGATACACCAGCGCAGTCAATGCACAAAGCGCCTCGTTCGAGCAGATATTCGACGTCGCCTTGTCTCTGCGTATGTGCTGTTCGCGCGCCTGCAGCGTCATCACGAAGCATCGTCTCCCCTGCCGGTCCAGAGTTTGCCCCACGATGCGCCCCGGCATCTTGCGAACGTATTTCATCCGCGTCGCCATAAACCCGAGGTAAGGCCCGCCGAAAGAAAGCGGCATACCCAAGCTCTGCCCTTCGCCCGTAACAATGTCGGCCCCCATAGCTCCTGGTGTCTTCAATATACCCAGCGATATCGGATAACACGACACCGCCAGTAACACTCCCTTGCTGTGTGCCTTCTCCGCTATGTCACCAAAATCGTCGATGCACCCGAAGAAATTCGGATTCTGCAAAATCACCGCCGCTGTTTTATCGTCCAGCTTGCTCAGTATCTGCTCGCGGTCCACAAGGCCGGTCGCGCAGTGCGTCTGAACAAGCTCAATCTTCAGATTTTTCGTGTATGATTCAATCATCACGCGGTATATGGGATTGACACTTGTATCGATGATGACCTTGTTCCTGCCCGTCACGCGAAGCGCCATCATCATCGCCTCGTACATCGCCGTCCCCCCGTCATAGAGCGACGCATTTGCCGCCTCCATATCCGTCAGCCGGCAAATCATCGACTGATATTCGTATATTGCCTGCAAAGTCCCCTGCGAAACCTCCGGCTGATAGGGAGTATACGCCGTGTAGAATTCACTGCGTGAAACAATCGAATAAACCGCCGCGGGTATGAAGTGGTCGTAAAAACCGCCGCCCAAAAACAGCGTAAGGTCAATCGAGTTTTTCCCCGCAAGCTCCGCTAAAATCCCGCGGACCTCCTGCTCCGGCAGACCATCGGGCATATTGAGCCGTCCGCAGAGAAGCTCTTTTGGTATATCCGAGAAAAGCTGCTCCCTCGTCAGCCCAATATCGGCCAGCATCCGCTTTCGCTGCTCGTCCGTGTTTGCTATAAACGGCATACCGCCATACCTCCGCTCAAAGGCCTTTCAAATACTCCCCGTATCGGGCCGCATCCATAAGGTTATTTATCGAGGCCTTGTCTGTTATCTGTATTTTGCAAATCCAGCCGGCCCCGTAGCAGTCCTGGTTTATCAGCTCCGGCTTATTCTCAAGCTCCTTGTTCACCTCTGTGATTTTCCCCGCCACCGGAGCGTAAACGTCGCTTGCCGCCTTGGAGCTTTCCACAACTCCAAGCTCTCCCTTCTGCCTGACCTCTTTGCCCGTCTCAGGCAGCTCCACAAAAGTAAGCTCACCCAACTGGTCCTGTGCGTGGTCGGTTATCCCGACGGTTGCGATATCTCCTTCGACCTTTGCCCACTCGTGGTCTTTTGTGTAGAGTAGTCCTTTAACAATCATAACTTCTCCTCCTCTGTCAAAATTTCTCAAATCGGCCGACTGTCTTTCCCTCGACATCCGGCTTAACTTTCTCGCCGCGCTCGACGGTTTGTTTTCTGCCCCTGCTCTTATGACTTTCACTTCGCGCCAGATAATAAAAGCCCACTGAATCACCTTCCGCGACTTTGTCTTTCTCAACATACACAAGCGCAATCTGTCGATTGCCTGCCTTAGCGCAGCTCAATACCCAGCCGATACAAGCCCCGTTGCTTATCACTGCATCTTTCTGCCGGACTGGTCTTACTCCCTTTTCGCCTGAAATTTCAATCCTCGCAACCTTCATAGTGAAACTCTGCGAAGCGGTTCCCATTGCCGCCTTACCGATGAAAAACTCTTTATCAAGCTTGACCGCCCAGCCATAGCCCGCCTCAAAAGGCGATATGTTATGTTGCCCCGCGAGCTCGTGCCCGTAAAGCGGCAGCCCCGCCTCTATTCGCAAGCTGTCCCGTGCACCCAGCCCGCAAGGAACAACGCCCGTATCCTTGCCCGCATCTAACAGCCGCCACCATAAATCAGCCGCAGAATCCGGATTCACAAATAGTTCGTATCCAACCTTTGCACCAGTGTACCCCGTCTGCGATATAATGCAGCGAATCCCCGCCAGTTTCTCCTCGAAAAACTGAAAACTTTTCAATGTCCCCACCCGTTTCTTTACTTCATCCGTCCCCAGTTTGCAGAGCACATCCGGTGACGCAGGCCCCTGCAGCGCGATATCAACTCTGCAGTCGGGTCCACCGACCGCGCCTCTCATATCTCTCACGCCGGCCTTGGCCAGGCATCTTTCGGGCCTGGATAAGTCTATCGCTGCTTTACCTGCCTGCACCGCCGCAAGATACGCCTTGACCTTCGGCTCATTCGCGGCGTTCACAACAACCATAAATTTATCCGCCATTTGTCCGGCGGACTTGTCTTCCGCCCGACGATAAACAATGATGTCGTCGAGGACGTTTCCCGCCGCGTCGAGTATGTAGCTGTATTGCGCCGCACCTTTTCGCAGCGCTGAAACATTATTGGTCGTCAGGGCATTGAGAAAATTCTCCGCTTCGCCCCCCATAACCTCAAGCACTCCCATATGCGTGCAGTCAAAAATCCCTGCCCGCTCGCGGACCGCCGCGTGTTCAGCCGCTATAGACGAATACCACAACGGCATCAAATAACCCGCGAACTCGGCAAAATGGGATTTCTCAGTGAGCTTGAGATGTTCCCTGTATAGAATGCTGCCCTCCGGCGTTCCGTCCGCCGGCTCAAAAACAAACGCTCCTTCTGTCTGCTTCTCTGCCAACTTTCGCCTCCTTGCTCAAACACACAAGGATACGAAAAGTTAACGCCAAGTCAAGCCCCGACAACTATAAAAACAAACCGCAATTCTAACTGTCCGCTGCCTCTATTCAGACCTCTTGCGCTTTGGAGCGTTTAAAGATACCAACCACGTAATGCTTTATCCACGTCCAGTGCAGAACCAGATGCACTAACATCAGCACAATAAAAACTATCCCAAGCCACAGGTGAACTTCTCCCCAGTCGTGCCTGCCCATACCTAACAGCTCTTTTATGTGTTCTCCGCCTTGGCCGCCGTGGAGCTCTCGTCCACTTCCTCCGCTGCCGGGCGGCAGCACCCACTTCATTATCACTCCCGCCGACGCCAACCCCAGCAGTGTCAAAAAGCCGACTAAATCCACGACAAAATTCAATGTGCTCCTCTTCATCTATGTTTCCTCGGATTCCCTGATATATTCGATTGCTAAACTCAAGGCATCGGCCAGCTTACCGTGTATTCTATGGTAGCGCTCTGGTCCGCACCGACCTCAACGGGAAATCGGGCCACAAAGGCCGCACGCTTTTCCCACTTGTGAGTCGATTTCTCAATCTTCCAGTCCTCATAACCCGGCAGCTTCTCGTCCACAAATACAGTCACCGGCTCATCCTTGCGGTTGCGAATCTCAACCTTGTGCGTCTCATACCGCCTGCCCCACTTCTCCTCGTAGTCCGTCATCGTATGTTCGGCGACGATATCGAACGCGTCCCCTATATAAAGCGACAGCTTCTCGTTCTTCGGCGTATGGTCAATCTGGTCCTCTCCGACAAACTCCAGACTGTCATCCGCGGGGTCGCGCTTGAATACCCGCACCTTGCCCTTCGGCAGCGCTATACCTAACTTGTTTTCCTTTTTGTTCTCGAATTCAATCTTGACGTTGACCTTGCCCTTCTCCGGCTGACTGCTTTTGCCGGAGCTCCACCTCCATCCCGTTCGCTCGTAAACGTATATCTTTTTCGCCTGCACACCCGTTGCCGGCTCGATAAACTCGATTTGCTTGACCTGATTGTTATTGATAGTGCTTTTACGGCCGAGCGTGTACATATGATATTCCATAAACGCCTTTTCCTCGAACGCCGGCGCTCCGGCCCCTACCATACGCATTTTATCGCTATAGCCTTCCATTACTATCGGCGGCTGAACCCGCCGAACGTCCCCGGCAATCAGCTTCAAGCTCGCGTCCTTGTATCCGGCCCCGCTTCTGTTATCAATCGTCACCCAGCCGCTGAAATCCAGCGCCGTATCGTCGGCGTTCAAAACCGCCGTGTAATCCGCGTTCCACCCAATCGCACCCGTCGTATACGTAACCTCGCAAAGCTGCTTGCCCGCTTTCAGCGCGTCGGCAAGCCACACAAGCGTAGGCCGGGTAACCAAATCCTCCGGAAGCTCCTTCAATGCTATCTCCTCGACTCCTGCCCTGCCGATTACTTCAATCCCGTTGTCGCCCTTTACAATCAGGTCATTACCCACCGCCGCTAACAGCACACCTTCGATATATTTCCTTGCCTCCGAGCCGCTGCCGCGGACTACTACCATCACCTCTTTGTCGATATACCTTTTCAGCAGGCTGTCCGCGTTGACAAGGTCGTATTCGTAATTCTGTTCCAGGACCGATACTGCCCCCGGCGCCGACAGGCAGATAAATTTAACGCTGGTCGGGTCTATCGCCGATGCCACGTCGGTAAATCGCACGGTATTTTGCCCCTTCTCGAAGCTCATATTCCGCGCCTCGCGCACCACTGCGAAATTTTCATTGTAAATCGTAAGCCCAACGCCGGCTCGACTGAGCTTGTCGAAGTCCGGCTGGCGCTTCTCAGCCCCGAAACAACTGCCGCCTACGAGAATCACTGACACCAAAATGTATAACGTCCCTCGCATCATTTTTTTCTCCTTAATTGAGTTGTCTCTGCTAATGAATATGCCTATGAAGCTAAAATTACTCGAACAAACTGTCAACATTCAGTATTAAAAGCAAGATGTTGTTTTCCTCCCGCCCCGCAGCCGAGCTTGCCTAACTCAGCCGCAACCGTGCTTTTCCCCGAGCATATTCCCCCGACTATCCCGATAATTGGCTTCTTGCTGCCCTTTACCATTATCGAGAGCTTATTCATAAGAACTTCCGCAGTCAATAACCAGTCGGGGGTGTAAACATAAGGCCCGCTTAAATTTAGCCCCTCAATTTATTGAGGAATTGCAGGCGTGAGACCCGCTTTGCTTTTTGAAATCTCAAACCTTAAATCCTTTCTCTCATCCCTACCCACCCATCTACGAACGCTTCCGCCGGGCAAAGAAAGACAAAAAAACTGCACCCCGAACTCGATTATCCCGAACAGTAGCATCGGGCATTTCTTCAGATATTTTATGATAATTTTGATGGCTCATTTAAGATTCTTTCTTCTCTTTAGACCAGTCATCTTTAGTATTTTTCATAAGTTCTTTATTGACAGCATGTTGTCGCTAGCTCCCCATTGTTATGCAAAACCATAAAAATCCGCTTTTGTGGCATCATTATTTTCTTCGATACTTTCGATTTCCTTCTTGACTCATTCTCGCCATTCGATAAAATACAAGCTAATGAAAACTTAATGCCGGAGCTTAAAATGAAAAGTACCGAATACAAACAGTTAAAAAAACAAATCGAAGAGCAATACCGACAAGCGATTGCACTTGCCGAAAAAAAGCGAATCGATGGCCTTGCAGCCATTGATACCGTGTGGAAAATGTTTCACGTTCCGCGAAGAAAACGTATCGAAGAAACTGCATCGCAACAAAAAGTCGAATCCACTATGGATAGTATGGGCGCAACCAGCGAACCGCTTCCTAATGTTTATGGTACTCTTAAGGCCGCAGTTGCGAAATCGCTTGCCTTTGTACCTCACGAAAAATTCACTTGCAAGAATGTTATGACAGTGATGGAACAAACGACAGGCAAGACATTTAACTACTCTTCTGTTTCTAACCGTTTAAAACGCTTATCCAAAGAAGGTGTAATTGAAATGGTCAAACAAGGACACGGAAAATCTCCAAGTGAATATCGCCTTAAAAATTCGCAAGTAGTAAATGACATAAAAAAGTAAGAAAGAATGCTTTATAATAACTGAGCCGGAGGTGTTAGCGCACCGTCCGGCTCTAAGGACAATCGTTATGTTTTGTAGGTTTTACGCAATGGACTGCCCTTTATATTATTCATTATATGCCCATCCGCCCCCCGGAGTCAAGCGGAAATCTCAAGCATTTTGTGTGGCATCTAAGGCCGATGCCTTAAACAACTTAACAATTAACGCGCCTCGATTTTATTTTGGGACCTTTGTCAAGACAGAATGAAAGGGCGCATATGGAGCAACGAACATGGTTTTTAATAACGAACTTTTGAAGCATATGTATGTTGAGTATGACATCACCTGCGATGAACTCGTTAGCAATCCTGACACTTTAAAAATATTTGTGCAGGATTATTCTGGTCGAATTGGTAAGGATGTTAAACCGTCCAAGCTTAGCCATCATTTGCTTAACCTCAGACGTCGAGGTGAAGATAATGGTGGTTTACCGAGATTGCGGCGTAGATTTTTCGGAAGAAATTAAAAAAGGAACATTTTTAAAAGGAGAAAATAAATGGCTAATAATAACTCAGTCACGTGGAAAGGCGCGAGCGGAAAAGGATATACTTATTGGATATATCAAATCCCTGCCTGCCTCAATCCAGGACAGGACGGCAATTACATTTATGCGAAGGTTGTGAACAATACCTGGGTACCTCTGTATATTGGGCAAGGAGACCTTGGTGAGCGAACTAACATCGACAATCATCACCAAAGTCTATGTCTCAAGTCTAAAGGTGCGACACATGTCCATGCCCACAAAAATGCTCACGAGACAGACAGAATTGCTGAAGAACAGGACCTTCTCGCAGGGAACTCCAGGGCATATCAACCGATTGGATGCAATGAAAAAACCGGTGGATGACTTTTACAATCATTGAAAAACCAAGAAAATTGAAGCATATAAGACGATAATCCGTGTGTTTTGCTCGGCTTATGGAAAGAAGCCCTTGTTTTTCGGGATTCGGTGGTTGATGACGAATTCTGCGATTAAGTTTGCTTAAAAAGCAGGGTTCGTCGAGAACACCAAGCCAAGCAAAAGCAGCCTGCCCCGGCGAAGCGCAGCGAAGAAGGGTGTAACTCCGCGTCAAAAAAATCCGTGAAAATCCGTGCTACCTGTCCTGAGCTTGTCGAAGGAATCTGTGGTTAAGAATTCTCTGAGTGTTTTCCGACGCTACACCCCTGCGCGGATATGCTGGAGTTGCTGCTTGTTTAGCACGTTTTCGATGTTCGGCAGAATGTATTTGCTTGCGACTATGTCCCAGCTCATATTCTTTGCTATTGC
>CAZQWM010000066.1:0-8315 GCA_964597035.1 uncultured Pirellulales bacterium
CGAAGCTCACCCACTACGGCGAGAAGGTCTTCAAAATCGGCAGAATCACGTCAGGAACAGGCAACGTCATCATCAAAGATTAGCCACAGATTACACAGATTTTTGCCGTTATGATTCGCCCCACATTTTAATGCGGGGTTTTCTTTGACAAACAGAACGGCAATTGGATATAAAGCGGGCTGGATAAGACATAAGAAAATCAGAAAAGAATTATGGATCACCAAAATAACGATATTGCCAACCTGCTTCGGGAACTTGACTTAGGATCCTCTGTGGCTGAATCAGATACCTTACTGGAGGTCGCCCGCGTAGAAACATCGGCTTTCACTGACCTACTCGGCGATAGAGTAGATCTAATTCCCGGCACAAAAGGGTCAGGAAAAAGTGCGCTCTTTCGTATCTTTGTTGACTTCCTGCCAGATTTTCTCCTTAATCAGCGAAAGGTTGTGGTAGCACACGGAGTCGATAATCCCGGCGATCCTGTTTTTCATGCATTTAAAGAGCAATTCGAAAAACTCGATGAGCAGGAATTTATAAGCTTTTGGTGCATCTATTTGGTGTCTCTTGCGCATGAGCAGTTTTTAAAAGGAGAGCGATATGCAAACCTCCTCGAAAATGCTTCAAATGAGATAGACGCCTTCCGAAGGGCATGCCAATCTGCAAGGATCCCTGAAATAAAAGCGAAAAAATCGCTTAGAGAAATACTGGATTGGGCACTATATGTACTCAAATCATGGAAACCCAAAGTGACATACAAATCGCCGGAAGGATATGGGGATATAGAAGTTGATTTATTTGGTACACCTATCCCTATACCATCGGAAACTGTGGATCAAGACCAAAGTAGTTCTCTTCCAAAGTATGTTAACGATATTAAGGAATCCTTAGAACGGATTCTTAATAAAGCACAGCTTTCACTGTGGTTGATGATCGACCGCCTTGATGAGATTTTCCCGAGACGTTCTGAGTTGGAAAAAACGGCTCTTCGGGGTTTGCTTCGAGCCATGAGGTTTTTCTCGTCTCAAGCCATTAGAGTTAAAATCTTCCTTCGAGACGATATGCTAGATCAAGTCGTGTGTTCGGAAAACGGTTTCACAGCCTTAACACATATGACCGTCCGCCAAGCTGACACGCTACGTTGGACTGAAGAACAGATTCTATCCATGGTAGTTAAAAGGATGTTTGCCAATGAAGATATATCTACATATTTAGACGTAAATAAAGATAAGCTAGATGCGAGTGCACAATACCGTTCCGAATGTTTCTACAAGGTATTCCCGCCAAACGTTCATAAAGGAGAAAAGCAAAGTTCAACCCTCAGGTGGATCTATAACAGGTGCTCAGATGGCAGAGACGTGGTTACGCCGCGAGATGTTTTAGATCTATTGAACCGAGCAAAACAGAAACAACATGATGATTGTGCTGCTAATGCAGAAGGTGTTACGAATTGTATTATTGGTTCATCCGCTTTGCAATATGGTCTTGAGGAACTCTCAAAAAGGAAAAGACAAACGTATCTTCAAGCTGAGTTTCCACACTTATGGCCACACATCGAAAAATTCGTTGGTGGTAAAACAGAATATGATGAGAACTCCATGCAGAAAACTCTTGGAAAAGACTGGAAATCTATTTCTGACGATCTTGTTTCCATCGGGGTTATGAAAAGAACGACACGTGGTAATACTTCTGTCTATTGGATTCCTTTCCTTTACCGTTACGGGTTAGATCTGACCCAAGGTAAAGCATAAACGAGTAATACAATTATTTAGCTGAATATGCATTTTAGAAAAATGGGGAGCATCATAGATTATTTTATTTCTGGCGAAATGGCTGTATGCTTAAGGCGGGTAAGCTTTGCGGGAAATTAGGCAATTGAGCAGTAGGCAAGCAATGTTTTTCTGACTTCAAAAGGGCATAGGAAGGCCGAGAGCAAACACCGGTACCCCAGAGGGCAGGCAAAAGACGGATATAGAGGTTTAATTATTGACGATAGCCCCTTATTCGAGGAAATCCAGACCATCTTTCATTGCCTGGTCAATCTTGTCAAAAATTTTGATAGGCCATTCGTCGAGACGATACTTCATACTCGTAAGAGAAACGTCATACTTCTCAGCCAGTTGTTTCACAAGATATTTCTTCACGGAATTCGGGTCCCCAAAACCCGTGATATCAACAAGCTCGGTATAATAAGCACGTGCATCTTTAGCAATGTTTTGTGCGGGCATTAAAATCGCCGCGGCCAATCTTTTTGCATTTCTGTCATGTGTATGCCAATCGGGGTGTTTTTGAAGCTCATCGGTGCTTTTAATCGCCCGAATAGCTTCGCCGAGCAGCAGGCCGTGAGCAAATTCTTCAGCCACAGTCATACGATACAGATGATGAAGGGAATCAAGGTCGAAAAGATTTTCATCAATAAGAATGAGGAACTGATTAGTATCCTTGTTATAGCCAATCATACCCCAGATATGATGTGTTTCTTTAAGCCCCCGCTGAACGTCGATTTGCATCCCGTGCAATTTTTCGACAATAAGCTCAATGTCAACAGGAACGGAAAACAGACCTTGCCTTTTCAAAGTTTGGATTTGCTCGTGCGCGATTGCTTCAAGCTGTTTAGCGGTGTATGTTCTACAGTGCCTACTTTGATGCATTTTTCGGTGGTTTCCTTCCCTGGATTTCGTCGATGAGTTTCTTTATATCGTCGTCCGATAGCTGAGCGTTGTCGATTGTGCGCAATAAGGCCGGCACAAAGTTCCTTCTTACCACATGTTGAACATCAGCGGGTAACGAATCTGCCTCGCGAGCCAAGTCAAAAAACTTGTCCCACTCCGTCGTTCCCTTGGCCAAGCCCAAGGCCTCAGCAACCGGTTCCACATATTCGCTTGGCATCGACCTGCGGTCGTGTTCAATATCACATAGGTTTGACGCCTTCATTTCTATCAGAGCCGCAAAACGCCTCAGACCGTAACCACCCGCCAAGCGTAACCGCTTGAGATATTTGCCGAATGTCTCCTTTGCCTGCCCCATCATTTACCCTTTCACCTTATCCTCACTGTTATCATCTATGATAACATATCGGATGAAATTGTCAAGTGCCTAAAATATTTGTTTGAACCTTGCTCTGTCGAGTTTCAACTCCTTTAATTACAAGATATTACAAGCACCTTCAGACATCTCTTTCCTTCCTTTCTACGAATATATCCGAGGTTTGATTGGAATCGCATATTTTGTCAGCGTAATTTTCTCTTGGGAAATTCAGATTAGCAAACTCGCCATGGTATTTCAGGGCGGCCATATCACGGGCACGAGCAGCGTCAACTTCGGTGGCGAATCTTCCGGTAGAGACAAGTTTTCCATTGGCTCTGAGCTGATAAATCCAATTTTTTCTGCCTTTATCGAAATATACCCCGATAAACCGCGATGAGGCGCCTTGTTTTTTCTTTACTCGCCTGTTTTGCATATTCTGGCAGGTAGTGGCGATTCGCAGATTATCTCTTCGATTATCCATTGTTTCGCCGTTTCGATGGTCAACCAGAAAACCGGCAGGAGCATTCATAATTTCCCGGTGTAACCGAACCGTTGTAGTCCGCATATCATCTACTTTGACATTTCGAACAGCATAAAATTTGCCCTTGCTCCCGATAAGATGCCACTTGAGATTGCCAAGGCGGTAGTAAATATCGGCATCCACAATTGTCCAATGACCTTCGCCTAAGTAAATTTTGCGATAGGCATAGCCGAACTTCAGTTTTCGATAAACCATTAAAGGCCAGGTAAAGAACCTGTCCAGCCAGACAGGTATCGGGATTGTTAAACTGGCATTCATAAGCCTCTCCTCTATTCAGTGTTCATATTTCATTGTAAAAACCACATTGCCCGCCTTCGGCGGGACAAACCCCCCAATAAATTGGGGGGCTAAATTTGCCCAAGGAGCACCACAAGTGCCTCCATCCTATGGCGCGAACTTGCGCGCTTTTGTCGAAAACTAAGGGATTTCCTGATATAAATCGAAGGGCCAAAATGAGCTTAAGTGCTGGTAAGTAAAGGAGTAAAAAATTTTTTAAAAAAGTCGGCTTCTAAGGGTTTTCGACTTGCGCGCTTTTGCTGAACAAATGTTTAATACATTTGTTTAATACGTTTTTTTAATTTTACCCATATTGACAGCGATAGCGCGGCTCAAAAGTCAGCGGTTGAGGAAGTAAATCGAGAGGTTGAGGACAGCAGCGAAGGTGACCCAGGCGAGATACGGAACCAAAAGCAGGACGGCAGGCGTGGAGACCGGTTCAAAGGAAATAAGGGTGAGGATTATGGCGAACAGGAGCAGGAAAATATCGATAAGGCCAAGCAGCGGGGAGTGCAGGCCGAAGAATAACGGCGACCAGAGGGCGTTCAAGAGAAGCTGAACTATAAAACAAATCATCGCCAGCCGGACAGAGCGGTTGGCGAGGCCCTTTCGCCAGATTAAAAAAGCGGCGACAGCCATCATAATATAAAGCGTTGTCCAGACAGGGCCGAACAGCCAGGAGGGCGGGGTGAAGGAAGGTTTGTTGAGGCCGGCATACCAGTTGTTGAGCGAATCGGCGGAAGTGAAAAAGGCGCCGAACGCGCCCGCACCGAGGCACAGGCATAAACACAACAACAGCTTTGCGAAATTGATTAGCTTCACGGGTATCATTGTAGCGTAACTTAAAAGGCAAGGCGAGATACTTTAACACCGGGGATGAACAGCTCCGGCTGGTGTCAGCCGGTTACCGGGTTTGTGCCGGGAATCATCGCTTCGATTTAATTTTGCCCGGATTAACACGATACCAGTGGTTTGTACGATTAAAAGACAACGTCTTTTGCGTTGAAGACTGGGCCGTCTTTGCAGCAGAGCATGTAAACCTCTTCGCCTGCGGCGGATTTACATTTGACGGCACAGGATTGGCACAGGCCGATACCGCAGGCCATCATCTCCTCCATACTAACCTGGCAGTCGATTTTTCTCTCGGCGGCGAGTTTTGCGACGTTAGCCAGCATCGCCTTCGGCCCGCAGGCGTAAATTATTGTCTCAGCGGGTTCGTGCCCGTGGTTGTTCAGCCAGTCGAGGAGGCAATCCGTAACTGCGCCCTTGAAGCCGGCAGAGCCGTCATCGGTGGCAACGAGCGACTGAATGCCGTACCGGCCGAACTCGTGAAGCGCGAATCCCAGCCCCTGCGAAATTTTATCGAACTGACGTTCGAAGGGAAGCTGGTCGGCTGATTTTGCGCCGGCGAAGACAACCACGTCGGTTGACGGCTGTTCGGCGGTCAATACCTGAGCTAAATTCTCCAAAGGTGGGGAGCCCATACCGCCTGCGACCATCAGGGCAAGCTTTTTATCCTGCGGAATTGAAAAGCCGTTGCCGAGAGGGCCGATGATGCTGAGCGTGTCGCCTTTGTTTAGCGAGGTCATTCGCAGCGTGGCGGGGCCGAGCACGCAATAAACGATTTCGACGGCTGTTTTATTGGGTTTGGGCGTTACTTTCGCGAAGCTGAATGGTCTTCGCAAAAGAATCTTTCGGGTCGATACGTCTTTGAGGTCATCCGGAATCGTCTCCGGCAGCGCAACGGCCGAGACATCGAATTGCGCAAACTGGCCCGGGACCGTTTTGGCAAATGCCTCAGCACCAGCCGCGTCGAATTCCAGACCCAGCCGGCAGAATCCTTCGGCCAGTTTCCCGTTGAAGGAAACGACCGCATTGAAGGGGCCTTTATTTTTATGCGTCTGTTCGGACATATCTGCACTTTTTAGATGTTGTGTCAGGGTATAAAAAAATCGGCCTGCCTGCAATCACAAACCAGCCGATGAGCGTTTTTACGGCACAATCCTATTTCGCCAAGACAAGCGGGCTAAACAGCAGATACAACAGCAGCGTCAGTAAAATAACAAATACGCCGGCTATTGCCGCACCTTTGGAGGATTTGACATCAATTGAGGTCTTCAACTCGAACTGCATCGGCACAGGCAACGGTTTTACAAGCGTGATGAGCGACATCACAATCAGCACCAGTCCGAAGCATATCGCCATACGGTTGAGGAACTGAATCGAAGGGGCGGCAAACTTCAGCGTACTATATGCGATGATATTCGTCAAAAGGCCGACGATGCCGCAAATCCGGGGCGCCCTGCGGACGACAAGCCCGAAGGCAAATACCGCCAGCACGCCGGGGCTAATCAGTCCCTGGCTTTCCTGGATAATCGTGAAGATGCTGTTGCTGATTTTGGGATTGCCAAGCTGCGGCGCGAGCATAACGGCTATGACCGCAAAAACCACCACGGTCAAACGGCCCAAAAACACAAGCGCCTGGCCAGAGGCCTGCGGGGAGATGTGCTTTTTATAAATATCCATTGTGAAAATAGTCGATGCGGCGTTTAGCATCGCGGCAAGCGAGCTTACCACCGCCCCCAATAGCGCCGCCAAGACAAACCCGACCAGCCCCACCTTCTGCGGTAGGACGTTCCCAAGTAATTGGCCAAGCGAGGTGTCGTATTTATAAGCGGTGAGCTTTTCGGTAGTGACTTTACCGTTTACCGCTTCGGCTGCTTCTTCGGTCTTTTTATTGTATGCCTGCACTTCCTCATAGAGGACCGGGAAGGTGCTGGCGAGCGATTTATCGTCGGTCTTAAAGACGGTAAAATCGCTGACCGTTGTCTGGTCGAAAGTGGCCTGACTTAAAGGCAGCACATAGGGATTGCCGACCTTGACCTGCTTTAGATACGAATCACTTTCGTAAATCGCGAGCATAAACCGGCCGGATTGCCACTGCGCGACGGCCTCGTCGGCGGGCGATTGAACTACCTCGACCAATTTTGTTTCCGGATTGGCCTTGAGGTATTTGGCCATAAGCGGGGCATTGTCACGTGCGGCTTCGAGCTGCATATCGCCGAAGAACAGGTTAAATGAAATAATCCCGGGTATCACAATCACCAGCGGTATGAGCAGCTTCAAAAACGCCGCGAAGACGATACCTTTTTGCCCCTGCGACAGCGACACCGAGCCGAGCGTCCTCTGGGTGATATACTGGTTCAGGCCCCAGTAATAAAAGTTAGGTATCCACAATCCCAAAAGCAGTGCAGTCCAGGGCAGGACATTGTCGGACTTCGGCAGATACATATTCATCCGAACACGATTCAAATCCCAGAAGCGCTCGACAGCGCCGACATTTTGCTTCAGCGACTCAACAACAACCGCACCTGTGCGAACGTCGACAATCCTTGCCGCCTCAGTGGCAGCGCCGAGCTTATCGAAGGCAAACCACATTATCAAACCGCCACCCAATATCAGTGCGCTGCCTTGAATCAGGTCGGCCCAGGCGCAGGCCTTGAGGCCGCCGGCGACGACGTATATCATCGCAATCAGGCCGATTGCGAGCGAGCCGGTAAGCAATGGGACGTTATATCCCATCTTGCCGGCAAGGGTCCGCATCGTAAGGGCGCCGGAATAGGTTACGGCGCCGACCAGCAGCATATAAATCAGGATTGTCATAATCGCCATAAGAAAGCGTGCAGCCGGATTAAAGCGGTATTCGAGGAATTCAGGCATAGTGTAGATGCCCGCCCTTAGGAAATAAGGCAAAAACGCAAAGGCAATGACCACCAGGGTTATCGCCGCCATCCACTCGTAGCTGGCAATCGCGAGTCCCACGTGGCTCGCGGCGTTGCCGCTCATACCAACGAACTGCTCGGTGGAGATATTGGCGGCGATGAGCGAAAAGCCAATCAGCCACCAGACAAGGCCGCGTCCAGCGAGGAAGTAGTCCTCGCCGGTCTTTTCGTGCCGACTCTTGCTTATGCCTACTATCAGTACCGTTGCGACGAACGCCACAAAGACCACAATGTCCGCCAGACCAAACTGCATAAGAACTCCTTTCCTGTCAGACCCTCAAAATCGATATTTATTCATACCGATAGGTTGCTGAGATTATAGCTGCTGTGGGAGGTAGGGCAATGGCTGATTGACAGAGCAAAAGAGTGGTTTTTAGAAGGGGTTGCCGAGCATCTGACGTTTGACGGCACAGCGGTAAAAAATAGAAGGGTCGGCACCTGGCCTACCCATTAGTCCAAGTCACGCCGACCCTTCACTCGACTTCGATGGTTCGACCCTTTCGACAAGCTCAGGGCCAACAAGCTCACCATCGAGTCGCAGCGGGTATTCACATTTCCCACTTTGCCAGGCCCCGAAGTATCGGGGCGTCGAATGAGCAATTGCTCATTTGGCTCATTGCCCGAAGGAGGAGGATGAGTCTCTGTATTGTTAAATCCACAAGCAGCCCCTTTCGTTACACTTTTTTCTGCTG
>CAZQWM010000067.1:0-8122 GCA_964597035.1 uncultured Pirellulales bacterium
GGTTGGCAGTACTAATACTCTGGCTGCGAATAGTATAAACACTTTTGTTGGCACTGTTCAGGCGGCTGAACCTGATGGATTTCAAAACTGCTCGGAGGTTCACGCCGGCGGTTATGGGCTTACTTCAGATTTGAACGCCGATTGTTATGTCGACTACGGCGACCTTCGAACAATAGCTGATTACTGGCTGTACACTGATTGTGACAGTTATAACGATTGTGAAGGTGCCGACTCTGAAGCGGATAACGATGTTGATTTCGCCGATTTCAGCAGTTTTGGTATGCAGTGGATGAATTGCAACGACCCTGAAGACCCGGCCTGCACGTCAAACTGGTAAATCACACACAAAAAACATGGCATTTAAGCCGTAAGAAATGACCGAAAAAGCTTGAATTTAACGGCAAATTTTGGTACTTTAGCACTATATGCTGAAAATTCAAGCTGGAGAAGAGATTTTTGCCCACACGCCTATGTAGCTATATCCACAGCTAAAAAACTTATTTTTGAGGGTGACTATGAGCTACGTAATGAGCAAAAGAGGCCGTTTTTTCGTCGCAAACCCTAAATCAACATTCGTAATGGCCCTTGCTGTATTATCCCTGCTTTTATCAGGGGTAGTTGTCAAGGGTGACTGGGAAAGCGATGCCAACGCTCGAATCGAGGCAAATCGCAAGAGGGACGCGCAAATTACTGTATGGTATACGGACAATAACCCCGTCCCCGACGTCAGCGTTCAAATAGAGCAGATTAAGCATCTGTTCGCGTTCGGCACATGCCTTGCTAATTCGAAAATGTCAAATAACAGCTATAAGAATTTTGTCCTTAACCATTTCGAGTGGGCGGTATGTGAAAACGAGTCGAAATGGGAGTGGAATGAATCCTCACGAGACACCGTTTATTATACGGATGCGGACAACATTTATACCTGGTGCAATAATAATGACATTATCATGAGGGGTCATTGTCTTTTTTGGGAACAGCCGAGCCACGTTCAGACATGGGTCAAGGATCTGCCTTATGCAACCTATCCAACTTCCAGCGAACTGCTGGATGAAGTTGACGAGCGTATCGACGGCGCGGTAAATCATTTCAAAAACAAATTCGTTCACTGGGACGTGGATAATGAAATGCTGAGCGACTCATTCTATGACCGTCTCGGCGAGGCAGGCAGGGTCCATATGTTCCAGGCGGCCAGCGCCAAAGACCCCGGCTGTTTAATGATGATGAACGAGTATTCCGGTAATTCATTCGGCGGCTATGACGGCTGGACCTACGCCAGCCGGGCCAACAGTCTGATTAGTGATGGGGCACCGATAGATGGCCTCGGTATTCAGGGCCACATGAATTCACCCGTTAGTGCAGCGCAATACTACAGTGATGTGCTCGTACCCCTGGCGGCGGTGGGTCTGCCAATCATAGCTACTGAGTTTGACGTCTCGGTGGCAAATGTGACCCAGCGGGCCAATGACATTGAGAACTACTTCCGCATATGCTTCAGTCACCCTGACGTAATAGGCGTAATAATGTGGGGCTTCTGGCAGGGTGCGATGTGGCGCACCGATGGATATATGGTCGATAACAGTTGGAATATAAATGCCGCCGGCCTGCGATATGAAGCTATATTAGACGAATGGACAACATCTGACAGCGACACTACAAATTCATCAGGAAACGCGACTTACAGGGGATTCCACGGTACTTATGAGATTACACTCAGTTTGACCGGCTATCCCGACGAAGTACATACAATAGAGCTGGAACCGGGCTCCGGGACCCAGACATTTATTCTCGAAACGAATTTTCCACCACCCTATGACACAACACCACCTAATCCGAACCCGATGACCTGGTCTTCTAATCCAGCGGCTACGGGTCCGACTTCAATCACCATGACAGCAACGACCGCTACGGACAGTCAAAGCCCTCCAGTAGAGTACTATTTCGATTGCACCAGTCACACCGGCCACGATAGTGACTGGCAGACGAGCACCACATACGTGGCTACCGGCCTCAATCCTGGGACAACTTATTCCTTCAGGGTTCAGGCACGCGACAGTTCTGCCGCTCAAAACGAGACTGTCTGGTCAAGCACAGAATACGCAACAACCGACTCGCCTGACACAACACCACCTACTCCGGACCCGATGACCTGGGCTTCGTTACCAACAGCGACTGGCATGTATTCAATCACCATGACAGCAACGACCGCTACGGACAGTCAAAGCCCTCCAGTAGAGTATTATTTCGATTGCACCAGTCACACCGGCCACGATAGCGGCTGGCAGACAAGTACTACGTACGAGGCAACAGGTCTCGATGCCGGGACATTATATTCGTTCAGGGTTCAGGCACGAGACAGCTCTGCCGCCCAGAACACAACTGGCTGGTCAAGCACTCTACCGGCAACAACCGACCCGCCGGACTTGACTCCGCCTAATCCGAACCCGATGACTTGGCTTTCGGAACCAACTCTGTCGAGTTCGAATGCGATTACAATGACCGCCAGCACCGCCACGGACAGCGAAAGCCCGCCTGTGGAGTATTATTTCGAATGCACAACCGACGGCGATTTTAACAGCACCTGGCAGTCAAGTCCGACATACGAGGCGACAGGCCTCGATTATCTAACTACATATAACTTCAGAGTGAAAGCCCGCGACAGCGCCCCTGCCCTAAATGAGACCGGCTGGTCAAATATCAAGGGGGCAACAACCGAGCCGCAACCAACGGACATAGAAATCATCGGCTCCTGGGCGACAGGCACAACTCATGCAAAAGAGTCAGGCACCAGCCGTGGTTTGATATTCATTGCGCATGCTGAAGATGACGTCGCTATAACTCTAAACTCAGTGACATACGGCGGGCAGCCAATGACACTGGTTATAGATAGGACAACGGGCACGTCGGGCTATAGGGCATATGCTGCGGCATATATTCTTGATGAGGCAGGTGTTGCTGCTGCAACCAGCGACACGTTTAATCCCACCTGGAGCACCACGCCGGAAAACGTCTCATACGCCAGCGTATTCCTTTCCAATGTTAACCAGACGACAACTATAGGAGCAACTGCCAGTAATAGCACAACAAGCAGCACTCCAAATCCAATCACGACAGCCGCTCTCTCCACGAATGATGGCGATATGGTTATTGATGCTGCTGTGTGCGGCAACACAGGCGACTATACGCTACTCAATGGCTTTACTGAAGCCCTCGAACATGACATGTCTTCATCCACAGGTTCCGACGGATACAAGTCTGCAACGGGTGCAGATGAAACACCAAGCGCACAGCATTCAAACGTGAACCGTCAGGTGATTATCGGCTTCGTGATTCAGGCAATGCCTTCAATAGTAGATTATCCCCCTGCAGCGCCGACGGGCCTTGTGGCGACGGCAGGTAATGAAGTAGTCTCGCTCGACTGGAACGACAATGAAGAGCCTGACATGAACGGTTACAATGTATATCGTTCGACAGACGAAGGCGGACCTTACACCGACCCGCCGTTAAACGGCTCACTTTTGACCAGCTCGGATTACATCGACGACACCGTCACCAACGAAATAACCTATTACTACGTTGTTACGGCGGTGGATGCCAACAACAATGAGTCTGCCGATTCGAATGAAGACTGGGCCACGCCAACCAGCGGGGACCCCCAGAATTGCCCGGAGGTCCAGCTCGGCGGTTATCGGCTTGCCTCAGACTTCAATTTTGACTGTTACGTGGATTACGGTGACATTGAGGTCATAACTTACTACTGGCTGAGCACCGACTGCGGCATATATAGTGACTGTGAACACAGTGACTTCGAGCCGGATGGCGACGTTGACTCGTTCGACTACAGCAATTTTGCTCAACAGTGGATGTGGTGTAACGACCCTGAGGATACAGGCTGTACGTCAAACTGGTAAATCGAAAACAGGCAATATACAGCCCTTTTGAGACGAGAAAATTAGCCGGAAAAGCTTGAATTCGACGGTCGATTTTGTTACTTTGACACTACATACCTGGATTTCAAGTATGTAGTGTGGTTTATAAGCACACACCTACGTAGGTAAATCCACAGCCCATATATGTATTTTTGAGGGTCATTATGAGCTATCAAGCGCACAATCCGGGTCGGTTTTTTGCTGCAACCACCAAAACAATATCTTTTGCGATTCTGCTGCTATTTCTGCTGTCTTCTTGGACGGCAGTAAAAGCAGACTGGGAAAGCGATGCCAACGCTCGAATCGAGGCAAATCGCAAGAGAGACGCACAAATTACTGTATGGGATACGGATAACGGTCCAGTCCCTGATGTCAATGTTACAATACAGCAGGTTAAGCATCACTTCGGCTTCGGCACTTGCCTCGCTCATGGACTGATAACTAACACCGACCATCAAAATTTCGTCCTTGACCATTTCGAGTGGGCAGTGTGCGAAAACGAGACGAAGTGGTCTTCAAATGAATCGACACGGGACGTCTGGACCTTTTCACAGGCTGACTATATAGCCGACTGGTGCGCCGACAATGATATTGTTTTGCGAGGCCACACTCTTGTTTGGGAGACCGGCAGTCAGACACCGGGCTGGGTATCGGGCCTTGAATGTGAAACGTATCCAACGCCGTGCGAGATGCTCGAAGAGATTGATGAGCGTATTGACTACACAGTCGGTCGTTACGCAGGCCAAATTGTCCAGTGGGATGTCGATAATGAAATGTTGTCCGGCAACATGTTTGATTGTCTGGGTGAAGAAGGACGTGCCCATTTCTTTAATCGGGGTAATTCCGTAGACCCCAACTGCGGATTCTATATGAATGAATATTCCGGTAATTCATTCGGCGGCTACGACGGCTGGACTTATGCAAACCGCGCAAGCGGCCTGATAAGTCTCGGAGGAGCAGTTGAAGGCCTTGGTATTCAAGCACACGTTGGGTCACCATTTAGACCCGAGGATTATTACAATGATGTCCTCGAGCCGCTGGCAACGCTGGGCCTGCCAATCATAGCTACCGAATTTGATACCGATGCGGGTACTATAACTCAAGCAGCCACCGACCTTGAGAACTTATACCGGATATGCTTTAGTCATTCCAACGTAGAAGGCATAATAATGTGGGGTTATGACGAGAATGCGGTCTGGCGTGGCAGTGGCATTGTAAACACCTCCACCTGGGTTCTTAATCAAGCCGGCGAACGATATGTTGACCTGCTGGAAGAATGGACAACATCTGACAGCAATATGACCGATTCATCAGGAAACGCGACTTTCAGAGGATTCCACGGTACATACGAGATTACACTCAGTGCACCCGATGTGAACACCGAAGTACATACAATAGAGCTGGAACCGGGCTCCGGGACACAGACATTTATTCTCGAAACGAATTTTCCACCAACTACACCGGACCTAAATGCACCTGAGCCGGACCCGATGACCTGGGCCTCTGCGCCATCAGCTACGGGACCGACTTCGATTATAATGACAGCTACAACAGCTACGGATGATAATCCGCCTATTCTTTACTATTTCGAATGTACTACCGATGGTGATGCAAACAGCGGTTGGCAGGAAAATCCTACATACGAGGCTACAGGTTTGGATCCATCGATGTCGTATCCATTCAGAGTCAAGGCCCGTGATAGCGCTGCCGCTCAGAATGAAACCGGCTGGTCAAGCACAATATCGGCAACAACCGACCCGCCTGACCTGACTCCACCTAATCCGGACCCGATGACGTGGGCTTCGGTACCAACACTATACACAGCGAACTCGATTACGATGACCGCCACCACCGCTATCGATGATGTCACACCCCCTGTGGAATACTATTTCCAATGCACAACGGATGGCACTGCAGACAGCGGCTGGCAATCAAGCCCGACATATTTAGCCACAGGCCTCGATTATTTAACTCCATATACTTTCAGAGTTAAAGCTCGCGACAGCGCCCCTGCTCTAAACGAGACCGGCTGGTCAAATATCGCATCCGAAACAAGTGGCCCACAACCAACAGACATAGAAATCCTCGGCTCTTGGGCTACAGGCACGATGCATACACAAGAAGCCGGCACCAGCCGGGCTTTGATATTCATTGCACATTCTGAGGATGACACGGCCATAACTCTAAACTCGGTAACCTATGGCAACCAGCCAATGACTAAAGTAATTGAAGAAGTCGTAGGCACGAGTTACAGAGCTTATGCAGCGGCATTTATACTCGACGAAGACGGAATCGCGGCCGCAAGCGGCAGTACATTTGTTCCTACATGGAGCACCACACCGGACGATGCGGATTACTCAAGTGTATTTCTCGCTAATGTTGACCAGACAGAACCTATTGGAGATAGTGACACTAATAGTAACGCAAGCAGTACTCCAACCACAATCACGACCGACCCGCTTTCTACAAACGAAGGTGATATGGTCATTGTTGCGGCAACTTGTGGAAACGTTAGCAATTACACGCTAAACAATGGTTTTACAGAAGCCGCTGAGATTGATATGTCTTCATCAACCGGTTCAAGCGGATACAAATCCGCGACCGGCGCCGATGAAACACCAAGTGTTACGAATAGTAATTTAAACCGTCAGGTGATAATCGGCTTCGTGGTTCAGTCAATGCCGTCAATAGTAGATTATCCACCTGCAGCGCCAACAGGCCTGGATGCGACAGCAGGAGATGAAATGGTTTCGCTCGACTGGAACGACAACAACGAACCCGACATGAACGGTTACAATGTATATCGTTCGACAGACGAAGGCGGACCTTACACTGACCCACCGTTAAACAGCTCGCTTCTGTCCAGCTCGGATTACATCGACGACACCGTCACCAACGAAATAACCTATTACTACGTTGTTACGGCGGTGGATGCCAACAACAATGAGTCTGCCGATTCGAATGAAGACTGGGCCACGCCAACCAGCGGGGACCCCCAGAATTGCCCGGAGGTCCAGCTCGGCGGTTATCGGCTTGCCTCAGACTTCAATTTTGACTGTTATGTGGATTACGGTGACATTGAGGTCATAACGTATTACTGGCTCAGTACCGACTGCAGCATATACAGCGACTGTGAACGCAGCGACTTCGAGCCGGATGGCGACGTTGACTCGTTCGACTTCAGCAATTTTGCTCAACAGTGGATGTGGTGTAACGACCCTGAGGACACGGGTTGCACGCCAAACTGGTAAGGTAGTGCGGCAACATACTCAACGATTAGCCAGGCAGTGGGCGCTTGAAAGCGCCCACTGCTTTAATTGGCGTTGCGTATAAAGTTTAGGGGTGAAGGAGATGAAGAGATCCGCACAGAAGGTCCAAATTAATTTGGGGTGTTTTCCACTGCGAAAAGCAACACTAACAACCGCCGCAATAGTGTTAATGTGCCTTTCTTTTACGCAGACTGGAATTGCTGCAACCGTGAACATCGACTTAAACGCCACAAATCAGACTATCAGGGGCTTTGGTGGTATGAATTTTCCCAGATGGATTGGCACTTTAACTGATGCCCAGGTTGATACGGCTTTTGGCAACGGTCCCGGACAGATCGGCCTTACAATTATGCGTATCGATGTTCCATATGACAGCGGCAGCTGGAGCGGCCAAGTTGCTGCTGCACAAAGAGCTATAAACAACCACGGGGCGATTGTGTTCGCAACACCCTGGACGCCTCCGCCATCTATGAAAACTAACAACAATCCAGTACAGGGTGAACTTAAGACCGATTCGTATGATGATTTTGCAAATTATTTAAGTGATTTTGTTAATTATATGTCGTCAAATGGAGCACCGCTATATGCTGTTTCTGTTCAGAACGAACCTGATTATTTGCCGACTTACGAATCGTGTGGTTACAGTGCATCACAAATGCTAACTTTCCTAAATAATAATGCATCAGTAATTCCAACCAGGGTACTTGCTCCTGAAACAGTTCATTACAAATCAGATTATGTGGACGCTGTAGCTTCTTCATCTGAGTGTGACATCATAGGCGTCCATCTTTACGGAGGAAGTATTACTTACTACTCAGGAAAAGAATATTGGCAGACCGAGCATTTTACAAGTAGTGATGTTAGTGGAAACTTATGGCCGGATGCTTTGGAGGTAGGCACAGAGATTCATGATTGTATGACTGC
>CAZQWM010000068.1:0-8021 GCA_964597035.1 uncultured Pirellulales bacterium
CCCTGAGGCCAGATGCTGAATACTATCGCCTGGCGGTCGAGCGATTCGTCGGCGCTGAAGGTCAGCGACCAGAATACACGATGGTAACGCCTGATTAGCGTAATATTGCTTTCGACGTTGGCGCCGTAGTCAAAATCGAGCTGCTGCGAGAGCACCAGGGTATATCGCGGGTCGAGGACATAGCTTGCTGCAAAGACAAAGGCATTGGAACCCTTCTCGTTCAGGACCTTGACGTTTCGCAGATACCTCGAGCCGATATAGTAGCTCAAGTCGGGCCAGCGCGTTCGTGAAAAGCCGACGTCGAGCTGGTCAACTGTTCCGCTTTGCATATCGAAGTATCCGTCGCTGACAAAGGCGGTGGTATCGGTTATTTGCCAGGCATAGTCGGCACTGAAGTAGTTTCTTCTCGGCCCGTAAACCTCGAACTTTTTCAGGCCCGCAGCGAGGTCGCCGTTAAGAATCCCCGGCATAGTATAAATCCGCAGGGGCGTCATCGGGCGATTCCAGATAAATCTGTCCGGGCCGAATCCGTCCTTTTGCTTTTCGCTGTCACCGACCCACGTCGCCCCGACATTCAGCCGCATCCAGTCAATTGTTGACTTGTCATTGTCCGGTCCTCGTTTGGTCTGCAATCGCTGTGACAAACCGAGATAAATCATGTCGTGCTGTTTTACGATGATGTCGCTTTCAGCAAAGACGGCCGCAGCCAGCTCCGGCCTTATAGTATGTCGCAGGCCGTCGAGGTCCCAAAGCCGGGATTTAACCCCGCGGTATACCTTCCAGTATTCGCTCGACGCCCGCAGGCCCGCCTCGCCGATTACTACAGTGTCTTCGTTGGCCATTCCGGCGTTGCTGCCGTCCACCAATGACCGGTTGAAACCGCTCCGGTCGTCAAAGCCGACCGTGCCGGCAACATAAGGCACCGTCTTTATTTCGCCCGCCCAGACGGGCATATCAAGCTCGCTTCGATGCCAGGCGAAGGTGAAGTGCTCCTCGGTCATCGCCGTGGCGTGATAGTCACCTATCCGCTGGCGATACATCCCGCCTTCGCTGTCACTGTATAATGTCAGCTTGTCGTCTAAAAGCGATTGCCCAGTGAGGTGATATTCGGCACTGGGAAATTCCTCCATCTCATCGGCAAAGTCATTGAGCCGGCCCTTGCCCAGAATCGACATCCCCCAGTTGTCCTCGATTCTTTTGAGGTGCACGTATGTCTCGCGGTCGGGTCCGGTGTTATACTCTCTGCGGTAATAGCTTTCGACGAAGTTCTCGTCTGATTCGTAGTTTATGCCCATCGTCACCTCCCAGTTGTAAGGCATAAACTCACGATGGACCCAGCCGAATCGTCCGCGAAGCTGTTCGGGCGGTTCGAGGTTGCGCCTGCTGCGAATGCGGCCGAGGCGGTCTTCGCCCCTGTCATCGATTATGTAGCCGACGATGCTGCCGAATCGGTCTTCGGTCGCGTAATCCACATCTATACCAGTGCCCAGGCCTCGTTTGCTGTAGTAATCCAGCTCAAATGTTCCATCGGTTCCTTCCGGCTCCTGCAGGCCGAGCAGCCGGGACAGATACCAGCGGCTCTCGACCGTAGTTCCCCATATCGAATCGTGACTGACGCTTAAGCTTTTGAACGGGACGTCCGGGCGTTCAAGGTCGCTGCGCATAAAAGGCCAGTAGAAGACGGTCGATTTTCCGGCCTTTAGCCGGACGTCGCGCATCTCGAGGTCGTAGCTATTGTCCTTAATTTGGCCCTGTTGCTGGTCGAGTGCCGTGGTATCGGTAACAAGCACACTCGATGCCTCGACCGAAACCTGCGGTACATAAAATTCGCTGGTGGTCACAACCACGTTTTCTGCTGCGAACTTATTTTCCGCTAATTGCCTCAGCTTCGCCGCTCGAATGTATATCGGGATTCCCCTGCCGGGGTCGAAACTTCTCATCTCCGCATTGACCGCCAGCCCCCGTTTGGCGACGAAATTATAATACATCTGGTCCGCTCTTATCGTGCGCAGGCCTTCCGTCATCACCACGTCGCCTTGAAGATAAACCGCTTGTATCGCCCCTTTGGCGGCGATGTCCTGTATCCCGCCCTGTTGTCCCTCATCGCTTAGCTTCTGGCTGGAATAAAACACAACTGCGGCGTCGGCCTGCATCTCGAGCAGTCCGCCTCGCTGGTCCTGCTTTTGCCAGAGGTAGAATCGCCCGATTATCGTGGTAATGTCGGCGCCTTCGAGTGTGCCGCCCCATTCGACATTGGGCTCCTGGTCCGTCGCAGGCGCCAAGTTCACCGGGTATCTCACTGTCACCTTAGGTTGGCCCGGTTCAGCAGATGCCTGTGCTTTTTTCTTTCGGCCGAACAACCGGTCAATAAAACCGAATATACCTTCGCCGCTTTCCCTGCGACCCGGCTGTTCAGTCGTCGGCTCAATGGCCTCCCGCTTCGGTTCGACCGCCCGGGGCGGCTGTGGTTCAACACGTGGCTCGAGGCGAACCGGGGCAAGCGACTGGAACTGCGCCGAGAAATCCTCGCTGAGCGCCGAAACCGACGAGAATGCCTTGCTGTAAAAATCGCTTTCACGAACGTCAGCAGCTTCTCTACTATCGGCAGTAACGAAAACTTCTCCGGTCGCAACAAACCAGACAACAATTGCATTCTCGGCTTCGACCATTTGCCAGTTAAGGCCGGGAAGCCGGATTCCTTTGTTCCTCCTTGCGGAGACCTTGCCCGTCACATAGGCCGAGATGCTTACCCCTGCGCCGGGTTCCGGTTTTTGCCTGAGCCAGATTACTGCACTTTGGCCTGTGAAGGTATCGGCCCCGGCTGATATGGAACAGTTGCCCTCGATGACGAGGGAATTCTCGCCGTTTTGGCCCTGGTAGCTGAGCAGCTTATCGCCGCTGATATGAACATCGCGGCCGAGAAATGCGCCGGCCTGCGGGCCTTCAATCGCACCGGCTGAACTGATTATGCCTGCCAGCAGAATTATCGGCAGCGAAAGTGCCATTGAAATTACAAGCTTCAGTGCCTTTGCCTTCATACCTGTTCGATTTTGGCGGATTTCAGCTTGCCGCCGGCTTTCCATAGCCGGGGCTTTGGGCCAGATTATACTCGTGGCCGTCCCCAAAGCCAGAAAAAACCCAAAGCCGCATAAGGGGCGGGGATTAGACGTATTTTCACCGAGAAGAGCGTCTGTCAGGATGCGGCCGAGCTGTGGATTGCTCGTTTTAGGTTAGTAGGATATAAGGTTACACGGTAGTGGGTATCAGGTTACCTGAGTATCAAAAAAAAAGCTACCTTTCGACACGGTTCGAATCCTTCGACAAGTTCAGGATAAACAAGCTCACCACAGGCGGTTCCCCTGCCTACTGCTTGCAGGGACAAGCAGGACAGGCTGACCCCTTTTTTCCACACGAGGGCTGAATTGTGAAATATTTTTATCCGCCGTTAGTCTGGCGGAACTGTCCCTTAGGGATTGTTTGGCTCGGCAACCGGGACAAGATCCGGCGTTGTATTTAGATTTCTTATTTTCAATTTCGTCGTTGAACTCGTCCTTGTCTTATTCTAAAGCAATAACCTTGGCTTTCATAGATGCTTCCTTGATATTTCCTGCTGTTCCTTCGTCGAATACAGAAATCGTCCTATCGTTTACACGCATTAAATTAAAACCATTTATGCCAACTGCTCCACCAGGAGGACCCTCGTACCTGATATAGTCAAGTTTTATACCCTCTTGATCAAAACAATAAAATTCTAAAAGCTCATTTTGAACGACCCCGACTACAAAACCTTCTGTGCCCCAAGATGACACATCAGAATAAAAAACGTGACAGTCCTTAACAAATATTTCTTTCTCCCATAGAAGTTTCAACTCTTTCGTATAACATCTTGCCTCTAATAGTGTTTTGGAGTATTCATTATTTTTCTTATACAGCACTATTATATCACCGTTTTCGAGACAGCATACTTTAGGTAATATTCTAGGCATTCCTCCTGTAAAATAATCTTCCCCGACTGTTTTCAGATTAGGGTCATACATTAATAAAAAATATTCTGCTATATTTTCGTTAGGGTCTTTTTCGGAAGTTTTTATCGATACCCCGACTATAGCTAAATCCAAATTAGCCATTTTATCAATATCGCTAAATATATCTGTCCGTCCCAAATCAAATAATTTCTCTTGAATTATTCTTCCCTGTCCATCAATTCGCAGAAACATTCCATCACTGTTTCTATCTCCAACCAAAGCAAACGTATTATCCTGCAATGCTATCATCTTATTTATTGAATGACTTTCTATAGAGTTTAGAGGTGATACTATCTTTTCTTCTCTGTCAGATCTTGAAATAACCGCAACCTTTTGTTCTTTTTCAGCTTTTTGTTTACCTAATATTCCTACAGTTAAGAGATTGCCATTACTGTCACTGGCTATCGCGCAACCAGGTCCAACAGGAATAGCGTTTGTCCAAACCTTACTTCCATCGATATTTCTGGGCATAAGACGAATTGCATCATCGCCTTTTATGTCCCAAAGTATATTGTCGCCCTTTATAGGAAACGAACCTTTGGGACACTCGATTGTAGATACAATTACTCCGCTTGCATCTTTGTTCAAACAGGAAGCAAGCGGAGCAGAATTTGTATTTGCATCCAATACCAATTCTTTTTCCCACAATATTCCAGCGCTGGTTATAGACGAGGCAAATAAACAAATGAATACTGTCAATATTTTTTTAGAAGTATCAAAAATATTCATAATAAAGCTCCTAATTTGTAATGTTATTAATTCTAACCGCAGGAACACGCCTGGGAGGCATCAAATGCGCCCTGGCCTCCAAGATCCACAGCTCCGTAATACGCGCGAGCAGCTTCAAAACACGGAAGTCCGCAATTGCTTCCAGTGCAAAATTCCAACATTGCGTCTAAAAAATTTGAATTACAGGTACCCTTATTATTACCACATTCCCCGTAACAATCATCATGTGCATTACAAGGTCCAAGAAAACTTGTATCATCGCATCCGGTTGGATTATCGGGAATAATATCTGGTCCACCACAAGGGCCACATCCGTTCGGAGCACAACAACAGTTGCCATTACGGCAGGTCAGGTTCGGGTCGCCTCCGCAAACCACGCAATATATATCAAAAAAACAGCTCTCGCATTTTTCAGGGTCACAGCATTCGCCATGACAACACGTTTCATTGATGTCACATAAATAATAGAAATACGGGGAAAAATCATCACAACACTGCTGGGTTGATGTATCATAATGTTCTTCCCCACAGCACGCCTCGCCTTTACAACAGACATATACCTGTGTTTCCTTGCTGGTGTCGCAGTCGTCTATACTCGCCGTTACGGTTTGCATTCCGCACGAATTGAAATCAATCGAATACGTATTGCTGCTGTAAGGAAATCCCGTGCCCCCGCCCGTCCAGGACCACGTCACCCTACTAAGCACACCAGCATTCATGGGGCTGGTCTCCACAGTGAAGTAGTCAAAACGGCCTTCACAGCAAATATCGTCAGGCCCGACATCCACGACTTCAACGGGCCTGGGGCCGATGGAGCCGTCACACCATGTGCAACTCGGGTCGTAGCATTCGCATTGCTGATTATCCGGTCCGTAATAACAAGGCGACTGGCCTTCAGGACAGGTTGATTCGCACACGTATTTACCGTATTCATTTTGTCTGCATTCCGAGCATGGTGAAATGCACTCGTCTACACATTGTCCATTTTGATTGCAACGCTTGCACGGCTGCGTGCATTTATCCACGCAACTCCCCTCTTCGCAAACCAAACAGATGTTCTCACAGTCTTCATCGGAATTGCAGGGGGGATTCCATATTCACTTGTGAAAGGACGTAAAATCGCCTGCGGCCTGTGCGCCGCAGGCGTATCCAAAATCTGCCAATAAACAATTTTATCCGCCGTTAATTTAGGGGTTCATTTGACTCGGCGATTGGGACAAGATTATCGTTGGCGTCAACTAGGTAAGTTTTACCAGACATTTTGTCATCGACTCTGTAACCCTTTGGGAATTTAATGTCGAAAACACTCTCATCAAAATTAGGGTTATTTGCAACAATATCAGATGCTTGATATATGATTCGCGTATAATCCCCACCCGAACGAGTTGGTTCGGTAATACATATTGCTCTTATAGGCCACCACACATCTTCGGTTACTTCTTTTAGTTCCTGAATATCTATTAATTTCCTGAATGTTTCAGTGTTATCTTTTAAAATAAGCGTATGCTCATACCTTAGCAATGCAAATCCTCGTGCAGGGTCGATCCACCACCGTTTAATCCAATTGTGTTGTGTTTCCTTGGTAGCGATTTTAATACATTCAATTCTCTGCAACTTATCCCAAGTAAATTCAAAACAATCCATTACTTTAAAATTCGGATCATCAGCAAGATTAAACAAATCCAAAAGCAAGGTACCTTTCGAGTTAAGCCTAAAGAAATTTGAGGTAAATTCCCTTCCGGTATATTTAAATGACCAGCTATCATTAAGATTTTGAGGTCTTTGGGATGAGATATCACCCTTTTTTATAGATACTGCTCTGCCCAAAAAACCACCTGAATCAATAGCACTTCTTCCTGTAACACCATCGAAGCTGTCTTTAAAACTGTGTTCAGAATATGGGCCAAGTTCCGTATCAGTTAGCCAACCCTGCAGTACCTGTTTTTGAACATCTACTCGTATCTTACCTTCAGGTTGGCCGTCAGACCACATTGTCGAGCTTACATATACGGGAGTTTTCTGCCAGGCGCAAGGATCTTTAGGATTATTGTTTTTTTCAATCCGTATTTCTGAATGAACCTTTAAGTTATGTATTTCCTTCTCCGCAGTTTTTATTTGCCTCCCAATCTCTTTGAGCTGAATGAGGGGAATATAGTCATTCGCTTGCACTCCTTGTGTTCCAACAATGCCTATCACAATTGCCATGAATACTATATTTAATTTTAAGTTGATAATGTCTGTGCCAAATATTTTTTCGTTCAGACAAGTGTTTTTACACTCTATTTTATACATATTAGTCTCCTTTCTATAAATTTATTCCAGACATGTATAATGTGGTCCTGCATCGTGAGGTTCACCTGCATCGTCGGCGTTACAGACACATACAAAACCCAAAGTTGGCATAAAATCGTTATTGCATTTCCACGGAGTTAATTTTACGCAATATCCCACTAAATTTCTGGCGCAATTTGGTGCACAGCTAGCGCATTCTGCGCTTGTTAGATAGTATGACTCGGCCACCCAAGCGCAAATTGAACCTGCTAAATCTCCAGGGCAAGACAGGTCTGTAGGATTGCCACTCTGGCATCCTGTATAAGGCGTTTCGACATCTGGCCATTGAAAATAACATGGAGCGTCAGGATTGCACTTTTTTATACAACCTGGAGGACCAACGGGGGCTGTATTGCAGCACTCATCCTCACAACAGACGTTTATCTGCGTTGATTTGCTGGTGTCGCAGTCGTCTATACTCGCTGTTACTGTTTGAGTCCCGCAAGAATTGAAATCAATCGAATACGTATTGCTGCTATAAGGCATTCCCGAGCCACCGCCAGTCCAGGACCACGTCACCCTACTAACCGCACTCAGGGGTATAGTCTCCACAGTGAAGTAGTCAAAACGACCTTCACAGCAAATATCGTGAGGCCCGACATCCACGACTTCTACGGGACTGGGGCCGGTAGGGCTGCACCATGTGCAAACCGGGTCACCCGGGTCGTAGCATACGCATTGCCCGTCGCCATAATAACAGCCGGACGTGCCTTCAGGGCAGGCGTTTATACAATGTTCACCGTTGCATTCAGTGCAGGGCGGGATACACTCGTCAATACATTCGCCGGTCAGTTCGTTGCAATATGTGCACGGTACCGTGCATTTCTCCACACAACTCCCGTCATCGCAGACCAAACAAATGTTCTCACAGTCTTCATCGGAATTGCAAGGCGGATTCCATATTCACTTGTGAAAGGGCAAAAAATCGCCTGCGGC
>CAZQWM010000069.1:0-7494 GCA_964597035.1 uncultured Pirellulales bacterium
TCGCCTGACTTTTTCGCGGGAATTTCCACAGGCGGACTAACGTTGTTGCTGAGCCATATCGGCTCCGCAGTCACGCGCAAACTTAAACTCCATCCTGATTTGTCAGACGGCAGATTCTTACTTCGGCCCTACCCTTTCATTTTCAGGATAATTGCAATAATCAGCACGACGACCCCTACACCGATAAGTATCATGTTCAAAGTACTCATCAACAGCATCGTTCGCCTCCTTAAGATTTAAGCACCTGTTATTTTACCTCTACGTTTTATTTTACATCAGGGATAAGGTTCCGTCAAAAGAATACGCCTTCCTGCCGTGCTCAAAAAATTCATCACGCTTGGATGGATATAAGTTCCCTATCCCGCCCAAACCCGCCAGGCCTTTGCCCGGCGTATGTGCTCCTATTTTTTCGGGATTGAGAAGCAAGCACTAAACGAAACGTCCTAAAAAACCATCTTTATTGTTATCGCCGCTTTGATATCTCCAGGCAGTTCAGACCATTTTTGCCAGGCCGTCGAGGCAAATCTGTGACCAGGTCTCCATCGTGTCGCGAACCTGCTGCAATTGGGGGATACTCATAAACTCCATCTGTGTAATCATCTGCTCTTTTTTTCTAACCTTTGGCTCATCGAGAGTCCATAAATGAACGATTCCAAGATGAACCTGCCCAACCTCATTAGCATCATCGTTTAGAAGTGCAATGATTTTGTCGGCGTGGTTTGACTCCACGGAAACTTCCTCAGCAACCTCTCGCTGCACGGCCTCAAGGTAAGTCTCGTATGGCTCTGCGCTGAACAGCGTCCAGTCGACGGGATTGATGTGGCCCCCGATGCCGATGGAACGTTTTGCAACAAGTCGCGCCTCGCCTGCTTGTTTACCTCGAATGTAGCTGAGGAACTTACCGTCGCAGGCCATAATCACGTAAGGAATGAGCTGCTTATACGAAGGGTTCGTCTCCGCCTCGGACCTTGGAATAAACCGGGGAACACCCTGCACAAAGAGTTTGTCGATATATCGCTGAACGTCCAACGCAAGGCCGTTAAAAGCCCCCGCCTGCTCGAAGACTTTTCGCTCGACAACCAGAACCTGTTCCTGCTGCGGCATTGCCTTCTCCAAAGTTTCACCGCAGAGCACGCCGAGACCGCAAAGAAAAAACTAAAAAATAACCTCTGCGAACTCTGTGGTCTCCGCGGTAAGAATATCGCCTTAGACGGCCATTCCTGAGACCTCGGTTTCAAAGGCCATCGTGCTGTTCACAACGCCCTGGATATAGGCATCGTATTTTCGGCCTTTGCGAAAGTTGGTAATTTTACCTAAAAGCAGCAGTCGCTGGCCCGGCTCGACCGTGGAGCGGAACTTGGCGGAGCCGATACTGGTAAAACCGATGAAGCCCTTTTCGCCCATAACCTGATTTACAAAGAAGCTCAGCAGTTGGGCCGCCGCCTCTATCATAATCACAGCCGGCATCAGGGGCCTTCCGGGAATATGGCCGCGAACCCAGAACTCCTTGTCGGTTACGTCCTTGTAGCCAAGCACAAGCATATTTTCCTTATCGAACCACAGCACGCCGTCTAATTGCTGCATCTCGAACTGCTGGGGATTGACTTTGCTTATGGTCTGCCTATCGAAAACGGGCCTGGCCGACAGGTCTATCTTCGATAAATCAAATAATAAGGGAGGCGGCATCCAAAAGACCCCTTCTGAAAGGGATTTTGCGCAACGACTGTTCTGGACTTCCGCTCGCCGGGCTTGACCAAATGCTCCACAACGAACGGCAGCTTCGAAAATCCCGCTTTTGGGCGATAAACCCTTAGTCTGTGGACCTTATTTCCAGGATTTTATTGCGGACAAGCTGGGCTGCCTGCTTTATCTGCTGCATCTGCTTGCGAACTCGCGTCCCTGCGGCCTTATTTCCGCCCTCGGCCTTGTTGATATCTGCTTCGATTTCTGCAACCATCACTTTAAGGTTCTCGTACTCTTGCATTGAAACTGTCCTCCACTTAGGCGGTTAAAGTTCCATATCTCATCCTACAAACGCCAGAAAGCTAATCCGGCAATGGCTAATTGTCAAAGAAAATCGCCGATTTTACGAAAAAAACCGCTATCCCGCCGGACCGGCTATTTGGCCAGTTTTTTGGTCAATTCCGCGATTCTTTTGCCCCACCGGCCACAGAGCTTCTCGACCCTCTGGTCGGGCTTGCCTATCGCCACAGGCCCGTAATGGTCGCCCTGCGGGTCGCCCTGGATGACCATACCGCTGATTATCATCGCTTCCAGGATGCTCAAAACCGTGGTTTCATTGCCGCCGCCCACGTTTGCTGAGCTCGTAAAGGCCGCACCAACCTTACCTTCGAGCTGGCCGTGCTTTACGACCGCGTCGTCGAAAAGCTGCTTAACCTGTGCCGCCATCGTCCCGTAGTAGGTGGGCGAGCCGATTACTATCGCGTCGTATTTGAGCAGGTCGTCGACCTTGACCTTATCGACGCTTTTGCAGTCGGCAGCCAGACCGCCGTCATTCATCGCGCCGGCTATCATTTCCGCCATCTGCTTTGTATTGCCGCTTCTCGAATAATATATGACTATCCCCTTGGCCATTTACATTTCCTTTCCAGCTACTGTTTCTTTTAAAGATTCACTTTTTTCAGCGGTATTATTTCCGGCTTGCCGAAGCCGGCCGGGATTGTAACCTCGAATACCTTCTCGCTAATCGGCTCATCAACTTTCGGCTCGATAAAACTTATCTCGTAAATATCACCTTCGGTAGAGACCACAACTAATTTTGACGGCAAATCAATCGCCTCATCAATCCAGATATCCGCACTTTCATACTCGTCGGCATACTCTGAATCGGGTCTTACCTTCAAGTGAACCTGTGCAATCCCATTCGTCTCGCCAACCAGCTCACTCTCGAATTGCCTTTTCAAATCCTCCGTTTTGTCAAAGCCGATTATAGGGAAGTTTCTCTTCGCCAGCTCAAAGGCGTCTACCGGCTCATTGGCTTCGGCCAACTGCTTTTTGCGAACCTGTTTTATCTGGTAGTCAATATGCGTCAGCCATTGGCCGTCGAAGACGTAACTTTCGACGTATTTTTGCGGCGGGCCGTCATCCTGCACAAGTGTGTCAAAACCTATACGTAACTTCGAGCCGCTATTGAACCTCGCATATTGCAGTGTCCCTTTTCGCAAAGTCTTCGATTCGAGCACCGGCTGACTGAAAAGATACTCCAGCTTACACTGATACGTTCTCAGATTTTCCGCTGCGCTGTGCAGGTCTTCGAGAACACTATCAACCGAAGAAGTATTTGTATCGGCTGACGGACGAACCGCAGGCACTTCAGCACAGGACGCTAAACCACACATCCCGAATACAACAACCCACACGATTAACATTCTTGACGTGTAGATTACATTCATCTCTATTTTCCCTTATGCGGTCTCTGCGAACTCCGCGGTGAAATGTCCTGTCTGCTCTCGATAATCTGGAGTATCCCAGTGATATTTTCAATAACAAAATCGGCCTTCCGTGCGAATTCATCGGCCCTGTGGTGATTTTTCAAAAGCACCGCCACCGCCCCTGCCGTCCTGGCACAAAGCAAATCGAAGAGATAATCCCCCACCACCATCGCCTCTCCCGGCTTGACCCCGAACTGCTCACAGAGCTGTATCACACCGAAGGCGTCCGGCTTGACCGGTCCCTCTTCCCTGCCAACGACTGCATCGAATTTCAGCCCGTGTTTTTCCGCCACCGCCAGGGCGTTGCTGCGCCTATTGCGGGTCAATATCCCTATAAGAACACCGGCGGCTCGCAGTGCATCGAGTGTTTCTCTGGCCCCCGGATTCAAAGTCGATTCCACAACCGCCTTTTGCTCATGCGATTCGAGAATCTTCATCACTTCAATCCGCCGCTGCGGCGTCATCTTCTCCATCAATTCGAGAATTGGGCCGGCATCTTCCGGCAATCCCATCTCCCTGCGAATCGCATCGAAGTCGAAATACGGCCGGGTTATCGTCCCGTCCAAGTCGAATATAACCGCTTTTGTCTGCATACAGGATACCACTCTGACCGCTTGAAATGTTATTGCGAATCTTCGCTCAGGACTTTTTGCGAAGAAGCTCTATCAGGTATCGTGCCTCGGAGCTGAGCATTTTGTCCCTGCGGGTGATAATTCCCGTCGGTCGCACAAGCTGCTCGTCTGTAAATTCGATTGCCTTGACCGTCCCGGCTGCAAGCTCCTGGAGTATCGCCGTGCGAGGCAGAATACTAACGCCCGAATTTATCTCGACCGCCTTCTTGACCGTCTCGATATTGTCGAATTCCATTGCCGGCCTGATGGTTATATTATATCGCTGCAGAATCCCGTCTATCCACGCGCGCGTCGGCACGCTCGGCTCAAAACCGATAAACCTTTCATACTGAACCTTATGAATATCTATCTGCGACTGGCCGGCCAGGGAATGCTTCGAGCTGCAAACCAAAACCAGCGGCTCATCCTCAAATTCATACACGTTTAGCCGCTTGTCTCGTCTCGGCACCGCCACAAGACCGATATCCAAATCGCCCGACAGCACCAGCTCATAAATTTTTTCCGAACTGAAGTATTCCACGTGCACGTTAACGTTCGGCCGCTTGACCATAAACCTTTTCAGGTAATCCGGCAGCGTATGCATCCCGATACTGTAAATCGCACCAACATTTACTCTTGAATGAGCTGCGGCCTTGAGCGTGTTCATCTCGCTTCTGAGCTGCTCATACCTGTCCACAATATCTCTCGCCGCCCTGTAAAAAAGTTCCCCCTCGGCAGTCAGCTCCAGCGGTCTCTTTCGCCTGTTGAGTAACTGGCACTTATGCTCAACCTCAAGCTGTGCAATTTGCTGCGAAATCGCCGACTGACTGACTAAGTGTTTCTCCGCCGCCTTGGAAAAGCTCCGCAGGTCCGCCAAATCACAAAAAATCCTGAACGTTTCTATGTGCATTATAAGGCCCCTTTATGCACCATATTAACCAAATCGCCTTGCATCGGCCAAACCAACGGTTACTATGTTTCGTTGAGAATATGGCCGGCTTATCGTTAATTGTTTTGATAAGTTTTGCTTATTTTAGCAGGTGCTTGTCAAAAGGCAACCGTATTGTATTGCGGGTCGCTGAGCACCGTTACACAACCGACAGTTGGCCTCGGACCGGCAGCCGGTAAATGAATACCATTAGCAAACAATGGTTACCGCAGCCGACGAGCTCCAAAGGAGATGTATTTATGGTTCAGCAGGCAACCACAGGCCTACCAGGTCTCGATGCCGTGGTGAACTACCTTCGCAAAGGCGATAACGTCGTCTGGCAGGTTGACAGTATCGACGACTTCGCGGCCTTTGTCCGCCCATTTGTGGAGACAGCTCTCGCCGACAATCGCAAAGTCATCTATATGCGATTCGCTGGCCACAAGCCGCTACTCGAAAAAACATCTGGCATCCAGGTATATAATCTCGACGCAAGCTCCGGCTTCGAGTCGTTCTCCACACAGGTGCACGGCATAATCTCTGAGCAGGGTATCGGCGCCTACTACGTCTTCGACTGTCTCTCGGACCTGCTCGGCGCCTGGGCCACGGATATGATGATTGGCAATTTCTTTATGATTACCTGCCCATACCTGTTTGAGCTTGACACCTTTGCCTATTTCGCACTGCTTCGTAACAGCCACTCGTTCAAGACCATCGCCAGAATCCGCGAAACCACCCAGCTTCTGCTCGACCTGTATAATCTCGACGGCCGATACTACCTGCACCCGCTGAAGGTATGGAAACGCTACTCACCTACGATGTTTCTGCCGCATCTAAAAAAAGGCGATAACTTCCTCCCGATAACCAGCAGCGTCGATGCCAGCCGGCTGTTCTCCCGGATATCCGACCAGGGCCTGCAGCCCGCCGCCAGGGGGCTGGATTACTGGGACCGCCTGTTCCTTCGCGCACAGGAATTGTCCGAGCTTGCAGATACTTCCGAACAGGATAAGCAGAAAACCGTCGAACATTTGTGCTCGGTAATGATTGGCAGGGAAAAAAGAATCTTGGAGCTGGCGAGGAAACATCTGTCACTCAAAGACCTGCTCGATATCAAAGACCGCTTAGTCGGAACCGGGTTCATCGGCGGCAAGGCGGTGGGTATGCTTCTGGCCAACAGCATCATCTCAAATAATTCCTCGCTCGGCCTGGCGGGCAACCTCGAACCACACGACTCTTTTTACGTCGGCAGCGACGTATTCTATACCTACCTCGTCGAGAACAACTGCTGGAAGCTGCGAATGGAGCAAAAGACAAAACAGGGCTATTTCAAGGTCGCACCCGAAATAAGGGAAAGAATCCTGAAAGGCCGATTCCCCGACCAGATTCGTGAGCAGTTCCAGCAAATGATAGAGTACTTCGGCCAATCACCAATCATCGTCCGCTCGAGCAGCTTACTCGAAGACGCCTTCGGCAACGCCTTTGCAGGTAAATACGTGAGTCTTTTCTGCGCCAATCAGGGCAGCCCCGAACAGCGCTATGCCGAGTTCGAAGACGCCGTCCGGCAGGTCTATGCAAGCACAATGGGCGAAGACGCCCTCGCTTATCGGCTTCAGAGAGGTCTCGACCAGCAGGATGAACAAATGGCGCTGCTTGTCCAGCGAGTCTCCGGCTCATATCGCGATAATTTCTTCTTTCCTGATTTGGCGGGCGTCGGAATTTCCTACAACACTTTCGTCTGGAATCCCGACCTCGACCCCAAAGCCGGGATGCTGCGACTGGTCCTCGGACTGGGGACCCGTGCCGTCAACCGCGTCGAAGACGATTATCCACAGACAATCGCGCTGGACGCGCCGCTTCTGCGACCGCTGGCGGATATGGAGGATATCAGAAGGTTTTCCCAGCACCAGGTGGACCTCTTGGATATCGAGAACAACTGCCTTAAATCCGTGCCGCTTCAGGAGCTGCTCAATAAAAAACTCGACATCAATATCGACCTTCTGGCGATAGCCGACCACCAGATGTCCGCAAGGGCAAAGCAGCTCGGACTCTCCCAGCCGCAATACTGGGTGCTGACCTTCGAGAAGCTGCTCAAAGAAACCGACTTCGTTGGGTATATGCAAAAGATTCTAAAATGCCTCGAAGACAATTACAAATATCCCGTCGATGTTGAGTTCACCGTAAACTTCACAAACGAAGGCAAGCTGATGATAAATCTTCTTCAGTGCAGGCCGCTGCAAACCAAAGGCAAACCCCGGCGCGCCGGGGTCAAAATTCCCGCCAACGTCGAATCGGACAAGCTGCTGTTTCTCTGCCACGGATATTTTATGGGCGGCAGCATTTCTCTCGACATCAAACGAATAGTATTCGTCGAGCCGAAGGCATACGAGGCGCTATCCATCACGCAGAAATATGATGTCGCGCGCACTATCGGTGCACTGAACAAGCAAACCGACCGCAGACAAGACACAGGCCTTCTTCTGCTCGGCCCCGGCCGATGGGGAAC
>CAZQWM010000070.1:0-7080 GCA_964597035.1 uncultured Pirellulales bacterium
AATACGGCAAAGATAAAATCGCCAAAATCAAGAAGCTTTGGCCATACTACCTTGCCCAAAGCGCTATGGCTGCCGGAACTCTTGCCATCCTTTTCCTCGTGCTCGGCGAAGGCAGAATGATATTGATAAGTGCTATCGGAGCCACCGCCTTTATAATATTTGCAATGCCCACAACCGCCTCAGCGCAGGCCAAAGTGGTCATCCCAAGTCACCTTGCCGGTCTTGCCGCCGGCACGGTTTTCGCCTTTACGTCACTGCCCCTTACTCTCGAGTGTTCCATCGCCGTCGGAATCGCCGCCTTTTTGATGGTAACCTTTGACATCGAACACCCTCCAGCAGCAGGCACTGCTATTGCCGCAGTCGTACACAACGCCTCACTCGAATTGTGGGCCGTAGTATGCGTATGCGTATTCGCCCTATCTTTTACCCGTTACCTGTTAAGAAAGCACCTCAGAAACCTCCTCTGATATTTGTCTCGCCGACGCCTTCAGCTCCAACTAAACAGCTCGTTGCCAACCCGTCTCAGCTTCGGTATAATCACTACACAAACACAGTATCACACGGCAATTCGGGCGACTATATGCACATCGATTCGTATCAGTTCGGCAAAATTGCGATTGATGGCGTCGAATATAACAGCGACCTGATAATAGTCAGCGGCACCGTCGAGCCGAACTGGTGGCGCAAGGAAGGGCACACCGTATCCGTAGAAGACCTTAAGCAAATAATTGCCGCAAAGCCGGACGTTTTAATCGTCGGCTGTGGGGCATACGGGGTAATGAAAATACCCGAAGAGACCCGACAGGCACTTCAGCAGCAGGATATCAAGCTCGAAGCCCTCAACACACATAATGCGGTCGAAAGGTTTAATGAACTGTCCGGGAAGGGTATTGCCGTTGCCGCAGCCCTGCACCTGACCTGTTGACTGCAAAAACCACTTCAAATACCATCGGGGAGCCTTTTCTATGCAATAGATACCGCCTCATAAGCGTCAAATCAAATGGTTAGACCTGGTTTGGCTTAAATTCTCTACTGCCGGTCCTGTTTAATCGAGTTTTTAAGGCCGATAAAAAGCTGTTGATACAGAACATACAACCGGAAAAATGCGTAAAGTTTTGGTCACTTTACAGCCCCCTGCGATGCATTGGGATTTCAGCTTATGGGTCATTTTTTGTATAATAGAGTGATTACACATTCCGGCCGGGTGAGGGGTTTACTAGGCCGAATACTACGCTGCCTGCCGGCAAATCTGCGAGGTGGCAGAGAGGTACTGGAGCTGGGTTGGATGATATACAGAAACCTGCCGATAGAATTCGTTCGCGCAGCAATCGCCGCCGTCTTGATAACGGTAGCCGGCTGCAGTCCGGAATTCCACAAGGAAGACGCCGACAAGGAAGTATATGAAATTATCGATTCCAAATGGCATTCATCCTTCGGCGGAAAGGCCAACTATGTTATCTCCGACGCCAACACCATACCGGCTCCGAACGACATTAAAATACAGACAACCCCCCAGACCCTGACGCTTGCACAGGCCGTTTCAATCGCCACAGCAAACAGCCGGCCCTACCAGACTCAAAAAGAGGACCTCTATCTATCCGCATTAGAATTAACCGGCGAAAGACATAAGTACCAGTTACAATTATTCGCAACCATAGATGGGAAATACATCGAAGCGGGAGATAATCCTGAACTCCGCAGCCAGGATGATGAATTCAAGCTGAATTCCAGTCTGGAAGCAAAACAGGATTTTCTCATCGGTGACGGTATCGAAATCGGCACAAGTCTGGTGATTGACTGGGCAAGATATCTCACCGGCGACCCGCGAACAACTCTCGGCTCGGTCCTTAGCGCCACCGTAACCGCTCCAATCCTTGGCGCCGGCGCAGGCAGGCAAAAACGCGAAACCTTAATTCAAGCCGAACGAGACGTATTGTACGATGTCCGCTCATTCAACCGTTACAGGCAAAACTTCGTTGTGGATACCATAAACGCCTACTACGGCGTCCTGCAGCAAAAGGACAGGGTAACAAACTCACAAAACAATTATCAACGCGTCCTCGAATCGAAAGACCGGCTTGAAATGGAAGCCGAGGCAGGTCGAAGAACACGCATCGACGTTGATGAAGCCCAGCAGAACGTCCTCAGATCTCAGGACAACGTCGTAACCGCACAACAGCGATACGAACGAGCACTCGACGATTTCAAGATACGCCTTGCTCTGCCGACAGATGCCAACATTACGCTCGACCAGAATGAGCTGATGGCACTGAGGGAAATGGGAGTTGAAGAACCAACATTTGCACTGGGTGAAGCAGTCGAGACTGCCTTGCTCAGGCGATTAGACCTTGCAAACACCGCGGACAAAATCGATGATAATCTGCGGAAAGTTGTGCTGGCCGCAGACGGCCTCGGACCACAAATCAACATTTCAGCAAGTCTGGACAGTGAAAGCCCCACTGGTGAAACCGATTTCCAGAATCTGCGTCTTCATGAAGGCGCCTACCAATATGGCTTTGACGCCGATTTGCCTCTTGACAGAAAGTCCCAGCGAAACGATTACCGCCGGTCACTTATAGCCCTGAATCAGCAGCAAAGACGATACGAGGCGGAAATCGATAATGTCAAGCTCGAAGTCAGAGACGCCTATCGCCGTCTCTTGCAAACGGCCGAGCAATTTGGTATCCAGCAGAATTCGCTCAACCTGGCCACCCAGCGTGTCGAAAGCAACAAGCTATTGCTGGACGCCGGGCGGGTAACAGTCCGTATCCTGCTGGAGTCTCAGGATGCGCTGCTCACGGCCGAAGACGCCGTTACCGCAGCGCTGGTCGACCATCTTAATGCCAAACTCAGCTTCTATCGCGACGTAGGTATCTTACAGGTAAAGCCCGACGGGATGTGGGCGCAATTGGAACCAGTATCAGGAAAATTAGCCGATGAACACGAACAAGATGAACAACCCACCGAACAAAATCTCTAAACTGACCGCCGGCAGAAGAAAATGGCTCATTGCAGCCGGCTCGGCTGTCGTAATATTGCTGCTTGTGATGGTTCTCGCATCAGAGAGGGCCTCAACATCCGCACCCGACAAGACCATCAACACATTTACAGCTCGACGCGACGACCTCAACGTCACCGTTACGGAAAGCGGCAGTATAAAGGCCCGCAACTCCATCGACCTCAAATCGGAGGTGGAGGGCCGTGCAACAATCATCAATATCGTCCCGGAGGGAACTTACATCTTGCAGGAAGACGTCGATAACGACAAGGTCCTCGTCGAGCTCGACAGCGGTGACCTTAAAGAACAACTTACCCAGCGAGAAATCGAATACGCCAGCGCAGAGGCAAGTTATGCAGAGGCAAAAGAGGCCTACGACATCCAGGTCAAACAGAACGAAAGCGATATCTCGGCGGCGGAACTGAAGGTTAAATTCGCCCTGATGGACTTCCAGAAGTATCTCGGCGAGACACTGGCAAATAGTATCATCAAAACCGTTGACCAGACGCCCGACCTTAATTCCGATATCACCACTCTGATCGACTTCCAAAATATACTCAATGACCCTAATACCCTGGGCGGCGAGGCCCTGCAAACGCTCGACCAGTTGAAAAACAACATAATTCTGGCCCAGGAAAAACTCGAGAGAGCTAAGAATACACTCGACTGGACCATCCGCCTGAGGGAAAAAGAATACGTTTCAGAGACCGACCTCCAGAGCGACCGGCTGAACTACAACAGTCTAAAAATACAACTCTCACAGGCCGAAACGGACCTCAATCTGTTCAAGACCTATGACTTCTCAAAACAAACCCAAAAACTTCTCAGCGATTACTACGAGTCAAAACGCGCCCTCGACCGAACTTACGCAAAAGCCCGTTCGCAGCTTGCCCAGGCCAAGGCACGTCTCGAAAGCGAAAAGGCAAGATTCAATCTACGGGAGGACCAGCTTAACAAAACTCGAAACCAGATAGCGGCGTGCATAATAAAAGCTCCGGCGGCCGGTCTGGTAGTGTACGGTTCGAGTAACGACCCCTACCGAAGATTCCGCGGCGGCAACATCATTGCAGCCGGCGAAGAGGTCTATCAGCGACAGACTATCATCACCCTGCCCGACACCACCGAGATGATGGCGGAAATCACCGTCCACGAATCATCGGTCGACAAGGTCAAATCCGGCCAGAAAGCCACTATCGTTATGGACGCTTTCCCCGACCAGACCTTCCACGGTGAAGTCATCAAGGTCGCCCCCCTGCCCGACCAGCAACGCGGCTGGCTCAGCCCCGATATCAAGGTCTATACAACACAGGTCTCTATCGAAGGAACCCACGACTTCCTTAAGCCCGGGATGTCCGCCCGTGTCGAAATTCTTGTCGATTCTCTAACCGATGTTCTTATTGTCCCCGTTCAGGTCGTGGCCAATCGAGGCGGCAGGAAAATATGCTTTGCCGTCAACGGCGGCAAGGTCGAACAAAGAAAGGTCAAAACCGGCCTGTTTAACGATACATACGTCCAGATTCTCGCCGGCCTCCAGCCGGGCGAACAGGTTCTGTTGAGTCCGCCCAGAATTACTGAAACAGCAACCGAGCCGACCGAAAAACTTCCCGGCGAATTCCCCGAAACACAACAGCAACAACAGCAGCTACCACAGGGTCAGCCGACGAGCGAGCAACCTACGCAAAACTCCAAGATGCAGGGTGATAACCAACCTAAATGGCCACAACCCGGCGCAGGATTCGACCCGAATAAGCTCGACGAGCAGACCAAAGAACGAATGAAAAAGTTTAGAGAAATGATGCAGCAAGACCCCAACAAGCTCGACGAACAAACCAGAGAGATGATGAGGCAGTTTAGAAACCGTATGAAGGAACAGCAGAATGGCCGACCTTCCCGCCAGCAGCAAAACCCTTGATTTCACCAGCGACGGCTCCATCCTCGTCTTCGAAAAGCTCTGCAAGAACTACCAGCTTGGAGAAGTTGAGCTCAAGGTCCTGCGTGATATCGACCTCGTCATCAAAAAAGGCGACTATCTTGCCGTAATGGGCCCCAGCGGTTCAGGAAAATCCACCTTGCTAAACATCATCGGCTGCCTCGACCACCCTACCGCTGGAAAATACTATCTCGGCGGACAGGATGTCTCTGTGCTCGATGATGACCAGCTTTCCTCCATTAGAGGCAGACACGTCGGATTCGTCTTCCAGTCATTTAATCTTATTGCACAGCTTAACATCATAGAGAACATCGAAATTCCGATGTTCTATCAGGGTGTATCGGAACAGCAAAGCGAAGTCAGGGCAATAGAGCTGGCCGAATTGGTCGGGCTTGGCGACCGCATCAAACACAGACCATCCGAACTCAGCGGCGGACAGCAACAGCGTGTCGCCATCGCAAGAGCGCTCGCCAATGACCCACTGATAATCCTTGCCGACGAACCTACCGGGAACCTCGACAGCGCCAGTGGTGCCGATATCCTCACTATTCTCGACCGGCTCAGCGAACAAGACAAAACACTTATCGTAATCACGCACGACGAGCAAATCGCAGAGCATTCGCAGCGACAAATACGCCTGCTCGACGGGCAAATACAAAAACAATGGTATAACCGCTAAATATATGTTTTTCTATCGAGTCAGACGAACAGTTAAACTGGGCATCAAGAGCTTATGGCTTCATCGTCTCCGCTCCACGCTGACTGCGCTAGGTATCATATTCGGCGTTGCCTCCGTTATCGCGATGCTGGCCATAGGCGAAGGCGCCAGCCGAACTGCACAGGAACAAATTGCGCGCCTCGGAAGCCAGAACTTAATCATAAAAACCGTCCAGCCGCCCGAGGACCAGCACGCCACAGGCCAGCAGCAGAGTTTGCAGGAATACGGTCTGACCTATAAGGACGCCGAAAGATTTCGCAACAGTATACCGAATATCCAGGTCGTCGTCCCGGTCCGAAGGGTCTCTCAGCAGGCCTGGTATCGCAATCGAAAAATCCCCGTCGAAGTCATCGGCACAGTCCCCTGGCACCTCGAAACAACACCGATTCGCCTTATTATGGGCCGATTCCTCGCCTCCGCGGATATGGACTACAAGCAGGATATCTGTGTCATCGACGAAGGTATTGTCAACGAGCTTTTCGCCTTCGACGACCCGCTCGAACAGCACGTCAAAATCGCCAGCGATTACTACACAGTCGTAGGTATCGTCAGCTCCCAGTCCCTTGCCGCCGCAGGCACACAGGAAAGCGTGGAAAACAACGATGCCAAAAAACAAGCCGGAGCAAACGCCGGCAGCATTTATATTCCGCTGACAACCGTCAAAGACCGCTTCGGAGAAATGACTGTTCAGCTTTCGGGCCAATCCGGTGCAAACGTCGAGAAGGTCGAGCTACAGGAAATCATCGTCAAGGTTGCCAATGTTGACCTCGTCGTCCCCACCCGTAACATACTCCAGACACTGCTTGAACGCTTCCACAAAAAGGCCGACTACCAGCTTATCGTTCCCCTCGAGCTGCTCCGGCAGGCAAGACGCACACAGGCAATCTTCAGCATCGTCCTCGGCTCTATCGCCGCAATCTCGCTGCTGGTCGGAGGCATCGGCATTATGAACATTATGCTCGCCACTGTAAGTGAGCGCACACGGGAAATCGGAATCCGAAGAGCACTCGGTGCAAGAAAAAGGGACATCATCTTCCAGTTCCTTTCCGAAACGCTTATTCTCACCTTCGCGGGCGGGTTGCTCGGCATCTGCCTCGGCTGCACAATACCCTACTTCGTCACGCACTTCGGAAAGATGCCAACGGTAATTACCGGCACATCGCTGTTGCTTTCATTCGGCATATCCGGCGCCGTCGGAATCGCCTTCGGCCTGTATCCCGCCTATCGTGCCGCCAATATGGACCCCATAGAATCCCTCCGCCACGAGTAAGTCTTGTCGCTCGACTGTCAGTAATCCGCAAATAGAAAGGGCCGCAAAAATAATCTTGCAGCCCTTGATTACGAATGCAATTCGAGACCGGTTGAGTTCTACCAAGCCCGGCAGAACAACGCATAGTCGTAAAAATCAACTGCCCCGTCGTCGTTTATGTCACC
>CAZQWM010000071.1:0-6955 GCA_964597035.1 uncultured Pirellulales bacterium
GGCATATTTTTTAGTCAGAAAGTATGGATATTTTAGTGCCGGAAGGCCGAAGCATAAAAAAGATTCCGGGCAAACAAGGTCGAGGGCTGAACAAAAAGGATTTTGGGCAGGAAAGTGAGGTGAAGGAATGAAGAAATTCTCAATACTTGTGCTCGTGATTGCGTTTCTGTGCAGTGTGGCGGTTTTAGTTCTGAGTGTATGGCCCGGGGTGGTTCCGAATATGGCCTTGTTCGCGACAGTCACGCTTGTTTTCTGGCTGCCTGCGGCGGGGGTAATCGGATTATTGTTAATGTTTTTTCTGGGTCGAATGTCGGTCAAGAACCCGAAAGGCGCAACGCTGGCGATACTGCGTTTTATATTCGCCGGGCTGCTTGTACTTGCGAGTATCATCGGGGCTGTGTTTGCAATTCCGCAGCGGGCTGTATTTCCGATTTTCCGCAGCAGCTTCGAGGAGGTAGTTAATTCCGAAGAGCTGTCGAAAAACAAGGAAGGAGAGCTAGACCGCAGAATCGGTATCTGGAAGGTTGACAGGTACGGAACGGACCGTCGCGGCGGAGTGTACTTCAGAATGAGGACGGTGGCGGATGGGCCGGACCAGATATCATACGGGTTCGTGTATCAGCCGAATACGGACGGGACGCCGTTCGGAAACGCCCAATATTTTACCCGCCAGCTGACGAAAGACTGGTACAACTTCTGCGCTTCCGACGACTATTAAAATGAACCCTCGATAGCGGTTGCTGCGACGCAGGAATTGGGGGCAGGCCCCCGATTGCATTTGTCAAAGTAGCTTGAGTCCCCCAGCCAACGAATTGCTGGGGCAGGGAGGGCAGGCCCTTCGACAAGCTCAGGACAAGCGGTTAAGCCGTGGCCGGACAAAATCCGCTATTAAGAATCCCCGGCGTTCTCGGCGGACAAGAACTTTTCCGCCCAGTCGGCGAGGTTGCCGGCTTCGATTCGGTGTCTGATTTCGGCCATAAGGCGCTGATAGAAGCGTAGGTTGTGAATTGAGGTAAGAATCGGGCCTAACATTTCGCCGACGTTGAAGAAGTGGCGAATTGCGGCCCGAGTGAAATTGCCGCAGGCGTAACAATCGCAATTTTTCTCAATCGGCTGAACGTCATCTATATGTTCGTTATTTCGCATACGAACCGGGCCATCGAAAGTGAAGGCGAATGCGTTTCGGCCATTTCGCGTGGGCAGCACACAGTCGAACATATCGATGCCGGCTGAGACGGCTGCGATGATATCGGCGGGCATTCCAACGCCCATTAAATATCTGGGCTTATCCTCCGGCAGCAGCGGGGTTGTGTGAGTGACGGTTTTGAACATATTTTCATGTCCCTCGCCGACGCTTAGGCCGCCGATTGCGTAGCCGTCGAAATCCATTTTGACAAGCTGTTTTGCGCACTGCTGTCTAAGCTGCGGGTCTATACCGCCCTGGACGATTGCAAAGAGCATCTGCTTCGGGTTAGTATGCGCGTCTTTGCACCGTTTTGCCCATCGGATGGTCCTGTTAACCGCGAGCTGAAGCTGTTCGGTTTCGCAGCCGAAAGGCGGGCATTCATCGAGCGTCATTGCGATATCGCAGCCGAGTCGGTTTTGAATTTTTGTTGCAGTTTCAGCGTCGAGATATACCTTTGCGCCGTCAACATGGCTGGCAAATTCGATTCCGTTGTCATCGATTTTTGTGAGCGAGCTGAGTGAGAAGACCTGGTAGCCGCCGCTGTCGGTGAGGATGGGCGCGTTCCAGCCCATAAAGCTGTGCAGCCCGCCGACGCGCTCTATCGCGTCGATGCCGGGGCGGAGCATAAGGTGATATGAGTTTGCGAGGATGATTTCCGCGCCGGTTTGGCGTAACTGCTCAGGTGTGATTCCCTTGACCGCGCCAGCGGTGCCGACGGGCATAAACGCAGGTGTTTGAACGACTCCGTGGGCCGTATTCAGGACGCCCCGCCTCGCCCGGCTTGTGTTGTCTTTGCAGGTTAGCTCGAAGCAGGTCATCTTAGTAAAGCTTCCGAACTCTGGAGCCGGGATAATAATATGACAGAATTTCGGCGAAGGTATTGCCTTTTCTTGCCATACCTTCGGCGCCGCACTGGCACAATCCGACGCCGTGTCCGAAGCCCCTGCCGGCGAGGAAGGCCCACTTGCCGTTGATTGCGACGATTCTGCAAATAGTGCTGCGGATTTTGAAGCCGGTGGGGTCAATGGTCAGCCGGAGGTCTTCGGCCCTGACAAATTCGCTTCGGCCTGTGGAGCCGACGATTTTGGCCATGGTCAGGCGCGAAAAATCCGGGTAGTCGGTTTGCCTTGCCGGCGCAATATTTGTGATGTCGCCGAGGTCTCGCAGCTTCGGGTATTTGCGCTGCAGGGCGGTTTCGACGACGACATTGTCGAATTGCGCCATAGGCCAAAAGAAGATATTCGGTTTGGCAACGTCTTTGCAATACGGGCAAACCACTCCGCAAAGCGGCCCGAACGAATCACCGAAGACGTTTTTCGAATCTTCGGTATGTCCGCCGCAGGCGGAGCTGTAATACGCCGGGAAAATATTCTCCACTCCTCCGGCCTGAGTGCAAACCAGAACCTGCCCCGATGTTTCGTTTACCGCGTTCCACACCCGCTGCGATTCGGCTTTGAGTCCGAGATAGACCTGATTGGCCGCCGTTTTAGTGACGTCCCAGTCCCGGTTGACGCCGAAGTTTTTCTTGTTATACAGGCAGTAGGTCCGAGCGGCGATTGCCTGTGCCTTTAGGGCCTCGGGTTCCCAGTAATCCGGCATCTCCGCACCCACCACTCCGGCCAGATACGGCTCGAGGGGAACGATGTTTACAGCGTCGAAAGAAGTGCCGTCGGGGTTTACCTTCAGCAGGAGTTTGCCGCGGTACTGGTCGCCGCCGAATGAGAAAATGTAGGGACTATCCGGCAGAATCGTCAGGCGATTCGTGCTAAAGTGTCTGCCTGCGAGCGTCAATGTTGCGCCGGAGACCGTTACCTCCATCGGCAGGCCCTGCTCGATGAACATAGTTTCGGGAATCAGCACCGAGCCGTCGCTATTTAGCAGGTTGAAATTGCCGCGAACATTAACCGTGCAGGTGGTGATATCGTCGGCCAGCAGGACCCGCACCAGAAAGCGCGATTCGGTATCAATCTGCGGAGTGGGGCGGACGAGCAGGCGCTGTCGGCAACTGAAAAACACCATCCCTGCACCAAGCAGCACGCCCATCAGCACACAGTTGATAATCGTTCTGCGCAGGCCGAAATCTCCGCGCCATCCTAATCGCCGCAGCCATTTGTGGCTGCACCACATGGTTATCAGAGCACTACCCCACAATGCCAATTCTAATCTCGTAACAGTATTGTTTGAGCGGTTACGCCCGAGCGAACCCGGCTATTAATCCAGGGACCGCAGTAACAAACCGAGATTTGAAAGCGTCTTCTTGATTTCATTCAGGCTCGTTACGCCGAAGTTTTTACAGCCCAGCAGCTCGGCCTCGGTGGTCCGGGTCAAATCACCGAGCGTGCGCATGTTGAGTCTCGTGATTGCCTTTTGTGCCCGCACCGACAACTGCAGGTCCGCGATTGGTTTGCTCAACAGCCCCTGGTCCGTTTCCTCGACAGAGCTTTCCGAAGGTTCCTCCTCCGGCGCGAACTGCTTGTCTTCCAGTACCATCCCGAGATGCAAACTCTTGGCGTCCAGAATCACCTTTATCTCCCGCAGCGAGGTCTCTCCGAAATTCTTGAAGGCAAGAAGCTCCGGTTCGGTAGTTCGTAAGAGGTCACCGAGCGTGTCTATGTGCATTTTTTTGAGGCAGTTCCTGCTTCGCACGGAAAGCTCGAAATCCGAAATGGGCGTTTCGAGTATCTGCAGCTTGCGGGTTTTCTTTTTCTCCGTCTCCTCATCGTAGACCATCGTCTTGCTGCTTTCGATGTCTTTGCGAAACAGAATCGCACGCTTGTGGTTCGGATGGCTTGCCAGGACCTTGTTAATCCATTTTGAGGCCTTGTCGTATTCGCCTCTGTCCTCGTAAATGACCGCCAGATTCAACAGCGCGCTTATATACGCCGGTGAGGTGGAAGCGATTGCCTTGTAGTAGTCGATGGCCGCGTCTTCATCTCCTGAAAGGTCGCAGCGATATCCAAGGTGAAACAGTGCTCCGTGGTGGTGCGGCGCCAGCTCCAGCGCCGCCTTGTAGTTGTCCATTGCCTCTTCGTAAAGCCCCTGTGCCTCCTGCAGCCGACCGAGCTGATAATGATATTCGGCGCTGACGTTTTTGAAATTGGCGCAGCTTTTTAACTCTTTCTCTGCCGAGTCGAAATTTCCCGCCCGGCGATACGTTGCCGACTTTTCCATTGCCACGGCCAGTGCATCGGCACCGCGTTTTTTAGCTGCATCGAGGTTCTCTATGGTCTCGTCGTATCTATCCAAACGGCGAAGGGCAAGCGCCAGATACGTGAATTTCTCTTTGCAGTCGTTTCCCTTGCTGAGCTTCTCAATCGCCTCGGCGTCTCTGCCTAAAATAAAGAGTCCTATCCCGGCGGCAAGGCAATCCTTTTCGCCGGTCTTGTTCACATTCTGCTCGATCTTCTCGGCAAAGGCCAGCAGAGCGGCTTCGCTTGAGTGCACCTGGCCCGACAGCTTCTTTATCTGCTCTATGCCCGGTAATTGGTCGCCGAACAAATCGATTTCGTTCTGCAATTGTGTCATTGCTTCCATTAAACATTCTCCTGAAAAACCGCCACCACTCGCGTACGTAAAGGTTCTGTGAAAGAATGCAGTATTATAATGCCCCCGGCCGACTTTTCAATAGCTTTTGCGCCGCACGGATGGCGGGCGAGTTTAAGCCCAGTGGGAAGCGATACTTACGTACTGCGTTGCAACAGAAAAGGCCGGGCAGCCCTTCGACAAGCTCAGGATGGGGCACCCGGCCTGAGCTTGTGAAAGAGTGCTAATCGTGTTGGCGTCGGCTGACACGGTCGGCTCGGCCGGCTGGTTTGGTTCTTCCTGTCGCTGGTCTTCCGCGTCCAGTCGTTTCTTTATGTCTTCGACGTCGTCCTTTAATTTTTCATTTTCCTGTCTGATTTCGTCGACCGTCTCGCGCAGCTTAATCACTTCCTCCGGCGCCAGTTTCGTTGTCTCTTGCAGTTTTTCCAGCGCCTCGGTTGCCGTGCGCTGGATGCGGTCGTCTTTATCGTCGCCGGAGAAGGTTTTGACAACCGCGATGCCCTTAGCATCTCCAAGCTCGCCCAGTGCGGTGAGGGCGCCGGCGGCGATATTTTCTTTTTTGTGATTCACATATCCGGCGATAAACTCAAAGGCCTTTGTTTTGTCCTTTTCATCGCTGCTTATTTTTGCCAGAGTCTTGAGGGCATTGGCAAAGTCCCACGACCTCAATTCCCGCTGGCGTTTGCCGAGGGTTTTTGTCAGCGGCCTGATGAAGTAGGGGTCTTTCAGCATATCAATCGCTTTGACGGCAGCAACGAAGAGTCTGTTGCGATAAGATTTCGATTCGAGGTAGTCGAGGAGCAGTCGGCGGACCTTTTTGTCCTGATACAGCCCGAGGTAGTGAATTGCCTCGAAGAGTATTTCCGGGTTCTTTTCGCTGTTTAAGCTTGCTTTGAGAATCTCCATACTTTTCGGCCGATAGAACTGGCCGATATCACGGACGACCTGCTGCCTTACCCGGGCATCGTCCTGTGAGGTGGAATCGCACAGCGCGTCGAATGTCTCATCGGTGTGTATTTCGCGCAGCGCTTCGGAGGCCTTAATCCGGACGCCGTAGAACGGGTCGTTGTTGAGGGCGATTTTCAGTTTCTCGACCGTTTTCTTGTCGTCCTCTTTTTTCAATGCTTCGACCGCCAGCAATCGCCCGACTACGTCTTTTTGGTTTTCGAGCTGTGCGTAGAGCATTTCTTTGGGCTTTTCGAAGGTTATATCGGCCAGAACACTGTAGTCGGGGTCGAATCGCACGATATTCGGCTCGGCGGCGAGCGGGAAGTAAAAATCATGCCTGCTGTCCTTGATAAGGATTTCGTGCACAACGGTGTTATCGCCCACGGTGAAACTTACCTTCGTGGGGAAATTGAAGAGGAATACTTCGTCGCTCGGCTCCTGGGTTTGCTCTATGGAGATTTTGGCGAGCTTGGTTTTCTGCGACCATTCGTAGCTTACTTCCAGAACCGGGTGGCCTGCGTGAAAAACCCACTGGTCGAAGAACCGGTCGAACGACCTGCCTGCGAGCTGTTCAATCACGGAATTTAGGTTCTCCGTTACAACGGTGTCGAATGCGTAGCGTTCGAGGTATGTTTTGATGCATTTTCGATAGAGGTCTTCGCCAAGCTGCATCCGGAGCATATGCACAATCCAGGCGCCTTTGGCGTATGTGCGGTGCCAGTTGAACTGCTCCCAGGCGCTTTCGTAGATTCTGTGAATCATTGGCGTTTTCATAACGTCTTCATTTGAGACAATCGCCCCGGCGTAATCGTAAAGGCCGTAGAGCATCTTATCGTGTCCGTCCTTGTGCCCGTCGTACAACAGGGCGTAGTAGGTTGCGAAGCCCTCGTTTAGCCAGATATGGCTCCAGTCCTTGCAGGTAACGTAGTCCCCAAACCACTGATGCGCCAGCTCGTGCGAGACAAGCTCCTGGCTGGAGCGAATGTTCTCCGACGCATCGGTAAACAACGTCCAGTCGGTTAGTATGGTCAGCGATGTATTTTCCATTCCTCCGGAAACGAAGTCATCCACCACAACCTGATAATACTTGTCCCAGGGATAATCCACGCCGATTTCGCTCTCGAAAAAGCCGACCATATCCGCAGTGTCCCTGAATGAATTCCAGGCCTGCTCAATCTGCGACGAAGGCGTGTAAAAAGCCAGAGGGATGTCCTTGTACATCTGCTCGACTTTTTTGAACTTTCCTGCGGCCAGCGCCACCAGATAGTTGACGTGGGG
>CAZQWM010000072.1:0-6621 GCA_964597035.1 uncultured Pirellulales bacterium
ATCCGGCCGGAGTGCCTGCCGATGATGCAGCAGGACCGCGGATTGTATCGCCACTCGTCCGGCCCCAAGTCCGTAAGCTGCACAAGACCTTCGATACCGAGCTTTTTTGACTGAACAAAGACGCCGAAATTAGTCAGCCCGGTAACAACACAGTCAAGCTGCTCGCCGATTTTGCCGGCCAGCATCTGCAATATCAAAACCGTCTTCAGCTCGTGCTCGGCATCCTCCGCCCGCTCCTCGGTAAAGGTAATATGCTTGCCAATCTGTGCCAATTCCTGGCTGTCGAGAACCTCCTCCGGCGATGCTGTTTCAAGATTACCCCTCAGATAACAATCAAGCGCACGATGAACGAGCAGGTCGGCATACCGCCGAATCGGGCTGGTGAAATGACAATAAAGCTTTGAAGCCAGGGCGTAATGGCCTATATGCAGCGGCGAATACACCGCCCGCTCCAAACTGCGCAGCACTACGATATTTATGGCTAAAGAGCTGTCGGTCCCCTTGACGGCCCCTAAAAGATGCTGCAAATCCGCCCTGCCCGGCTGCCTCGGCAAGCTAAGTCCCAGAGACTTTACCAGCTCGCTTAGGTTCTGCATCGCCAGACCATCCGGCTCCGGATGAATCCGCCGCATAAAAGGGACGTTGTGCCGGTCAAGAAGCGTCGCTACCGTTTCGTTGGCCTCCACCATAAACATCTCGATTATGGTATGCGGATAGCTCGCATCCGCCGGACACGCGTCGGCAACCCTGCCCGACTCATCCAAAATAATCTCCGTCTCCGGCAAATCCAGGTGCAGCATCCCGTGTTTGTCCCGCCGCTTCTCGATGATGAGGGACAATTTTTCCATATCCTTCAACAGACCGAGCACCTCCGGCTTTATGCCCTTGGTGTGTCCCTTCAGCACCCTGTCAACCTGCTGATACGTCAGCCGCTGAGTCGAACGGATTACGCTGTTACGATACCGGCGGTCCAATATCTTGCCCTGGTCGTCGTAGGTAATATAGACGCTTTTAGTAAACCTCGGCTGGTCCGGCTGAAGACTGCACACGCCGTTGCTGAGCATCTCAGGAAGCATCGGCAAAACCTTTCCCGGCAGATATACGCTGTTGCCGCGGTTTCGCGCCTCGGCATCGAGCGGCGTCCCCGTCCCCACGAACGAGCAAACGTCTGCGATATGCACACCCAGCACCCAGTTGCCTTGTTGGTCTTTCTCCAAACTTATCGCATCGTCGAAATCCTTAGCATCGGGCGGGTCTATCGTGACTATCACCTTGCCGGTAATATCGTCTCTATCCTGAATATCCGCGGGGTCGAATTCCGTCGCTGCCTTATGCGCCTGATAAATGCAACCGTCGTCGAACTCGTCCGGCAAATGGTACTGCCGGATAATCGAACTGATTTCGCTTTCATATCGCCCTGCCCTGCCCAGCACCTCGACTATCACTCCGCGAGCAAGGTACTTCTCCGTCGGATACGAGAGTATCTCGACAACCACCTTGTCTTTGTCCTTAGCCGACTTGGCCGTAACGTCATTGACGGTTATCGGCTCGACAAAACCCGTCCCGTCCGGCTGAACAATCCAGCCCTCAGTTTTCCTCGACAGTGTGCCGACGAATCTGTTGCGCCCGCGTTCAAGAATCTCGACTACCCTGCCGCTGTATCTGACCTGCCCGCGCCGCTGCGTCTTTTCCACAACCTTGGCAACCACGACGTCGCCGGTCATCGCCTCCATACTCTCGCCGGGCGGGATGAACAAATCCGCGTGGGCACTCGACTCCAGAGGACTGACAAAGCCAAAACCCTTCGGATTGGCCCTGAAGGTCCCGGTAATTCTGCCTGAAAGCCCCGGCAGCCCCACCGTGCTGCCGCCGCCGAGAACTACCTGCCCGTTTTGCCGAAGCTCGTCGAAGGCCTCTTTGAACTCAGCAAAATCTTCCGGCCCGACACCCAATATCTTAGCCAACTGCCCGACCTTGGCCGGCGCATAATCAGACCGCTTTAACAATTTCAAAATCTTATTCTTGTAAACTTCTCGCATCTTCGGTGTCCAAAAACAAAACGCCCAGTCGTCCCCACCGCAACTGGGCTCTCTCGGCGGAACTTTGCCTCATCAAACATCAGGCCTCGCCGCCGCAACAATCGGATTTTCGCTCTCCTGGTACGTTGCGTCCCCGACCGCAAACAGATTATCCTGTCTATCCCGCCTTTGCCCTCAGCGTGTTAAGCTTTTTGGCAAGGCGAGACTTCTTGCGGGCGGCCGTCCGCTTGTGCATCGTGCTCGTCGATGAAACCTTATCGAGCCGCTGGGCCACTAACCGAAACTGCTCGCCCGCCGCCTGCACGTCCCCCTTGGATAACGCCGTCTCAAATCGCTTTATCTGGGTTTTGACCGTGCTCTTGCGCACACGGTTAATCATTCTTCTTTTGGCGTTCTGCCTTATCCGCTTCTTTGCCGACAATGAATGTGCCACTTCAATCTCCCAAAACCGTTAAAACTTCTTACTGAGATGACGATTCCTTTCCGTCGTTTCTCAGCTTATCCACACGCTGCGAGACGTCCCTGTACCCGAAATCAAGCTGGGCGATTCTGCGATACACCTCAAGGGCCTTGGCCCTGTCGCCCTGCTCCTCATAACAGCGCCCAAGATTATACCGCAATTCCTTGCCGATGTCGTCATCTTTTCTTTCATGAGATTCTATCGCCTGGGTAAAAATGTCAATCGCATCCGCAAACCACCCCTTCATAAAGAAGCAAAGCCCTATTTTGCCCATGGCCGCTATCCTGTGCCTCGGGTCTTTCTGGGCCTCCTGGAGCAGCGGAATCGCCTCATCGTATCTCTTGTTGCGGACCAGCCGGATGGCGTATTCGAACTTTACCTTAAGGTCCGTGGGGTAGTTTTTAACGCAAAGACCGTAATGCTCCAGCTCCGCCCTATTCAACTGCGACATCACGCCCGCCAGACGGGATTTGGCCATGCGGTCCTCGGGATAGGCATCGAGAAATGCCTGCACCTCTCTGAGCTTGCGTTTGAACTGACCTATTCGAACAAGGCCGGCATGCTGCTTGAAGCTGAAATCCTGCCTCTTCCTGTACGCATCCTCCAGCAGTCTTACCGCTTCCTCGTCGGCCTGGTCAGTGCCGTAATCCGCCAGCGCCGAAGCCAGCGCGAATATATTCGTCGACAGCTCCGGCTCCTGCTCATAGGCCTTTCTCACTGCTTCGAGAGCCGACACGCGGTAGTCTTCGGTCTTGACAACCGCCTGCTGGGAATGAAGCTTATCCTGTACCTCGCGGTCCTTGATGGACTTGCGGAAGTCTCCTTCCTGGTCGTACTTACCGCGCGAAACAGTAAGCTCAGCCGAAAGTCTCTGCACCTCGTCGGCTATTTCAGCGTCCTCGGGCCGCAACCGAGCCGCGTATTGACAGGCCATAACCGCCATGTCCCAATGGCTGATTGCAGCATACGAATCCTTCAACAATATATACATATGAAAAGAGGGTGACTCCGACGCGTTATTCGCCGCAAACAGCAGGTCCGCTATCCACTTGGCGGTTTTATGATACCCCATTGCCACCGCTGATTTGAGCATCGTCTCGGCGTAGGGCAAATGGTCGGGGTCCTTGGCCAGAAGGTATTCGGCGTTGAGCATCTGCTCAAGGGGCTCCTTTGCCCGCATATGTTTCATCCTCTCCCGAAGCGACGGCTTTTTGCCACCCCTGACCTGTCGTATCAGCGCAAGCTCCCGCAGCCGCAAATGACCCTCCTGCAACGCGTCGGGAGTGCACCGCAGCCCTTCGATATACATATCTATCGCATAGTCGAAGTTGCCGCTGGCGCCCACCTCTGCTGCACGCTCAAAAAACAACTTGGTCTTGCTATTGTTGTCGTTATCCTGCGGCATTGGCTCTTCCAAAAAGCACTTTCAGATGGCTCCCGCACATCCATCGTAATCTTCGGCCAAATCCTGTCAACAAATTAATCCCCTGTGGCGGATAAGGGCTTGTGTTCAAATCGGGACTTTGATATAAACCCACCCATCCGGAACTAATTTATGGAGAAGATTGTATGATTACGGCCCTTGAACAGTATGACCCCCAAATCTACGAGCTGATAAGGCAGGAGGCCGCACGCCAGAGCGGCTGTGTTCGGCTTATCCCTTCCGAGAATTACGTCTCAAAAGCCGTTATGCTCGCAAGCGGAAGTTGCCTGACAAACAAATACGCCGAAGGTTATCCCGGCAAAAGGTACTACGAGGGACAACAGGTTACCGACCTTATCGAGACCCTTGCGCAGCAGCGGGCAAAGAAGGTATTCAAGGCCGACCACGCCAACGTTCAGCCATACTCCGGCTCTGTGGCCAACCTCGCTGCGTATCTCGCCCTGGCAAAACCAGGCGATACCATTATGGGCCTCGCCCTGACACACGGCGGTCACCTTACACACGGCTGGAATGTCAGTGTCACGGGCAGGATTTTCAATTCTATGCAATACGGCGTCAGCCCCGAAACCGGCAGGTTCGACTACGACCAGATTAGGGAACTGGCAAAAAAGAACAGGCCGAAAATCATTATCTCTGGAACAACCGCCTACCCCAGAGCAATCGACTTTGAGATATTCGGTGATATCGCGCGAGAAGTCGGCGCATACCACGTAAGCGACATAGCACACATCGCCGGCCTTGTCGTCGGCGGTATCCACAAAAGCCCCGTCCCCTACGCCGACATAGTCTCGACAACCACTCACAAAACCCTGAGAGGTCCCCGCGGCGGCATGCTGCTTTGCAAAACCGAGCACGCCAAGAAGGTCGACAAATCCGTCTTTCCCGGCCTGCAGGGCGGCCCACATATGCACACGCTTACCGGAATCGCCGTCGCCTTGGGCGAGGCCGATACGCCGGAATTCGGCGCATACGCAAAGCAAATTGTCAAAAATGCCAAAGTGCTGGCCGAAAAGCTCCTCGAACACGGTTTCAATCTCGTCTCGGGCGGCACCGACAACCACCTCATACTTATCGATTTGAGAAACAAAAACATCCCCGGCAAGAAATTCGCAAAAGCACTCGACAGGGCCAGAATTGTATCCAACTACAATACCGTACCCAACGACCCCGCACCGCCGGCGAATCCCAGCGGCCTGCGCATCGGAACACCCGCAATAACAACGCGAGGTATGAAGGAAGAACAGGCCAGGCAAATCGCAAGCTTCATAGCCAAAGTAGCTGAGAATATCGACAATGAATCGGTAATCGAACAGGTCGCAAAAGATGTGCTGCTTTTGTGTTCGCATTTCCCTGTGCCGGACCACTTTATCATCCCGAACAAAGAAAATCGCTCATAGGAACAAACGCCGAATGCTTCAGGCACTGCTCGGCAAACTGGGCAAATTAAACAACAGAACCCAAAACAGATACCTGTTCCCGGACACCTCCGGTGGATACTTATGAACGGCCCACCCCTAAAAACCGCTGTTCTGGGTCTAAACAACACAGGCAAAATGCTGCTCGAAGCCGCCCTGCAAACCGAATGTCTCAACGTCACCGCTGTAGCCGATAGTGATACCAACCTCGCCCAGCAAATAGGCACGTCTTATGGTTGCGCCTTCTACGATGATTATCGCCAGCTTATAATCCAGAACCAGCTTGATTGCCTCCTTGTCGCGGCGCCGACTTACACCTGCGCTGAATACATAATCACCGCATTGAAAAAGAAATTCAATATTTTCAAAATCCCTCCTCTGGCGCGAAACTTCGGCGAATCGGCTGAATTCGCCAAACTGGCACAGACCGAGGGCGTTAAATTTGTCGTCGCAAACCTCGACCGACTCGCACAAAGCGCCCTCGCAATGAGAACGCACATCCTGAATAAACAGGCCGAACGGGTATTCTTCATTCTCGCAGCCGCCGGCTCGCCCGCCTCCGATTCGCCCCAGGCAAACTGGCGAAACGACCCCATCCTTGCCGGAGGAGGGACAATCCTCCACGACTGCTGGGACACTATCGACCTGATAACCTCGAATTTCGGCATACCACAACAGGTATATTGTGTCGCAGGCAGCACCGCCCCGGACAGGCAGCAGCGACTTTACTTGACGGAAGATACTGCGGTTATCACAATGAAATTCAGCGATACGCTTTCGGGGACTCTGCTCGCAGGCCGGGCAGCCGAAAACTCCGGCAAACAGCCGCAAAAATATCTAATCGCTCATAGTCAGGATACTCTGCTCAAATGCGACGACAACCATTTTGAAGTTACCGGTGCAAAGGGACGAACGCGCCGTAAACGCTTCGACGATGACTACCCTGGCAGGATGAAAAAAGCCCTCGAAAATTTCGCCGCCGGTCTGCTCTCACCCGACAAAAACATCCTCATCAGCACCGTCGGTGAAAATCTTAAAAATATGGCCGTAATCGAAGCAGCATATCTGTCTGCCCGGACCGGTATGCCCGAAGAACCCGCCAGAATCCTCAAAATCGCATAGCCATGCTTTTGTAGTGTTCGTCAATCCGCTTTGGATATGCTTAATCCTTATTTGTCGAAGTTTTCTGACTGCTTATTGAACCCTATCGCTCAAAATAAATGACAATGCCAAGGTGGGGACAAATTGAAAAATGTCCTTAAT
>CAZQWM010000073.1:0-6560 GCA_964597035.1 uncultured Pirellulales bacterium
AGCTTTTCAATTTGCTCGGCAACATAGTTGGTTTCCGGCCTGTTCATTCTCCCTCCTCCGCAATCTTGACAGTGTCATTATAAGATACCTCCCGCATAGCCCCCAAAAGAAAAGATATAAGATTGCCCTTCATCGAAAAACAAATCTCATCGAGCAATTCCCGGAGTTTTTCTTCCGTAACCTCCTCGTTGCGGACAACTATTTTGTCGCTCTGAAACCCTCCAGTTTGAAGCTGCAAAGAAAAAAACTTTCCCAAGACGTAACAAAACTCAAGAGATGTCTCGAATTTGATTGGAGTCGCAAGCAAACATAAAATGTTCGTTAATGCGCTGTTTTGCTTCCTTCTTATTTCTATTCCCGCATCTGCAATGACTTTTTCGTCCGCATCCATTAAAGTTTTTCTCCGTCGCTGTTATCTGATGGCGATAAAGTTTGCCTTGTGTTGCATCCGCGAGGACAATACCACCAGCCCCTCTTAAGGTATCCCTTCGGCGTCCGCCTGGTTTCCCAAATCTCCCCACAAGACCGACAACGAACAAGATTACTGCCCGTCAAAACCACATTGTGCTTTTTCAACACCTTCGCTAAACGCCTACCCATTCCCTACGTCCTTTCCCATTGACAAACCGGCCCCGCCGCTGGTATCTTTTGTAACGACACTGTCTGGAAAAGTCGGGCGTCTTTTGTGATTGCCACTAAGCAATTCAAGAATTGAAACAGTCGCCGCACCCGCGAAAGAGCGATGCTCACGAATGGCTCTTTCATAAACAAGCTGGACTGCGCGCTCGTCAAAAATACGAATGGTCTTTGGTTTTTTTGTTGTCCGCATAGGTCTATTTTCGGCAATAATATGCCGAGACGGTCAACTTTTCAAGGAAAAAATGGAAAAAGAGAAAAAAAAATTCCAGCGTGGCCAAATATCATTCGGTGAGCGAATTCGTAGAATTCGTCTTGCTTTAGGTCTTAATCAAGCAGAGTTCGCCCGTGTTCTGGGGTTTTCAGCTAATACAATAATCAGCCGTTTCGAGAAAAATAAGCGGATTCCAACCCTTGAAACCCTTGTCCGTTTAGCACAAATTCAGCATCCCAGGATTATAATTGACCTTCACGAGTTAATTATGGGTATGCCAAGTGGCAAACCGGAGTCCTGGAAAGAAGAGAAACGGAACCTTCTGTGGCGTTTGAGCCGCTATAATTCGCGTGAGATGGAGAGATTGATTCACGATAGATATGTGTTTTCTGGAAAGCTGGCTGAGGCCGAAAATCAGGTATCAGAAGGTGATACAAAAAAAGCCAAAGATGTTGAATGGTTGAAAGCCGACCTTAGCCGAACTGAGGCATTGATTGCTGATTTAGCGGAAGAGCAAAACACAATTCAAAGGGAATTAGATTGCCTATATTTAAGCTCAAAAGACCCAACTCCTAAAGAAGAGCGTCCTCCTGAAAAATCTTCAAAAAAGTGAAGATTTTTTGACTTTTTGAGTAAGATTTTTCACTCACCCTCATTTTTGGCGTAAAAACGCAGAACCTTTAATTTTGGCCTAAAAACGCACTTCCTTATTATTGGCCCAAAAACAGGGGTTTACTGCAACTCTTAAAATGGCCTGATTTTGGCCCGTTAATTGTCAGTAAAAAGCCCCTTAACACCCCGTAAAATCGCGATTTCCCCGCTAACTCCGGGTATTCCCGCAACAATCAATCTACTGCCATTTCATCTGTCGGTTGACAATGAAGCTCATCGGGTGATGGTTACCACGTCCGAATCTTAGCTGAAGGACATTGCCCCCACTCAGGCATCACTTACACGAGCAAACCCGTCATTTAGCCATCTTTGAAGGCGTGATTGAACTCCTGCTGGAAGCGCAGCTTGTGCTTGACTTCTTCCTCGGCAAGAGCAAGCAGGGTTTCCTTGGCATTTTTATCAGTGACCATTGCAACCAGGTCCACGTACAGCCGAAAAGAGGTCTCCTCTTTCTTCATCCCCATAAGCAGCATAGTCTTGTAATCGATGTCTATTTTTGACAACTCATTGCCGGCTTCGAAATCCTGTTTTTCGGGCGGGGCTTTATCCGTGCGGACAACTTTGCCTCTTTTCATAATCTCCAATTCAATTTTGGTCTTGTGCTCAAGCTCCTCCTCGGCAAGGTCAACGAAGACTTTTCGCATCTGTGGGCTTTGCACCCTTGCTGCAAGGGCGAGGTAAAACTGATTGGCGTCGGCCTCGCGGGCGGCAGCCATTTCGAGGATTTCATCATCGTCAATAAACTCAGCCACTGGAGGTTAATCCATAAAAGCCAACAATACCATACAGCACAAGTATGATTTCACATTAAAGTAAAGGATATACGACCATTAAAGAGGCGTCAAAGTAAAATATCAAGAACAAAGCGGCCGGAGTATTGAAGGGGAAAGAAGCATGGATTGATTGAATAGTGCGATTTTGAAACTGAGTGTGTTAACTATTCGTCGGCAGCCCCTTCGGCCAAGGTCGGGTAATGTTCGCCGGCAGCAGGTTACTTTCCCCAGAAGGCAGGCGGGGCTTCGCCTACATACTGCGTCCAGGTGCGGCCTTTTTTCTCAAACTCGACGTGGTCGGCGTTAATTTTGAGGACTCTCACGCCGAAAAGCGTGTCGTTTTCGCGCACGATTTCGTCGCTAATCAGTGCAGCGCCGGTGCCACCTTGAAAGACAATGCCGGTAACTTTACCCTTGGGCGGTCCCAGAGGCCGCCTGCTCGTCCAAACCGTCGGCCTTTGGGTAGCGTAGTAAGGTTGCGTTTCGAGGGCAATGGCCTTTTGCGCCTGCAGCGATTCAACCGCCAGTTGAATTTTTGTCCGAATGGCCGCTTCCCTTTGAGCACGCTGAGCTTCTAATTCTGCAAGCTGTGTTTTCGAAAGCAGATTTTCAGAGGGGACATAGCCAAGCTCCTCGAGGCATCTGTTTCTGCGGACAGCTTCAGCTCTTTGTCGCTGAGCCAGCCCATCCTGGTTGACATCATCGACCTGAACATTGGCACGCAATTGAAGAGCTACTATCTGCTGGTTGTAGTAATGCTCTACCAATGCCCGCCGGTAATCTTCATCCTGCTCCTCGCTGCAGGCGGCCAGCCGGGGCATAGCGAGAACAGTCAGAAAACAGACCGATATAAAGGCCCACAATCCCCTATTTGTCACGACCTTGTTTGGCATTGAGATACCTCACGGTCATAATTCTGTAGAGCCACCCTGCTCGTTTAGACTATCTTATATGTTATACGGAAATCCGGCATCGAGAGTTGAGGACTTTTACCGGTCCGAGATAAACAATGTTTCACAAGCGAAGCTACGGTGTCAGGAAGGCGGGAATAAACCCCAAAATCACCTTTTGGCGGATTCTGCGAGTCGAGAGGCAAATTATTATAGGAATAAAAAGGCCTTTTTGTATCCAGCTCAGTTAAAGGCAACTTTAGCTACGGACAAACAGATTCCCCGGCAACTGCTTTATCAGGCCCTTGAGTCGAAGCGAGACAAGCAAGGCATTTACACTGCCCGCCGGTAAATCCGATTGCGTAATAATCTGTTCTACATGGACAGGGTCAGTATCCAAACAGTCATAGACCGACTTTTCGGTCGGTTTGAGCTTTAGTTGGCCAGCATCAAACAACGGCGTATCCATCTCTGCTTTAACTGCCTCGTCAACCGACCTGGCATGACCGTTGAGCCGACGGCCGACGCTACCCAGCGCCTCCATAACGTCCTCAACACTCTCAACAAGCGTCGCACCCTGCTTAATCAGCCGATTCGTTCCCCGGCTAAGCGGGGAGTCAATCTTGCCGGGCACCGCCATAACTTCGCGATTGCTTTCAAGAGCGGCTTTGGCGGTAATAAGCGAGCCGGACCGGTTGTCTGCTTCGATGACAATAGTCCCCAGTGAAAGTCCCGCGATTATTCTGTTGCGCGGTGGAAAATTTTCAGCCAATGGCTCGTAGCGAAGGGGCAACTCGCTGATGCACGCGCCGGACTCGGCAATCCTATTAAAGAGATTTTTGTTTTCGTGAGGAAACACATTAGCCAGGCCGCAGCCCTGAACCGCGATTGTACGACCTCCCGCAGCAAGAGCGCCCTGGTGCGAGGCGGTATCGATGCCCAGTGCCATTCCCGAACAGATTGTGAAGCCCGCAGCCGATAATATATGAGCAAAGCGAGACGCCTGCTCACTGCCGTAAAGACTACAGCGACGCGCGCCGACGACTGCCACGCAAAGATTATCCGCCTCGGTAATAGTACCTTTGACATACAAGACCGGAGGCGGGTCATATATCTGCTTCAACAGGGCAGGATACCGGTCGTCCTGTAAATGTATAATCCAGACGCCGAGCTTCGCAGCCAACTCAATTTCGGCCTCGGCATTTACCTTGTCCCGGCTGGAGGCTATCTGTTCCGCGGTCCGTGGGCTTATGCCGTCAACTTTCGTTAATTCGCTGACTGACGCCCTCAGAGACAGTTCAGGTGAGCCGAAATGAGTAAGCAACCGGCCGAAAGTTACAGGGCCAACACCATCTGAACGTATTAGCTTCAGCCAATTGTCAATACCCGGTGAGTTTGGGGGCGCTTTAGACATCCTTATCCATATAACTAAAAATACTCAACGTGACTTGAGGCAGAGTATATGTGTCTGCCAAAACTGGTCAACTAAAATCAATTTCAGCGTCCTTGCTCAACGTAAAGCCGCATTGTATGGACTGAACAACCATTCACTGGAATCGTATGAATCCCTGGCAGACTTTATGGCGGCGCAATTACTTTTTATAAGCATTTATAATAAAACAACCACTTCTTCTAATGCCAAAACGGTCCACCGACAAAAGGCACGCCAGTGGTCGCTATGATGTAACGGTTTTGTAAATAAGAAGTTATGTTTACCTGCGGCGAGACAGGCCGCTTTTAACGGGATTAGTGGGACCTGGTAATTGAATTGCACAAGATATTATGCTAAAATAGCTGGTTTATGACTAAGCGTGCAACAAAAACTCGGAAGAAACAGGCCAAAGGCCGTGCGCCAAAGCTTGCGGCAGTTGCCTCAAAAAAGCCCTTTAGGACGTACGACGAGGCGATTAAGTATCTCTACAGCAAAACCGACTACGAACAGGAAAGGCACCTGAGATACAACGTCGATACGTTCAACCTGAAGCGAATGGGGCAATTGCTAACATTAGTAGGCAATCCACACAAGAAAATCGATACAGTCCATATAGCCGGTACAAAAGGCAAAGGCAGTACAGCAACGATGCTGGCGAAGATGCTCGAAGCGAACGACTACAAGGTAGGTCTGTATACCTCTCCGCACTTAGTTGACCTGCATGAGCGGATTACGGTGAATTCTCAGATGATAAGCAAATCCGCAATGCTCGGGCTGCTCAACCGTCTCCACAAACCCGTGGAGAAACTTTCAAAAACAAGCAGTCCAACTTTTTTTGAAATTATGACTGCGCTTGCCTTTTTGCATTTCGCTGATGTCGAAACCGACGTTGCGGTCGTCGAGACCGGTTTGGGCGGCCGGCTGGACAGCACCAATGTCATAAAACCAAAGGTGGTCGGTGTCACCAGCCTGAGTATCGACCATCAGCACCAGTTGGGAAGCACTATCGAAGAAATAGCCAGGGAAAAGGCAGGTATATTTAAGGCGGGCGTTCCGATAGTAACGGTTCAGCAGGATGCAAAGGCGCTGCAGGTTCTGAAAGAACACGCGGCAGCAGTCAAGGCGCCGCTGAGCATAACCGGTGTAGATATCGATTTCTCTCATCGGTTCGAGACGTCACCAGAGCACGGGCCGCACAACCGCGTCTGTCTGACGACGCCGACAAGTAAATTCGAGCACCTGCGCGTTCCACTTCACGGAATACACCAGGCGATAAACTGCGGTCTGGCACTTGCGATGCTCGACAAACTCAAGGTCTGTGGTTACGAGATTGACGGCGATAAAACGGTTCGCGGACTGTCGAGTGTCAAACTGCCCGGGCGGATGGAGATGGTTTGCGAGGACCCGCGGATACTTATAGATGCGGCCCACAACGCAGGAAGCATCAGGGCGCTTATGCACGCTATCGGGCAAAACATTCCTTACGACTCAATGATAGTCATCTTCGGGTGCAACATGGACAAGGACGTCAAAGGAATGCTGCAAGAGCTGCAGTTCGGGGCAGATAAGGTGATATTCACGCGCAGCAATTCCACCAAGGCAATGTCGCCGGAGGATTTGGCGGAGATGTACGTTGCGATATCGGGCAAGATGTGCCAGACCGCCATGGATTTAACAGAAGCAATACGCTTAGCAAAAAGCGCGGTGGACAGGGAAGACCTTATCTGCATCACGGGCAGTTTCTATCTGATTGGCCAGGCCAAGGTCCGCTTCCAGGCAAGCTGAGCCGTCCCGTAATCCAAAACCGCTGAAGACCGGGAGCAATAGACATCACTGGTAATAAAAGACGGCCTTTTCCCAGCTACCGAAACGCAAAATCCTCCGGGCGTGAGTTTTGTCTTCTCCGGGCATAATCAGCAACGCAGCGGTCCCGATGTGGGCCT
>CAZQWM010000074.1:0-5692 GCA_964597035.1 uncultured Pirellulales bacterium
GTCTTAGCCACGCCGCCAGCGTTCGTTCTGAGCCAGGATCAAACCCTTCAGTTTGATTCATCGATAATCCCGATTTTCATCGGGATTGGTCGTCTTAATTATCCGCCAAAGCCCATAGGGCAATGGCGAGATAAGGCTCAACACTCTCGTTTGGCACACACATTGAAAGTGCTGAATAACCCCGAACACATAGGTTCGGGGCTACAAAATTCGCACTTTCGCTGCTGTATTTGGCTTAACTGTTAACTTGTCAAAGAACATTCTCGACTCTCGATGCTTGATACTCGATGCTCGTTTTAGAAGCTCGATTCTCGATAGATATAATGGGCGGTCAAGTCAACTGCAAAGGCAATTAACTTGTCCGCCTCCAAACGATCAATTCTAACCTAAAATACTATATCGTCAAGAGAAGAGTGCGAAAAAAATAAAAAATTTTTATTCCGCCACAAAGGCACAAAGACACGAAGATTTCAAGGGTTTTTAAGATTTTGGTTGCTGGATGCTGGTTACAAGTAGGTCTCTCGACTACACTCGGGATGACGCTAAGCGTCAGTTGCAGGTTTTAATCGCGGAGACCGCAGGTTACACGGATTCCGCCAAAGGCGGACAAGTTTTTTGTTAGCCACAGAGCAAAAAGAGACCAAAGAGGATTTTAACCGCGGATTGGCACGGATTCCGCCACAGGCGGACAAGTATACGGATTTTTCACCGCGGAGACCGCCCCCTGCTTACTGCATGCAAGGGCAAGCGAGGACACAGAGATTCCGGCCAGATTGGTGTTCTCGGCAGAAACTATCCTCAAAACACGTTTTTGCGGTAGTTTTCTGCCATCATCCACACCGACTACATCGTCCTTTATAATCTGGCCGAAACGACTTATTTATACGAGACGAGCAAACAAAAAGAAAGACGATTTTTCAGAACAGGCAAGCAAAAAAAAGATTCATCGTCAAGAGTGGTGTGCGAAAAAAATAAAAAATTTTTATAGTAACCCCGACACAAGTATCGGGGCTAAATATGCCGCTGGTAAGGCCAGCGGGAGGGGGTTAAAATCCTGATATGCCGAAAACGATTGCCTATATGGTGACCTGGACGACCTACGGGACCTGGTTGCAGGGAAACGAACGGCCTTATGTCAAAGACGGGCAAATACTGGACGCAAACGAACCGCTTTCTGCCGCAAATAAAGAGAACCTCGAAAAAGACCCTTTGCGATTAAAAAGAGAGCAACGACGGATTGTTGAGGACGCCATTCGCCAAAAGGCGATTCAGTTTAAGCAGCAAATTTACGCCCTTGCGGTTTGCTCAAATCATGTACATCTTGTAGTCTCGTATACTCCCGTGCCCATTAGTTTTATAGTGCAGCATTACAAGGGAGCCGGCCTTATGGCGCTTCGCAAAGCAGGGGTTCACGGCAAGGTGTGGACGAAGGGATTCGACAAAAGATATTGTTTTGATGAAGCAACATTGAAGAAGAAAATAGAATATGTAAACAAACATAGACATTCGTAAAAATAATTGGCCCTGCTACTTGCCTGCCCCTGTATGTAGTAGGCAGGGGTGGCAGGGTCAATTTCGTTGGTATTTATGCCGGAGTATTTTGCCGTTGAAAAAGGATAGGGGAGGGGTAGAATTGGGACAAATTAAAAAGCGGAAAAAATGAATAAGATAGGCGATAAATCTTTTTGACCAAAATATAATAATATTCAGAGGTGAACATGCAAAAGTTATTCGCATTTATCCAAGAAAATCCAGAAGCGGTATCGGCACTTGCGGCGATATTTTCTGCTTTCGCTGCGTTGGTTGCAATTCTTTTGACGTTCATTTCGTTACGGATGCAACGTCGGCATAACATAATGTCAGTAACTCCTATTGCGAGAATCAATCCCATTGATTATGAAGATTCAATTGCAGTAGAAATCCTAAACTCAGGAACCGGTCCTTTGGTCATAACAAAATTTGAGGCGAAAGATAAAAATGGCCGTTCTGAAGATAGTCTAATAGAGCTTATGCCTGAGCTTACGAATGGTGTCTACTGGGATACGTATTTTGAAAATCTTAAAGACTTTTCCATAATACCATCAAGGACCTTAACATTGTTGAAATTCAGCGGCAATGTCGATGACCCTGATTACTGCAAAATACGAGACGACATCAGAAAACGTTTAAGCGAGATTGAAATTACATTAACGTACAGAGATATATACGGAAGGGAGATGCCCAAAGAGCGCAAAAACATGAAGTGGTTTGCGCGAGAATAACATAAGGTTAACCCCGGCATCGCTGCCAATCCCGACGCATCGGGACAGGGGGCAGGTAAGTAGCCTGCAACCCCCACGCAAGTGTGGGGGCTAAATATTTTAAAGAAAGTTCAGGCGAGCCCATCGACCCTTCGATGTCAGGGCAGGCATCATTCAGGAACGGGGAGCATTTTCAGGCATTGTTAAGTATTGTTATGTAGGCGTGATTTCGTTTTCAGCGGTTGGAGGGGAGATAAACGGCTGCGAGGTCGGAGTCGTACAGATCTTCAATCCGATGGTTGTTTAGCAACGTTGGCAGCTTCCCCGTGGATGGTCATGCGAATACCTTTAGGCGAAAGTCCCGAACCTTGCTGGACACCGTGTGCAACTCAATTAGCCGACGCAATAGGAAGCAACTAATGACGATATTTCGCTCAACGATCTCGTATCGCCTCTGCGTCAGTCGTTTAGGTCGCGCGATGTGCTGAAGGTCAGATGCCGTTTCAGCGAGGAATTCTTTCCAGTATGATGATTCCATCCTCTATTACCTTGAGTGCCCAACTTCTGTTTATATTTTTTTACATAAAACGCTGCTTCTTTGCCACGATGTAAGCCGACAATGCCACGTTGTAAGCCGTCAATGCCTCAATGTACGCTTACAATGTCATGATGTCGGTTTACAATACTTCAATGTAGGCCTGCAATGCCTCGATGTAACCTTACAATGCCATGTTGTAAGCCGACAATGCCACGTTGTAAGCCGACAATGCCACGATGTAACCTTACAATATCACGATGTAAAGTGGCCATAGGCCACGTTTCTATTAAAAAACGCCGTTTGGGGGCTGAAAACAGCGATTAGCCACCTCTTGCTCAGAAAAAATGTGTTTACGTTGTCTCACTGGAGCGTTATGCTTTGTTACGCTATAAATACTCAAAGATTATTTAAGTCGCAGTTTCCGGATTTTCTCTTTATTTCGTTCACTAACTGGAATGTTAATCAAATTGATATTCCTATCAACCCGAGAAACTGGAAATCCTACTAAATCCCCTTGTGGCGTCTCCATTATTGCGCATCCAACATAAGGTTTTGACTCACCGACTCTAATAATAGCTTTATACACTGGCAAAAGCTTTTGCTCTTGCCAAACGACAACACCTTTAACCAAAGCTTGCTTAAGGGGTATCTTTGAACCTTCCAAATTAATATATAGATTACCTAGATCATTAATATGACACTCAACTTCCTTTTCGACTCCTGGAGACAATGCCTTAATTTCTTCTTTATTGATAAGATTCTGTACGGTGTCCAAAGATAATTTATCGTCCAATTGTTTAATAGTTTTATTATTGTCATTAGAAGATATATTGCCGAAGATACGTATGTCATCAGTGATTTTATTTTTAATCTCGCTTGGTATATTATCACTTGGGTTATATATCACTAAAGGCCCTTTTGCCCAGGTTAATGTCTTATATTTAACGTGGAAATCAGGTTGAAACCTAATATGCTCAAATCCGGCCATCGGATTATCCCAGGGAATCAAACTGTATAAATTTACTCCATGAGCTTCGGCTTTCTTGATGGCAGGTTGCCTATAGCCACTAGCGGAGACAATAGCCTTGTGACTAATATTGGGCATATCATTGAGTTTGATACACAATTGTTCGATATGGGTTACGTCGAGAGGACGCGCATGTTTTTTGACTTCAATCCCCTTAAAGGCCGTAACTATTCCGTTCGCATCCTTATAGGTAACAGTCACATCAACATCGCGTCTCTCGTCAGCTTTACCATCATAAACTAAATCGCCCAGCATAATTTCAACATCATCGGGACTCGTCACCGATGTGAGCAGTCCTACTAGAATGTGAATATCAGTAGGCGTGAGCATGATTTACTCGTAGATTCCTAACAATGATCATATAGTCTTTATAAAACGCATTACAAAACCGCCATAACAACGTTACTTGGCGGGCCATCGCCCGCCTTGTTTATTTCAATAACGCGATATTCTAATTTTCCTTTTCTGGTCAAGGGTGCAGGTCCAGCCTCTTCGGGGGATATCGTAGAGGGGATTGGGGGGAAAGGCAAATCAAAAAGTTCGTGGTTGGTAGTTTGGAGATAGATACTGGATACTGCGAGAATTTGAGATTTGAAATTTGAGAATGGTTCCCCGGAAGAAAACCAAAAAAGCTAATCCGAGGACTGGCGGGTAAACTTTCCGGTGCAGGCAAGGGAGGAAAGTAATTAACAAATGAGATATAATATCTGTTATGCAAGGGTATTATGTATATATACTGGCAAGCAAAAAGAACGGAACGCTGTATGTAGGGATGGCGAAGAAGCTGGGGAAAAGGATTACATCTCACAAGGACAGCAGGGCGAGCGAATTTACAGGAAAATACAGTGTACGGAAACTTGTATATTACGAAAAACATAACAGCCAAGAAGAAGCAATCAAGAGGGAAAAGCAATTGAAGAAGTGGAATCGTCGGTGGAAGTTAAAGTTGATTGAGAAACAGAATCCTGAATGGGATGATTTATTAAGTAGAGTGATAAAGGGAACGAAGAGTGTTTAAATTCTGGGTCCCCTGCTGCCAAACCAAAGCAGCAACTTCTCGGGGACAGGCGGCCAAATAAGGAAAAATAATTTATTCAAAGTTTAGCACAGCAAATTCTCCATGATATTGTTTAGCAGCTGTATCGTAAGCATGTGCAGCATCTGTTTCATTGGTGAAGTATCCCAGCCAGAGTTTCTTGCCGTTGGCGCGGATTGCAGCGAACCATTTTTGCTTACGCTTGCTGAAAGAAACACCCCTGTATTGCGAGTAGGTATTCGATTTGTCGCGTCGGCTGTTGCAGGAGTTCTGGGAGGGGGTAGCTGGCCTGAGGTTGGACTTTCGATTGTCGAGGGAGTGTCCGTTTCTGTGGTCAACGAAGAGGTCGGCCCCTTCGACTCCGCTCAGGGCAGGTGGGGCATTGCCTTCGACTGCGCTCAGGCCGAGCAGGATTTGCCTGTGCATCAGGATGGTTTTCAGCCGGCCAGTATGCGCGCGGACGACGCGAGCGGCGTAAAGATTGTCGTCCCTTCCGCAGGTGAGCCAACAGAAGGCGTTTAACCAATAGTAGTCATCGGGGTCAACAATGGTGGATTTGCCCTCGGTAAGGGCAATTCTGCGAAAAGGATAGCCATATTTTCTTTGCCGATAAAACAGGGTCGGCCAGGCAAAGATGCGGTCGAGCCAGTTTGGAACGTGAATTGTTAAACGAAGCTTCATTTTTTTATCCCTCCTTTTTTAGTTCAGTGTTCAGTGTTCATAGTTCATAGCCACCAACTGCAAACCAACTTTGCCCGCCTACGGCGGGGCAGACCCCTGGGTCCCCTGTTCAAGGCCAAGAGGGCAGCACTCGGGGATCTGCGCTGCGCTCCGAGGGGCTAAATTTGCCC
>CAZQWM010000075.1:0-5668 GCA_964597035.1 uncultured Pirellulales bacterium
TGACAACGTCGAAGAAAGCGGTATAGTCTGCTTTTATTAGGGAGTTAATGGAGAAGAATGTGTGTCTACACCCAACGCACAAAGCAGGTCAATTCATTCGCCTGTGGCGAAAACAAACGAACCGGAGGGCAATCAAATGGGTAAGCGAGCCGTTTTAATTCAATTGTCACTGCTGTTGCTTGTCGGCGTATTATTCGTAACTGCGGATTTGTGTTTTGCCGTCGAAGAAGAGCTGTACCGGGCCAAGGAAAACATCTGTTTCCTTATAGACAGCGGGCAATATGCGCAGGCCGAATCGGCGATAGATAAACTTGCTATCGAATTTACCGGCGACGCCGACCTGCCGTGGGCGTTTTACTGGATTGCGGAGCGATACGAACGCAACAGTAAGTTCGACAAGGCAATATTTCACTATCAGCAAATCATACAAGACCACCCGGAAAGCCCCTGGGCCGAGAAGGCAAAGCTGGGCGCTGCTAAGTCCGACGCGATGGCCCTTATTATGGCCGGACAATATGACCGGGCCAACGAAGCGATTGATACTCTGGCCGGGGACTTCGCGGGCAACGCGGATTTGCCTGAGGCGCTTTACTGGATTGTGGAAAGGTTCAAACGGTTCGACAGGTTCGAAGATGCCAAACTGCTGTATCAGCGGATAGTCGATAACTATCCCGACAGTCCCTGGGCCGCGAAGGCGGGCTTTGCCGTCGCAAGAGCGGATGTGATGCTCCTTTTTTTAGCGGGTGATTACAGCGGGGTAAATGTGGAGATGGATAAACTGGCAGTCGATTTCGCGGGCAACGCGGATTTGCCGGAGGCGCTTTACTGGATAACGGAAAGATTCGAAAGGGAAAGCCGATTGGCCGAGGCCGGGCAAAATTACGAGCGGATAGTCCGTGACTACCCTTACAGCCAATTCGCCGCAAGTGCGAAGCTGGGGGCCTCGAAGGCTGAGGTGATGGGCCTTATTATGTCGGGCCAATACGGGCAGGCCGCAGAGGCCCTCGATAAGCTGGCTGCTGATTTTGCAGGTCATCCGGATTTGCCGTGGGTATTATACTGGATTGGGGAAAGATACGAACGTGCAAGCAGGCCCTATGAGGCCTCGAATGTATACAGGCGAATAGCAGAGGATTATCCCGCCAGCCCGTATGCGGAGAAGGCAAATTCGAGAATCGCGGAACTGGGCGTTGCTGCTCCGGTCGAATTGCAGGATTCGAATCAGGCGGGCGAGGATGTTTCAACGGCAGCTTTGGAGCAGGAGGAATCAGCCGTCGAGCTTTACCGGCTTGCACGCGAATACGAAGACCAGCCCGAAATGGCCGCTCTTGCCGGACAGACGTATCAGCAGCTAATTGAGCAGTACCCAGGCACAATTAAGGCGGATAAGGCGGTTCTGGATATCCGCCGGCTGGAAATTCAGGATGCCCTCGACTCAGAAGACGCCAATACCGCAGAAGCATTGCTGGATAAATTCATCGTTGATTTCAAAGACCATCCGTATGCAATCGGCTGTCTTGACCGGGCGGGAACGAAGTATTATCTGGCGGCAAGGGAGCTAAAGAAAAAGGGGCAGCTACAACAAGCGAGGGAAAACTTTGCCAGGGCCGAAGGCATCTGGCAAAGGGTAATAGTTGACCTGTCGGAGGGTTTTGTCAATCCGGCCGGGCCCGGCGGATTTTATTACATCATCGCGGTCTGCCGGCAGGAGCAGAAAAACTGGGCCGGAGCCATAGAGTATTTTCAGAATGTAGCGGCCGACTACCCCGACTTCGAATACGTCTGCGGGGCACAGGCGGCGGTCGGCTGGTGCTACGAGGCGCTGCGGGACGCCGAAAATTTGTCGAAAGAGGCAGTCGACCCGATAATCGAGGAGGCATACACGGCGGTTCTGGCTAATTACCCCGACTGCTACATCGCCCATTACGCGGCATATCGGCTGGGGGAAATGAGCTACGAAAAGGGCGACGCGGCTAACGCCATCCTGTATTACCGGAAGTTTTTAACGCTGGCTAAGCCCGATGACAGAAGAATAGAAGCGGTAAAAGCCAAATTGGCCGAATTGGAGGGAACAGACACTTCGACAGAGCTCAGTGCAGGCATTTCGGCAAAGCTCACCACAAAACAATTCGGCTGGCTCACTGTAGAAGGAGGGACGGGCCAATGAAAAAGATAAACTTTGAATTTAAGGTCGTCATACTGTATTTTATCGCAGGTATGGCTCTATTACAGGGATTATTTGTGGCCGACGTTTCGGGGTGTCCGGGTGAGCCGGTTTGCCCGCCTTGCGGATGTGACGGGTGTGGTAAATGCGGGATATGCGAATCCGACGGCTGCCACCCCAAAACTTGTGGTAATTGCGAACAATGCGACGAACAGACCGGCGATTGTGTATACGAGTGTATCCCGCCCTGCACGGAATGCAACGGTGAACATTGTATAAACACCTGCCCCGAAGGTATGTCGGGCTGTTATTACGGCGACGGGCAATGCACCTGCTATGATTATTCGGGTTGCCTGCGGTGTGATCCAGACACTGGCCCGAGGGCCATAGAAGTAATCAGTGTAAATTGTGGAATGTATCGTTGCCCGAATTGTTTTATCTGTGGTGCTGAGACTTGGCCGACCTACTACAGGGAGGCTATAGAATGGTCGTGGACAGGCGGTGGTTTTGGTGAGCCGTTGGATCCTGATATATGGGGTCCGGGTTTGATTATGATTTTCTTTGATTCCTGCGGTTCTCAGACTGTAACGGGACGGCTGGGCGACTGTGCCAGCAATCAAACGCAGGTGGATGTCTGTTGCGAGGATGAGGACTGCTGCGACGGTCAGTGTTACGATACTACAACGCAGAAATGCTGTAGCGATACTCTTTGGGGAAGTGTATATTTATGCGGCATTAATGAAACCTGTTGTAAAGGCCAATGCTGTTCTGAGGACCAGGCCTGCTGTAATACTAGTTTCACAGGTGGAACATGTTATAACACTACCACTCAAAAGTGTTGTCCTGGAGTCTCTGGAGGCTATGATTTTATATGCGATATCGACGAAAAATGCTGTGATGACAGCTCGTGTGCCGCGCCGTGCGAAGAGGTGGGTAGTGAAACGCTCTGCAGCTCAGAAAATAATAAATCTTGCCCAACATGTGTTGGTATCAGTGGCAGTTGTTCTGGTTCCAAGGCAAGGCATTATACAGATGAAACAATATACAATTGTAGTGGAGGCTGCCCTGGCGATTGTGATTACGAAGATCCCGCGCCAACTTGCTATGATACGTATTTCTGCGCTGACTATATTTATTATAAATTTGCAAAGTGCACGATTTGGCGTTATGAGCCGGGAGATATACCTCAAGATCCGGAACCTTTGGAGTGTTATAGCAGAGATTATGTTTGGGGGTGCACTCGCTGTCAGCAGGGTAGCTTTGACGGCCACTGGCCTGTAGCTAGCAAGACATGTCATTAGTAAACTAAAAAGGAAATATTCCATAAACACGTGTATATTTTAATTACACAGGTTCATATAGGAGATAGTCATGAATACAACGAAATTAAATCGGGCTTTAATCATTCTTTTCATGTTAAGCATCTTCACCTCGCTATGCATAGCTGGTAATAATCAGCAATGTAACTGGGTAGCAGTTGATCAGAATAAATTTGCTGAAATACTAACTATGATAAACAGCCGGGTCGAGGAAAATTATGACAGGATTAAGACCTGGCGGGGCAAAGTAAATATGACCTTTAAAAACGTATGTACAGGAGAAGATGTAAAAAGATTGTATGAGGAAATGCTGGTTGATAAACCATTGCCAAATGAAATTATAGACAATGTGGAACTTAAAAAAGAATTCGCCGCGGATGTAAATAAAGGATTGCTATACGAGAAAACCTATCCGGATGCTCAAGAATACATTATAGACGTACAGACCAATAAAAATCTCAAGCTGAATGAGCTAGTGTACATAGGCGGCGGAAGTAAAATCCTTACCCCTAGTTACCAGATTAGTTGTATGGAACTAAAGAACCGTGATGGTATTGTTGTCGGCCACAAGGCTATCAAACGAAAACGTCCAGCGGGCAAACTAATGTGCCAAAGTAATCTGCCTCCCGTTTTTGACCCCAGGGATACTATGAGAATATTTGGAGATATTAAGGAGGAAACATTTGCCCCTCTCGGTGGAACATTTGCAAGATATCTGAATTTTTTCGACAAAAATCCTTCGGTTGACAGCTATCCCACCATAACTGTTGAAGAATGTGTACTTGGAAATATAAAAAAATACAGAATAACCTTAATAACCTTAGAAGAAGACAGTGACGGTGCAACAGTACACCTATTCGATAAATTAGTGTGCTCCAGCGAGGTGGGTTTTAACGTTGTTTCATATTCGTATGCTGTCGCAAGCGGCAAAATACTTAGAGAAAAAACTTTTGAATATGATTTTTTTGACGGCGTTTATCTCCCTGTACAAAAAAATGAAGTTAATTTTGACTACCAAACTGGTAATCTTAAAACACAACGTTCTGTTACTTTTTTCAATGAAAAAGTTAATGAGCCTATTAGCGAGGACGTTTTCACCTATAAGAACTTAGGATTGGAAAACGGCGATGAGTTCATTGATAAAATTACAGGAAAGGAATACAAATACGAAGACGCAAATATAGTCTTTGTCAAGAATCTGCCCTCCATGACGGAGCCGAATAATCCTTAAAGGCCCCCTGCCAACTACTTGCAGGGGCAGGCAGTCCCACAAGATGATTTTATAGTTAATTCAACTGGCAGATTTTCAACTCGCCTGCGGCGCAAAGGCCGCAGGCGGTTTTTTGTCCTTTCACAAGTGAATAGTCACGCGGCGTATCGGCTGGGGGAAATGAGCTACGAGAAGGGCGACGCGGCTAACGCCATCCTGTATTACCGGAAGTTTTTAACGCTGGCTAAGCCCGATGACAGAAGAATAGAAGCGGTAAAAGCCAAATTGGCCGAATTGGAGGGAACCGACCAATGAAGAAGATAAACTTTGAATTTAAGGTTGTTATACTGTATTTTATCGCGGGTATGGCTTTATTGCAGGGATTATTTTTGGCCAAGGTTTTGGGGTGTCCGGGCGAACCGGTCAATCCCCCCTGCAATTCCGATGAAGACTGTGAGAACATCTGTTTAGTTTGCGACGACGGGAGTTGCGTGGATAAATGCACGCAGCCGTGCAAGCGTTGCAATCAAAATGGTAAATGTGTAGACGAGTGCATTTCACCCTGCTCGGAATGCAGAGAAAATGAATATGGCAAACATGTGTGCGTGCCAACCTGTCCTGCAGGCATGTCTGCCTGTTATTACGGCCCTGATAATAACCAGTGCGAATGCTATGATTCGAGTTGCACGTGGTGCGACGGCGGCTCATTCGGCATCGGCCCCAGGCCCGTCGAAGTCGTTGACGTCGGGCCTGACGATATTTGCTGCGAAGGCCGTTTTGACTACTTCACTGTGGAGACTAGCCCCCTGAGTGCGGTTAGTAGGGTGACGTGGTCCTGGACGGGCGGTGGCACGGGAATGCCTTACAGCAGCAATACGTATTCGATTGATTTCAATTCGTGCGGCACGCAGACCGTAACGGCGAGTATAACCGACTGCGACACCAGCAAATCAACGCAGATAAACGTCTGTTGTG
>CAZQWM010000076.1:0-5592 GCA_964597035.1 uncultured Pirellulales bacterium
AGGCCGATTATTTTAGTGGCGCTTGTTTGACCTTGGCTGATATAAAATGCGCGGTTTGCCATACCACCGTCAGCGTCAAAAGTGTGTAAGGGAGCGCCTCCACAATCGATAATAGTGGAATTAATGACATCCCAGTTCGGATTACAGGGGTCGGTCTGACTTCTTATGGTGATATTTTTAGTGCCTAAGTCGATGTTTGTGTTGTCCGGTCCCGAATACGACACGGGATAATACGGATTCGGATTCGGAGCAAGCACGACAACGTCACCATCTTTTGCTTTGGACACGGCCTCGCGAATAGTCGGGTACGTTCTCGAAGGAACATTAAGAATGTCCGCCGAGACAATTCCCTGAACAAACATCAATACCGATACGCAAACTGCGAGTTTAGAACGTTTCATAATCGTCCCCACGTTTACAGTGTTTTTGGCTTAAGAAAACGGCTTTAGTACTGGCCCTCCATAGCCGCTATGGCCTCGGCATCGGCCTCCTCCTGGAGAATAATCGTTGGCTTAACAAGAATCAGCAGGACCTTCTGGTCGCTGACTTTGCTGCGGTTGGTGAAGGCCCTTCCGAGAATCGGAATTTTGCTTAGTATGGGCACACCGACTTCTTTTTCTACGCCGGCGGTCTGCTTCAATCCGCCGAGCAGCAAAGTCCCTCCGTCCGGGACGCTGACCCTAGTCATCACCCTTGAGCGTTCCGTCTGCGGCAGAGTAACATCGTACTTGTAGACGTCGGTAGCCTGTCCGCCCACCCCGCCGGGAATAGGCGTCTCAACCGTGGTGGTTTCAAATCCAAGGAAGTCCCACAGCTCTGCTACGATGTTAAGCAGAACGTGTTTTCTATCGGGTGTGATAGTCGGAGTAATATTGAGCGTTGGGCCTGTCGGTATCTCGCCATAATTTTGCTGAAATGATGAGCCGCCACCAAAGCCGCCGCCGGCACCTCCAGCTGTGCCGCCCGCTCCACCGTAACCGCCGGTGGTAAGTGTCGGCAGCAAGGGATAGCGAATCGTGCGTCTCACCTGCAATGTGGCGGACTCGCCGCTGACGACGGTAACTTTAGGGGCGACAAGCGACTCGCTATCGCGGTGGGCCTGTGTCGCCCTGATAAGGAAGTTCGCCTCGAGATTATCGAGTATGCCGCCGAAGCTACCGCCAAAGAAACCCAGCATAGCGCCGCTGGGTATGGTCTGAGGATTATCCCCGGGCGGATATCCCGGAGGAAACTGGACCTCGCCCAGGTTCCAACTGCCCTGAACTCCCGTCGGCTCAGGTGCAGCGGCCTCAAAGGACTCCAGCCGCCACGTGGACGAGCCAAAGCGGTCACCAAGATAGAGATTGCCCCACATATCAAGGCCGATTTCCTCGAGGAAGTTTTCACTAACAACCAGGAACCTGGCCTCTATGGCAACCTGATGGCCGAGCGCTTTACGCATCTCCTGCAGCAAGCTGACTATTTCACGATGATTTTCAGGCGTCTGCAGGACCACAAGTTTCTTTGTCTCAAAGGCGGTAATAGTTGCTTCTCCACCGGCTTCGTACCAGCTAAGCGGGTCAACCGTATCCTGTATGAGTATGATTAGATTGTCCATTCGCTCGAGGGCCTCATCACGGAGGGTGTCTCTGTCGAGCTCTTCCTCGCTCTCCTCGAAATACTCCATAAAGACGCCGCCGCCAGCGCCACCGCCACCACCGCCGCCGCCGCCAGTGCCGCCTCCACCGCCACCGCCTCGGCCACCTTCGCCAGCGGCACTTACATAGTAATCCGCCGGACGGCCGACAAGTACTGAGACGTCATAAACCCGTGTCTCAAGCGTGCTGGGCAAGGACTGCTGAGTCGCCACATTGATTACGCCGTCTCTGACAATATATCCGAGACGGGCGACACCGGCTGATACGTACTGGAGCAGAAGCTCCAGTGCCGCACGAAGACGGACACCCGTCAACGGGTCCATATTTATTGCGGTTGTCTGGTCAATGTTAGCATTGTTGTAAAGGTCGCCCCAGTTAACCTGTATCTTCAGAGGCGGGGTGACCGAGTCTCCGAGCAGTCTTATCGCCTCGCGCAGCGGCATCTCCGGAAACAAACCGGGCAAATCGACGATTTCATCGAGCTGTTTCTCGACAAGTGCATTGGCAGGGTCCTGGCCGACGGCCTCTTCCGGCTGGCGAGTCGGTTTGGCAACAATCTCACGCCAGTTCTTCGGATGGGTCATCTCCTCGGCATAAGGAATCGCCGCCTCATTGGTCTTCATCATCAGAGTTACTCTTTCTTTGCCTTTTTCCTTTTCGATCTCAAGTTGCTTGCGGAAGCTGACTATGTCATCAAGCGTTTGCTTGAGTATGAGTGCCTGATTGTGCTGAGGGTCTATAGCAAGCAGCAATTCAATCTGGCCGAGGGCTTCCTCGTAGCGTTGCTGTTTCTGGAAGTTGACCGCATTTTCGAGCAGGTCCGCAATTCTCTTTTTACGTTCCGTGGCCATGCGATTCTTATACTCCTGTTGTGCTTGCTCGGCCTTGATTCGCCTTTGTTCCTCTTTTTGCTGTGCCTGCTGTTTTTGTCCTTCTGCTATTCTTTCCGAGAGCTGATTGAGCTGGTCGGAGTATTGATTAAACAAATAATTGCCGAGCTGCTGTTGATTTTCGTAGACGACTCTCTCGGCGGTCTCGACGGCCTCTTTGGCCTTATCAAACTGTCCCTGAACAATCAGTTGCTGTGCCTTATTCGTGGCATCACTGACTACGGCTTTGGTTCTGCCGCGGATTATGTTTCTTCGACGGTTAATGACACCGACGTAGCCGGTCTGCTCCTGCTGCCCAGCCCCCGCCGTCAATGATTCCGGCACTTGCGGCACACCTATAGCTGGCTGAGGTTGTGCAATATCCCCGGCCTCAAGGAGCATTTCAGTCGGCTGCTGTGTCGTCGGCTGGCGCTGGACCTGCGGCTCAATAATTTGCGGCTGTGGCGCAGGTTCGACTATGACGATACCTTTCTCAGCAAGGGCCTTGTCTATCTTTGCAAGGTAATCCACAGGTGATTCGCCCGGCGGCGTCATGAGCAAATCTGTTCTGGCAATCTTGAGAAATCCTTCACGTGCCTCCTCAAGAGCGCCTGCCCGGAATAACTCGACACTGCGAGTGTAGAGCTGGGCAGTCTGCTTTTTCTGCGCCTCAAGCTCTTTGTCAATGGTTTCGAGCCGCTGTTTGACCAGTTCGCGTTCCTCATCCGTGAGAAACTCACTGGCAGAAATAGTCTGAAGATTGGCTTTAGCTTCGGTGAATTTCTGCTGCTGTGCCAGCTCGCCCGCGTTACGTATTGCGGCCAGCGCAGTTTCCCTCTCAAGTGCCGCACTATGCGCCAGTTGCAGATGCTCGTTAAGCTTGTCCCTCTCTGCAGGCGCAAGATATCCCTCGTAATCCTTTGCGCGCAAGAAAGACTTCTCGGCGGCAGCATAGAAACCACGTTTGTATTGCTCCGAACCGATCTGAACCCAGTTGTCTACTACCTGTCGGACCACCTTTTCTTTGTCCCCATTGGCCGTGCTTTGCGCCCAAAGAGTGGTTACAGTCAAAATCGTCACCAGCAGCACCAATAAAGGGGTTTTGGCAAAGCGAATTGCCGAGAATTTTAGCGTTTTCAAAACCGACCTCCTCCAAAAACTGTTATTATACAGGAATATCTGCTTCCTAAAAAAACCAATATATACCCGCCGCTTTAGGAAAGGTTATACCTCTGATAGTCCAGTTTATCCAGAAACGGCCATTTTTGCAAGTAAAAAATCGCTCTCCAATGCTTCCCTGCGGCGTGCACGCTGTCGGGAAGAACAAAGTCCTATATTATCTTAAGTCCCAATAATGAAATCAAGCAAAATCTACGCCTGTAAGTTTGCAGAGCATAGGGTAAATAGAAAAAATTCACAGGACTGCTGTGGTAAATATGGGCAACTTGGCTGATTTGCGGTTGACTGAGAAACAACGAGCAAACTAAGCGGTTTTCACACCCCCTGCCAACATGCACAGGAAATGATACTATGCTATGCTATAGGCCGCTGATAATCTATGAAATACTACTGCGCGTTTTGTGCCCGTATGATTCCGTCGGCTAACTGCTTTAATCGGATGCTGTACTGGGCGAACAACTCGTCGCCGATGAATATTCGGTTTTGCTTTACGGTTTCGGTTGCTATACGAAGCTTGAGAATTGCCCTGCCAAATTCGCCCCGGCTGATACAGTCTTCGACCTTTACCTCGACATCCTCGATGGCAGCTTTTATGTAAGAGGCAATAATCTTTTTTCTTGCGTCTTCATCAGGAGCGGCTTCGACCAACTCTTTTGGAAACGGTTCGGCAAGCGCTATTATCTCGTCAGCATCGGCCTGTGGCCCCGACAAATACTGCTCGACGGGCTGTTGCTGCTTCGGAGTTTGCTGTGCCGGTTCAACCTGTAATAATTCGAGTTCGTCGTGGCCAGCGTAACTCAGATTGCTGTCAGCAACTTCCTCTGCTTCTGCTTTTTCCTGTGGCCTTCCCGGCAAAACAGCAGACACCGAGGAACCCGGCACCACTTCTTTAGTCAGCCGGTCAGTCAGGATACTGTCGATTTGAATCAGGTAATCTTCTGCGGACTGCTCTTCGGGCGTAACAAGCAATCCATATCTGGCCACCTCGACAAAGCCCTCTCGTGCCTTCTCAAGCTCGCCTTCTCTATAAAGTTCAACGCTGCGGTTATACAGCTCGGTAATTTCATTTGCCCGCTTGTCAAAGTGCCGGTCTATGTCTTTAAGCTCGTCTGCGATTTGCTGAGATTCTTCTTTGTTAAGATAGGGGCTGTTTTTGACCTTTTCGTAATGCGCCCTCGCTTTGATTGGCTGGCCACGGCCGACAAGCTCTCTGGCCTTTCTTATGTGTTCGAGCACGGCCTGTTTTTCGACACCGGCCTTGCGCACGGCGGCGAGCTGTTCCTCGAGCTGTTTATGTTCTTCGGCTGTCAGGTACTCCTGATAACCGCGGGCGATGAGAAACGACTTTTCGGCCTGCTGGTAGAGGCCTCTGCTGGATTGCGACACGCCGACACTAATCCAGTTTTGAGCGACCTCCCTGAGCACCCTGGCCTTTTCCTGTTCGGACTGTTCAATCCCCGCTCCGGCCGCAGGGCATACAGCAACCATAAGAAGCACGGCCAGCGCGGCAAATAAAAACACCTGCAACCGACTTGTAGCAAGTCTTTGACAATTCATGCTTACTGACTTACTCGAAATCACATCATCTTTCGAAAGGACCCCGCTGCCCGGGAAACAACCGCTTACTAAACTACAGTATAAAACAACAGACCTTTTAGTCAACCGCCACGGCACTCATTATGCAGAAATAATCAAAGCTACGGGTAAAGAGGGGGGTAACAAGACAGATGTATTACATCGATTATCTTGGCACCAGGAAATACCGCCTCGGCCACATACTCGACGACGACCTCTAAGCCGCAACTCGCTCTATACATCTCGAGCTTTGATGCCTGCTGATTGCACACTCTCGCGCTCAAAATAAATGACAATGCCAAGGTGGGGACAAATTGAAAAATGTCCTTAAT
>CAZQWM010000077.1:0-5578 GCA_964597035.1 uncultured Pirellulales bacterium
GCATCTACTATGGAACCTTTAACCATGACTGATGTCAACATACAAGGGCACGAAGAACGCAGAGATTTGCTCGGCTTGGTGTTCTCGACGAACCCTGCTTTTTAAGCGAGCTTAGTCGCAGGATTCGTCATCGTCCACCAGGTGGCTAAAAGGACAGCCCCCCATTTTTTAAGCCGAGCAAAAGAGACGGATTAAATCCATTTATTATTTATGATTTTGGAGGCAGGTCGCTATAATTAAATTGGCGCGGGCGGGGGAATTACGGAGAGAATTGGTGGTTTTGGTGATGCGGGGTCAAAAAAGAAAGGTGACTAAAAGACACGTTTGTATTAAGATGAGTCGATTTAAGGCCAAAAGGGAAAATTTGAATGTATTTTTCTTATTTTACCATTTTCTTGGAATTTTGTGTTTGAACCTCCTGCCTACAGCATCTTCTACATAAGCTGTTTTTAGGTTAGTTAGATTTAAACCACTTTGTTTTATTATAAAATCACGTTTAAGTCCGGGTTTCAGTTCTTCAGTACTAAAGTTAATAGGCCCCGCAGCCAATAAGTACTTTTTCCCCTCTTCTGATTTTTTCAATTTGAAATATGCTTTTGCTAAATGTATTGGATGTTTTCCTATGTTGTTTGCAGTAATGATTACAAATAATTCATCTGGTCTATCACTTAACGGATTAGGTGTCGTAAGCTTATGATTTTTTACTACATTAACTTCTATTCTGACGCGATCTCTTAAATAATTTTTAATCCCTAGAACAGTACCAATAGTTCCAAGAGCTGCACCATACCAAGATATCACATTGTCCCACATGACATTTCACCTCTCTGAGATGTTAGGGCTTTTTTGTTCCTTTTTGATTATTCCTTCATTTCCCGCGTGGTTATGAACAGTTAATATTCCTAGTTATTCTGAAACATTCTTATTCCTTTCTATTAAGATTTTCTCGTACATATCATCTATATGTTTAGCTTTTTCTAATTGTTTAATATTTGAAACTGTTAATCTCATGATTTGTGCAACTGTTGTGTATGAATTACCTTCAGACAACAGTTGTTTAATTATTCTTCTTCGTTTGTAACATTCGTAAAGTCCATAAGGAAGTTTTAACGTGGACATTTTTCTTAAGTCTTCCATTTGTTGCTCATCGGTTTGATGATAAATTGGCGTTCTATAAAATTTGCCTTCAAAATGTGCCCATCCTAGCAAATGGGCGATTAGGCTGAAAAAACTCGCGATAATGTCAATTTCGCTATAGTTCTCGTGTGAGAGCTCCTTGAATTCTATGTCGAGGATCCTTATATCACTAACAAGCATCAATCTTAATGTCTCATCACCTGTGATAATATTTTCAATACGTTTTATGATTTTATTAAGAAGTATCCTAGATCGCTTTTTGAAGTATGAACAGTTAGAATAAGCAGATGCCATTCCTGCAGGTCTTTTATTTACTCCAAAATATTCCTGTTCAGCAATTTCCATTGGCATGCAATAATGGAATCGTTTACTTTTTATCGATGGATTTCTCTTCATATTATTTCTCACTTTTAATAATAACCTCATCGGAAAATTGTTTTCAGTGAATTCTCTGGAGCAACTTGCTTTTCATTTGACACACCAGGATAAGAATTATCCTCTTTATTATCTGGAAAGGCAAGGGGGGATTTTAGTTCATAGTTCGTAGTTCGTTGTTCATGGATTCTCGATACTGGATGCTCGATTCTCGATACTGGTTACAGGGAACAGGGTATAGGGGATAGGGGACAGTTCACCGTTTATAGTTCATTGTTCATGGTTCGTAGATAGTATTTTGCTTTAGGCGGGATAATGATTACTTTTCGACAATGCTGAAGGGCCAATTGCAGGCGACTATAGTGAAATCAAAACCGTCAAATTTGCAGTCATCATTAATATCGGCTTCAACTGGTGATAACAAGCGAAATTCTACAAGTTCAAGTTAAAATCTTATTCTGTACCACCTTCCATAACTAAGTTCCCTTTCTTCCAACCCTGTGCCATTACACTTGTGAAAAGTGCAGGTTCTTTAAATTCATCAATGTTCACGATGTGGAAAAGTGAAATAAAAGCTTTAAATTCCGGAGATTTTTGAACAACAAGACTGCTGTTAGGGTATGAGCGAATGAAGTATTCCCTAATTTGTAAAAGATCGATTACCGCACCGTTTTCTTCTTCTAAGACACTATATTTTTCCAAAGGAAGTATTTGTGCCTGAGGAGACCTGGGGGGATCATTAGACCGCATTTTGTAATCACTTTGTAAGCAATCGCACTCAGTAACGTGAAGCGAAATATTATTATACCAATTGTATTTCTGACCTTTTGAAACATTAAAGTATCCTTTAGTAATTCCTCCCTGGACAAGAACTACCCATCCCGGGTCTATGACATCGTAGGTTGTCCCCCATACACGAATAAGATCGTTACTATCAACCCATTTGTTTAGACGGCAGACTCCACCCCAAGGATATGTAAAGGTGTGTCTGCCTTCAGCAAGATAAATCTCATGTCCCGATAATCCCCTGCCCCAATCTTTTATACGAACGCCATCGATCGTAAAATACTTGTTTTGCGGCATACCATGAACAATACCTGGGAATTTCCATGTGATTTGGGCCAAATTTTCTTTTGGCGTTTTTTTTAAGCTGGAAGGGATATATTGCGATGAGTAAGGAAGTATATTCGTAGGACCAATACAACCTGTAAACAGGAGGCAGTTTATGAACAGAAGTGCTATTTGCAGTATACTTTTACATACTCCAAGCAGTCGCTTTAATAGCATTATCAAACCTCCCAGGTAATTCAATTTCGAATTTATTTATAGCGGAATTATATTTCTCCGCTGGGTTACACTATCGAGATTCATTTCTAATAGAATATCAAGTCTGTAGATTATTTCAATTGGTCGAGGAGAAATTAATTTATCGTCAACAAGCAGTTGCGACTACTAATCGCAGTCAGGATGCGTGCAGGCAAGCCATTGTGCACAATATAAGGCAAATATCGCGTGTAGCCCCCCGGATCCCTGACAGTCCCCTACACCACGTTGGGTGTGGGGTTGAATAAGACCCCCACCGCCCCGGTTTAATGAATACTGGGGCAGGCAGGAGTGGGGGCTAAACGGTGGGGAGGACCCCGGATAATCCCGATAAATTTGGAATTACTAAAGGTACGTTCGGAATGCCCCTTCTTCGCTTCGCTACGAAGGGCAGGCAAATCAGACGATTCGGACATATAAGACTTGTCGGACGAAACATTAAGCAAAGCTCACGCAGGCAACCCCTCAATCCCCGACAACGACTATCGAAGGCAGATAAATTGAGGGGCTAAATTTAATAAGGAGACATACGAAGACGAATTTTAATAGATTCCTCGACTGGTTCGACTGCGTTCACCACAGGTGCGCTCGGAATGACCCCGCATTAAAATACGGGGCTAAGCATAAAATATCCCGCACGCAGAGGAGAGAGAGGGCAGACACACAGGTCTGCCCCAACAAAGAACTGCCCCAACGAAAGAGGGCAGGCCCCCGACTGTAGTTGCTAACGTAGCTTGAGTCGAGGGCAAGCGAGAGACTACGGATTCTTGCAGAGTTTTTTGATTATGATACTATAATTTTTGTAACTTAAATGTATTGCTGGTGTCTGTAGAACTATTTTCAAAACGGTGTCCAGATTTAAAGGGGCGAGAGAATGGGTATGTTAAAAGAATTCAAGACGTTTGCAATGCGCGGCAATGTAATTGACATGGCTGTTGGCATAGTCATCGGGGGAGCTTTCGGCAAGATTGTCACGTCGCTTGTTAACGACGTGATTATGCCGCCGATAGGTATGCTGCTTAACGAAGTGGATTTTTCCCAGATGGCCATCGTTTTGAAAAAAGAGACCGTTGACGCCGCAGGCAAAGCGGTTCCGGCAGTCACACTCGGGTACGGGCAGTTCATCAACACAATAATCGACTTTCTAATAGTGGCCTTTGCGATTTTTATGGTAATCAAGGTGATGAACGCCACCAAGAGGAAAGAGAAGGAAGCCCCAGCCGCACCGCCGGCACCGAGCAAAGAAGAGACCCTGCTGGGTGAGATTCGAGATATCCTTAAGGCGAAATAGCTCGACGAAGCTCAACAGGGGCACAGGAGGATACAACCCTGATTACTGGAATGGCCCTGCGAAAGGAATGCAACAAAATGCGTATATTCAACTTTGGGGCCCCCGGCTGCCCAGGTCCCGGATAAAGGCCCGGCAGAAACGGGGAGGAAAGAAAAGGATTTGAGATTGGATAAAAACACATCTTTCGGCGGGAATACATATAACCCCCAATCCCATACGGCAGGATTGGGGTCTAAACATTTTATGGGTCCCCGGCAGAAGCCCCCCGGCCTAAGACATGCTGGGGCAAGCTAAGGAGCTAAATCCGAGGACCTTCGCTGCGTCTGCAATGACAAACTGGATTCCCGCTTCCGCGGGAATGACAATCTGGGCCCCGGATAACATGGGTCCCCGCTAACAGCATGCGGGGATCTGCGCTACGCTACGAGGATCTTCTTCCGCCAAACGAATGGCGGATAAATTTCACTCCGAGAAATTTAATCGAGCGAACTCGCCGTGGTATTTAAGAGCGGCTTTATCGTAGGCCTTAGCGGCGTCGATTTCGGAGTCGAACCGGCCGAGCCATATTCTTTTTTTATGATGCACGATTCTGGCGACCCAGCGGTTAGAGCGTTTTTCCAAAAAGACGCCGATGTATCTGGAGGTGGTTTTCTTAGTTGTCTTGGATTTGTTGAACTGGTTCTGTGAGTGGGTGGCGCAGCGGAGATTGGCGCGGCGATTGTCGAGCGATTTGCGGTTTCGATGGTCGACCAGCAGGCGGGAAGGAGGATTCAAAATTTCGCGGTGCAGGGAAAGGATTCTGGTCCTGTTATTTGAGGAGCTGACGAGGCGAACGGCGTAGATGCGCGGGCCATTTACCTTGGCACACCAGCGATATTTGTTGAAGGTGTAGAAGTCCTCCGAATCAACGATGGTGAAAAGGCCTGAGCCGAGCGGGATTCTGCGAAACGGATAGCCATAACGGAGGCGGCGATAGAGCAGTAGCGGCCAGACCAAAATACGGTCGATGCATAACGGCAGTTTCAAGGCAATATTGATAGTGACCATAAGAATACCCTCCATTGTTGTTCATTGTTCAGAGTTCAAAGTTCATTGTTCCTTGTCATCAACTTCAAACCATTCTGCCCGCCTTTGGCGGGACTAACCCCTGGGTCCCCTGTTCAAGGCCAAGAGGGCAGCACTCGGGGATCTGCGCTGCGCTCCGAGGGGCTAAATTTGCCCCGCCCACGGGAGGCGGGGCTAACCAAGACCCTAAAGGTCTCTCCATCCTATGGCGCGAACTTGCGCGCTTTTGTCGAAAACTAAGGGATTTCCTGATATAAATCGAAGGGCCGAAATGCACTTAAGTGCTTGTAGGGAAGGGAGTAAAAAAATTTTTAAAAAAGTCGGCTTCTAAGGGTTTTCGACATGCGCGCTTTTGCTGAACGTTTGTTTAATACAAATGTTTAATAC
>CAZQWM010000078.1:0-5576 GCA_964597035.1 uncultured Pirellulales bacterium
GCAAATTCTCTGTGTTCTCTGTGACTAGAAAAATTCTTCGTGTCTTGGTGACTTCGTGGCTAAATCTCTGCGTTCTCTGTCCGCCATTTGGCGAGATCTCGCCCGTCCCTTAGGGGCGAGGCGGATGTAATCTGTGGCTAAAAAAGTTTTCAGCTCTTGGTTATGGCTTTTAGCTTTTGACTTTAAGCTTTGAACTCTTCCCCATCCGCTACCCGCCATACGCGATGCGCTATTTATCCCTTCGTGCCTTAGTGCCTTTGTGGCGAAATCTGTGGAATCTGTGGTTAGAATCGATAGCTAAGATTCAGGGCAGCGTACGAATCCGTATCCGGCTGTTCCTTGTATTCGCGTGTCAGAAAGGTCTGCGAGTAACTCACCTGAAAAGACTTATACCGCCACACCACGCCGACCTGGAATTGTCCCACAAACGGCTCGGCATCAAGCCCCGTCAAAAACCGGTCGTATTGCACAAATTTGACGCTTGCCCTGCCGAAAAAATAAAGATATGAATGCTTTTCACCGATTGGCCCTGTCGCGCAGTACGGCGCTTCCAATCGCCCCGGACCGAAATCATTCGGCAGGTTTTCACCCAGTCTGAATATCAGTCCTAAATTCGCGTTGCGAAACACCGACCCGGCCCTGAAGCCGTATTCCAGATACGAATCAAACTCCGGCGTTTGACCAAATGGCAGACCTTCAGGCCGTTGTCGCTTAAACCATTGAAAATCAACCGCGAATTCATCATCCAACTGGTCTTTCCACCCGTTTGGCTCCGCTTGGTCGACAAGCTGATGGATAAAAGTCTGCAACTCGCCACCCAGCGCCGACGGACCTATCACGCCCATACTCAGCTCGAAATGTTCCATCTCATCCTTCTTGGCTCGCTGCGCGAAAACCCCGCCATAAATCCGTGCAGCGAAAACGCGGTCATGCTTGCCTCTTTTCGATGGTGCATCTGCATGGTCCGGCGTGTACATGTTCTGCCCGAAAAAGTACCCCATCGCAGTATCTGCCTCGTTGCCGTCGGCGAAGTTGTTCCACCTTGAGAAGTCCTTCAGCCAGTTCCAGTCGGGCTGATGTGTGTACACAAGTCGTATTCCGTCCGTGTAATGCCGGTCGGACCGACCGATGGGCTTCAGAAATGTCCCGTCGTTTTCCCAGTATACCGTAAATGTGCTGTTCTTCGGCGGCAGCGGTATTAGCTTCAGCAATTCCTCCAAGTGGAGGAAGTCGTTCGAATCAGCCGACTGGCCAGCCGTAGCTTGTCCGGCTGTAACGACGACAAGCCAGGCACACAGAATCCTTGTATAGTGCCTCGATGTTTTCACTGCCATCTGCCTAATTTACCCTCTCTCGGCGTGGTATGGAAGTATCATGTATATCGGCCGTTTTGCTCGTGAAGATTAGCGGTGTTCGCTCCCCTGTATCTGGCAAACCCAAGCCAAAAACCCAAAATGGCAAAACAGCAAAAAGAAAACAGACACCTTGCCGCCAATCCGCACTGTCAGCCCGAGATTTGCGTTGCGATGAACCGAGCCGGCCGTGAATCCATACTCCAAATGAGTATCGAAATTCGACGTCCGCCTGATTGGCCCTATGTCGAAACGCTGTTTCTTAAACCACATAAAATCAACCGCGAACTCATCATCGAGCTGGTGCTCCCACCCCATCGGTGCCTCCGCGCGAACAAGGTCGTGAACTATACGTTGCACCTCGTCCGCCTGTGACGAAGGCCCTATCACTCCCATATTCAGCTCGAAGTGTTCCATCTCGTTTGTCTTCGCCCTCTGCGCGAATATCCCGCCATACAGCCACCCCGCGAATACCCGGTCTGTGTCGCCTCTTTCTCCAGGCCGTCCAACGTGGTCGGGCGTATATATGTGATGCGCCGCGAAGTAACCGACTGCTGTGTTAACGTCCTCGTCTCCTTCGGCGAAATTGTTCCAGTTTCCGAACGCCCTGAGAAAGTTGCAGTCCGGCTGATGCGTGAAAACGACTTTCAGCCCGTCGGTATAATGCCTGTCGGCCCGGTCGTTGGGCTTCAGAAACGTCCCGTCATTTCCCCAGTATAACGACAACGACTCCTGACCCTGAGCGTAAGGGGGCTTAATAGCACGATGGCCGATACACATATAGCTTGTATATATTGCGCCGGTTTTTTCACTGCTGTTTACCCTCTTCACTGTTTGCCGTTGGGATGGGATTATACATATATATCGCCATTTTTACACTATTAGATTAGCAGCGTTTCCACCCCCGTATCCGCCAAATCCAGACCAAAAACCCAATAGGGCATAGGCAAAAAGTCCAAAAACCAAAAGGCAAAATATGTAAGATAGCAAAAAACCAATAAAACAAAAAGCCAAAGCACCAAAAAGGAGTAAGCCTTCAAAAATTGTTGTGTCTGATTTTCGCTTACTGTCGTTATAAGGCCACCTTGGACGAATGAAGTAGTTTCTAACAGACAATGGAGGTTAATGCTAAAGTGCCGAAAGCTCGAAAAGCAAATGCGCAAAAGGTCAAAATACCGCTGCACCTGCCATTCGCTTGCCGTCATTGCGAGGTCACCTCAGCTGGACGAAGTAGTTACTAACAGACAATGGAGGTTAATGGTAAAGTGTCGAAAGCTCGAAAAGCAAATGCGCAAAAGGTCAAAATACCGCTACGCCTGCTCTTCGCTTGCCGTCATTGCGATGCTGCCTTTGATGGCCGATGTAATCTCATTATAGAATTTAGCCCATAGGAAACTTAGTCCTTTAATTCATTGAGGGGTTTACCCTTCGTAGCGATTCTGCCCTCTATAGCTTTAGCGCAGGAGGAAGCGAAGAAGAGTCATTGCGAGGATTACCCGCCTCTGGCGGACCGTGGGACGAAGCAGTCTCCGGCAGACAAAAGGCCTTAATGCTAAAGGACCAAAACCTCAAAGGACCGAAAGCTCAAAAACAAATGGGCAAACGGTTTAGGTGGGAGCAGAGAGCGGAAAAATATGGTTTTTGTGCCGGGGTGTGCAGAAGATTTGGGCCAATGGGCGGTACAGGGCTCGAACCTGTGACCTCAAGCGTGTCGAGCTTGCGCTCTAGCCAACTGAGCTAACCGCCCGTGAGTTTGTAAAACATAATAACAAAGCGAGATTGAAAAGCAAGAGCTTTTCACGGATGATTGTCTAGTCTGCGATGTACTAAGCTAATAATCAGTGAGTTTGAGCTTTAGTCGGCGGATCATAAGAGTGGTTAGCTCAATTGGCGGGGGGAGGGAATAACGGGATGGCCGAATAAAGGATTCGCAGTCACACTGTCGGTCGAGCGTTTGTTGGGCGGCCAGGACGGAGCAACGGTCGGTTAGGTCAGTTGGAGGGGGATTCATGGGTATGACAGACTGAAATTGATTCGCTGACACGCTTGAGGTCAGTTATGGGTTGGGCTAAATTGGATTTCACGGTCAAGAGTTTTCAGGCCTAGTTAGAGTGGGCTTTCTAGTCCTTTTGATTAGTCAAAAGGACTATGGACTTTTTAAGCAGTTAGCAGTCAGGGTTTCTCAAATTAAATGGGGAGGGTCGGTTGGTTTGGTATTCGGTGAATTAGTGATTCGCAAGCTAGGGAGGGATTAATCGGTGGTTCGACTCCTTCGACACTTCGACGGAGCTCAGTGCAGGCAAGCTCAGGATAAACGAACTCAGTGCAGGTGGTTCGACTCTTTCAACTACGCTCAAGACAGGTTTACTCACCACTGGCATTTTCGGCGAAGCTCACCGCAGGCAAGCTCAGGATAAACAAGCTCACCACAAGGCAAGCACACACGAGAAAGTTAGTCAGTGAGTTCGGGTTTGAGTCGGCGGGTCATAAGGTCGGTAATGGCATCAGCGACGCTCTTGTCTTTGAACAGGACGTCGTAAACGGCTTGGGTAATCGGCATCTCGACGCCCTGTTTGGCTACGAGGCCCTCGACGACGGATTTGCAGGTGGCAATACCTTCGATAACGGATTCAGTATCGTGCTCGGCTTGTTGCGGTTTCTGTCCCCGGCCGACACGTTCGCCGAAGGAGCGGTTTCGGCCTGATGGTGAGATGCAGGTTGTTACGAGGTCGCCGAGGCCGGTCAGGCCTGCGAAAGTTTGCGGCCTTGCACCCATAGCCATACCCAGCCGGCTGATTTCGGCTAGTCCGCGGCATAACAGTGCGGCCTTGGCGTTGTCGCCTGCGCCGATGCCGTCGATGATGCCAGCGGCGATGGCGATAATATTCTTCATTGCGCCGGCCAACTCGACGCCTACGATGTCGGTATTGGTATAGATTCGAAACCAGGGAGTGCTGAAGGTATGCTGGATTTTCCGGGCAAGCTGTTCGTCGGCGGAGGCGGCGCAGGCGGTGGCGGGGAGCTTGCGTGCAAGCTCATCGGCGATGGTCGGGCCTGACAGGGCTGCCAAGCGTTGTGAGTTGTGTTGGCCGATGCAATCGGCGATGATTTGTGTGGGGCGTTGAAGGGTTTTATTCTCGATACCCTTGGCAACGGAGCAGATTGGGACGTCTTTGGGGACGTAGTTTTTGAGACGTGTCCAGACGCTACGCATATACTGACAAGGGACGGCTGAGACGATTAAATCGGCTCCGGCCATAATTTTTTGGTCGTCGGATTCGAAAACAACTTGTTCGGGGATTTTGTAGCCGGGGAGGAATTTTTTATTTTCGCGGGCCTTTGCCATCGCGGCCAGTTGCTCGCTGTCGTAGCCCCAGATTCGCACAGGAGTGCGTCTGTCCGCAAGGAGCATTGCGAGGACGGTGCCCATAGCGCCGTCGCCGATAATTGAAATGTTTTTGAACATAGTCGGATTGTCTATAGCCGGGATAAGGTTTGACGCAACGCAGGCAGATCCGCACTAATGATTTGCCAGATAATCTGCAAGTCAATACCGAAATATTCGTGAACGATTCTGTGACGCAATCCGACGACCTTGTGCCATTCAACGTTCGAATGTTTTTCCTTAAAGTCGTCCGGCAGTCGATTAGCGGCCTCACCTATGATTTCCAGATTCCTGACTACGGCGTCGATGGTTTTTCGGTCTTTTGAGAAGGCGTCGAGAGACAAGCCCATCGTATATTGAGCGACCCTGTCAATGGCCTCAATGATATCATTCAATAACAGTTCGATGGGTCGTTTAGACATAGATTAGTTCCGGCTCAATGAATTTCATAACTCTGGAAGTGACGGCCCGGCTGGAGACGAGGTCGACTGAGACGCCGAGCAGTTTTTCGATTTTTTCCGCCAGCGTTACGAAGTCGAGGCCTATTGAAGGGTCCACGTCGACGAGAATATCCACGTCGCTGTCGGCCTTCTGGTCACCTCTGGCGTATGAGCCGAACAGGGCCATTTTGCGGACCTTAAAACGGCTCTGCAGTTCCGGCCCATTGCTAGCTAATGTCTTGATAATTTGTTCTTTTGTTATCATGGCATTGTCTTTTGTGATACCCGGTTAATTGGCGTTTTTGGTCGGTCTTTAAGATACATCAGGTTCCCGGCCTTTGCAAGCTCAAATGCGAGGACGGTGCCCATAGCGCCGTCGCCGATAATTGAAATGTTTTT
>CAZQWM010000079.1:0-5410 GCA_964597035.1 uncultured Pirellulales bacterium
GTTGGACAGGTGTGGTCGCGGATTCAGCGGTGGACCATCCGGTCTCGTTCTGGGCAGGAGCGTTGTCGCGTGCCTTGACTCTGAACGTATATAAGGTTGAAGGATTAAGGTCCTGAGCCACATAGGTCGGGTTTGTCTGCCAACCGCTGTTGGCATCGCCATAGTTTGTGCATTCGAAATAATATTGAACGGGCGGATAATTAGGCTCTGTAGCAGTCGTGGCTGTCATCGTAATCGAACTTGAACCTGCCGCTGTTGGTACCGTTGACCAGGTCATCGGGTTCGGTGTTGGCGGGTCGTCGTCCGGGACCATCGGCTCTTCCTTAAGCATAAAGACGTCAAACGAGTACGCCTTATAACCACTCTCAGAATCCGGGTTTGCTTCCGCGCGGACTTTGAAGGCACCATCAGACCCCGGATGAATTCCCACCCATCTCGCCACATAACCTTCCTTGTGATTTTCTCCTGTGTTGAACCACACCGAATAGGGATTGCCCAGATATTCCTGTGTGCCGGCTGTGCTGGCATTGGCGGCGGTGTCTATGCCGGAGATGGTATATATGGTCCACCTGTTGAGATAGGCGTTGGGCTCGCCATCTGTGGTGCCTTTGGCCCGCGAGGCGGACGTGGCAAAGGTGTATGTCTTATTGGGGTCCAGGCCGGTGAAATCCACATCAACATACCAGCCAGCGCTGCTGGCATAGTAAATGGTGCCGGTCATATCAGCAATTCCGTGGAACGTGTTATAGGCATCCGTGCCTATGGCGGTATCGTAGCCGCCGGTCCAACAGTTTGTGCTTGAGGTGCATCCGACCATTGGCTGCCAATTCACGCCGCCATTCTGTGTCAGCGTGGCTGTCACACCCGTGCCTTCGCCGGTGGTGTAGTCTATCAATTCGCCGGACGAAGCAGAATACCCCACGCCCGGAGGTTGTTGTGCTGTATCAACAGTACCGATTCCAAAAACCGTGATATGGTTTGTATCTCCGTAATGCACACTATTTTCGCACGGGTCTGTGCCGGTGGCGACCAGTCCGGGGTCAAATACACAGTCATTGTAAGCGATAAAATCGCCTAAAACAGTTACGCTATCGACCAGACTGAACTCAGTGTACGTTCCCAAAAGCGGACTTTGCGTTACTCTACCATCACGGGGGTCACGATATATGTTGATCGTCGCTACTTCCTCATCCACAACAACATCGACAAAGGTCACACCATTGTACCATAGTTCTTCAGGAAGGTAGTCACCAGAAGTGGGACCTGCTTTGATACCGCCTGGGTTTTTCCCTGAGTTGCCAATATCTATATGCCAGACCTTACCATACAAACCAGCAACATTTGGGTCCTGTGTTCTCCAGCTGTCATGCTCAGGGTACCAGTAGGTGTGCCCGGGGTAATCGGGTGCTGGTCCACCCCCGCCTTGATGCTTGGAGTAATAGTGTGAATGTGAGCAGAAGACAGCCGACACTTTTTCACTTTCCAAAAGCGACCAGAAGGCGTCCCGGCTGACTGTATTTGCATCGAGACTATCACCGTAGTGATGATTGTAAGGGAAGACCGGCTCGTGAACAAAAACAAAGATAAATGGCTTTTTGGTAGCCGCCAGGTCATTTGCCACCCATTTGCGCAATGCCGGTATTATATCTCCGGTCGGGTTATCGTCAGACACGCCGTCCCAGTAAATGTTCAGCGCGACAAAGTGCGCGTTGCCATAGTCCCAGGAGTATGTTGTTTCTTCGCTTCCGGGAGGACCTTCGTTGGTGGGGAAAATGTCCTTCAATGGAGCCCTTCCGTTGTGGCCATCGGTATATTCCTCCCGCAGCCATTGCATATCCCCAGAAGTTTCAGCATCATGATTACCGACAAGAGGGTACCAGATGTAGTCCGAGCCAAAGTAGGTATCTATAACAGCACGATTCTGGGGGATGCCCTGGTCGTCGTCCGGGTTATCGAGATCTCCGGGCGAGATGTGGAAAACTCCCGGGTCACCGAGTATGTTATTAATCGACTGGCAGACTCGGCCAAAGGTTGCGTGCTCGTCACGCATATCGCCCGATATTGTGAAGTGAAAGCTCTGTGCAAAGGCCGATGCGGCCAGAATCTGGAGACTAATCACGAACAACAGACCGACTGTTACCTTTGCCTTTGTTGGTGTTAACTGTTTCATCACTCTTTCCTCCTTCATTTTCGAAGATGAAAATTTTATATCTTGCCTTGTTATATCTTTCCTGATGCGCAATATGCGCATAACTATCACATACATCCTTGTGGGAAGGCGTGTGGATATGGCTAAATTGGGTACGTTACGACATACCCGTGCTTGTCATCCATTCGCCCTTGCTTTTCATCCTTGATAAAATAAAAACCAAAGCACGTAACGGCTTTGGTTCTCTGGCGGTTTTAGTTAATGCGATGGTGGGTGTTTTTAAGCGTAGAAACTGAGCAAGACAGCCTTCAGCTTCACGCTCGCAAAAGCAATAGCTGTAATAAGACACTTTTTTCACCAAACCTCCTATGAACTTCCTGTCATAGCATATGAAGGATTGTAGTATATTTAGATAACCACGTCAAGGGTGTTGTTTTTAGCATTTTTGTAATTTTCCGAAGATGCGGATTCTCCCGTCAGGTCTGCTGATATAAGTTCTTTTGTTAAAGGCAATTACGTTAGAAATAGACTTTTATATTCCAATTGAGCTCTGAAAAGATGCTCGGGCCGGTTTTTTACCCTGCTGCTTTTCCATGATTCGTTTGATTAGCAGCTTACTGGGAAAACTCCTAAAAATAGAAAGAGGCCTGCACAGGAGTATCGCTCGGCATAGGCCTTTTGTTGCCCTCCAATCCTCTACTAAAACCTACCATGCCAGACTAAACTCGGCAAAGTCATAGAAGTCAACAATCCCGTTATTATTAATATCACCTTCATCCGTACCCAGCCAATTCTCACACAGTATCTCAAGGTCATACAACTCGATGAAGCCATTGCCATCAAGGTCTGTTGCCGGTGACCATCCCAAAAGCGAGGATATTTTGCTAAATTCAAAGTTATCGAGATAAGCTTCACCCTGTTCGAGAATCGCAAGGTCCGAACCACCTCCAATCGCTATACTGAGCGCTTCAGAGGACCACTGCCCAGCTAACAAACCTGTTATTACCTTCCATGTATTGCTGGAGCCATATCCAGTGGAACTTAAATACAATTCATCCAGGCCGGCGTCGTAGGAAATATATAATGTGCCGTCATCTGAAGTCCTTGTGACCTGTTCATATATTACATTACCGTCAACAGCTTTTTCATAGTAGAAGTATGCTTCGTTACCATCAAAGCCAGCCGAGAGCGAGACGTGATTATCTTCGCTGTGTTGAAGAGACATCTCGACCCAGCCTTCGTTATTGTTGGTATCGCTGTAGTGGAAGTCAACCTTGACTTCGAAATCTTTTGAAGTGTCAAACTTCCACCCATTAGCTGAATACAAAGCAGAATTTGAGCCACCGATAGATCTGATATTCAATCGGTTAGCATCTTCAACCAGCCAGGTACTTTCAGAATTATCCGCCGACATTCGCCAAATCGCACCTCGCCTGTTGTCATTGAAATCGTCCTTTGGAAATGCGAAAGTGACATAGACAGTGTGATTAGACTGAATATTGCTCAGTAGATAAGCATTACTGCTGTACTGAACAGGGTTACCGTCTAGGTACCATGTGTCTACCATATACACTGAGTTTGCTGTTGCTACAAATAGCTGGTCTTGGCCGCCATTTTTAATAATGGCTCCGTTTGGGTCAATGGTTCCATTTGCATCAGCTGATGCTGTTATGGTGTACCGATTGATAGCAAAGTTGGCTACTACGGTATAATCAGCGTCAACAGTAACGATAGTAGTCGCTGAATTGGGGTCAGCGACCACACCAGACGATACTGCCGTACCCGTCCAGCTGACGAAGTGATAATTCAAATCAGTCGTAGCAACGATAGTTATATTGGAGCCTTTATGGTATTGGAAGTCACCCTCACCTGGTGCGGTAACAGAACCTCCAACTGTTGAGGAAGTGGTTAGTGTGCGAATAAATTCTATCCTCTGAACTACAAAACCAAGAATCACTTGACGGTTTAACCACTCGCCCGTGTGTGTTACGCGTGGTGTTTCATTGGCACCATTGGCGGATTTGTAACCGGCTGTGCCGACAGATGTTGACATATCATTTTCGTAACCTTTGCTGAAACCATTATTCAGCGTATAGTCTCCCGTGAAACCAGCCGTCGCAGCAGCTATAACCATATCACCATTCTCTGTGGCAAGGGCAGCAGTTGTGATTGTTGGATTCTCACTTGTAGAACCGTTAACGGCAGTCGCTCCGATGGGAAATGTCTGATTGACATTGGAAAGAAATACACTGGCGTATGAGTACTCAAGAGGCGTTGTGCTCCTCCACACAGGAACAAATGTGTCGCCGGTTGCGGCGGCTATACCGGCTTCGTCGAGGATATAAGCCGCAACGTATGCCTGAGCATCGGTTGTTCCGGCATTCGCATCAATTGCCAGGGTCATTGGCTGGCCGCCGTATGTTATAGAGCTGATGTCAACAACAGCGTTATGTTCGGCGTGAACAAAAAATATCAGAGCACGGTTTGAACCTGCTTCCTTAGTATGTGTAAGTCCGGAGACCCACGAACCAAGAAATTCAACGTCTGGTTCAAAATTCGCAACTACCGTATAGTCGGCGTCCATTAGCATATCGGTGATTGCTGCGTTGGGGTCAATAACCTTGCCGGCCGTTACCGCCGTACCGGTCCAGTTCACGAAGTGATAATTCAAATCTGCCGTAGCTACTATATCAACCACCGTATCATGGTCGTAATCGAAGCTGCCCTCGCCGGGGTCGGTTACTGAGCCGCCGGCTGTCGATGAGCTTGTCAACGCTCGCTGGTCAATTGCGAAGTTGGCGACGACTGAGTAATCGGCGTCCATTGTTACCGTTGTCGAGGCCGCATTCGCATCGGCTACCTTGCCGTTATCTACTGCAGTGCCCGTCCAGTTCACGAAGTGATAATTCAAATCGGCACCGGCAACTATATTAACTACCGTATCATGGTCGTAATCGAAGCTGCCCTCGCCGGGGTCGGTTACTGAGCCGCCGGCTGTCGATGAGCTTGTCAACGCTCGCTGGTCAATTGCGAAGTTGGCGACGACTGAGTAATCGGCGTCCATTGTTACCGTAGTCGATTCGGCATTCGGGTCAGCTACCTTGCCGTTATCAACGGCAGTGCCGGTCCAGTTGACGAAGTGATAATTCAAATCGGCGCCAGCAACTATATCAACCACCGTATCATGGTCGTAATCGAAGCTGCCTTCGCCGGGGTCGGTTACTGAGCCGCCTGATGTCGATGAGGCAGTTAATGCTCGCT
>CAZQWM010000080.1:0-5398 GCA_964597035.1 uncultured Pirellulales bacterium
TACTACGTTGACGGCGATACAAACGTGCCGTGCCCGATGGCCTGGGTTAACGCCTGGTCGGACAATGGTCAGCACGCGGGTGCGATGGCCAATGATGACGGCGAGTATACGATGAACGTAACTCAGGGCACGACCTGGCATGTCGAGGCGGTATATCATCCCAGCGAAGAGGCAACGTTTTATCACTCAGCTCGACCTAAACGCTTGTCGATGACGTCTTCGACGGCCACGGCGAACCTTCGAGTGCAGCAGGCCAGCAAGACACTGCCTCCAGCCAAATCGACTACCTTTGACCCGAACGTCGGATGGTCATATACTCTTCAGGACGGCACGCGAATCGACATACCCGCCGGTGCTATACCAAGTGATGATACGGTTGCTATATCGTTCTCGCCGCTTGTGGATTCGCTCCAGCGAACGGCAACCGACAAGCCAATCGGCTGGGGATACGCAATTTCAATTTCCGAACAATCGACGGGAAACAAAATCACCGACAACTTCAATACCAACGTCCTGCTGACCTTCAAATATGACGCCGCGGACCTCAACGAAGCGGGGCTGACCGAGGATGACATTGCTCCGGCATACTTCTCAACAACGACCAACTTCTGGACAAAGGTCGAGAGCTTCACTGTGGATAAAGACGCCAACACCGTGACTGTGCAGGTGAACCACTTCTCGACCTGGGCACTGACAGGCGGTGCACAGGTCGAAAGCGAGGATGACCAGGGTCTGCAAACTGTAAGCGTTACGATTACAAAGAATACCATAAAGGCCGGAAAAGTCCAGGGACAGGATAGCTTCCAGGCCGCTGCAACATTCGCCTCTTCGCCGCCGAGCTTCGATGGGATAACACAGATAGACGTTAACATCATCTCCGGCGCCAACGACGTGATTTACACTGAGTCCGTCGATTTCGATTCCGCGGACGTCAAGAAAGGGAAATTTAAATACAGCAACAGGGCTTCCGGGGCTATCAACGCGCTTCAAATCGATTTCAACAAGAAAAAGTTCACGATAAAGGCGAAGAATATAGACCTGACGGGTTTGACCTGTCCGGTGCAGTTGCAGATTACGATGGGTAATTACCTGCTGCCAGGTGTTGCTGCCGAGAGTGTTGTCAACGGCAGCAAGACCATCCCGGTTCGACTGATGCGGACGTATGACGATGTTCTTAACGTCAGCAAAGCAAAGGCCAAGAGCAGTAGTAAACCATCGTCCGATTCGCTCTCGGTCAAAGGCGAGATAGCCGTCGAGGCAATCGATGATACGGACCTGGCTAACGAAGAAGTTGTTCTGACCTGGGGCGAACAGACGTTTACAATTCCGCAGGGCAGTTTCGTAGCCAAGCGAGGCAAGTCCTATAAATGCTCAAAGGTCAGCGTAGCAGAAGGTGGACAAGTGTCCGGTAAAATCGACCTTGATAAATGCAAATTTGCGATTGTGGTCAAGAAGGCCTCGCTCGATGTTACTTCAGGGGCAGTCGAATTTGGCTTGAGCTTCGCCGCGTTCGACGAGACAGACGAACTTAACCTGCCATAGGCGGGTTAACCTGCCCTAAACAGGCATTGGCCGCCCCGGTGGTTAAGCCCGTCCCTCACCGATTTCCACGAGATTATATGACCTTAACCTGCCGTGGGGCATTAAATTTAGGTTTAAGTTCGGCGGCAAAACTCCCGATACTATACTATGGGTAGAGGAAGTAGAAACCCCAAAATCGATTGTGGCGGTGGGGCGGACGCCGTAATAGGTCTGCCCATTTGTATTTATAAGGCGAGCGTTGGTTAGAAGGCGTTTATCATCGTCTTTTCGAATTGGACTCGGAAGTTAAATTGATTTTTTGGAGATTACGGCAATGAATCCCAAGACAAAGGAGATGTTTCTTATTAGATGTTCCGGCAAAGCTGTTTGCACCCCGTCTGATAGAACTGCTATCGAGAGGAGTGAGATTGGGATTATACACAGGTTGGGTATAATTTGTCTCGCGTTAGTAGTATTGGGCGTGGCTTCCAACGGCTATGCTGACGTCATAGGCAATTGGGAGGATAGCACTGGCGATGGATGGATTGACTGGGTTAGTGGAGTTTCGATTGCCGTCGCTGACCCCAGCCATAACGCCGAGTACATCTTCGGAGAGACAGTAGGCGCCACTCTGGGAAGCAATTCCCTGAAGGTGGTGAAGGATGGTATGGGTGCTTCTTATGGTCAGTGTCTCGCTATATCGTTGAGTTCTGCCCAAAGAGCTGATTTTTTGGCCAACAATGTCTTTGCGATCGACTATTCGGTCGCGGCTGGCACGACCGGGGGCTGGAATGAGATTTACCAGATTTACATGAATGGCCCGGGTGCCGGCTGGACCGAAGTGGGCGGCTCTACACCCGTATCCCATTATGACTTTTGGGATGGCTCTGCTGAACGGACGACGACCATAGAGATAGACTACACTACTTTCCGTGATGCCCTTAGCGCCAGTCCCGACTATATTCAGATAATTTTCTCACTGAATAGCGGAAGTGGCCAGACTGATTTTTACTTTGACAATGCAAAGTTCGTGAAGCCGTTAAAAGCATATGAACCGAGTCCGTCCGACGGCGAAACAGACGTCAGTTTAATCCCAACCCTTTCTTGGATGCCGGGGCGCATGGTGCAGGACGCCAACGGCCACGAATTATATTTTGGAACCGATTATAATGATGTTTATGACGCCAATACCTCCACGGCCGGCATATATATGGGTGTAACAACCGACGCCAGCTACCAGGTTACGACGGTTCTGGACGGTTATGCGGATTACTACTGGAGAGTCGATGAGGTCAACGACGGAAACGAGTGGAAAGGTGACGTGTGGCAGTTTACCACGGCCAACAGCGGTGCTTTGACATTCAACAAGTGCAACGTAAAGGCCGGCAAGGTCCAGGGACACGATTACTTCAGGGCATCCGGGACATTCTCAAGCTTTTACCCGGACCTTAATGATATAGGCCAGTTCGACGTCAACATTGTTTCGGCCGATGGAAATGTGATTTACGCGGAGACCAACAACTTCGATGTGTGCGATGTGGCCGACCAAATCTTTAAGTACAAGTACAAGATTCCGAGAGGCGGTGAAGGGGCCATTACTTCCTTGAAACTCAATTTCAACAAGCGGACTTTTGTGATAAAGGCAAAGGACGTTAACCTGACGGGCCTGGCCTGCCCGCTTCGGCTGGACATCACACTGGGTGACTATTTGATGTCCGGCGAAGCCAGCGAGACAGTAGTGAATGGCGCACGCAGGATAATCCCGACACGCCTTATGAGAACTTACGAAGACACGCTCGTAGTAACAAAGGCAAAGGTCAGGGACAGGAGCAAACCCTACGCAGATTCGTTATACGTCAGAGGTGACGTTGCGGTAGAGGATATTAATGACAGTGAGCCGAATCTGGTCGACGAGGATGTTGTCGTTACATGGGGCTCCCAGACCTTCACCATACCGGCGGGAGGTTTTACATATAAATCCGGGAATCTGTACAAGTGCAAAAATATCCCGGTTGCAGGCGCCCTGATGAGCGCGAATATCAATTTGGACAAGTGCACCTTTATCATAAATGCGAGATACGCCGAGCTCAGTGCTACTTCAGGCGATGTGGACTTCGGCTTGAGCTTTGCTTCGTTCGACGAAACTGAGGAGGTGACTGTGCCATAAGGCATTCTTCCTGAGTTTCGATAGGTCGGGCAACAGTTAATTAGTCCCTGCGTAAGCCAGCGGAGGTTTCACTGTTCGTAGAACGCCGGAAACGGTTGTGTTGAGGGTATATCCAGATTTTTGAAGGGCTAGAACGATGGAGTCGAGCTTAAAAAAGAGCTCTTGTGGGGACTGTTCCATGACATCTGTTTACGCCGGAGTCTGCAAGTTTGTAATGGTGGGTATGCTTCTTTGCTCAACAACGCCGATTTACGCAGATGTAACCGTTACGGCAAGCGCTATGGCGCATTCCTGGCCCGGTCCGGATACACCTCAAGTAGTAACATACTCAGACCCTAACTACTTGGAGGGCGGCGATAAGGTTAGAGAGAATTTTATCAACGGCCGAGGCATCAGCCAAACCTTTACTGTCCCTGCAAACAGAGGTTTTGCCCTGACCAAAATTGTGATTGTCGGCCCCGGGGGTACATATCCGGCGGAAGTTTTTACTATGCACCTTTTCGATATTACCGGCTCAAACAGTATTCCCGGCTCTTACACGCCGGGTACAGAAGGTCCAGACCCAAACACAGACCTCTTTGATAACTGCTCATTCACGTCTCCCGTGAGCAGTGAGAAGTTCGTATCATTATCCTTCACTGGTGACGACATTGTGCCTCTTGAACCCAATCATATGTACGCATTTGAGATTTGGGGGCCTTCCTCTGGAGGCAGCACATTCTACTGGAATAGAGGCAGCGGCCCAGTTAGCACATATATCCCTGGTGATGGATACGAGTGTCCCTATAGCAGGACTGACCCAAACGTCCCAACCGAGCCGGGGCCGTCGGATACGCGGAACTTCCGTTCCCAGCTTGCCGATGGAAGTCGGGATTGCGTGATAGGGATATATGGGACGCCTTATAACGGTAAAGCATATAAACCGAGCCCGTGGGATGGTGAGACTGATGTGAATACGACTCCGTTATTGAGCTGGGAAACCGGGCAATGGGCTGCCGACGTCAACGGCCACGACGTCTATTTGGGAACTGACTATGATGAAGTGAATGACGCCAATACAGCCACTGCTGGCATCTATCTTGGCAGCACAACCGAGCCAAACTACCAGATTTTGACAGAGCTGACGGGTGTTGATTACTACTGGAGAGTCGATGAGGTAAACGATGCTAACGCTGACAGTCCCTGGAAGGGTGACGTGTGGCACTTTACTACGACAAATGCGCCTCCTGCCGTTCCGCCGCCCTGGTTGCACGTGGATGGAAATAGAATCAAAGACCCGAACGGGGACGTTGTCGTCCTCAGAGGTATCTCAATGATTGATTTAGGCGCTACCGAAGTCGGGCATGGTGGCGTCACTAATCTGATTGACCGTATCACGAACAAGGATGACCCCAATGGTGACTCGCCGGGCTGGTACCCCGAAGTCCTCAGGATACCGGTTTGTCCGCATGAGTCGCCTCTTTACAGCTATAGTCCTATTACATTCAACCCGGAAGATGTCAACGACCCGGCAAATGAGGTTTTTTATGACCTTCTCAGGGAGACTGTCGATTACTGCGCCGAAAAGCAAATCTACGCCATCATAGACTGGCATGATATGAACAACACCGATGAAAGAGTTGACGATACGAGTGCGTTTTGGGAGTTCATAGCGCCGAGATTTGCCGACGATACACACGTCCTCTTCGAGCTTTTCAATGAGCCGATAAA
>CAZQWM010000081.1:0-5380 GCA_964597035.1 uncultured Pirellulales bacterium
AGTTGCGGAAGACACAGGACGGAATAAAGAGTTTTAAGTGTTGAGTTTTTAGTTGTGGATTCGCTTCGCGATGGTGTTTTAATTTGGGACGGAGGGCAGGGGGGAAAGCATCAAAAAGTAGTAACCTCCGGGGTTTTGAACGCCGATAAAACAGATACAGTAAGCATTGGTGGTATCCCAATGGCCGGGGCCAATGAACTCATTTTAAACCAAGGGGGTTAAAATGGAAAAGTTTCTCTGGACAGATAAATACAGCTTGGGGGTTGAGAAAGTGGACCGTCAACACCGGCACCTGTTTGAAATTATCAATAAATTCATCGAACGCTCCGCCGCATCCTCAGATTCAAAGCTGGTTACGGAGACACTGACGGAAATGCTTAAATACGCGAAAGAGCATTTCACGGATGAAGAAGAGATGATGCAGGAACACGGCTATCCGGAGATTGAGTTACATAAAAGGCAGCACTCCTACTTCATTTCGACGACGGCCGAACTGTCTATAAACGCCCTGAATAATCAATCAATGGTCGCCGATGAGATTGCAGAGTTTCTTGTATTATGGCTGACGACCCACATCCTCAAGATGGATATGAGATACAAGGAATTCTTCAAGGCAAAAATCCCCGCCAAGGTTTGCTGAAGATTCCCACCACAAAGGCACTCCTTCGATTCTGCTCAGGACAGGCAAGACACGAAGATTTTACCGCTGAGAACGCAGAGACCGCAGAGATTTGCTCGGCTTTGTGTTCTCGACAAATCCTGCTTTTTAAGCGAGCTTAGTCGCAGGATTCGTCATCGACCACAGAATCCCGAAAGCAACGGGATTCTTCATTTAAGCCGAGCAAAATACGACATAAGGCACAAGAGCATAAGAGCATAAGGGCACAGGCCGCGAAGGCGAAGGTAAGTTAAAAGGAAAAAGGGAAAAGGGAAAAGTGTGGTGTCGCCGGGCGACGAAGGGAGAAGGACGTATCTCGTGAAACGTGAAACGTGAAGCGAGAGAAAAACTGGATTCCCGCTTCCGCGGGAATGACAAACTGGGTCCCGGATAAAGACATTCCGGGATCTTCGACTGGTCGAGAGAGGAGGATAAGAGATGGTTATTCAAGTAAAGATACCAGACTGGTTGGATAGTATTTGTACGTGGCCGGTGTTGTGGTACCGGCGGTGGCGATACGGGTGCGCGTTTCGGCGAATCGAATTAGGGGCAGGGGAGTTTACAATAGTTGACCCGGAAGATTACAGACGATTCGGCGGGTTCAACTGGTACGTCGGAGGGCATGGGACGAAATACTATGCGCTGAGGACAGTCAAAAACGGAGAAAATGCAATAACAACGGTCCGTCTGCACAGGGAGATTATGCAGGAGGCGACGCAGGGACAGAATATGTATAACAGGAAGAAGAGGAGGAATTCAAAATCGCGATTCGTGGGCGTATGGCTCGACAAGAACAGGGGGCTGTGGGCGGCTCAAATCAAGGATAGCGGCAAAAAGCATTTTTTGGGCAGGTTCGAGAGTGAGGAGGAAGCGGCGCGGGCATACGATGCGGCGGCGAAGAAGTATCGCGGGGAGTTTGCGAGGTTGAACTTTCCGGAAGGACAGAACAGCAAGTTTTCGCGGAGCCAGCTTATTCGAGCCGTTCTTTTTTTACTCCTTGCCTCGTTATCCTGGTTTTCTGGCCTGGAGCCTTTTTCACTTCTATGGGCTTCGACTCCGTGACTTCCCCGAGCTCGAATACCGGCCCTGGAAGCTTTTTCACTTCTCCTTGGTGCAACCGAATTTTTTCGACCTCCGGCTCCGCCTCTTGCTCCTCTGCGGCAGATAAGCATGCCGGGTCAGCCTCCCGGTGAACACGTACATACATTTGGGCAACTCCCGTAATACCTCCAAACGTAGCGTAAATCTCAACTACCCTCACAGTAGTCATCTTGTCAGGATACACGGGTGTAGTATCTTCTGGTAAAGCATGGATGGCGTTCTCGAATGCCTCATCAAATGAGAAAGACTCGGAAGAACCAGTTGCTGTAGCGGCTCCGCAGCCTTCTTCCAGAGTTGCTTTTGCGATTAAATCGTCCCTAGCCAACTCGACTTTGTAGACACCTTGACGTTTCGGCCCCGGCCGGGCAATCGGCTCCAAATCACCTGCATAAGCAGGCAAGAGTATAACTGCCAGCCCTGCTAAAACCAGTAGGCCAACTACCACCATTGCTTTCGTTTTTTTCGTTTCCATTTTTTATTCCTTTCGAAGATTGTTGATACTTATAGCTTACTGACTTCGTAGGGATGTTCTACAAGTTTTGTAGAGACTCACAGACTCGTTCAACCTCATCTATTTTATCCTCTTTTGGCCCCCAATAAAAGCTGATACCTATTTTACCGCCTCCTGCCTCAAAATCAAGGAAAATTATAAAGCCGAATCTGCTTGTGCTACGAAAGGTTTAGATGACGGTGGCGAGGAAGAGGAGAAGGACGCTGAGGGCGGCCCAAATCAAGCATAGTAAGAAGAAGCATTTTTTAGGCAGGTTCGAGAGTGAGGAGGAAGCGGCGAAGGCATACGATGCGGCGGCGAAGAAGTATCGCGGGGAGTTTGCGAGATTGAACTTTCCGGAAGGACAGAGTAAACAGTTTTCGCGGAGCCAGCTTATTCGAGGCGGATTTTGGCGGCGAAGTCGGTGGATGCAGGATTCCGGCTATCGGGAAAGCCGGGCAGCGTGAGGGTGCCCTTATCGTCGGCTTTGATTTCGACGGGTTGTTCCCATTGGCCTGTTATAGGGTGGTACCACTGGAGAATGTAGGAGGCGCCGGATTTGAAGCCGGTCAGCGTGGGCAGGACGGCACGGTTCTCGAAATAGAGAAGGGCAAGGTCTTTTTCGGGAGTGGTCATCATAAAGGACCAGCCATCGAGGCCCCTTGGGGGACTTTTCGGGGCTTTTTGCGGGTGTATGTTTTCGGAGGCGGGGTGCAGGTGCTGGTATTTGCCGCCTTCGGAGAGGATGAATGCGCTTAGATGCTGCATATACCGGCCTGATTCGAATTTGAGCGCGTCCCAGAAGTGGGGGCGAGCGCCGGCCGGCTCGCCGGTGGTGGTTATGTCGTAGGCGCCAGTTCCGTGGACGTGGCCTGAGAGGCCGCCGGAAAGGACGGAGCCATACATTTGTGCGCGTGAGAAATAGTTATCGCGAGGGGAGTCGGCCGGGGGGCGTTCGCCGTTTGGCATATTGATTTCGTGGTTCCAGCCGGTGTAATACGGCTCGAAGTTTATTGCGGGGTAGGGGGGGTCGAGGTTGAAAAGGGTTTCGAGCGGCTGATAGACGCCGTGGTCCCGCGGCTTGTTGCCAACGGAGTGCATAGTGAGCCAGGGGCAGTTTTGGTCGTGGCCGAACTGTTCGTAGGTGGAATCGCTGATGAGCGTGGTGTGGGGCTGGCCGAAGGGCAGGGGGCCGTACTTTTTCAGGTGATAGGTTAGGGCTTCGTTGAATTCGTCGGCGGTCAAGCTGTACTCTTTCGGAATCCAGTCGAGGTGAATGCCGCTGAAGATAATGTTATATGCGCCGTATCGCGAGATGAGGTATTGAACGTAGCGAGCGTATGATTCGTTGAAGTCGAAATATGCCTTCCATGTGGGGCAGTTGTCTCTTCTTACGGTTTCCAACAGGGGGACGAAGCCCTGCTCGGAGAGATAGTGCATTTTTTTGTCGAGGGACTGGAAATAGGCGGGGATGATATGGTTAAAATCGGCGACGCCTTTGTGCCCGGTTGACATTTCGAATGGCCTGTTGCCGTATTCGTCGCGCATATTTTTCGCGGTGGGTTTGCGATTGCCGGCGGGGTAATCGAATTTTTCCCAGGCGTTTCTCAGGTATATGCCCTTCGAATCGGCGTAGGTGCTTGCGTAAATATCCGATTCCCAGTTCGGGAAGGATGCAATCATGCTGACTGAGTTGTAGCCCTGCGCTTTGCGGTATGCGACGGCGTCTTCGAATCCGATTCCCGGTGCGGGGACATAATCGGTCGCGGGTGCAACACCCCTGAATGGCAGTCGCCACGTTGCTGCCGCCAGCCAGGTATCGCCGAGCATAAAAAACGGTGTTCCATCAGCGTATTGGAGGGCGTGGCCATTTGGTGTCGGGCGGACGAAGCCGTGTCGGTTGGGGTTTTGCGATTTTTCAAGTTCGGTCCATTCGACGGCGGTGAATTCGCCGGAGCGGTTGTTAAGGCCTTTATCGTCGGGCTGGTTCGAGCTGCTTGACCATTGCCATTTGCCGGGGCTTGTGGCCACGATGCGGATGGCGAAGTTATTGCCGCCATCCCAGAAGCCGTAAATCCTTTTCGAGAAATTTGGCCCTTTCAGCTCTACCCAGCAGGTAACGTCGGTATAGCAGTTTTGGTATTGGTTTTGTGCCTTGAGCGTGATTTGCTTAATTTGCCATACGTGGATTTGCGAGGGAGTGTCGGCCTTGGTTGTATTAAGGCCAATGCTTGCGATAAGTGCCAAAGTGATAAAAAGGGATAACAGGTTTCGAGGTCCGGGGTTCATAATGGGAAAATTGGCTTTCATTGGTGGGCGATTATAGAATAACGGTGGTCGTATTTCAACGGCCCAGGGGGCGGGGCCGGATTATACGGGAATCGCAAACTGTCAAAATTCTTAAAATATCGGCGACTTGGGATTTGACATATCGGTCAAATTCGCTAATATAGGAGGTTTTCTAAGACGGATAAGGGGTTTGTATGAAGACGTTTATGATGACCAAAGAGGCCGTGCAGCGGAAGTGGTGGGTGGTCGATGCCGGTGACGTCAGCTTAGGCCGGCTTGCGGCGAAGGTGGCGCCGATACTGATGGGCAAGACCCAGCCCACCTATACGCCATATGTTGATTGCGGCGATTTTGTGATAGTCATCAACGCCGACAAGGTCCGCTTGAGCGGGGCAAAGCCGGAGCAAAAACAGTACGATTACTATACGCAGTACCCCGGGGGGCATAAGTATAGAAGCTTCGCAGAGATGTTAGAGAAGAAGCCGGAAAAGGTCATTGAGCTGGCGGTCAGGCGAATGCTGCCCAAGAACAAATTAGGCAGGAAGATGATACTTCGGCTGAAGGCGTATCGCGGGCCCCAGCATGAGCATCAGGCGCAACAGCCCGAAAAACTGGAGCTTTCCTGAGGGAAAGATAGCAGGTTATGGCAAAGACAGAGCAAACTAAAGTAAGTGCAGAGCCGGCGGACGGCTCGAAGAACAAAGGTCCCGACAAAGGCGGCTGTTGGTGCGGCACCGGAAGAAGGAAAACATCGGTGGCGAGAGTGCGAATAAAACCCGGCGAGGGTAAACTGCTCGTGAACAAAAGAGCGATTGAAGACTACTTTCCCAACAGCCGGGACA
>CAZQWM010000082.1:0-5351 GCA_964597035.1 uncultured Pirellulales bacterium
ATCAAAGAAGCCCCCAACTACTCCGCCACCCTGCCATTCGAAGACTGATTTTCACACCACATTGTATCGTAGGGGCAGACCTGTGTGTCTGCCCTGTTACATTGGACGTTCCCCGTTTTCATTTCGTAGGGGCAGACCTATGTGTCTGCCCTCAAATGTTATTGTCGGGGGCCCCGACATTTCCCTATAAAATTTAGCCCCCGAATTTATTCGGGGGTTACCCTTCGAACGCCCGCCTTCTGGGCGTTTGTATATAGCCCCCGGCTTTGCCGGGGGTCTTCATCTCGAAGATTGATTTTCCCATCATTCCGTAGGGTCAGACCTATGTGTCTGCCCTGCCTTGTGTCTGCCCTATGTCCCTGCCCTATTACATTGGACGTTCCCCGTTTTCGTTTCGTATGGGCAGGTCTTGTACCTGCCCTGCCTTGTGCCTGCCCTCAAATGTTTACGTATTATCGCCGGATTTTATTAATTGTTTAGCCTCGCAGCGCAGTTTACCCGCCGTCTGTCTGGCGGGCGAAGCAATCCCATTATTAAATTTAGCCCCTCAATTTATTGAGGGGTTGCCCGCGCGAGGTCCACCGTCATTGCGAGCCTCGCCGTCTGTCTGGCGGCCGAAGCAATCCCATTATTAAATTTAGCCCCTCAATTTATTGGGGGGGTTGCCTCAGCGAGGATTATTTTTCCGGAATTTATTCCATTGCCTTCGCAAACCGCAGATTCGCTTTATACTGTGGCGTTTTCCACAGGCAAAAAATTGTAAAATTCTATTGACATTGCCTATGATGTCGATGTAACCTGAAATCGCAGTTGGATAATAAAACGGGGAATATTTGGGAAAGGAGATTACTATGTGGAGGAATAAACTTATTACGGCCGTGGTCATTTGTGTAATTAGCGGAACTATTGCCAAAGCCGATTTGATATTTACGGTCAATGGCCTTAATCCTGCCGATTCTACGCTTAAGATAGCCCCAATCAAGCCCGTTTTACTCGAAATCTATGGAGATACCCCATTTGAGCCAAACGACATATCGGTTATGGCAACAGGAGCAGAACTTGTCCCGGTTCCCGACGTTAACAACCAATACCGTTTAGAATTCGATGATGAAATCACGTTTGCTAACGTTTTCTTGATTGCTGATAGCAACATCTCCATCAATGAAGCATTAGTACCCGCGGGAACAACAATCTGTCAGCTCTTCTTTTTCTGCAACCGTGAAGATAATGTCATAAGCGTCCTTTGTGCAAGCTTGTCCGACCCTTATTCCGCCTGAGGAGCAACAACACTACGAAGGCGAGCCAGGAGAGGTCTTTGCAGAAGAAACAAACGAATCATCTGTCGTAAGCGCTACGGAAGAGCCGGTTGAGTATGAGGCCGAAGATGGCGGTGGCGGCGGCGAAATGATGCTGGATAGCGTTGTCGAAATAAGCTCGAATATTACAAGCAACACAATCTGGACGGCAAATAACACTTATTACATTATAGCCGATATAAACGTTCGGGCGTTACTAGTCATCGAGCCGGGGACAATTATCAGATTTGCATCCGGCGCTACAATGCACGTCAACAATGGCGGAACGCTAATTTCTGCAGGCACGCCGGATAATCCAATCGTATACACCTCTGATTCAGCAGAGCCGGGGTATAGTGATTATTACTGCGCAATCCTCATCGAGGAGACCGCATCTGCTGCGACTAAAATAAGTTATAATTATATAGAATATGCATACTATGGGATTGCAATATTGAATAACTGCCTTGACAATAGTATCGAGAGCAACTACTTATACAATAACGTAGTTGGCATCTTTGAGTTCGGCTCTAAGTTTACCGATATTCAAAACAACCTCATCTATGCCGCGGATTGGAAAGCAATTAGCATACACATGCAGGACAGCTGTGACAGGCCCGTTCTAATTCAGAATAACACTTGTGATTACCAGGAGGATGGTATACTCGTCTACGGCTATGGTGATACTAACTATTGGGGTTATGTCGTGCTTCAAAACAATATTGTTTCGAGATCTACTTTTTATGGAATCCATTTAAGCGGCCATATACACCCTACTGTTACCAACAATGGTTACTACGGCAATACGGACAACGTATATTGGGATTCTGAAATCGGGGACTATAATGAGGTTAATCCGGTTATCGAAACTGAATCGCCTTTCGTCACGGGAACAGGAACCTTACCCTTCTACTATCTTCGCCAGGACTGCAACTTTATAAACACCGGCTATGAATATATCGAACAAACCCGGCTCATCGGCAAAACAACCGCTGTTAGCGGTTTTCCAGACAGCAACCTTACCGACCTCGGCTTTCATTATCCCAACTGGAACTTTTCAAACGCCGGTGATGGTAATGGTTTAACGATGGATTTATTCAATGACTCGATAATCAATTTTAAGGACCTTGCAATATTAGCCGCTGGCTGGCAAACTACCTACGATATCAACGACTTGAGTACTTTGGCAGCAGAATGGCTGAAGAACGACAATCCGCCTATTACTGTTACCGTTTCCGGTGACCCAAACAATCTGTCTGGAGAGGTATCAATTGGTATTAGCGGCTATGGCACTACAACCGAACATGCTTTCGTACTTGTAGATGGCGAGTACGTAGATAAACTCGAATACTTTGATAGCAACACACCAATCCTAATCGACACCGATAATTCCAGAAATGGTAGCCATTCGATTAAGGTTGTCACAACCGAAGTAACTGGCCTTGTTATTGTGTCTGATACTCTTGAAGTGGATTTTAATAATGCATTCCACAGTATCATCGCATCGAATTATTTCCACCCAACTACTGATTATACGATATTGGGTTTCCATAATGGCAGCGGCTCTTTTGAAGTAAAGCTTACTGACTACAACGGCCAGATACTTTGGTCAAATAGTTATAACGGTTCTAATCTAAGTAGTACTATTCCGGGAGCTGCATTTGGAAACGAAAAATTCTGTGAGCTAACGATATCAGAGACTGACTCCGGCATGATGACAACAACTGGCAGTTCCGGTGTAATAAAGAAGGATTTGACAAAAAAGTTCAAGCGGGAGGATTGCCCATCAGGTTTGAGAATGGTAATAATTTTGCCAAATAAGGATGTATTCAAGAGAAGAATACCAGCTATTTTAGAATGTGCACGCGCCTGCGACCGGCGAAATGTATCTTGGGTGCCTTTATACCATCATGATGTGAATGAAGATAATCTACGATTTCTATACAACCTATCGAGTGTCAAATATGTTTACTGGTGCGGTCATGCAAACAGCCACGTGGGAAGAAATGAAAGATTAGGAATTGAAGGCGTTCAAAGAACTCACACCATATGCTGGAGATATGAACCGAGTTGGTGGCATTTCAACTGGCAGGAGATAGGTGTATTTTCATGGACGAGACAAACGAGGAACTTCCCACCACTTCCAGATGATTGGGATAATAGAGGGTTTGATTTATGGACACTTCCAATGCATGACCAATGGAACAAAAAAATTGTTTTTGTTGATGGGTGTTTGAGTGCCCGTTATTCGGATATGGCCGAAGCATACGGAGTGTTTTCATTACAGGGTTATGGCAGTCTCGACCAGATTTATATCGGCTGGAGAAGCGAGGCGGTAACAGCCCATCCCGGCACTATATGGAGTTGGATTGAATTCTGTACTGATGGCGTCAAATTATTCTGGGAGAGGATGGGAGATGGCACTAATGTTCAATCTGCGCTCCTCTCCACATACGTAGATGGCGGGACTGAAATGAGAGAAACCTTCTAAGGTTTTAACCAGATGCCAGACCTTGGTGATGAACAAGGAGATGATAATATATTTGTGCGTGGTAATGGATATATCAATCTTAATCAAATCAGATTAGAACCCTAAAGGATATGAATATGAAAAGGAACAAGAACCTTGTATTCGTAGTGGTATTTCTTTTTGTTGTGTTATTTTTTGTTGTCTCTTTAACTTCATGCAAAAAGAAAGACTATGCTGAATTTGAACAGTGGGCCGGGGATTGGTCGTCTATTAAAGAAATAAAGCCCGATGAACCAATATTATTTATATGGGCTAAACCTATTGAGTCACCTGCCGTTTGGTGGTATCAGTATAAGCGTTTCTGTGAAACTTCGGAGTTGGTTGAAATCAAAAGGGGAATTACCTCTCCAGAAAAAGGGGAGGCCAATCTGAATATAGATGGTGAAAAGCTACTTTGCTTTTTTATGGGCAGAGACTTGAAGATGGGGTTGAAAGCGATGTCTTTTCGCCTTGATGACGAGACTAAGGAATTTGTCGGGCCAAATGGAAGAGACAAAGTTCTATACAAGCTCTTTACAGAAAAACAACCTTTTAAGAATTTTTATGGGCATAGTGATAATGAACTCCAATACATTGAAGAACAACAACAGATAATTAGTCGGCTCTCAAGACTCTTTCGGGAAAACGGCGACCCCAATGAAATTCGTCGGCTGAAAGATGAATATTGGAAAACAGTGGAGTCGCGACTCAATTCGCACCTCAAAAAGTATCCCTGGAGGGCTGATGATCTTGACATCAATGAAATCCGTCGCAAGACCGAAGAAGGTTGGGAAAATATGGAGCAAATGCTAAATCGCTCTAAACAAAACACCGACCAAAACAAGCCGGCAATGAATTAGATACCGCCTTCCTTCGGTCAATGAGCGGTTTGATTTTTAAGGATAAATAAAATGAAACCAATTCTCTGGTGCATGTATATAATCCTGTCTATGAGGATATGATCATGAAAATCACTTATATGATATTTTCGGCGTTTATTATTCTTAATGTTTCAGGATGTAAAGAAAAGAATGCTCAACCTTCATCTGAAAAAGTCAGCAAAGAGCTTGTGGATAGCTTTAAGAAGCTTGAACAGGAAGCTGTTGATACAACTATACGAAATCGTTGGCTTGCCGAACGATTAGATGCGGCTCTTACAAAATTAGAACAATATCATGGGCTTGAAACTCCTGTATTCGATTTTGGAAAAGCTACGGGCAACATTCCTGATAGCTCCATTCCGGGATTCAAACCAAGAAAACCTGAGTTTTATTCACCATATCCAATTCTAACTAAATCGAATTCGCCGACAAAATATGAATCGTACATATATTCAGAAGCTTTGACTGCTCATATTAACATGCAAATGAGAATCCGAGAGCCAATTCATTTCGGCACTGATAAGTATATTGAATACCTTGAGCAGCGGATGAAACGCCTTGAAAAATACATCGACCAGCCAAAGGACGTGAATTCTGTGACCGTAACTCACTAAATTGTCAGATAGCCGCGGGACGAACCTTCATATCTGCCTCAGGCAGATTGTC
>CAZQWM010000083.1:0-3836 GCA_964597035.1 uncultured Pirellulales bacterium
GGAAATAAATTCGTATTGCGTGAAGCGTATTGCGTATATAATAAAAATCCTGTCACACGTCAATTAACCCCGCCATTGTCCCGATAAACGACATCGGGACGAAGTGGCGGGGCTAAATATAAACAAAAAAACCCCGTCACACGCCTTCGGCGATGATGACGGGGCTAAATATGGTTGAAATGCAAATACAATTTCATAAAATTTTCACATATGGCCAAGACAATCGGATATATGTTGACGTGGACAACCTATGGGAGCTGGCTGCAAGGAAACAAACGCAAATATGTCAAAGACGGCCGAATCCTGCCTCAAAATGAAGAACTGGAAGGCGCAAATTTAAGGTCACTAACAAAAAGCCCCGTGCGGTTGTCTTTTAAACAGCGAAGGATTGTTGAAGAGGCCATTCGACAAAAGGCGATTCAGTTCGGTCAGCGAATTTACGCACTGTCGGTCTGTGCAAGACACGTTCATCTTGTGGCGGAATATACCCCCAAACCCATCGGAATTGTCGTGCAGCGATACAAGAGTTGTGCGGTGCGTGCGCTTCGCAAAGAGGGGATGCAGGGCCGGATATGGACAGCCGGATTCGACAAACGGTATTGTTTCGACACAAACAGCCTTCGACGAAGAATCGATTATGTAAATGACAATCACCGCAGAAAGTATTTAGCCCTGCCATCTACGCCTTTGGCGAGTGGCAGGGTCAAAATGTAATCGGGAAAAAGAATTAACCCCGCCATTGTCCCGACAAACGACGTCGGGACGAAGTGGCGGGGCTAAATATAAAAATCCACCCTAAATATCCTCCGGAAAATTCAGTCGGGCGAATTCTCCCCTGAACTTTTTTGCTGCCCTGTCATACGCCTTCGCAGCTTCGATTTCACTGCCGTGCGTTCCTAAGGATATTTTTCCCCCGCGATGTGCAATGCAGGCAACCCATCGGCCGGTTCGTCTCTCCTGATAAACCCCGATATACCGTGAGGACGTCTTTTTCTTTATCTTGCCCCTGTTTTGCATGTTCTGCGCTCTCGTTGCAAAACGAAGATTGCTCCTCCGGTTATCCAGTGCTTTACCATTTCTGTGGTCGACCAGAACACCTTTTCGCGGTTTCATAATATCGCGGTGCATCGATATAATTTTTGTCTTCTTACCGAATTCATTAACGAATCTGAAGGCGTAAATACAGTTGTTATTCATCCTCGGCGCCCAGTGATATTTATTGAGCTGGTAGTAGTCGGCAGGGTCAACAATCGCATAAAATCCTTCGCCGAGATAAATCCTGCGGTAGGAGTAGCCGAATTTTCTGCGACGATATAGCAGGACGGGCCAGGTGAAAAACCGGTCGAGCCAGACGGGGAGCGGGATTGTTAAATTGACGTTCATGATTAATCCTTGTTCAGCGTTCATTGCTCACAGTTCAGTGTTCGTTGTTGTTACGAACTATGAGCACACTCGATTGTGTGAACTGCCTTTCCGTGAAGGCCCGCTTTCCCTTGCCCTGTCGTAGAGCCCGGAAGGTTGTTATCCGGGACCCATTACCTTGGGCTGCTATCGTGCGGTTCTCCGCTTGACTTGGCGACTTGCCTACTACTTAGCCCTCCTGGGCTGACAGCCGGGTTGAATCCCCAGTTGGGTTGGTATTATACCATACTTGTAACAGAAGTTCAATGATTATCTAACATTTTATGAAAAAATAATACTCGTTCTAAGTCTTTGTCTACAGAGGAGTTACGCGATAAGGGGCGTGAAAAGAGAATGTCAGCCGACGAGAATGCTAACAATCAGCGAGCGTCGGCGCCGACACCTTCGACGTATTGGATTGGGTCCTGGAGGCCCGCATCGCGGAAGCCCTTTAGGCGGAGTCGGCAGGAATCGCATCGGCCGCAGCTTCGGCCTTGCCTGTCGGGGTCGTAACAGCTATGTGTCATCGAGTAATCAACGCCGAGTTTCATGCCGGCCAGGATGGTTTGGGCTTTTGTCATATTAATAATGGGGGTATGAATCCTGAGCTCGCCTTTTTTCTTAGTGCCGGCGACGGTTGCGAGATTGCCCAGGCGCTCGAATGCCTCGATATACTCGTGTCGGCAATCGGGGTAGCCGCTGAAATCGGTGGCGTTTACGCCGATGAAGAGGTCGAAGACTCCGAGGACCTCGGCCCAGGCCAGGGCGTAGCTGAGGAAAATCGTATTGCGGGCGGGGACATAGGTCGTGGGGATTTCGTCTGAGTTGCCGAGGTCGGCCCTATCCTTTGGGACGTCAATGGTCAGGTCTGTCAGTGCGGAGCCGCCTATACCGCTTAGGTCTATGGGGATAATTTTGTGCTCGACAACGCTGGTTGACCTTGCGATTTGCTTAGCGGCCTCAATTTCGCGCTGGTGTCGCTGGCCATACCGGAAGGTAAGGGCATATATGTCGAAACCCTCATCTTTGGCTATGGACAATGTGGTAGCCGAATCGAGCCCGCCGCTTAAAAGCACGATTGCCCTGTCTTTTCGCTGTGTCATTTTGCACTCCCTGGTCGTTTTGTCCGGTGTGTCCGATAAATTTTTTGCACGTACAGCCCGTTTGCTTCGGCGAGGCGAGCTTGTCAGGATAAGGGGTTTATATTATATTAGTTCGTGAGATTTTTGCGAGACTTAAGAAATGAGCGAAAAGCCGGCGCTGGAATTATTCGATAACCCCCAACCCGCACGGGATTACCGCATTACGATAAGATGCCCGGAGTTTACGAGTTTGTGTCCGCGGACGGGCCAGCCGGATTTCGGCGAGATAATCATCGAGTATTGCCCGGACAAGCTGTGCATCGAACTGAAAAGCTTAAAATTCTACATTCAGAGCTATCGAAACAAGGGCATATTCTACGAGGCCCTGACCAATGAAATTCTCGACGATTTAAGCAGTGCCAGCAAGCCGAGATGGATGAAAGTAACATCCCGATTTACACCGCGGGGTGGAATAACAACCGAGGTAACGGTAGAATATAGCGCAGACAAGACGTAAGTATTAAGCCAGGAGGTGGCGAAATGAGCATTGTTTTTCACTGCGAGCATTGCGGCAAGAAAATAGAGGCGCCGGATGACGCCGGCGGCAAGTGGGGCAAATGCCCGGGCTGCCAAAACAAGCTGTATGTGCCCAGCAAGCAAACAGACGAGGAGATTCGGCTGGCGCCTTTAGACAACGGCGATGAGGAGAGAAAAAAGGAGATGTTAGCCGAGGAAGTGAGGTTGAGACAGGAGATACTCAGGGAAACCGCCGTGCCGGAGGAAGGGGCACAGGTCAGGAACACATCAGCGTCCGCAAAGCCGGAAGCGATAAGCGACGCCGAGCTGACGACCAGTATAATCGCTTATCTGAGAGAGATGGCCGACGGCGAACTGGACCGGGCCGAGGCGACCGCAAAAACGATAATCCCCTACAGCCGCAAAGCCGGTAAAATTCTCGAACGCATTGCTCTAAGCGGCATCCCGGAGCCGGAGCTGGCGGACATTCCACAGCAGGTGCTTTCGGGTCTGATAAAAAACTTGCGCAGCCGGCTCCATTAAAAAACACGCTTACTCGCACCTGATATACTCAGTCCGGTAAGACCATACCTCTGGGCACATCGTATAAGTAATTGAGGCAACGTAAACTCAGTGTCCCCATTTGGTCCCGGCAAGATGGCTTTTTACACTTTAAATAGGGGGGCGTGCTAAACCGATGCACCTTTGAATCACACCTCACAGAGGAGCTTATATGGGCAGCAAGCCAATCCTGGTTCACGTTACGCATGAGGCGGCTGGCAAGGTGGGCGGCATCGGCGCCGTGCTGGAGGGTCTGTTCACCTGCCGAACATACCT
>CAZQWM010000083.1:3936-5294 GCA_964597035.1 uncultured Pirellulales bacterium
GCAGCTATACGAAAGATTCGGCATTAGCAGCGACATTTATGAGGGTCTGTGGGAATATGAGCAGTACCTGCGCATCGCGCCGGCGACTATGGCGGTGCTCAAGACCATCGGGGCCGCCACGGACAAGACGGTGATTGTGGCTCACGAGTATATGGGTATGCCCACAGCGCTTGCGGCGATGATAGACCCTTACTGCAGATATAAAACCGCCTTTTACGCGCACGAGGTTGCCACGATGCGCAAGATAGTCGAGGAACACCCCGGGCACGACACGATGTTTTATAACCTTATTAAAACGGCCAACGCCAATGAGCTCTACGTGGGGGACGTTTTCGGCAGCCAGCAGGCCTACTTCAAGCATCCCTTAGTCGAGGCCTCGCAGCACTGCGACGTTATTTTGGCGGTGGGCGGGTTCGTTGCCGACGAGCTGAGATTTCTTGCTCCCGGCTTCAAATCAAAGAACATCGCGGTTGTCTATAACGGCATACCCGCTTACCGGATAGCACTAAAAGAGAAAACGGCATCGAAAGAAAGATTGCAGAACTACTGCGAAAATCTCCTGGGGTATAAGCCGGATTTGATATTCACGCACGTAACTCGGCTTGTCCGCAGCAAGGGGCTATGGCGCGACCTGCGGGTACTGGAGCACTTAGATGATTCGTTCACGAGGGCGGGCAAAAGCGCCGTAATGCTGCTATTGTCGACGGAGGTTTGCCAGAGGCGCAGCAGGGATATCTACAATATGGAGGCCAAGTACAACTGGCCTGTGGCACATCGGGAGGGCTGGCCTGACCTGTCGGGCGGGGAGGCGACGTTCTATACAGCGATACAGGAGTTCAACGCCAGAAGCAGGAATGTAAAGGTCATATTCATCAACCAGTTCGGCTTCAACAGAAAGCACTGCGGGAACAAAATGCCCGAAGATATGGAATTTATCGACATTCGCAGAGGCAGCGACGTCGAGTTCGGGCAAAGCATTTATGAGCCGTTCGGCATTGCGCCTTTGGAGCCGCTTACATTCGGCGCGATTTGCGTCCTCAGCGGGGTTTCCGGCTGCTGCGGCTTGGTAAATGAAGCAATCGAAGGAATCGAGCCGGCTTCAATAAAAGGGACAAGGAACGTTATTGTTGCCGACTACACCGCAATCGATGGAAGGCAGAGCGACGCCGGCCAACTGCTTGGGATAGACAGAAACGTCCGCGACCAGGTGGAGGCGAGGGTGAGCAGGGACGTGGCGGATGAAATAATTACGCTATTGCCGAAGAACGAATCGGAGGTCGAGGCGATGATTGAGAACGGCTACGCAATAGCAAAGAATATGAGCTGGGACATAGTCGCAAGCAAATACATTCTGCCGA
>CAZQWM010000084.1:0-5114 GCA_964597035.1 uncultured Pirellulales bacterium
GATGCTGGGATTGAACAAGAAATTAAGAGAGGCGAAGGTTCCGGGGGAAAAGGAAAGATTGCAGAGAGAGATAAATGCAACAGACAAACAAATAGATAACCTCGTTTATAAATTGTATGGTCTGACTGATGAGGAAATCGCGATAGTGGAAGGGATTAAGGATTAGTTTTTGGTGTTGATTTTTTAGTTTTGAGTTAAATTGAGATTGACCGACAAAGGCGGGTAAAATCATGGCTAAACATGACAACAGGGTACCGGATTAAAATGGATTCCCGCTTTTGCGGGAATGACATAATATGGAATGGGAAGATTTGAGTGAGAAAATCCTGGGCCCCAGATAACGTGGGTCCCCGCTAACATCATGCGGGGATCTGCGCTGCGCTACGAGATGCAAAAATATTATGTGTATATATTGGCGAGTAAGAGGAATGGGACGCTGTATGCAGGGATGACGAAAGATATTGCGAAAAGAGTGGTGAGGCATAAAGATGGGAGAGGCAGCAGGTTTGTGCCAAAGTATAATACTCACGGACTGGTTTACTATGAAAAGGTAAATGGTTATCGTGAGGCACGTAAAAGAGAGCGACAATTAAAATGGTGGAAACGGAAATGGAAACTGGCGCTTATAGAACAGTTGAATCCGGAATGGGAAGATTTGAGTGAGGAAATCCTGGGCCCCAGATAACGACATTCTGGGGTCTCCGCTGTGCTACGAGGGGCAGGGGGGCGGATAAGGAATAAACATTATAATGAAGACGAGCGAAGCGACACATAAAAGTCCTGTTTCGGTTAGTGTATTCTTTCCGTGCTATAATGAGCAGGATAACGTCCGGCGGGTGGTGCAGCGGGCAGTAGAAGTTATGGAGGGGATGGGAGCGGATTTCGAGATTATTGTTGTTAACGACGGCAGCAGCGATAAGACGGGCGAGATAGCGGATGAGCTTGCGGCGGCGGACGGCAGAATAAAAGCTGTTCATCATAATCCCAATCTTGGATATGGGGCGGCAGTGCAGTCGGGGTTCAGGGCGGCGACAAAAGAGTTGGTATTCTTCACCGACGGGGACGGGCAATTCGATATCGGGGAGATAAAGCTGCTGCTGGATTTGATTGACAGTAATGATATTGTATGCGGGTATCGGCTGGAGCGCAGAGACCCGGCTCTCAGGAGACTGAACGGGTGGCTCTGGACGAAATTAGTCTGCCTTTTGTTTGGTATGAAAATACGCGATATAGACTGCGGATTCAAGCTGTTTAGAGCGGAGGTTTTCGAGCGAATTAGAATGTCCAGCAGGGGTGCGCTGATAAGCGCTGAGATATTAGCAAGGGCGACGCGGGCCGGCTACAGAATTGCAGAGGTAGGTGTGCACCATTATCCGCGGACGGCAGGCAAACAAACAGGGGCAAATATAAAGGTTATTCTGCGAGCGTTCAAAGAGCTTTTTTCGTTATATAACAGGATACGCAAAGGGCAGTAGATTTTTACCACGAAGGACACCCGCCTTCAGCGAGGTCTCGCCAAGGGCGGACGAAGAAACACGAAGGTAATTATAAATAAAGAAGAAACTGATTCATGAAGTTTTGTGGCTTTCGAGGCGGGTTGTATTATGGGCGGCGACAACGGTAAGGTGAATTTGTTCATTTATGGTTCATTGAAAGACCAGCATATATTCGAGTCGGTGAGCGGATTCGGCTTTACACGGAGAAGCTCGAAGGCGGATGCTCAGACACTGTCTGCGGAGCCGGCGGTTCTGCACGGATATCGCAAGGTCAGCCCGGACAATGTTTATTTCTACGCGGTGAAGTCGTCGAATTCGAGGATAGAGGGAATAGTGGTTCATAACGTTCCGGCAGAGACGATGGCGGAGATAGACAGATACGAGGGCAAGCGATACGAGCGTGAGACGGTTCAGGTGCATACGGCCGGGGGGCTTGTCGAGGCACAGGCGTATTTAGTGAGCCACGAGGTGATGCAGAAGCATTTCGGTGACCGGTTCCGCGTGAATCTGATACACGAGCTTTGGCTTCGCAAGAGAATCGATAAATTCCTGAAGAAGCGGACCCGGCCCGGTGACAAGAGCGTCGATGCGGAACTCGAGCGACTTGCGGAGCGAGAGCTATTGGCGACGACGGAGCGAGATTTGGTTATAACGCATTACGGAGTCGACGCAGTAAGCGACTATTTTCTTGCGCACGAGCTTGAGCGGCCGATGCCGAGCATAAGATATCTTTACAACGACGAGCAGGCGAAGAAATACATCAACAACTACCTTGCGCTTGTCATCAGGCAGGTTCTGCTCAATCAGTTAGATGAAAGGATTCAGGTGAATTTTCGTTTCGAGCTTGAGCACATATTAGCGTCCGACCGTTATTTTAAGCGGTCGATGAGCTTACTTGTCGGGTTGCAGATAATCAACAACAACAGCTCCGCAGTCGAGATGATTGTGAAGCAATGCCTTCGGATTATGCCTTATGAGGAGCACGATTTGATAGACTACGTTAAATATGCGGTTCGTGCGGCACGGAGTCTTTACGACAGCAGGGTGGTGGAGGCGCATTTGAACGCGATACGTGCGAATTTTCATCCGGGTCTCGTGCCGATGGGCTGCGAGATAGAGCTGAGCAACGTCGGAGCGGCGGTTGTGGGGGCGGAGGCGCCGGCGGCGGAGAAAGCCGAGCCGGTGTATGACAGCTTCCGATATTTCTATGATTTTCAGTTGGACGTTTTGTCGTGGAAATTAGGCGGCTACATCGACGACCACAGCGGGTCAGCGGGGAGAGAAAGGCGTCAGGGATTCCTTGAGCTTGCACCGGGGCGGCTGAATCTTGCGATGGAGCTGTCACGGCCGGCGACGGCGTGCCCGTGGCTTATGAGCCAACTGATAAATGAAATCACGACGTTCTACAATGTTCGCCCACACAGCTTGCATTTGTCATTTCAATTGCGCAGGAACCAGATTGACAGTCAGAACGTTCTGCCGCTGGGATTTGTGAAATGCCTGCTGGTTCTGGGTGGCGGCACGGAAGTAAACAAGGTGGGCCGGCTGTGGGTATCACGCATCGGGGAGGACGAAATTACACGACAGGAACATGGAGAGGAACTTGTTTTTGCGAGGCGAAGTGAGCGGCGATGGTACGTTGGGGCGGACGGAGTTGGTGACAGGACGCCCGCGCAGGCCAAGGCGCATATCCAACAGTATAAATTCATTCGGCTGGAACAGCGTGCGAATTATGAGCTGTTGATAATGTGCCTGAAGGGGCTGCAACTGGCGTATAATCCGGGTGATTACCTGACGGCTGAGCAGTTGCGAAGAAGTGTGAAGCTTCACCGGGAATACGAGGAGCTGAAGAGCTGGTCGGAGAATCCTACGGAGATAAGTCCTCGGACGATGGGAAGTTTTGTGGAGGCGGTTCGTGAGGGCCTGATGCAGGAGGCGCATCGCCGGCCGGCACATAAGCCGCACTATATTGAATGGGCGCTTGGCGCTATCGATATGCGGCTGCGGACGTTCAACGAACAATTGGGCGGGGCGTCGGCAAGCTAAGTGGCAAGTTTGGCCTTTAGCCGGTCGACTGCGAATTTTGCGACGGCGTCGTGGTCGAAGGCCATATTGTCGGGCAGGGCGATTATATCAAACCATTGTGCTTCGAGTGCGTCGTCGCCGGCTTTTAAGCGGTCAAGGTCGTGGGTGATAATTCCCATATAGACGATGGTGATTTGTCTGCCTCTGGGGTCGCGGCCCAGGGTGCCGAAGGTATGCATCTGCTCGAGCTTGACGCCTGTGAGGCCGGTTTCTTCGGCAAGCTCCCTGGCGACGGCATCATCAAGCTCCTCGTCAATACCGATGAAACCGCCGGGTATAGCCCATTTGCCCTTGAAGGGCTCGTTTTTTCGTTTGACCAGCAGCAGCTTTGCAGCATCGCCTGCGAGGGCGAAGACAACGGCGTCAACCGTGACCATCGGCCTGGGCCAGTCGTAAACATATTTGCCTTTGTCATTCATATAGTGTTCCATTAGAATATCTCAGCGATGACTGAGATTCAAGTCAGGAAAATACAAAGGGACAGCCGCCGGGGCTTTGGGTTGGTGAACTAATCGATTGCCTAAGGAACTTTGATAGCATAGAATAGCTGAATATGGAAAGGGATTCGATAGAGACGGCGAAAGTGACATTGCGCGACGGGTGGCGTGGCAAGGTGGTGATTCGTGATGCGCAGGGCGAGCGGTTTTCAATCGACCAGTGGCAGACGATATTAGCTGAGCCGGCAAAGCTTGTCGATGCGGCAGAACGAACGATAAAAAGCATCGGCCCCAACAGAGTTGTCGTGAAAGAGATGGGGACCAAGGACAAGCGTGTGAGGGCGGTTATCAAGCGTCACCATCGCGGCGGGGGAGTGCGGGAGTTTTTCCGGTCGATGGGCCGACCGCGTGCGGTGCGGAATTTTGATATGGCCGTGAAGACAGCGGGGCTTGGTATTTGTGGTGCGGCGGCACTGGCGGCGGTTTATCACAGGGGCGTGATGCTGTGCAGAGAAAGCATTTATATAAGCGAGTATGTTGACGGTCTAAGCTTGTACGGGTTTTTGAAAAATCTGCCTGCGGAGGGAAAGGAGCGTATTGAAATCGCCAGGCGGCTCGCGGAGCGCATAGCGGGCGTATTCGCCGACTTGCACAAGAACGGCCTGTGGCACAGGGACGCCAAGGCGACGAATTTCATCGTTTCACGGCGCAATCCCGGCGACTACGAGGTTGTTCCCGCGGACATGGACGGCATAAAGCCGTATTTTATCAGGTCACAAAAAAAACAAATGCGGGCGCTGTGGCAGCTTGGGGCGTCGGTTATGAATTTGCCGAACATCCGACGGACGGATTATCTACGGCTGTTCAAGGCCTACTGCGAAAAGGCGGGCATACCAAAAGAAAAGCACAGGCAACTTCGTAACCTGCTTGCGAAGAAGACCGTTGAAAAGTACCGTCAAAATGTTCGCAAATGGGAAGTCTGACTTTGGCTGATTGGCCGAAGAAAATTTTGATAATCAAGCCGAGCGCTCTTGGGGATATTGTGCCGGCGGTTCCCGCGATGGTTGCGATGAAGCGATGCTGGCCGGAGGCGAGG
>CAZQWM010000085.1:0-4883 GCA_964597035.1 uncultured Pirellulales bacterium
GGGAGCAGGGAAAACGCGCGGTCTGTTTTAACAACCTCAGGCAGCTAACAGCCGCGTGGCAGATGTATGCGGAGGAAAACGACGGCAAGATACCGGCCAGCGATATATATTACTCTCATTTAGCGTCGTGTTCTACAACCCAAAGTTGCGGCCCCGGCTGGTACGAGCGGCCCCATCTATGGAATACAGCCACTCTGCCGTCGGATGGGTCGAAACTACCCCCCCACAACTACACAAGTCTCATCGCCGCCGTCGACCGCACCAAGGCGGACTGGGAACACGCCATCGCCTGTGGAGTGCTGTGGAAATATATCAAAGACTTCGGGGGGTATGTCTGTCCTACAACTGCTAAAAGTGAATATATCTCTTACACCATAGCTGACTCGATGAATGGCTTTGGTGGGTCGTTGTTTGGTAATCCTCCGACTAAGGTTAGAAATCTGAATCAGCTTAAGCATCCAACCGACAGAATTGTCTTCCTGTGCGAAGGTGAGTCTGGGGCAGGTAGTTATGGTGTGATGTATAATGAGGAATCCTGGTGGGACCCGCCGCCAAAGCGACACGGTATGGGTGTGGCACTATCTTTCGCAGATACGCATACTGATTATCGCAAGTGGGTTGATAATCTAACCAAGGAGAGTCACTGGGATACTGCCGCAGGCCGTACAGTTCCTTACCCTCAGCCGGGCAATAAGGATTTATATTACATACAGTTAGGCGTATGGACCAGGCTCGGGTATACGCCGAGCGGCCCCATTGACTAACGCTTGTCTTGGGGATTCGGCTACGACCTGTTATGCAGAGTGGACGTTGAATAAAGGACCGTTCCGGGTCTCGATACTTCCTGCCCGGCATAAGTGAGATTAAACCTTTTCCGGAACATTTCTTAAGGGAGGTGGACTTTCGTCCCGGCAAGCTGATTTTACACGCCTCCCGATATCGTATACAAAACGCGAAGTCTAATCTATCTCAAGACGAAATCTTTTTGTGCCTCCCGCCAGCCCTGCGCAGGCGGAGGCAAAAATTGTTTTTCTTGACAATTCCCGGCAGCATCTTTATTTGTCTTTGACCTACACTGCCGGAAGCTTCGATAAGCAGTAACGGCTTTGGTGTCAGCGCTATAGTGAAAAGTGGGCTCAATATATGGCAAAGACAGGCACAAATAGTAAATCGCTTGTGATAGTGGAATCGCCGGCCAAGGCGCGGACAATAAACAAATATTTAGGGCCGGGCTTTGACGTTAAGGCGTCGATGGGGCACGTGCGCGATTTGCCCGCAAAAAATTTCGGCGTGGATATAGAAAACGGTTTCGAGCCGACCTATACGATATCGGCCGGCAAGAAAAAAGTTGTTTCATCTCTCAAGGCGGCAGCAGCGAAGTGCAGTGACGTATATCTGGCGAGCGATCTCGACCGGGAGGGTGAGGCGATTGCGTGGCATCTAGCGCAGATTCTGGGCCTGCCGAAGGAGAGGGTTTATCGAGTTATATTCAACGCGATAACCCAGTCGGCCATAAAGCAGGCATTTGCCAAACCCGGGCGGATTGACATCGACAAGGTAATGGCACAACAGGCAAGACGGATACTCGACCGGATTGTGGGCTACCAGATAAGCCCGCTTTTGTGGAAAAAGGTCGCGAGAGGACTTTCCGCTGGGCGGGTGCAGTCGGTTGCGGCCAAAATTGTCGTCGGGCGGGAGCGTGAAATCCGCGGCTTCAAACAGGAGGAATACTGGCTCATACCCTCAGTATTCACGACTCAGCTCGACAGCGATTACAGCCGGGAGTGGCAAAGCTTCATCGAGGCCGCGACAGAGTCAAAATCGAAGCGACGGTCAGGCGCACCAGACCAAAAAGGCCCAACTGTTGAGCAACAAAACCAGTGGCTCGCCGAGCACAACGCCTTCAAGGCGGAGCTTTATAAGATAGGCGATAAGAATTTCAAGGCATCGAACAGTGAGCAGGCAAATCGCATTTTAGAGTCGGTCAAGGACGCAAAATTCAAGGTCGGCAATGTTGACAGGAAAGAATCGTCGTCCCGGCCTGGGCCGCCTTTTATCACGTCGACTTTACAGCAGGCGGCATCGAATCGGCTGGGCTTCTCAACAAAGCGCACAATGATAATAGCACAGCAGTTATACGAAGGCGTCGACCTCGGGTCGGAGATGGGCTCACTCGGGCTTATCACGTATATGAGAACAGACAGCACGCATCTTTCGCCTGAGGCGGTAAATGAGGCGAGGGGATTCATCGGCAGGCGCTTCGGCAGCGAGTATGTGCCGACGAAGGCGAACGTATTTGCCGCAAAAAAGAGCGCGCAGCAGGCACACGAGGCGATTCGGCCGACGGACGTGGACCTGACGCCGGAAGACATCAAGCCGCTGGTTTCCATAGAACAGTATAAGCTTTACGACCTTGTCTGGCGGCGGTTTGTCGCGTGCCAGATGTCGGCTGCAAAATGGGACGTTACGAATCTGGATATTGCGGCCGAGACGCCAATCGGTCTATGCCGGTTCAAGGCCGGCGGGCGTGTGCTCGTATTCGACGGGTTCACAAAGGTATGGCTGGTTGCATCGAATGAGCAGCAGTTGCCGGCAGTGAAAGTCGGGCAGGAGCTGACGGCGGTGGATATCAAGGCAGAGCAGCATTTTACAAAGCCGCCCGCCAGATTCACCGAGGCGTCGCTGGTAAAGGCGCTGGAAAAGGAAGGCATCGGCAGGCCAAGCACGTATGCGAGCATAATCAGCACTATCCAGGACAGGGGATACGTCGAGCAGACAGAAAGAAAACTTTACGCCACAGATCTGGGAGAGGTGGTAACCGACAAGCTAAGCGAATACTTCCCCAAAATAATGGATGTGGCCTTTACAAGATATATGGAGGAGCAGTTAGACAAAATCGAGGAACAGCACTTAGACTGGATCCGCGTTTTGAGCGAGTTTTACGGGCCGTTCAAGGCAAATCTCGATACCGCCACTGCGCAAATGAAGCACGCCAGGGCAGAGGTAACGCCGAGCGAATACGAATGCCCGGTCTGCGGCGAAAAACTGGTTTATCGCTTCGGGAGAAAAGGCAGATTCCTAAGCTGCTCCGCATACCCGGAGTGCAAATTCACATGGTCCTGTGACAAGGAAGGAAAAATGGTCGAGCAGAAGGTAAGCGAGCACAACTGTCCGAACTGCGGCAAACCGCTGGTGCACAGGAGCGGCAGATTCGGCAGCTTTCTCGGATGCAGCGATTATCCCAACTGCAAAACTATAGTGAAGCTGGACAAACAGGGTAATATCGCTCCTCCCAAGCAGGCGCCCGAGCCAACGGGTATAAAATGTCACAAGTGCGGCAAGGGCGAGCTCGTTGTAAGGCACAGCCGCAAAGGGCCGTTTCTGGGCTGCAACAGGTACCCAAAGTGTCGAACGATAGTCAGCATCAAGCAAAAAGAAAAACTGCAGCAACTGCAGTCGAAGGGACAATGGCCGCCCGAATCAGCCGAACAGGCCGACGAAATCCTCGGCAGAAAAAAGACCGCCAAAACCAAAAAGGCAGGAAAATAGCCACTCACAACAACACACGGTATATCGAAACAGCTTGACTTTAGCCGTGCGCTTTGTTCTAATAGCTTCAAGAATTACCATGTAACAACCTCAATTTTTCGGGCAGAGATATCATATGCCGTACAATATCCGGATAGTCAGCACTTATCCGCCGAGGCGATGCGGCATAGCGACGTTTTCAAAGAACTTAGCCAACGCGCTGTCACATTTTACCGGCGAGGTGGGCAACATTCGCATTGCGGCGATAGACAGCGGAAACGGCCCATATAATATCCCGGTGGACCTCGTCATCGACCAGTTCAGCCCGCAGTCGTGGGTTCATACGACAAAGGACATAATTACACGAGCCAAGGAGAGCACTTATCCGACCGTAGTGCTTTTGCAGCACGAATACGGCCTGGACCCCGACGTGGACAACGGACAAGGCAAGGGAACAAATTATATCCTAATGGCCAGGGCATTTACCGCCGCGAAGCTGACAACCCTGACTTATCTGCACACGGTTCTTGATAATCCGAACGAGCACCAGAAAATAGTTATCAAGAAACTCGCGAAAATCTGCGACGGCGTAGTTGTAACCACCGAAAGCGCCATCGACATACTCGAATCGGACACCTACAACATCGAACACAGCAAGCTCAAACACATCGACCACGGGATACGAATGCATCACCCGTCGCATTTCGACCGGCTGGACATCAAGAAACAGTTCGGCCTTGAGAATCGCTTCCTGATAACGACACTGGGGCTTTTGTCGCCTGACAAAGGAATCGAATACGGCATACGCGGCTTCGGGCGATTTATTGAGGAGTCGTGCACACCCGAGCAGCGCAAGAAAATAGTGTACCTCATCGCAGGCGAGTGCCATCCGGACTTTATGCGTTACGAAGACGGTAAACCGTACAGAGACTTTCAGGCCTCTGTTTCAAAGGCCCTTGAAGACGCAAACGTAAAGTGGTGCAGAGTCAAGCAACTGCAGGGAACCAATTTTGACGATTACGATATAGTCTTTTTGGATACTTACCTCGACGAGGCAATGCTGATACAATTGTATGGCGCAACGAATGTAATGCTCCTGCCGTATCTCAATATGCAGCAGATATCAAGCGGTGTGCTCGCGGACACGCTTGGCTCGGGAAGGGCGGCGATTGCGACGAAATTCAGATATGCGCGGGAGCTTATATACTCAAACAAGGAATGCCCAGAGGGACTGGTAATGGGCCGGTACGTCCGCGGTATTCTGGTGGATGCAGGCGAGCCGTCGGTCGAACAGATTGCGGCTGCACTGGATTATCTGTTATTCCACAAGCAAAGACGGCTCTATATGGAAAGGC
>CAZQWM010000086.1:0-4416 GCA_964597035.1 uncultured Pirellulales bacterium
AATTAGGTGATGAGCTTGGCAGGAAATTTAGAGAGCAATTTGTCGGCGAGACTTGCGAAGTGCTGATTGAAGGTTCAAAGGATGGCCAAGCATTCGGACGCTGTGAGAGGTATTTTATGGTTTACTTGGACCCCCTGTTGCTGAACCAAGGTGAGAACCACTCGGGGGCAGGCGGGGGGATAAGGAAGAACGAAATAGTTAATATAAAGATCACGGCGGTGACGGAAGAAGGAGCGGAGGGGGAAATCAAAAGATAAAAGTAAAAATGCAAAAATGCTAAGATATGGAGTTTCCAGAGGACTACATTTGTAGGTGATAAATATTATGTGCAAGCAATTCACGACGCTGGATTACATTGAAAATATCAAAGTAGATGGGGATGTGTTTACGAAACCTGTAAATGAGTATTGGGCTCTTGTATTGCTAAAAGAAGGTCTCAATTTCCTTTACAGCCAAGCAGTGAAATGCGATGAAATTGTGCTGGCGCGGTCGAATCCAAAGGTGAAAGTATTGGCTATGGGGAACAGTTCGTTGCTTACTGGAGTGCCGAAGGGGCTGTTGACGTGTGCGTTTCACTGGTATGCAGTTTCAGTGTGTCAATATGTGAGAATAGTTGGCACGATTGCATACAGACAAAACCAGAGTAGGCCTAAACCGCGGAAATATGTAAAAGCTGTTATCCCGGAGGTATTAGCATTCCGCGACAAAGTGGCCGCGCATTTTGTGTGGACGAAGGATGATTCGCGGGACACTGATGCAGTGCGTGCCGTGAGCATCGTTCCGATGCTAACTTTCAGCGGTGATTCTTTCTTCATTGGGGGGCTTAAAATGTTTCAGAAAACGGAGGACAAAGAGGAGATAGGAGCTTTTGAAAGTTGGAGTATTACCAATGTGCATCATAGATTAAGGGAACGATATTGGCCAGAGCAACCGCAATCAAAAGCAGATAAATCCAAAGAACAAAATTAAAAAAAACAGATGATATAATGGCAATGCACTCGGAACAGAAAAAAGATAAAGAAGTTTATATAGTTCGCGGTTTCTTGAAGACGTTGAGACTTAAGGGCCGAGTCAAGCCACAAGAAAATCCTGATGTTCGTGTGGCTCTTTGTCAGCCGAACGCAGGTTGGCCAGCAGTGGCAGGAGTTGAAGTCAGAGAACATTATAACGATGAAATCCTAGGAAAGCTGGATTCCCAAGGGCAGAGGTTATGGAAATTCTGGTGGAAAGTTCGAGAGAAAGTCGAGCAGATAAGGCCAGACGCACTTTCACAGATCCATGCATTCGTGCAATTAAAAAAAAGAAACCTTCTCAAACAAAAGCGGCTAAACTCCATAATAAAGGGTATTGCTAAAGAAATTGTGGATTTTGTAGTTAATGGAAGCGAGAACGGGCATTCTAATATCATAATCGTACCGGATTGGGAAGAGAGGCACTTCGGTGACTTTATGGGCTATCCGCTTATGGAGAAATATGTTAAGCGGGTCACTATAAGAAAAGGCTTTTATGGAATGTTTACTGCAAATGCGAATGCCTCCATCGTGGGAGTTAGCATTACAAATCTGCGAAAGATTATAGAGGAGAAAAACCAAAAGGCGCAAAAATATAATAGGATGGATCTGGATGAATTGTGGTTATTGATAGCAGCGCCACACGATAACGCATTCAACGCCATGCATGGTTTTCCTGAACAGATTAATTTTGGTCATACCGAGATAATGGAAGCTTGTCAGAGGACTCCTTTTGACAGAATTTTCTTTTGGTCGGGTCCACCTCACGAATGGTACAGGAAGATATGGCCCAAGGAGCCATAAGGGTGGGTTTTTTCATTTAGGCGAAGCAATATAAGTGGGGTTAGGATACCAACAGCGAAGGTGAGATTGAGGTCTGAATGATGCTACCAGCAATATGCTTAATACTCATTATCGCGATGATATTCCTTGTTTATCTAAAAGGAAGACTGCTTCAGGGGATGTGGGACTCCGTTTCATCGGTGCTGAAAGTAAAGAGGACTAAACTTGATTCATTGCACCAACTGAGCGAAAGAGAAATTGAAAGTGTTCTGGTCGAAAAGGGCCGAGACAAATATATTGAAATCAGAGATTCGAGCAAAATACGAAACTTTAAGAATGCCCTGAAAAACGCCAAGATAAGAAAAATAAAATATGCATATACACCCGACAGGGTGAAAATCAAAATAAGAGAGAGTGGGAATGAGATATCATACGATGCTTTAGTTCTGCCTACGGAGAACAAAGATGCCTTTCTCGAATTAATACCCGAATATCCGAAGTATCTTATCTGTCTGCCGAACTTGAAACGATGGCTCGATGAAAACAAATGCGATTGCTAAGGTGAGAAAAGAGAACGACAACTAAAATGGTGGAAACGGAAGTGGAAATTGGCAGTGATAGAACAGACGAACCCGGAATGGAAAGATTTAAGTAAAGAAATCCTGGACCCCAGATAACAGCATTCCGGGATCTCCGCTGCGCTGCGAGTGGGTGATTTGGCGGTTAGAGCTGTGCCCAAAGGCAGACGGTGCCGAGAAATTCTTTGTCAAGGATGACCGGCTCGGAGATTACCAGGTAGCCGTCGGCATATTTGATTTTTACCGTTGGAGGCGGTAAAAGTGTGAAGTTCTGCTTCGTTAAGCCATCGCGATGGTAGGCGGTGAATAGTCGGCCATTGCAATCGTAGATACCGGCGTAGGCGATATAACACTGATTTTTGAGGGAATCGAGAACTTCGTTCGCGTCTTTTTGGTCCTCGAAAGTCAGTGCGCATTTGACGTTCGAGGAAATCATCTTTGCCTGTGAGATTGTGAAATACAAGACGGCGTCTTTGCTGTCGGCCTGCTGTGAGTGGACGAATGAAATGCTGGTGAAGAGCAGCCCCAGAGACATCCCTGCCGCAAATGCGACCGTAATGAACTTTTTCATGGTACTCTTGGTCATAGACGCCTTGCCTGCCAAGCACGAATTTTACGCTAATTTTTCAGCGCAGCTTTTTGGGCTCGCGTCAGTGGCAAGGGTGTCGGCAAGGATGTGTTGTTATTATCGGTATCTGGGTGGCGTGACTTAACGACTACTATACCCTCATAAAAGCTGAAAAAGCGGGATCTGAGGGCAGTATCCAGCTATTTATCCTATGGGAAATTGAGGTAAGTCCATCGCCGGTTCGACAACACTCACCGCAGGCAAGTTCAGCCCTGGGCGGAACTTCGGTCCAAATGACAAAAACCCGGTCTCCATCAACGACATGCGTGGGTCTACGCTACGCTACGAGAAATTTAGACAGGCAAACTCACCGAAGTATTTAAGGGCGGCGTGGTCGTAGGCGAGGGCGGCGTCGGATTCGGAGGTGAATGAGCCGAGGAAGAGGCGCCGGCCGGCAACAGCGATGCGAGTACGCCATTTGCCGGTGGCTTTGACAAGGTCGACGCCTTTGTAACGGGAGGAGGTTTTGGATTTTGTTTTTCTGGCGTTTTGCTGATTTTCGGATGGAGTGGCGATACGAAGGTTGCAACAGCGGTTGTCGAGGCCATTATGGTTTCTGTGGTCGATGAGGTAGCCATCGGGAGGCGGAAGAACCAGGTGGTGGAGCCAGACGACGCGGGGTCTGAGCAGCGGGCCCTGCGAGACGGTGCAAAAGGCGTAGAAGGTGCGGTTGGAGCGGCACAAGCGCCATTTGAATCGGCTGAGGCGGTCGAAATCATCCGAATCAACGACGGCGAATCTGAATTTTTTTATGTGAATGAATGAGGCTGACCGGCCGAATCGCAGGCGATAAAAAATTAAAATGAACCAAGTAAAGATACGGCCGAGGCGGTTCGGAGAATCGGTTGTGAAGTTAACATTCATTTTTGGGCCCTCCCACAGTAATTTCTAAATCCTAATTCCTAAGCACTAAACAAATTCCAAATCCTAATTTTCAAACCCGCCTATGGCGGGAATCCTTGGGTCCCCTGTTCAAGGCCAAGAGGGCAGCACTCGGGGATCTGCGCTGCGCTCCGAGGGGCTAAATTTACCCCGCCCACCCCTGCCTACGACTTGCAGGGGCAGGCAAGATGCCTCCATCCTATGGCGCTTATCCCTGACAAGCCTGGGACCTACGCTGTGCTTCGGTTACGTTCGCGCCATAGGATGCAAACCCATAGTTGCCCCTCTATCCTATGGCGCGAACTTGCGCGCTTTTGTCGAAAACTAAGGTATTTCCTGATGCCAAAAAAGGGGTGAAAAAGGGCCTAAGTGCATAAGGCACAAGGGATTAAAAAAATTTTAAAAAAGTCGGCTTCTAAGGGTTTTCGACTTGCGCGCTTTTGCTGAACAAATGTTTAATACATTTGTTTAATACGTTTGTTTAATTCGAGGGCCAGCGGGCAAATAATGACAGATAAGGTTGTGCAGGTTATGA
>CAZQWM010000087.1:0-3941 GCA_964597035.1 uncultured Pirellulales bacterium
GAGTGAAAAATCTTACTCAAAAAGTCAAAAAATCTTCACTTTTTTGAAGATTTTTTTATGGGACAGTCAATACTCAATACGGACCCCACCTAGTCGGTCAATAGCTCTTTGTAAGTGGTCTTTAATTTGATTGAGTTTACTCTGTTTTTCACGTATTGCTTCGTTCTTCAACTCTAAAGTGATGTGATTGATTGTTTCCCCCCTGCTTTCTTTTTCACGTAAGTCAAATATCTCTTTGTTTAGGTTGGCTATTTCACCCCTCAAACGGTCAATCCACCATCCGCCTTCAGAGCTATACATACGAAATAATTCAGCGTAGCTTTCACGCCAGGATTCACCATCGGGAGAGAGCTTGCCTATGATAAGCCAATGAAGATTAGCGTTCAGGCATTCGGCGATTCTTGATAAGGTTTTTGTGTCAGGTGAAGTTTTGTTTTTTTCGATGTTGGATATAGACCCACTTCGTTTATAGCCAATTAAAGCTGCCAGTTCAGATTGACTTAAACCCTTGGCTGTTCGTAATTTATGTAATCTCTCCCCGAAATTTTCATCTTTTGTTGAATTTTCCCGATTTATGTCTTGCATTTACTAATCTCAGTAGGTTATATATGCCGACATATCACTTATTGTGATAAATGAATATAGGGCCTTAATTTGAAAACCGAAATCAACGAGAAACCAATTCGCATCGTAAATCGCGAGGCCATTCGCCTTGCAAAGCAACGAGCTTTACGAGAAGGGCGTTCAGCAGCAAATGCGGTCTCTATAACAATCATCGAAGCGCTCGGCGGCAAACAACCAAAATCAAAACCTCGGTTCCCGGACAACATCGTTACAAAAGATACCGGCGGCGGGGCCGGCTAGTCAAATGAAATCTAAACAGGTATTGTGCTTATTGTTGCGGAGATAAAAAGAGGTCGCGAGTGGCGGGAGCCGATGAAAAATTATTCGCCAGAGCAACGCGCGGACAAGTTATCGAAAAAATACGGTGTTGACTTATTTAAAAGTGGGCGAGTTCGATGTCAGACTTGTGGACAAACTTGGACTCCAAAAAAAACACCGTGCAGTCGATTGCGGAAAGGGTCGCTATGCTGCCCAAAGGGTTGCGGGGAAAGGCGAGGTTTATCGGCCAGTGATAACAGCGGCGGCGAGAAATTTTAAGGTGCAGCGTGGACTTGGAAGATGAAAAAATGATTCAGGGCGAGGCCAAAGAAATCAGGCGGCAGCAGGAGAATGCCCTTACAAATTTGTGCGTAATGATTGCAACTCCTCACAGATTTAAGAATGGACTTGAGTGGAGCTTTCTGCTTGGCAAAATGTTTTCGCTCCAGCACGAGGTTGGAGGATTCGTGCACGACAAGTTCACTGACTTCAACGATGAGTTTATCGATAGCCGTTTGCAGGAGCTTTTGAGGGATTTATGTCCAGGCGAGCGGGCGCAACTGTGTGCTTTCCTATTAGGCGCCACACAGCCGGTGACGCTCAATAAAATTGAGCTGATAGCAGGCGCATAATGGAGATACCGAAAGTCGAAAATTATGTCGCGGAAATCGAATCACTGCTCGACGATTTTACCTTCGATTTTCAGGCCGACGTTTTGAACCTTGCCCTTGCGAGATTGCCTCTAAGAGAGGCCGACTACCAAGCTGAGATTTTACGAGACGAATGTTTAGGAGTTTTGTCCGAGGCCATTACTGATTCCGGGCTTTCGTTTCAGGAACAATCGCTGGCGTTGCAGGAAATGCGGGAGAGTTTTTTGAGGTCTAACGTCTGATGCAGCTGAGAGAGGCCAACCCGATACCGAAGACCATTGACGTCGAGAAACGCCAGATAACTTTTCTGGCGAGCAATGCAGACCTCGACCGGCAAGATGAAAAAATCCTACCGACCGCGTATGAAAAGTCGCTGCCGGGGTTTATGAAAAATCCAGTTATCCTGGCAGGCCATAAGAGCCGGTTGGATAACGGCGAACCCTCTGTCGTCGGTAAGGCCGTAAAAATTTGGACGACAAAAGACGGCCTTTTTGTCACTGTCCAGTTTGCCGAGACTGAGTTGGCTCAGGATTACTGGCAACTTTATCGCGACGGGTTTATGAAGGCCGTGAGCGTTGGATTCATCGGGAAAAAATCACATAGCCAGGTAGAAGACGGCGAGACAGTTTTGGTACACGACGAGGTAGAATTACTCGAAGTGAGCTTGGTTGCGATTCCCGCAAACCGAGCGGCCCTGGCAAAAAGCAAGGCCGCGAAGCTCGCTTTTGTCGAGGGGAAAAAGCAAGAGCGTTTTGAAGAACAATATCTGAACGAGGTGCGGGCGGAATACGCAGCCCAGGGCAGGGATTTCGATGTGGAATGTCTTGAATTTGCAGAATATCTACTGCGATGCGATTGGGAAAACGGCGACCCATTTTTACCGCCGGATGATAGTGAGTCGAAAAATGACAACGAGCCGGATTATGCGAATAGATTTAGAAAAGATTCAGCTTAGCCGCTTTTCAGGCAGCACAAATCAATTTCCGCTGGTAGGCCGGATACTGCGGAGTATTTTGGTGCTGTCTGCTTTCGGTATTGCGGGTCTCCTAGACGGGCCGGGGTTGTGTCAGAGGCCCCGGCTTTTTACTCTGACGAAACTACTTTATAAAGGATATTAAAATGGATTACGCAACGATAACAAAAGTCAAGGACGGCTTCGATGCCGTCGAAGAACGGATAAAGACAGTTGAAAAGGAAACAGACAAAGGCATGGTCGAAATGAAACAGGTTATTGACGACCTGCAAAAACAGCTCAAGGCGTACCGAGCGGCGATGGCGGGCCGTTCTGATGTTATTGCCGACCAGACCCGTTTCTGGCCTTCGGACGAGGAAGCAAAGAAGTTCGGCGAGCTGGTCCTGGCAGCGGCTTCCCAAAAAGCAATGGGCGAGGTCGCGGGCACTGGCGGTATGCTTGTGCCGACAGAATTGTCAAGCTGGATTATCCAGAAGTTAGGCATCTACGGCAAGTTTCGGCGGGATGCACTTGTCGTCAAAATGGGAAGCTCAACAATGCTTGTTCCAAAGGTTTCTTCCGACCTGACGATATTTTGTCCCGGTGAAGGCGGGGTAATAGACGAATCCGATATGGAGTTCGGACAAGTCAGCTTGACGGCTCGCCAGCTTTGCTGTCTCGCGAAAGTTTCGAGAGAGTTGGAGGAGGACAGCGTCGTTGCGATTGGTGAAATTATTGGTTTATCGATGGCCCGCTCTCTTGCCCGAAAAGAAGACTTGATTGGCTTCCTGGGAGACGGCACATCGACTTACTTCGGGATGACGGGAATCGTCGGTGCGCTGCGTGCGGTCGATGAAACAATCGGCAACATCAAGTCGCTTGTCGTTGGTTCAGGTAACACCTACGCCGAGCTGACGCTTGGTGACTTCCGCAAGGTCATAGGCATTTTGCCGACAGAAGCCGACGACGAAGCTAAGTGGTATATGTCGAAAAAGTTTTACTACAATGTCGTTTATCCACTTGCTGAAACTGCCGGCGTCGCCAACATCTTTGAAATCCTTTCCGACAAAAAAGGCCGGTATCTGCTCGGCTATCCGGTTGAGTTTGTTAGCGATATGCCAAGCGTTGAGGATGACAGCCAGATTTGCGCTCTGCTCGGCGATTTAAAACTCGGTGCCTTTTTAGGCGAGCGTCGCGAAATGCGAGTGGAGCGTTCGGACCACGTGCATTTTAGCACAAACCAGATTGGTTTCCGAGGGACCGAGCGAATAACGACGGGCATTTATGGTGTCGGCGATACGACGGAATCAGGGCCGATTTGCGGCTTGATTACCGCTGCCAGTTAAAAAAAGTCAATACGGGAAGTTTTTCTCCGCTAAGCCTGGGCGGGTAAGTACCCACAGCCCGCCCAGGTGAATTTTCGAGGGAAAAATGCCTAAAGATGTAAACATACATAT
>CAZQWM010000088.1:0-3864 GCA_964597035.1 uncultured Pirellulales bacterium
GGGTTCTCATCCCGGCGACAGGGGTTCGAGTCCCCTTGGGGGTATTTTGACCGACGAAGTCGGTCAAAATAGAGCATTTGAGCAGGTGAACAGATGAGCCGTTGAAAAAACATAAATGCTCAAATGCGGTCAACTGTTCTACTATTCGTCTTTCAATTATGACTGAGCCAGCTTCCAATTTCATCCCAAAATCATCTCCCGATGAGCAGTATATGCGTATTGCCTTCGACCAGGCGAAAATAGCCGAGGCCAACGGCGACGTGCCAATCGGGGCGGTCATCGTTCACAACGGCCAGATAATCGCAAAGGCATACAACCAACGGGAGCAGTTGCAGGACCCGACCGCTCACGCGGAAATCATTGCACTCACACAGGCCGCAGCGGCCTTAGAAAACTGGCATCTGAACGGCTGCACGATTTATGTAACTTTGGAGCCGTGTTGTATGTGCGCAGGTGCGCTCGTTTTAGCAAGGATTGACAGATTGGTTTACGGCTGTGACGACCCGAAAACCGGCGCTGTAAAATCACTTTACAATATCGTTACCGACGAGCGTCTTAACCACCGCGTCGAGGTAACAAGCGGCGTTTTGGCAGACGAATGCGCCGCATTGCTGCAAGGGTTTTTTGCTTTTCGCCGCGGAGAAAACAAAAACAGCCAATAGCAGCTTTGGGCCGAGTTTACCAGTAATGATGCACTAATTGGCGGATGTGGCGGTCGTAGATTGCACGCACCTTGGCCATAATCTCGTCGGAAAGAGGTGGCATAGTCGCAGCGGTGCAGTTTTGTTCGACTTGTTCGGGGCGCTTGGCACCGGGAATGGCACAGGTTACAGCGTCAAACATCAAAATCCATCGCAAAGCAAACTGCGCCATAGTCATTCCTGCCGGACAAATGGTTTTTAGCTCGTCAACGGCTTTCAAGCCAACGTCGTAATCAACGCCGGAGAAGGTCTCACCCTTGTCGAAGGCCTGGCCTTCGCGGTTAAAATTCCTATGGTCGTCGGGCGCAAATTTAGAATCCGGCTTTAGCTTTCCAGTAAGCATACCGGAGGCCAGAGGCACGCGAGCCAGGATTCCCACTTTGCGCTTTTCGGCCTGCTCGAGAAAAAACTCTGAAGGTCGCTGGCGGAACATATTAAAGATAATTTGCACGGTCTGAACATTTGGATACTCGATTGCTTTGAGGGCCTCTTCGAGCTTTTCGACGCTGACGCCGTAGTAGCGGATTTTGCCTGCTTTGACCATTTCATCGAGCAATCCAAAAACTTCCGGCATATAATAGACCTCGACAGGCGGACAGTGCAGTTGGAGCAAATCGAGGGATTCCTTATCGAGGTTTTTCAAGCTTCGTTCAACGAAGGCAGTGAGGTTTTTACGATTGTATCCTTCGGATGTGTGAGGATTCAATCGCCTGCCGGCCTTGGTGGCGATATGAATGGTATCACCGTGTTCCTGTCGCAGTTTTGACAGCAGACGTTCGCTATGGCCGTCGCCATAAACGTCGGCGGTATCGAAGAAATTGACTCCAAGCTCCACGGCACGATGCAGGGCGGCCAGGGATTCGTTATCCTCGACGGGGCCCCATGCGCCGCCGATTGCCCAGCATCCAAAGCTGACGGCGGAAACCTTCCAGCCCGTTTTTCCCAACTCCCGGTATTGCATAGGGTCACCCGAATATAATTTATCAACACTGCTAAAAGTATATCTTTACCGCTTTACGGCAATTGTTTCAATCCCCTCTTTTGGAATTTAGGTGACTACCCTGTGCAAGGCCGGGTTTTTGTGCTATTGATTCTTGGCGGGGGTCTTCTTGGCCATTAACCAGAACAGCAGGATTAGAACACCCAGAATCAAGGAACTTAAAGAATCACTCAAATACCACTTTGGCGGCATTGCAACCTGTATTCCTGTTTTCCAGCACAGCACGCCGAGCAATACGCATACAATTCCTGAGAAAGGAACGAGCACGCCGTATTTTACAGGGTTCAGGGCGAGTATGATGCAGTAGATACCCATACCTGCATACGCGGCTAAGAGCTGTCGAGCAGCATATTCGAATATAGGCGAGTCCGGAAGCAATTCAACACCGAAGAATTTGGTCACCGGCTCCCAGGACGACACAGGCGTGAATACTCCGGCAACACACAGTAGACACGCGATGCCGGTTACCCACAGACAAATTTTTAACGCAACCATCTCAGACCCCTTTCAATAAATTATCCATATATGGCCATTTGGTTTTCGCCGACTTGCTCAACTAAGCTACACTCACAGCTCAAGAACATTCAACAGGCCGAGCTTTTGAAATAGATTATTCGCTTAGCTTGACTGCTGTGCCGTAAACTAAAAGCTCAGCGGCACTTCCGATGACACTTGTAGTCATGTAGCGAACATTAATTATTGCATCAGCGTCCATCTTCTCCGCCTGGGCGACCATCCTGTTAGTAGCTGCCTGCCGGGCCATTCCCATCATCTCAGTATATTCAGTGAGTTCACCGCCGAGGATTAGTCTTGCTATAGCTGAAAGGTCCTTTCCAATCCAGATAGCAAATACCGTGTGGCCCTGGACGAGGCCGAGAACCTCGCGAGTCCGGCGTGTGGGTAATTCCGCAGAATTCAACAGTAAAACCCTGGATTGAGAATCTGTGGAAAGAAGTTGCTCTGCCGATGTTCTGGTTAGTCTTTGTTCGAGAGCCAGTATCAGCAGTACAACAAGAATACCGCCCAGAAGAGAAAAGATTGCTATCCGCAGCCACCAGGGAATGACCGGGTCATCCGCAACTACTACATGCCACGGCACCCCGATAAAGACTGTCACGAACAGCCCAACCACAAACGCCAGCGAGCCAATATGTCTTATTATTTTCATAGTTTTCTCCTTAGACCATCAGAATTTGATAATTGGCTATTTCTTATCAATTTTCCCGCTCAATTCAGAGACGCGAATTTCCAGACGCTTTATTTGCCTTTTGACGGCGTTTCTGTGAATCATCTGCCAGGCGAATATCTTTATCAGCACAACGCCCTGCCAACAACAGATAAAGATAGCGGCGAACATAATCTGACGCTGTGTCTGGTCAGAGTTGAAGAATTGAGTGCCGCTGTAAACGGCGCCGGCAATGAAGATGATGGCCCAAAACCACACAAGAACCACAACGGAAAACATATTTCTGTTGTAGAAGTCATGGAGCATTGAGCAAAGGGTGTCTTCCTTTGAGTCGTCGAAAATTTGTTGGTTTTCGGTAATTATTTCGGTTTGTTCGTTGTTCATTTTTTGCCTCCTTTAATTTTATTCAGAAATTGCCTCGCACAATTCTTATTTACCTCATTGCGTGAGTTGCGTAAATGGTATTCTAAAATTTTCTCGGATACATAAAGGTCAAATATATTTCGACGGCCTGGCAGCCGTTTCGACAGCAAATTGCAAAGAGCATCAGGGATTGGTATACTGTGAGAAGCCGGAGAGGTGTCCGAGTGGCCTAAGGAGCACGCTTGGAAAGCGTGTGTGCGGTTTACCGTACCGCGGGTTCGAATCCCGCCCTCTCCGTTGGTCTTTGGCCAACAGAGCAGTTGAGCATTTGAACAGTTGAGCCCCGGCCTAAAGCATACTGGGGCAGGCAGGTGAAAATGCGAGACTGCGGTTAACTGTTCTACTGTTCAACTATCAATCGAGGTAAAATGCGAACACACCTGACACAAAGCAGCAGACACACCAAATGCGGTCCGCGAAGCGAATCTCAGATGTAGCCGTTTTTTTGTTTTTCTTCCTGCCTATTTGACCGATAAATAATTATGGTGCTCCAATATGAAATACGGCAAAGATAAAATCGCCAAAATCAAGAAGCTTTGGCCATACTACCTTGC
>CAZQWM010000089.1:0-3752 GCA_964597035.1 uncultured Pirellulales bacterium
AGGCGAATGATAAAAAGCACAGGCGGGTAAATTATAGGATTAACCTCACCTGCCTCTATCAGCGCCACCTCACACATGGATGTTCGCCTATGGCGAGGTCTCGCCTAAAGGCGGGTATATTTTGGTCTTGTGCACTGTGCGCCAGACAAAAAGTGAAATTAATCTCTTTTCAAGAATTATGGAGGTAGAGGTGATGAAACTCGAACTAAACAGGGGAAAAATGCGGGGGACCAATATTTTATTGTCGGCGCTCATAATGATGGTGTTGGGTCTAACTCAGCCGTCGTTTTGCCTGGCTGCAGACCGCGTAGCCGGTAATATGATGCTGATAAACGATAATGGAGGGTGGACCTGGTACACCGACGAAAAGATTTTTTACGATCCGGTCGGTGGAAATGTCCTCACGGGCACTGCGGCGCACGGTTCTGGTTTTGGCGGTGTCGGCGGTGCGAGGACCAATGATATTGATGTCACTACATTTAACATAGACACCGGCCACCGCACGCGGACGACTATACAAGATGGGGGGACCGGGAGCCAGGATGACCATAGTATAGGGTGCTTTTGGATGCGCCCTGACGGCAGATATATGACCTTTTATTGCCCCCATTACAGCGAACAAACAACCTATTACCGTCTGGCCACTAATCCGTATGACGGCAGCTCTTGGGGAAGTCAACAATCCTATAACTGGGAGACTATCAGCGGTCTGACTGATACACAGACCAGCAGTTATACCAATATTTGCTATCTTACAGGCGAAGGGACCGGTAACGGTCGTTTGTATAATATGCACCGGGTATTCACGCGAACGCCGTGCCTTGCTTACTCGGACGACCTGGGCCAGAACTGGCAATATATGGGCCGCCTTAACAATCCCTCGGGTGGCGCAACTTATTCCAACTTTTATCACAAAATCGCAGACAACGGTGTTGACCGGATTGACTTTATTGGCTGTGAGCAGCATCCACGTAACTATAATAATAGTATTTATCACGGCTATATCAAGAACGGCAGGTCATACAATTCTTTTGGTACTCAACTGGACGTCATTAACGACCAGACTGCCCCTCCGATAACAAGTTATACGCCGGTATTCACCGCAAACCCGACACAGGCAGCAGGCACGTATCACACGGGGTGGACTAATGAGATAGAGCTCGATGAAAACGGTTATCCCGTTTGCTTGTTGCAGACCCGCTACGGTACGACTCCATACGGCGACGGCAGTGGCCAGGCCACTATCGGCGCAGCAGACCATCGCTTTTTCTACGGCCGTTTCGACGGCTCATCGTGGGCCATTACGGAATTAGGGAAAATGGGACCAGGTATGCATACGCCGGAACAGGATTACATTGGCATGGGCTGTATAAATCCTGACGACGTTAACGAGATTTACATATCAACACCTTTTGACCCGCGTAACGGTTCGTCATTGGCGCACCGTGAGATATTCAAAGGCGTAACAAGCGACTATGGCGAAACGTGGGACTGGACACAAATCACAATTGATTCAACGGTCGATAATATTCGTCCCGCTATTCCCAGAGGGTACGGCAATAACAAACCGGTTTTCTGGACGAGAGGCGCTTATCCAGGCCAGGAAAACTTCGATTTTGTCCTTGTGGGAATGGTCGAAGATCAGGATGCGACAATAAGTTTAGTCAGCTATACAGACGCCAGCACGAGTAATACTACAAATGCAGACGGTTCAGCGTTTTCACCAACCGGTCCGAGCGGTAGCGCCGGCACTGCTGACAGTCGCTGGCATCAATACACAGGTTACGGTAATGGAGGAAGTTGTTTCACCGCGGGCGACGGTGGTACGGAAAACGTTCCGACTATAAAGACCACTATAACCGGCTTGGCAGACGGAACTTATGATGTGTTCGCATATTTCTGGTGCGACCCTGCACAAGACTGGGGTATCAGGGGCGGCTTCACTTCGTCTGATATGTTGTGCTTCAATAAGCAATCTTCTCAATGGGCAGAGGCAAGCCAGTTCTCTGGTTCCGTAACAGTTGTTAGCGGCTCATATCAGCTTTATCGCGTTTATATCGGCCGCCAGGAAGTAAGTGGAGGCACGCCGGTTGTTGTTTACCTCGACAACTATGACAGCACTTATACTACTAACATCCCCACCCGAACCACATACGACGGCATCGGAGTGGCTAGTGTCAGCTATGAGGAAGAACTTCCGTGGATGATTTCCGGCTACATCTTGGAATCTGACCTCACACCAGTCGAAGGTGTGTCGGTTGACGCAAATAACGGCGGCGGCTCCGATACAACCGACCTCAACGGCTACTACGAGGTGTTTGTGCCAAACGATTGGTCCGGCACGGTCACACCGACAAAGGCAGAATACACTTTCAGCCCAACCAGTAGGTCATACAGTAACGTTACCGCCGATATAGCGGATCAAAACTATACTGGCACCTACACCCCTGACCTTACTCCGCCTGACCCGGACCCGATGACCTGGGACACGCTGCCAACCGATATGGGGGCCTCAATTTCTATGACGGCAATGACAGCTACCGACCCGGCCGGCGTTGAGTATTACTTCAAAAACACGGAACCGAACGATCCAAGCCGTGACAGTGGATGGCAAGACAGTCCTATCCATGTTGACACAGTTCCTCATCTGTCCGGCAATACATATTCTTATCAAGTAAAAGCACGCGATATGAGCACTGCCCAAAACGAGACCGCATGGTCTGGAACTGCGTCCATCATAATACCAATCGGCGGGGGTGGTAATGTAGAAATCCTTGGCACATCACCGTATTGGACGACAGGCCTAACTCATGCAGATCCGGCAGGTACCGACCGTGTTTTGGTTTTCATTGCAAACTGCGAGTATGACGCCGCTATATCTATGAGTGGTGTGACCTACGGCGGGCAGACAATGACTAAGGTTATCGAAACCGTTACCAGCACGAGTGGCTATCGGAATTACATTGTAGCTTTTATTCTGGACGAGGCAGGAATCACCGCTGCCGGGGGGAACAATACGATCGCTCCCTCCTGGAGTACAACGCCCACCAGCGTTTCGTATTCCAGCGTATTCCTGCAGAACGTTGACCAAATGAGCATCATAGGAGCTACTGACAGCGCAATCGTAACTACAGGAACTACAGTCGCGACCGGCGCGCTCGCCACGAGCGACGGGGATATGGTAATTTTAGGTGCTGTTAGCGGTAATAACGGCTCATATACATTAAACAACAGCTTTATAGAAGGGAACGACCAATCGGTTGGGAGTAGTGGGCATACTAGTGTAAGCGGCCACAAGGCCGCAATCGGCGACCCCGAAACACCAAGTGCAACACATAGCACTTCGTACCGTCAGGCCATCATTGGCTTTGTAATCCAGGCCGGAGTAACTGCAAATCCTCCCGGTCAGGCGACAAACCCAAGCCCGACGGACCTGGCAATCGATGTTAGCGTTGACGCAGACCTCAGCTGGACTGCCGGCCCTAATGCGACATTGCACGATGTATATTTAGGAACTACAAGCCCGCCACCGTTCCAGAACAGCCAGTCTGGCACAACCTTTGAACCGGGAACCATGGAACTCAGCACAACTTATTATTGGAGAATTGATGAAAAGAGCGACGGCGGCGAGACCACAGGCGTAGAATGGAGTTTCACTACTGGAACCGGAGTAATACAAAGGTCCTTAACTACGTCTTCGACTGCGGGCGGCTCAGTAACCGACCCCGGCGAGGGCAGCTTCGATTACGACC
>CAZQWM010000090.1:0-3516 GCA_964597035.1 uncultured Pirellulales bacterium
GCGAGTATAACCGACTGCGACACCAGCAAATCAACGCAGATAAACGTCTGTTGTGAGGATGAGGACTGCTGTGGTAATGGGCAGTGCTACGACCCAAACACCCAGCAGTGTTGTGATGATACAGAAAACGGCTATATATGCGATGAAAACGGAAACTGCTGTGAGGGAGAATGCTGTGATGGGCTTTGTTGCGGCGGATTATGCTGTGATTCAGATGGAGCTTGCTGTGTCGACCACTGCTGCGAAGCAGGCCAGACCTGTTGCGGCGATAGTTGTTGCGGAGAGGGAATGTTTTGTTGTGGTGATTCATTCTGCTGTCCCGATGGAGCCAGTTGCTGCGGCTATGATGGCCTGTGCTGCCCTGCGGGTACGAACTGTTGCGATGGCCAGGGCTGCTGTCCTGAGGATTGGACCTGCTGCAACGGGACTTGCTGCTCTCCTGATGAGCATTGCGAGGGCGGTGAGTGCGTAGCGGATTCTGATGATGACGATGATAGTGATTCCGATTCGGACAGTGATACTGACACGGACACCGATACCGACACTGATACGGATACTGACACGGATACCGACACAGATACGGATACTGATACAGATACTGACACGGATTCCGACACGGACTCAGACACTGATACAGACTCAGATACTGACACTGACACAGACACTGACACGGACACAGATACCGACACCGATACAGATACAGATACCGATACAGACTGTATAGAATGCGGTTCTATCCAAGAATGTGTCCTTGACTCAGATTGTTGCGTAAATGGACAGTGCAAAAATAACGATCGGTGCGAATGTAGGTACAACTATGTTTGTGTAAATGGTGAATGTAAAGAAATTAGCGTATCAATCATAGGTTACGGCCATGAGGCATATCCATATTGTAACATTACACTGGAGGCAGTAACTAATCCGACCGGATTTGAAAATCTTGTCCAGTGGTCGGGTGGGGGCAGCCCAGAAAGTGGTTCCGGCAGGTATTTCACTACGGCATGGCCGGCTCCTGCCGGTTGTCCGGGATATGAGCATCACAGAGTATGGGCAAATATAAATTTCAGCATTGGTTCTGATTTCGATTTCACAGATGTTAAGGTGGAGTATATGCCTATAACTCATGAGGGGACTTTAAATTCCTGCAACAATAAAGTACACAAAATTTGCTATGATCCCTGGGACCATGTAAACGGTTGCGGTCCCATTTTCCCTGATCCTGTTCCTGACAATCCTTGTTGTATCAGTGCAACTTGTGTTGATTGTGATGAAAACACAAGTTTCGTTAATCCTTGTAACTGGCATGATGCCTGTTATGGAACATGCGGTGGGTTCGATGGACTGGGTAAGGGGCATTGTGATTCGGGATTTGGAGCTCTTATGAGGACAGTTTGTAATAGTCTTGAAGGGCAACAACGTGTAAACTGTTATGGAGACTGTATATATTATTCAGTTACTTATGAAGAATACGTCACTAATTTTGCACGGAGTTTTTACACAGATGGGCAAGTACAAGGATGTGAGTGTGGCGATTGTCAGTATTGAAAATGAAAGGAGTACGCAAAATGAATTCGAATAATATCACAATAAACGGCTTATTTATAATCTCCTTGATATTTTGCTGCATCTCTGAGGGTTTTTCAGAAGATGTAAATACTCCTTTGGAAATATTATGGCAGAAAGAAATAGATTGTGGCGAAGGTCTCAGTTGTTCACCGGGGTCAATCGCAATCAACAAAGATAACAACGACCTATTTATAACAGGAACATCATTTAGGCCGGCGATTAATCCAATGGATTATTCGGAAGGAAAGTTATGGCTCTGGAAGATTAACGTAAAAGATGCTACTGTTAGCAAGGCTTTTCTTGAAGATACTCCAGAATTTCTTAAAACGCAATTAGACAACGCTACTAAGTTAGTCAAAGGTCTCAGGGTATGTTCTGACGGTGACATTTTAACTTTTGGGTCTTTTGGCGGAGAGAAACATTCAGTTTTGAAAGCAAATACGAAAGGGGCAAGGAAGTATTTGAAACCTGTAAGGGCATCGGAAAATATAGTTGAGCCCAATATTCCGGGTAGTAATGCTAATAATGATGAGTACATAATCATTCTTAAACAAGTCGATTTGCCCAAGAATAATTTGCTTCTTATTGGGAAGAATAACAAAGATGAGGGATTAGTGATAAAGGTTGATGCACAGGGGAATATAATCTGGAAAAGGATATATAAGCTTAGGCCGGAGATGGTTGATCTTTTCACAGACGGGATACCAATAGGAAACAAAGGGGATTTCTTATTGGCTGGTTGTTCCACAAACATCGCAGGCAAGTTACCTTCTGAGCCATCTTTCGTTTGTTTAGTATTATGCGATTCTGAAGGAAATGTAATGTTCAAGAAAATGTTTCAAGGAAATTCATGGCCAAGCCGAGTACCACAATTGTGCAAGATTGGTTTTAGAGATAATTTTGTGCTGACTTATGACAGGAGCGTAGACATGAGAGCGCCTGAAGTCATGCTTGAAGCATTTAGCCCTGAATTAACCTCTCAGTGGAAGAAGCTAATCGATAAACCTGAAATATCACGCCCGTTAGGTTTTAAGATAAAGTCGGCTTCACATAACAATTTCGTGGTCGGGAGATATATTGGCTCTGGCAGAGTAACAATATCAGAATACGACGAACAAGGTAACAGGCAAGGCATGTCAACGGTTGATAACATCTTACACAATTTCAGCTTGGATTGCACCGAAGATAAAGCCTTTTTAGTAGCTCAAACTTCCCCTGAAATAGCTAACAGGACCAGTAAAATCATAGTGTTCGCGTTTGGCTTAAAGAATATCCATTAGTTTTTTGATGTAGTATGGGCCACATATGAAATAAGCGGCGAAGTACACGTTGAAACCGTAGAGATTTAAGCGTTTAATTTCATCAAATGAATTTAGAGGTATTTCTCTTTTTTAAGCAATACTGCTAAGAAAAAACCGATAAGCAATCCAAGGGGCATGAACAACGCTAAATTGTATAAAGGCATGAACAGCAACCCAATTGCTGCAGTTGATGATGTCGGATGTATAAAAACCGAGTCATACAGAATTAAATCCATAATCAAAGGCAGAAAAGCACCACATAGCGGAATCACAGGATTTCTTCTACCGACTGCAATCAGTAGACATACTAAATACGGTAACCACGACCAAACAATCCGCCCCAAATTCACTGATATGAATTCCCGGCTTCCTTTAAAAAAACCGGTGTAGGCATGTAGCAACATAGCCGCAGCAATAACTATTAAAGCAGTTATTCGAATAATTAAAGCTAATCTTCTTTGAGGTATCTTATCTCGTTCCATTTTTAATTGATTATTGAATATTCAACAAACCAAAGGATTTTACAATTATTGTATTATACAATCAAATGATAAGTACCTGCGGCGCAAAGGCCGCAGGCGGTTTTTTGTCCTTTCACAAGTGAATATGGAATCCGCCTTGCAATTCTGATGATGACTGCTGCGACGGG
>CAZQWM010000091.1:0-1515 GCA_964597035.1 uncultured Pirellulales bacterium
TGTTCCACACTCGGCGCCGCAGCCAATTTCTCTTTTAGCCATTTTTCGCCGGTTGCAGAATCCATCGGCGTAATAAAGACACTGCCAGCGCAGCTTATCGCAACGTCTTCACCCGTCTCAGCCGGCGAGGCGCGTCCCGATTGGTCGGGATTGCCGCCTGCCAATACCTGCGTCTGCCCGGTGCTGGGAGTTTGCCCGGTGCCGGGTACAGCTTTTTCTTCGGCCCCACCTTCCTTGCCGCCCGCTACGAATATATCGTTAATCGACAGAATCCCCGTCAATAGCCGCTCTTTCGCCGACTCGATTACAACGTTTTTATCTAATACGCACCTGTACTTTTGCCCGCCTTCGCTGTCTTTATCCAGCTTTTGCCCGGCTTCGCTATCTTTATCCTGCTTTTGTCCGGCTTCGCTGCCTTTATCCTGCTTTTGTCCGGCTTCGCTGCCTTTATCCTGCTTTTGTCTGGCTTGTCCTTCCGGCGAAACACCCACCCCTAAGACCGTCCGGCTTGTCCAGTTCCTGATATGCAAACTTTTCAGTCTGGCGATTTTCAAAAGCTCAAGCCGTTCTATCTCCCCGTTGTAAACCAGCTCCAACCCCTCACCCGCCAAGTGCACCCTGTCCGAGACGAAATCCACTAATCCTTCCGTCGAAAACAGCGACCTTTCATTATCAAATCGCACGTCGTCGAGATAAATGACCGACTCGCCCAGGCCCACGTCCCCCTTCGGCCAAATCTTAATCGTTACGTTGCCGCTCATTACGCCTTCGGTCGGCGTAACGTCTTTGCCCATCCCCTCCACAACCACCCTTGCCCGTTCCCCGCTGATTTCGCATTTGAAATTCGGCCGATAGACCCTCACAAACGGCCTTTCTATCTCCCAGTCGTTGCCGTCCTGGTGTAATAATTCCTCGAATCCGAATTCCCGCTCCACCTGCTTGGCAGCGTTGAGTTTGGTATAGAGGACATTTTTCACCGTCGCCACACCCACGCCGCCGACCATCCCGACCGTGCCGTTGGCGTCGCAAACATCCGCAACCACCCCCGCTGAGCCGCTTGCGGCTATCGGCGGCGTTCGAGTCATCCTGTTGTAGATAAAATATACTACCAGCACCGCCAGAAACGAGACAAGCCACACAAAAAATCTTCGCGAATGCAAAAACATCATCTATTCCACAGTCACAACATTATGGAGTATCATTCTCACTTCTGCCCAGCTCATCCGTCATATACCTCTTCAAAAGCTGTTCCCATTTGCCCGTTCTCTTCAGAATATACTCGATAACCTCTCGAACCGCTCCCCGTCCTCCCTCGCGTGCGGTAACGTAGTCCGCAGCTTGTTTGACCTCATCGGCTGCACCAGCCACAGCCACCCCGAAACCCGCACACCGAATCACAGGCAAATCCGGCAAATCATCACCGACGTATGCAATCTGCTCCGCCGACAATCCGCATAGACCCAACAGCTGCTGGAAACTTTCCAGCTTATCGTGGCAGTCCTCCAGACAAAAATC
>CAZQWM010000091.1:1615-3095 GCA_964597035.1 uncultured Pirellulales bacterium
CCAACAGCTGCTGGAAACTTTCCAGCTTATCGTGGCAGTCCTCCAGACAAAAATCGACTCCAAGCTCTTCTGCCTGCTGCTTTGTCGGCCCCGACTTTCGGCCGCTCAGAAACGCCACCTTCAGCCCGGCCCTTCTCCACATCCTTATACCGTGCCCGTCCAAAACGCTGAAGAACTTGCTCTCCCCGCCTTGCTCATCGACTGCAATTGTGCCGTCGGTGAGCACTCCGTCAACGTCCAGGACCAGCATCTTTATCCCGCCGAGGTCCATCTCTTCAGTCCCCCACCATACCACCGATTAGCCGACAACCTTGATTGTAACGATATCCTGCACGTCGATTATTCCAACGGGCTTGTCATTGGCGTCCACGACGGGCAATTCATCGATTCTGTACTTGTGAAAAATCGCCGTCGCTTCCGAGGCCAGGGCATCCAGCCGGATTCTCTTGCAGTTGGGGGTCATCACATCGCCGGCTTTTTTCTCAAATGCCTTCGCCCCATCATTTGTCATCAGCCGCCTGACGTCGCCGTCAGTGATTATTCCGGTCAGCCGGCTTGCCTTGTCAACTATCATCACCGCACCGTGTCGCTTCACGTCGCTGGTCTTTTTCAGAATATCTCCGATAGTATCGGTATCGGCGGCGATGGGCAGCTTCTCACCCGGCCGAAACATCATCGACTGCTCAACGGTCATCAGCTTCGCCCCCAGCGAACCGCCCGGATGGAACCTAACATAGTCCTCAACGCCGAACTCCCTCGCCTTCATCACTACCAGAGCAAGCGCATCACCCAGCGCAAGCATACAGCTCGTCGAAACGCTCGGCGCAACACCGAGCGGGCAGGCCTCGTTGAGCTTACCCATACTCAAAACAACGTCGCTGTGTTCGCTCAGCGTCGAGTCCTTTTCGCCTGTAATGGCAATAAGGGGAATCTCTAATTGCTTGACAAGATTTATCAGCCGGGTAATCTCATCCGTCTCGCCGCCGTAGCTGAGCACCAGGACTATATCTGTTTTTCTCAGCCGGCCAAGGTCGCCGTGAACGGCCTCGGCGGGGTGCAGAAAATGGCTCGGCGTGCCGGTCGAGGCAAGTGTCGCGCTTATTTTTTGGCCGATGATTCCCGCCTTGCCGATGCCGCTTACGATGCAGGAGCCCTGGCAGTTATAAATCATCTCGGCCGCCTTAGCGAAGCTGTTATCAATCACCTGCGCCAGGCCCTTTATCGCCTCGGCTTCGCTTTGAATGACTCGCCGCGCATATTCAAGGTCAAATTTCATTGAGCACCTTACTTCGACATTTATCAGTCTTTAGTTTGTAGCCCTTATTTTAATCGCGGATTACACGGATTACACGGATTTTTTTTTTACCACCAAGACACAAAGACACTAAGCTTTTTTATTGCAGCAAAAAGACACCCCACTATGCGGCGCTTTGGTCTTCGCTAAAGCTACGCAGGGCAGGCAGAGGTTTTAGCCACGGAG
>CAZQWM010000092.1:0-3023 GCA_964597035.1 uncultured Pirellulales bacterium
CGCATAATACAGATATGGTTTTTCTGGCTCCCGTTTTCAGCTTAACCGTGTCGCTGATATTGCTGGGGCTGGGCGTCGGCTGCGATAAGGCGAAAAATATCGCAGCAAGGAACGTAAACTGGGTCCTTATAAAAAGCGTCATCAAGGCAAGGCGAAAAGGTTTGTATCGTTTCAAATCTCCGACCGGACCGACTCGGCTGGTCTGCCTGAAAGACAAATGTGCAAAGTGCTGCAGGGCCATTGGAACACCCGTAGTGACAGAAGGGGAAGCCGAGACAATCGGCAATGATTGCCTTATGACCGAAAAGGGGGCGATGTTTGTCAAATCCGAGGATTGCGAATGTACTCTTCTTAAACAGGGTCTCTGCTTGATATATCCTCGCAGGCCAAAAGGCTGTCGCGAATATCCCTGGTACAATATAGACGGGCGTTTATATTACGATTCCGGATGCCCGGGCCTGAGTTATGACAAGGATGAACGGCCCGACGTTAATAACATCCAGCCGTTTGATAACTTCTTCCCCAATACACCAGAACCAGTTGTTTGGCTGATTAAAAAGGTTTGTATTACAAAGTGAGCATCACCGGGTAACACGGTTCCTTTCTGCGTTGATTCTATCATTTTTTGAAGGTGCTGAGGCAGTGGGCCGTATTTGGCTTTCCGCTGCAAAGATAGTCAGCTTAAAAACAAGCAGGGCTTGCCCCGCTTATTGAACGGTGCAAGCCCTGCGAACTTGGCTGTAACTCTAATTAGGCCACCATTTTGGTGGGTCTAACCACTGGTCTACAAGCACTGAATAATCTTCGAAGTTAACTCTGTTGCTTGGTATGAGGTCCGTAGGTGCATCCAGCGGAACGTATCGCTGTCCTGTCCCATCGGTGGCTATCCACGCAATCTCATCGCCGCTCAAGGCATAGTCATAAACCTGGAAATCGTCGATGGCACCTGCCCAATGAGCCCAGTACAGTTGACGTGCCCCGATGTAGAACGCCTCCGGAACCGTCAGATGCGACGGCATATTACCATCGGTGAGGGGGTCGCCTACGATTTGGCCATCGTGCCAGATTTCGATGGTTTTAGTGTCACCATTAAAGGTGAATGCATAATGGTTCCACCGCCCGCCATAATCGGCGTAATCCTCTGTGCCGGTTCCTGTCAAGAAATCATTTCCATCCTCGGACCATATAATCCACAACGTAGACGGGGGGTCTGGGGCTGGACACTTCACTTCTACAACGTCGCCCTCGCCCCACGGACTGCCTACACCCTGCAAACCGAACGGGCCTGGCCAGCCTTCGGCGTCCCAGTTCACAATGTCGAGATTTAACCACAGCGAGAAGGTTACTCCCGGCTTGGTCGCTAAGAAATCCAGCGTGTTAGGCGATACTTCTACAGCTGACTCGTCAACCTGATTGAAGAAAATACATCCATTGCCGTCACGTCCGCCGTCAACGAGCCACGTGTAGTCCTGCCTGTTGAGGACAGTACCGTTGGCGTCTATACCGACACCTGGAATCTCATTGTGTGCGGTGTCTAAATTGCCGGTGGGAAGCTCAAACTTGAACCACACCACCGGGCTGTTGGGTGCAACAGCATTCGGGTAGACAAGGTTGGCGTCGCTAATCAGCCAATCATTGGTGAAGTAGTCGAGGTCGTTAATGTCTACATAACAGTCGCCTGTGAAGTCAGCAGTCGGCCCGTATTCCGGCACGCACCGCTTCGGATACAGCCGGATATTGTCGAACACGACCAGTCCGGTACCACCGCCCGTGGTGTAGTAGTTACATCTTACGCCGGTACCTATACCCAGTATGTCGACGTTATTCAGGTCTACATTGTTGGGCGATGATGCAAGCTCTGACAGGGCGATGTTCCATTCCTGAGCATATGGTCTCACCTGAGCATTAGGATCTGGATGAAGGACCATTTTGTAGCTGCCGACGTTGTCTATGACCAGCACGTACATCCTGTCGAGAGTTGGGTCTGTGTCGTTGACGAACGACCCCGTAAATGGTATCGAGAGTGCCTTTACGTCATCGGCAAGGAGGGCATCGGGCGTCCAGTCACAAAAGCCTGACCCGTCATTGCAGTCGTATTGCGCCTCTGAGAACAGGTAGTACGTAGTGAGAGGACTGTTGTTCTCATAGCTGAATCGCATAGTTCCGTAACTAATCTGAGCAGTCCCAGCTACCGTATGCGTGCTACCACTGCAAGTTAGTTGCATACCCGTTTTCCAGCTCTGGTTGAAATCGTTCGAGTCAGTATAGCGTTCGAAATCATCTACCACGAGGTGGTCAGGCATAGTGAAGTTCCATACATCACCCGTTTGCGTGTTACCGTCGTCGACTTCATCGACACGCCAGTAATAGGTCTGGCCCGCAACAAGAGCGTAGTCAGGCACCAGGGAAGTCAACATATACTTGGTTTGGGTCTGTTTTCCTCTATAAATTGGCGTTGTGCTGGTGTTAGCATCGTTGACGTCATTGAAGTCCGTGCCGAAGTAGATAACATGGTTGGGTTCTACGGGCTGCCAGCTAAGACTGAGGTCGTCGATATAGAACGTCGCGATTGTACCTGATTCCGGTACCGGACCATAGGCCTTGCCGGATGTGCTGAACTGCCAAACGTCACCTTTCCACAGACAGGGATCGCAGGCATCGTTGACTTCATCGACACGCCAGTAATATGTGGTTTCGTTCTGGAGCTGCGCGATATTGGAAGAGTTGTAGCTGTTGGTGTCAACAACGACCGTAGGAGTTGTGGCTGTGCTGACATCGTTGTAGCTTGTCCCGAAGTATAAATTATGAACACACGGGTCCGCGTAGTCGCCGGGCTCCCATATCAGCGTGACAGGTATGCTTACCTTTGTGTCGTAGTCCCTTGGTGTCGGCGTATTTGCCTTGCCGTCATAGGTCTGGCCGTAAAACGCTATCGGCAAACAACGGTGCTGACCTGCGAATTGTGCACGGTAGTTGGTCGGGTCCGTTATCACTCCGCTGTACATTTTGTAGCCGTTACCAGA
>CAZQWM010000093.1:0-2879 GCA_964597035.1 uncultured Pirellulales bacterium
GCTAAACGCATCTACTATGGAACCTTTAACCATGACTGATGTCAACATACAAGGGCACGAAGCTTTTTAATCACGGATTCCTTCGACACTTCGGCTGAGCTCAGTGCAGGCGGTTCGACTACGCTCACCGCAGGGCAAGCTCAGGACAGGTGGCACGGATTCTCACGGATTAACACAGATAAAAACGGACAGAGACGTGTTCTTGACGAAGCCCGCTTGAAAAGCAGGCTTTGTCCGCAAACTTCGTCTTCGAACACAAAGTCAGCTACGTTGCCTTGAGGCAATACTGCCGACTCTGTCCGTAACTACTAAATGAAGCCGAGGAAATAAAATTTAACGTGGATTCAGACGGCCCGCCACAGGCGGGGAGAGCCGGGCAAACAAGGAAGTTTCGCCCGCCTAATAGATGGCGGGAAAAAGGCGGAGCGAAGGATAAATCCCTTCGACAAGCTCAAGACATAGTTGACGCGGGGGACTCCTAATTTGTGATTTTCGATTGCGGATTTTAGATTTCGGATGCTGAAAAAAGTCAGGATTGACGATTGATAGTAATTGCGGGAGGATTTATATTTGGTTTGGAGTTAACGAGGAGTTCGGGCGAGGTTCGACAAGTATATTGATTTTTCGATGTCAGGTGATAGAATTGCGGGTAAAAGACAAGGATGTATTTTTAATGCGTGCTATGCTCATCGAATTCGGTTTCAGTGATACAAAAAGCCAGATCCTTTCTGATGTAGAGCTGTACAATAAACAGGATAAGGTCAAAAATTGCTATTTGCGGAGCAAAATTTTTTACGCTAAAAATCGAGTATACGTAACATGACAACACACGATATCATAGTAGAAACAAAAATCTTTAAAAGCAATAAAGACTTCATCCGCCAAAGGTCTATGAGGATTGCTGAGGCGATTGCATTTAAAAGTGGCACAATTGAACATCCAAAGAAAACCGTGATTTCTGTTCTTCCAAATGGAAAAGAATCTTACTTTTTAAAACCCGGCAAAGAAACTCTAAGAAAAAAACCTAACATACACGATATGTTTCCCAATGTGGGGAGCAACAACCAAAGCGAAACAGACGGCTATACTTTTGAAATTATGTGGGAGTACCTAATAAAAATTTCAATTATTAACCAAATTACTTTTAAAAAAATACTTGTATTACTTTATCGCCTTTGCTTTCTACTTGACCATCAAGAAATAGAAACGGGTAAACTCAGATATTCACCATCTAAAGACTTATCAGATTATATTGACAAAATCGATTTTTCACTGAGGGATGGATTTAAGGATAAATTTAAGACAGAAGAGATCGGTTTGTTGGAATACTTGCACTTCATTGACCTGATTGGGTGGAATGAGGATATAAAGTATCACGTTAAAAATTCAACCCCGAATTTTGAAACCGTAAACAAAAAGACAGGAAGGGTGAATACGATTCTTTCCATAATTTCTGCACCATTGATGATTAGCAATTTTATTCAAGACATTATTCAGAAGACAAAGAACTACGGAATAATTAACGTAAAGCTTATTACTTCCACCATTCAAAAATTTACGAAATCAAGGGGCATTTGCGTGCTATCAAATAGAGACCTATTGGAATATTTACACCCTTATTTGGTAGAGTGACTTTTATGAACAAGGACGTGCTAAATAATTTCAGAAACAAGGTTTTAAACAATGATATTTTAAACGTCTTAAAACGACTTCCTGACAGCAGTATCGATATGGTTTATGGCGATCCTGATTACAATGTTGGGATAAAATACGGAGATAAATCCTATACCAAAAACTTCGATGAATATGTTGAATGGTATATTGAGTTGGCGAAAGAATCACTTCGGGTACTCAAAGACACCGGCAATATGTTTTTCATCAATTATCCTAAACAGAACGCATATCTGCGGGTCAAATATCTCGATAGCGCCTGCTATGAAGTTTCCGATTACGTCTGGGTCTATAATACTAATGTTGGACATTCACCAAAACGTTTTACCACCGCTCACAGGAGCATTTTGCACTGCCGGAAAACTGCTCACAACAACTTTTACAAAGATAACGTGGCCGTTCCCTATAAGAATCCAAAGGATAAGCGAATTTTGCAGAATTTGGCTAACGGTTCGAAAGGAAGAATGCCGTACGATTGGCTCTATTTTGATTTAGTAAAAAACGTTAGCAGGGAAAAAACATTTCATGCCTGCCAGATTCCGCAAAGATTGGCGGAAACACTGATGCTGTCCTGCACAATGCCAAAAGACGTTGTATTGATTCTTTTTGGTGGTAGCGGTTCTGAAATCGCGGTAGCCAAATCTCTCGGTCGCCATTTCATATCGGCCGAGATTGATAAAAAATATTACGATATCATAATGGCTCGGCTAAGACACGGAGCTATTAAAGAAGAACATCGCTTAAAACTTAGAAATGGTGCTGGCAGCGCCAACAAAAATGAACCCGTGCTTTGGGGGTGGCGATAATTTGTCCGAAGAAAAAGCACTATTAAGCATATAGACATAGTGCCTTTCAGAATGTAATGTTGCTTTCGGAAATCCTGGGAGAGCATAACAAATTTATGCTCTAAGGAACCACTGAAACAGTATCACTCGGCACAATCTCCCAAACGACGCGATGCACCAGAAGTCCGCCAATCGGCGGAGGTGCGCCCCTCATCATTAACCTGTTGTTTGTCTTTGGGATTTATTTGAAAACAAAACCACGCCTACGGCGTGTAAGCCCCAGGTGAAACTTAGGCCAAATACGCCGCTACGAGAGGCCATGGACAAGGCATATCCGTTATTTATTACATTGACACCGGGGTATTGATGGCATATTTTTTAGTCAGAAAGTATGGATATTTTAGTGCCGGAAGGCCGAAGCAT
>CAZQWM010000094.1:0-2878 GCA_964597035.1 uncultured Pirellulales bacterium
GCACCAAAATATCAATTAAATCTTCCTTTGTATGGTAGAATTGGCACACATGAGTACCCCAGGGAACATCTCCCAGTGCAGGTATCCCCGTTTTTCTAAACCCCTGTTCATTGTCTTTTGCGGGTGTCATCCTAAATCCTCCCAAAGTTCAGACAAACAGCGGGACCCTCTCCGGTGCATATTTGACCGGCATTCTCATATTACACTCCTCGCTAAGCAACCAAATCTTCCAATTTCACAATTATACCAAAGTCTTTCTCGAATTGCATCCATAGAAAAATTATAATTATTAGATGGATTTAAAGACGGCGAAGCGGAATTTGGCTGATGCGCTGCGGGGATTCGAGATAATTTCTTTGAATTGCGGCACGACAGGTTCTTCTGCGGCTGACTGGTATATGCCATTTCTAAGGACGTCACGAAAGGCCTTTTTGACAATGCGGTCTTCGCCGCTGTGAAAACTGATTATGCCGATTCGGCCTGCAGGGCGCAGGCAGTATGGGGCAATTCTTAAAAGTTCTTTTAAGCAGCCAAGCTCATCATTGACTAATATGCGCAGTGCCTGGAACGTGCGGGCGGCGGGATGCAGCGAGGGGGATTTTGAAGTGCGACGGAGCTTTCGCCAGGTTTTTTTAATAATGCCCTTAGCTTCAAAAATCACGTCAACGAGCTGTGATGTCCGCGGAACCGGCCGAAACTTAAAGCCGAGCAAAAGATACTCACCTCGCCCGACGATGTGCGGCGAGGCGAGATTAAAAATTGGGAAGGTTGACAGTTAAGGGCGGTTGGGGGGAAATTAAATCGCAAAAACTTGTGCTTTAGTCGGCAAAGGATATAATTGCAATGCCTCTTAGGACGGAGGCAGTTTAAAGAGTATGCAATATAGACGTACCAAAATATGGCATAAGCTGCCACTCCTTACGCTCATAGGAGTGATTACAGGAATTATCGCGTGTGCCATTGGAATTTTGGAACATTCAACAGAAAATCCAGATATCAACATCTCCGGGGCGTGGATTATCATTGAGACAGTAGAGCAAACACAGCACGAACCCTTTCAAGATTTGAAACTCGGTTATCGTGTTTTCTTCACTCAGTCCGGCAAAAATATAGTAGGCGATGGAGAAAAATGGTGGGAAAACGGCTATGAAGTCAGGGGTGCTGCTCATACTCCAATAACACTAAAAGGCATTATAAAAGGCAATACAATCCATGCGACTTATGTGGAGCAGGGAACAAAGAGACAATCTTCCGGTGAATTTGATTGGACTATGGCGGAAGATAGTAATTGTTTCAAAGGTACATTTTCATCCTCGGCTGCCAACGCTCGCGGAAGTTCTATTTTGATAAAGGCCAATGATAGCAAAAAATACGCTGAATACGTTAAGTGGTAAGTAAATCATTGTAAGGCAAAAGTGTGGTTAAGAAAAAAGCGACAAAGGTGATGGCGGTTTCGAAAACTGCTTTATGCAGATTGTATATCATTTTTAGAAATATGAATTCATGACAATGAAAAATTTTGAAATAGAGTTTGTCAAGCGAACAAAAGAACTTTTGTTGCAATACGATGGCTCGCGGGATATGAGCATTCTAATCAATTGTACACTTGGATTAATCATTCTCCCGTATGAAGCCACACAAGAAAGCCCTCCCCCTTTGTGGGACACAGAACTCGACAAGATTACTAACCTACCGTCTTTCAGATTGGAAACTTTTAAACCAATAGAACACATAAAAAAGAAGTCTGGAGTCAAATACCATCCTAAAACACTTGCAGTACTCTTGGAGAAAATCAGACATGGATTGGCTCATCAGCACATTGAGCCGGTCAATGAAAACGCAAAGTTCGCAGGTGTTATCATAAAGAATTACTTCCCTCCTAACAGTTGTAACATAGATTTAGAAGTACGCTTCAACCAGCAGGAGTTGAAAGAATTTGCTTTGTTTATAGCAGATGAATACTTGAAAAATAGAACGCAGGCGAATGCTCGGAATCAAACACAACGAGAAATGGGCCTATACAATCAGGAGTTTTGTAGCCAAAGGAAGGATATTGATGATGGAAACATTCCTAAAAATACTTGAGATTATTAAGTGGCCTCTTGTAGGAATTGTTGCTATTGTGTGCTTTCGTCGATGCATTGCAGCTTTTATCAACCGAGCAAGGGGACTAAAGTATTCCGGCGTTGAGATTCAAGCTGGCCCTCTGCCTCAAGATCCAGCCGAGGTCAAAGTTGGTTCTGCCGACAAATTGTTGCAGGCGTTAGATAGCCCTGTCCTTCTGAAATCGGAGAAAGTCATAAGAGACTTTCTGGCAAAAGAAGGCATTAACACTTCAGACGATAAGGAAAAAGTGCTGATACGCCACCTTGCTGCTTCCCAATTAACTCTTGTCTTTACGCGTATTGACTTCCTGATATATCAAAGTCAACTTAAAATTCTTGAGTTCTTAAATTCGAATCCATCTGCGCCAAGGCAGATGGCCGAGGATATATATAACACGGCTTCAGCTTTCTACCCTAAAATTCTGAAGGACTATCCATTCGAAAAATACCTCGGTTTTTTAAAAACCAACAACTTGATTCATGAAGAAGAGGAAATTTTATCCATAACAGAAATTGGTAGGGAATTTCTTGCCTTTTTGATACGCACAAGAAGGAACGCAGTTTATCGGATAGGGTAGATTACAACACTTGCTCTGTGGCATTGAAAACGGAAGAAAAAGTGTAAAAAACAATTCTCCGAGTCCTCTGTGGCAAAAAAATCCCGTTTCGAACCTTTTGCGATAATCCTTTTGCGGGAAAAAGAAGTCGATAGTCGTTTGTAGTTCGGATTTCGGCTGATAAACGAAAAGAAAAACCCCGTCACACGCCTTCGG
>CAZQWM010000095.1:0-2807 GCA_964597035.1 uncultured Pirellulales bacterium
CCGTAGTAATGAAGCACAGCGTCGTCGCCATATTCGGCGCAATCATACCTGCGCCCTTGACGGTGCCGGCAATTGTCACCTTTTTGCCCGATATCTCGATTCGCCGACACGCCATTTTAGGCCGGGTATCGGTCGTCATTATTGCCTTAGTGAAATTTAATCCAGCGGATTCGGTTCCTGACAGCTGGCCTATTGCATCGGCAATGCCCATGATTACGTTCTTCATCGGCAACTGTTCACCGATGATGCCGGTGGATGCAACAAGAACCTCGTGCGGATTAACCACAAGATGCCCGGCTGTTTCAGAGCACATCGTTATCGCGTTATTGAGGCCCCTTTGTCCCGTGCAGGCGTTGGCGTTGCCGGAGTTAACGACTAATCCATATATAGTGGCGCTTTTCAAATGTTTTCTGCTGATTTGCACTACTGTCGAGACAATTTTATTCGTCGTAAAGACCCCCGCCGCTTTCGCTCCCGTCAGGCAGACCATCAGACCAAGGTCGTGTTTACCCGACTTTTTTATCCCGCACTTCACCCCCGCCGCCAAAAATCCCTTCGGAGCCGTTACTGTGCTGTTTGCACTCATCCTTCACACCTCTTTTTCTTGTCCCGCTGTTTACTCTATCCGTTGGTTAGTTTGCCTTCGATTGCTAATTCGCGAAAACCCGCCATTGGGTCGTAGAATTTCCTGCCCAAATCAACCGTGTTGCTCATAATCCCCGGTTTGTTTTGCTCCAACTGTTTAACAATCACGCCATCCGGCCGGATAAAGCACGATGGATACGGCGAATAATAACCGGATGCGTTTGACATACTCACCCAGAAGTGGTTCGTCGCCGCCCGGCACTGCATCGACTGCCGCATAATGTGAGTATGCACGCTCGGCCCTTTTTGCCTCGCGTTATAAAACGATTGAAGCACAAACTGGACACCTGCTTTATACAATTCCCGATACAGCTCCGGAAAACGCAAATCGAAGCAAATCAATAGGGAGCATTTGACGCCGTTGATTTTGAAAAACACAAAATTACCGCCGGTCGTAAACCGCCTCAGCTCCCCTGCTGTGCAAAATCGCTTGTCATACCTATCAGCAATCGTTCCGTCCGGCCCAATCAGATACAAGCTGTTATGCGGCTTCTTGGAATTTCCCAGTGGATGAACACTGCCTAACACCACCCATAGCTTCAATTTGCCCGCAAGGGACTTTATCTTAGTGATTTCCTCTTTGAGCAGCTCCCAGTCAAAGCCGTCGAAATTCGGAAAATCGAAGCCGATATAGCCGCTCAAAGCACATTCCGGGAAATGCGCAATGTCCGCTTTTGCCTTTTTGGCCTTTTGCATTTGAGCGCAAATTTGCCGCGAGTTCCGCCCTATCGCCCTGCTCACCGCAAACTGGCACGTCGCTATCTTCAATACCCCTTCAGCCACAGAGCTTCCTTTTTATTTTAAGCCACAGAGGACATCTTTTTCTTTAGCCACAGAGAACACAGAGCACACAGAGAAACTATTTTTATCAAAATTATCAAATCCCTATTTCAAAAAAACTTCACGCAAAGCCAACGTCTCCATCAAACTCGGTTCCGAACCAAATAGCGAATATGCTGTAATATTCATCGAATCCAATTTTTCAAGCACTGTCTGCCGTTCTGAAGCCGGAATGTCATATCTAATCAGAACTCCCTCATCTTCAATGTCTTCTTTTACTTCTTCATGGTTAGCAAAATAAATCTCCTCATTTTCTTTTCTGTAACAAATTGAATACTCACTTTGTTGTAGGAAGTGCGTCTGGTAAGTTTTTATTGAAGGCCCCAAAATCCACATAGACGGACTCCCTCCGCACATAATATCCCCTCTATATACAAAAATCGAAACATACTCTGCCTTAGAATATATATCTCGAAAAGCAAAATAAGCGGCTATGTATGGCGACTTGGTCCAGTCAATTAAAGGGCTGGGAAATTCATTATGTCTCAAGTAAGCCATGAATTCATAAGTCGGTATTGGCAAATCAAAATCTCCGAGCGAAGATTTTGGCTCCTCTTTTCCCAAATCCCACTTTTTGCCAGTGCAAGTAGCAACGTGTTCACGAACAACTTTTATTATGTGTAAACAACGAGACCAACTCATTCCCTTTTGAATCCTGTCAAGAGTGGATTCCAAATGCCATCCAGAGTCACTGTGTCCCCTAAAAAGCGGACATTCCATACGGCTCAGCTGGTCTTTATCCTGCAGTTCCCTGGACCGCTCATTTATCTCTACTATTTTTTCCTCAAATTCTTCCCAAGATGTAAGGATTCGCTTTTCCATCGTATCAATTTCTTTGCAATTATATTTTTATCTCTGTGTGCTCTGTGTCCTCTGTGGCTAAATAATAATTGTTTTGTTTCTCTGTGGCTATTTTAAACCGAGCGTTTCATCCAGGCCGAAGATTAGGTTCATATTCTGAATTGCCTGGCCGGATGCGCCCTTGATGAGATTGTCGATGGCCGAGAAACAAACAACCGTCCCTTTGACAACCGTCGCAAAAACGTGGCAGTAGTTTGTCCCTGCAACGTCTTTGACGTTCGGGCTTCCCGAACAAACCCGAACGAACGGCTCATCGGCATAGAACTCCGCATACAGCTTGCCCAATTGCTCGCCTGTTACCTTACCCTTCGGCTTGCAATAGACCGTCGAGAGTATCCCGCAATCGAATGGCCCCGCGTGCGGCTGAAACAGAATCGTAACATCACCACCCGCGACATCAGCCGCTATCTGCTCCATCTCCGGCATATGGCGGTGCGTGCCGATAGCGTATGCGAAGATAT
>CAZQWM010000096.1:0-2760 GCA_964597035.1 uncultured Pirellulales bacterium
CAGGCAATTCCGGCCGGCGTAAACGCCCACCACCACGCCTGAGCGTTACCCATAATTCCGCCGAGCATCGGCCCGACCAGGCCGCCTACGCCGTATGCCATAAAAACCCACGGATAATTGATTCCGACGTTTTTGTTGCCGAATAAATCCGCGGTCGCGGCAGGGAACAAGGCGAAGTTTCCACCGAAATTGAAGCCGATAATAGTCGCTCCCACGTAAAGACCAATCTCGCTTCGGCCAAGAAAGAAAAACCCAATCATCATAACGCCCTGTATCAGGTTCATCAGTGCGATTGAATTTTTTCTGCCTAATTTATCCGAAGCCAAACCCCATATAATCCTGCCAAAACCATTGAACAGGGCGTAGAAAAGCCCCATCGCCGTTCCCGTGACGATACTGGCCCTGGCTTCATCGATTCCGGCTTTGGACAGGGCATCCATACCGAATAGTTTGATAATTCCGATGACCATCAGGCCCGCCATTGCCCCGACGGTGAAATTGAAGAACAGGACCCAGAACTGATACGTCTTGGCCATTTCGCCCGGTGCAAAGTCAACTCGGCCCTCGCTTCCCGCGCCGGTTGCAGGAGGCGTCCAGCCCTTAGGCAGCCAGCCCTCCGGCGGATTTACCATAAATATAGAACCAATGCCGACCAGAACGGCAAACAGCACGCCATAAAGCTTGAATACCGCGCTGACGCTCCAGCCGGCGCCGAATAATCCTTTCCAGCCGGGCGTCAGGTCTATCGGCCCGAATTGAAAGCCCTCTGTCAGCTTCACCCATATAAGAGCGCCGAAACCGAAGCCCGCAACTGCAAGGCCCATTATCAGCCCCTTCTTGTCCGGGAACCATTTCGCCAGCGCCGCTATCGGGCAGACATAGCCCAGTCCGATTCCGGCTCCTCCGAGCACGCCGATGCCGAGGAGCATACCCCAGAAATTGTTTCCTGAAAAGCCGGCGAGAAGATAACCCAGCCCTAAAACAATCCCGCCCGAAAGAGCGACTATCCTTGGTCCCGCTTTCTTTTGCCATTTACCAGCAAAAAGCGCCATTACGACGGCAAATACCACCAGCCCGGTCGCAAAAACCCACTGAGTTGTAGCTGCACTGAATCCATACGGCTCCATCGTCAGCTTTTTAGTAAAAGCCGACCACGCGTAAATCGCCCCAAGGCATAATTGTATCAATATGCCGCCCACGACCACCAGCCAGCGATTCATTACCTTTTGCTCATTCATGTCGACTCCTTTCGTTGAAATGTAAACGGGCGCACAATTTTCTATCGTGCGCCCGACAAACTCTTACCTCTCAAATCCGCAATCCGCAATCTGTAACCGGTAACCAGCATCAAGTATCTAGTATCCAGTATCGAGTATCGAGAATTTACTTGCCTCGTCCTTTTACCAATGCTTCCACAACGCTCGGGTCGGCCAGCGTCGTCGTATCGCCGAGACTGTCCGTATTGCCTTCGGCAATCTTGCGCAGAATCCTTCTCATAATCTTGCCTGAACGAGTTTTCGGCAGCGACGGTGCGAATTGTATCGCCTCCGGCGCCGCAATCGCTCCAATCTCCTTGCGAACGTGCATAATCAGCTCTTTTTTCAGCTCATCGCTTTCGGCTATTCCCTCTTTCAGTGTAACGAAGGCATAAAGCCCCTGTCCCTTGATTTCGTGCGGAATCGGCGTTACCGCCGCCTCAGCCACCTTCTCGTGGCTGACTAAAGCGCTTTCCACCTCAGCCGTGCCGATTCGGTGCCCTGAGACGTTCACAACGTCATCGATTCTGCCCATCAGCCAGTAGTCGCCGTCCTCGTCCTGTCGGCAGCCGTCACCGGAGAAATACAAATTCTCGAACATTGTGAAATACGTATCGATGAATCTCTCATGGTCGCCCCACATCGTCCGCATCATCCCCGGCCAGGGCTTGCGAATACACAGCTTGCCACCCTCATTCAGCTCGCACTGTGATGAATCATCGCGAAGAATAATGGGGTCAACGCCGAAGAACGGCCGACACGCACTGCCCGGTTTCAGCGTATGCGCACCCGGCAGCGGAGTTATCAGTATCCCCCCCGTCTCCGTCTGCCACCACGTATCTACGATGGGACAAGTGCTGTGGCCGATTTTTTCGTAATACCAGATCCAGGCCTCGGGGTTGATTGGCTCGCCAACGGTGCCGAGTATTCGCAGGGAATCCAGCTTATACTTTGCCGGCCATTGTTCGCCCTGACGCATTAGGGCACGAATGGCCGTGGGGGCGGTATAGAAAACCGTTACGCCGAACTTGTCGCAGATTTGCCAGAACCGGCCGGCATCGGGATAGGTTGGGACGCCCTCGAACATCAAGCTCGTCGCGCCGTTGGCCAACGGTCCGTAAACGATATAGCTGTGGCCCGTTACCCAGCCGATGTCGGCGGTGCACCAGTAAATATCATCGTCGTGCACGTCGAAAATAACCTTGTGGCTGAACGCCACAAAAAGCAGATAACCTGCTGTTATATGCACGACGCCCTTGGGCTTGCCCGTCGAGCCGGAGGTATAAAGGATGAAAAGGGGGTCGTCGGCGTTCATTTTTTCCGGCTCGCACGCCTCGGAGGCCTTGGCCATCTCGTCGTGATACCAGGTATCCCTGCCGGCTTTCATATTGCACGGCTCATTGTTTACCTTGACGACGACAACGGCCTCGATACTCGGCGTATTCTTAAGCGCCTCGTCGGCGATATCTTTTAGCTTGATATGCTTGCCGGCACGATTCGAGAC
>CAZQWM010000097.1:0-2653 GCA_964597035.1 uncultured Pirellulales bacterium
GAGCTTGCCTGTGGTGAGCTTGTCGAACCGTCGAAGGGCCGTTTGAATTTCCCGGAAGAAAATCCCGTCACTCGCCAAGGGCGAAGATGGCGGGGTGTTATCCAGGGTCGTTTGCGCACTCTTCGGCACGGTTTAGCTCTTGTTACGATTCGGATATCGTTGTCGGGGAGATATGTCGAAGACGGAGTATAGCAATTGCAACCAGGGGATTGCGTTTTACTGGCTTGACGGCACAAGTGAATCTGTTGTATCATTTGTGATTAAGACGATAGTACCGACGAAAATATGTACTCGATGGTGTGCAAGATGAGTCAGGCTGTTGTGAAAAAGAGAAATGCGCCAGCACCAATTAATGGCCGACCGGCCCGCCGAAAACTCATCGCCTTCGGCTGGTATGGAGGGAAATACTCTCATCTGGATTGGTTGCTTCCATTACTTCCCAAATGCCACCACTACTGTGAGCCATTCGGAGGCTCAGCAGCGGTGCTTTTGAACAGAGGACCATCTCCCGTAGAAACATATAACGACATCGACGGCGAGGTATGTAATTTTTTCCGCGTGCTGAGAGAAGAAAAGAAGCGACTTATAGAACAAATCGGTCTCACCCCCTTTTCCCGCGAAGAATTTGCCACTGCCTGCCAGATAGAGCCGGACCTGCCGCCGCTGGAACGCGCAAGACGATTCTACGTTAGGGCAAGACAAGTTAGAACCGGTTTGGCTCAAACCGCAAGTTTGGGCAGATGGGCTAATTGTAAAAATACGAGTCGGTCAGGAATGAGCGGTGTTGTTAGCCGATGGCTGGGTGGACTCGACATGTTGGCTGAAATTGCAGAACGCCTTATCCGGGTGCAGATTGAAAATCGTCCCGCTATAGATCTCATTCGACTTTACGACTCGAAGGGAACCCTATTCTATTGTGACCCGCCATATATCCACCACACGCGGGGCGACGACAGCGCATATGCTTTTGAGATGACTGATGACGAGCATCGTCGCTTGGCCGAGGTGCTCAACTCTGTTAAGGGGATGGTGGCATTGTCCAATTACGATTGCGACCTTCTAAACCGTCTGTATCCGACTTCTCGCTGGCACAGGATTGCCGGGGCGAACCGAACTATCCACTCTACAAAAGATAAACGAGTAGAAGTGCTTTGGACGAATTACGACCCCTCTAAAAAATCGGGAGGTCAGGGGAAATTGAGGTTTAAATAGTGCCCACACCGAACAAGCGTCTTGATAATCTGTTGCAGAAGGCCCTGAAACTTGGGAACAAATCCTACATCCCAAATCCCCAAATCCGTCAGCGGATTGAGTATGTATGCCGTTGTCTTACTAATCGGGCATGTGTGAGATTGCTTATGGCTTGCATGTTAGGCAAGCTTGACAATCCCAAGGTAGATCCCCGCAAACCTTACACCGAAATCAGCACAGCCGATTGCTTTTCAGGGCGAACATACGACGAACAGTATATAACCGGCTTCATCAATAAGTATGCCCTCCCTTGCAATTCTACAACTGCTTTTCTGACGCCCACACTGCGAAATCAAAACACGCCGCTGAATCCCGATATCGAGTTAATTGGCAGGCCTCGTGACCTTTATAAAAGTACCCTGCTGGTATTAGACGACGTGGCGAAAGGCAAAATCTCCGCTGAGCGCGTGATGACCGAAACGATTCGGCTGCTGTTAGCCGTCAGAGACGAACGCAAAACCAGAATTGATGCGTTAGTCAAAGGACTCAAGGATGGTGCTGGTGCGTTGCCCCTTTGCGTGGAATCAATAGTCACTTTGCTTGAGCAGCATCTGGCCTGCAAGCATTCGAGTCGCCTTCCGGTCCTTATGGTAGCGGCTGCATACACAGCAGCGGAGTCGAAACTGGGGGAGCAGGCCCGTCCGCTGAGAAGCCACACTTCTGCTGATGAACAAACAGGAGCGGTCGGCGACGTGGAAATCTGCCTGACTAATGACGAGCAGATTGTTACCGTCTACGAAATGAAAAGCAAACGGGTTATTCAGGACGACATAGACCGCGCTGTTCATAAAATACTAAATGTTGGCCCACATATCGACAATTATATTTTCATTACCACAGACTCAATAGACTCGATGGTGCGGGAGTATGCCGCCTCAATGTACGAGAAGACCAACGGGACGGAAGTCGCAATTCTTGACTGCATTGGTTTTGTCCGTCATTTCCTGCATTTATTTCATCGATTACGGACTACTTTTCTGGATTGCTATCAGGATTTGGTGCTGCACGAGCCGGATAGTGCGGTGAGCCAGCCGCTAAAAGAAGCATTTCTGACGCTGCGTCAGGCTGCAGAATCCGATGAATGAAGAGTTGTTTACGCTACTAAATATTACCACCTATTCCCAAAAAGGCAGGCCTACGTTAACAAAACCATTTTCACGCCTTCGGCCATAATTCCCCCATCGTCCTGACTTCCAGAGTTTCTAAAGATATGCCAACATAAGTGTTGCCAACAAATCTATTGGTATTATTGATAATCCCTGTTTTTGACCGCCGTAGGCGGAGTTTTTTACGTAGTGGGATGGTTGTTTTTAGCGGGGGATATTTTGACGGTGTTTTTGCCGGCCTGCTTGGCAGCGTAAAGGGCCTTGTCGGACCTGCTGGTTATCTCGTCCGGGGTGTC
>CAZQWM010000098.1:0-2565 GCA_964597035.1 uncultured Pirellulales bacterium
TCTCAGGTGATGCGAAGTTCGGCTTAAGCTTCGCCGACTCCGGGTTCGACGAGACTGACGAGGTCGACCTGCCATAGACGGATTAACCTGTCATAAGTCGACCAAGCGGTTAGGCCCGTGACTCGCCGATTTGCACGAGATTATATGACCTTAACCTGCCGTGGAGCATTAAATATGGATTTAAGTTGGACGCCAAAACTCCCGATACTATACTATAGATAGAGGAAGTAGATGCCCCAAAATTGATTGTGGCGGCGAAACGGACGCCATAATCGGTCTACCCGTTTGTGTTTATAAGGCGAGTAATACCCTGAGAGCGTTCACCATTGCCTTTTCGAATTGGTCTCGAAAGTCAATTTAATTTTTTAGGGATTACAACAATGAACCACAAGACGAAAGAGATGTTTCTGATTAGATGTTCCGGCGAATCTTTCCGCACACCCTCTTATGAAGCTGCTGTCGAGAAAAGTGAGATTAAGATTATACGCAGGAGGTTGTTTTTAATTTGTCTTGCTTTAGTAGTATTTGGCGCCGCTTCCAGCAGTTATGCTGACGTCATAGGCAACTGGGAAGATAGCAGTGGCGATGGATGGGTTGACTATAGTAACGGAGAATCGATTGCGGATGCCATTAATGCCGACACGTACAGTTTTCTATCCGGCAGCACGGGCGCTACTCTGGGTGACTATTCCCTGAAAGTCACCCCGCCGGCAGCTTGGACGCAATGCCTGCGTATTAGCCTGGAGACCAAAGTGGGGGCGAAAGCCGATTTTCTCGCTCACACTAAATTTAGAATCGACGTTACATATAATAGCGCCGACTGGCCCTCGGATACTAATTACGCTCAGGTGTACGAGTTGAGTATCAATGCCTCAGGTTATGGCTGGAATGATGTGGGTGGCGCAAATGACCCCAATGGCGCGAATGGAGTCGTGTTTACTGACACGCTCAATCCAAGCAATCCGGGACAATTGCCCCTTGTTAATCCCGGCGTCCCCGGCACTACCCTTACGGGAACGTGGACTTGGGACTATTCCGGCATAAAGAGCCAGATTACGGCTACACCATCAAGTGGGTACATTCATTTCGTCTTCGCGCTAAATTCTGATAAGGCCGGGGCTTATTACTTCGACAATGCAAGGTTTGTGATGGTGGAAAATTCGTCGACAGCACAGGACCCGAGTCCGGCCGACGGCGCAAGACACGTCGGTTTAACCCCGACCCTTACCTGGACGGCGGGCACATGGGTGCAGGACGTTAATGGCCACGACGTCTATCTGGGAACTGACTATGATGAAGTGGATGACGCCACTACAGCCACTGCTGGCATCTATCTCGGCAGCACAACCGAGCCAAACTACCAGATTTTGACAGATTTGACGGGTGTTGATTACTACTGGAGAGTCGACGAGGTAAACGACGCTAATGCCGACAGTCCCTGGAAGGGCGACGTGTGGCATTTTACCACAACAAATGCGCCGCCTCCTGTTCCGCCGCCCCAGCTACACGTGGATGGAAATAAAATTAAAGACCCTAACGGAGACGTTGTTGTCCTCAGGGGTGTCTCACTGATTGATTTGGGCGCTACCGAGCAGTGGTACGACGGCGCAACCGAAGCCATTGACCGCGTAACAAACAAGGACGACCCTAACGGAGATTCTCCGGGCTGGTATACAGAAATTATCAGGATTCCGGTTTGCCCCCATAAGTCGCCCCTTTTCACATCAAGTCCTCTTACTTTCAACCCGGATGACGTCAATGACCCGACAAATGAAGTTTTTTATGATCTTCTCAGGGATACTATTGATTATTGCGCCGAGAAGAAAATCTACGCAATCATCGACTGGCATGATATGAACGATACCGATGGAAGAGTTGACGATACGAGCACATTTTGGGAGTTTATAGCGCCGAGATTTGCCGACGATTCACACGTTCTCTTTGAGCTTTTCAATGAGCCGGAAAACCCGGGGGCCACAGAGGCCGAACGCTGGGAAAGCGTAAGAGATGATATGCAGACCTGGGTCGATATTGTGCGAACTTATGCGCCGCATAATCTTATTCTTGTCGGAGCGCCTCACTACGACCAGATTCTTGGCCCGGTGGTCGACAATCCTATTAATGACAGCAACATCGTTTACGTCTCTCATCTCTATCCCATCCACTGGCTTGGAGAACACACTGGCGGCGACAACAGTTACTATTTAAACCATATTACTACCTGTGCCGCCGTATATCCCGTGATTTGCACTGAGTGGGGCTTTTGGGATGCACCCCTTACAGATTCCAATTTCTTCAGGGGAACAATTACCAATTACGGCGACCCGCTGAAGGAATTTCTCGAAGAATATGGAATTGGCAATACCGCCTGGTGTGTTCATAACGGCGCCTGGAAATCCCCAATGTTTGACGGGGATGACTGGACACTTCGCTGCGGAGAAGCCGAAATGGGTTGTTTCACGAAGGATTGGCTTTATGAAAAAAATGGGATGGATACGATAGCCCTGACGGTCACCAAATGCAAGGTCAAGGCCGGTAAAATCCAGGGACAGGACAGCTTTTATA
>CAZQWM010000099.1:0-2559 GCA_964597035.1 uncultured Pirellulales bacterium
ACGTCCGCCACGCATCAGCGTGGCGAGACCTCGCCTTTAGGCGGGCACCTTTGACCAGAAAAAATACCGGCCCAATGGGACGTATCTAATACGGTGATGGCGGTAGTGTGAGAGGAGCAAATTATCGTACGAAACAAGAACTCTACTGTTATGTGAATGAAATGACCAACAGTAAAAATGGATATTAAACGGGATCACCCAAAAAGTTTTTTTAAGTATATGACTGCTTCAGTTGCTGAGAAAGTACTTAAAAGTAGGTCTTTACGCTGGAGTCACCCAAGCGAGTTTGATGATGCACTTGATGTGGCTAAAGTAATCGATGAAAAAATGGACAACGAGAAACAAAGGAAAATTCGAGATGCAATGATAGACTTGGCAGCAAATATTTCTCCCAATCATATTATGAATGGTGCTGACGAAAAGTTTAAGCTTTTAGTTTTTACGTTATCATTATTCGGTAATGATAAAGCTTTGGCCATATCAGAACTAAAAAAAGACCCAGTAAACATCTCAAATAGCATTGCTGAGTTGAACAAGTGCTGGAAAGAAATTAGAGATGAATTCCGAATCCTATGCCTTGGCATAGAGAAAGACAATCATCATTTATGGGATAAATATGCAGAGAATCACAAGGGGGTAGTAATAGAGCTACCTTGCAGAAACGAATCAGATTTCCCTTGGCGTATTGCTAAACCTGTGGAATATTTTCCCGAAAAAGATCTGTTCCTAACTGTGGAGGATTGGGCTGGTGCACTCATTCTTGAAGGTATAGAAAAAGGGGTAGAACGCATATTTGAAAAATGTACATTAAGAAAAGCTAACGACAATGAGCACAAGTGGTTTGAGCAGAATGAATGGCGTATCGTAGATATGCGCATGCCCCACGAAACAGGAACGGTATCATATTCCGGCGTAGACCCGAATGATTTTTCAGCTGTTTATTTCGGTCATAAAATGGATTTAAAAACTCAGGCTAATTTACTCAGCTTATTGGTTGGCGATTTAAATCATGTATCTGCATTCCGATGTGAACTTGATGGCTCACAGAATATATCTTTCAAGAAGCTTAAATAGCCCTATGGGAAATCTGGGGACAGTATAGTTTTTGGCAGGATAACTGAAAAAAGAAGAAGACATATAAAAGGCATAAAAACTTTGCTTTTAGCCACCTTGCTCGTTCACATCGCACACATCATCTGTAAATGGTGTAAATGTGTAAATGTGTAAATGTGTAAATGTGTAAATGTGTAAATGGTGTAAATGGGGTGTAAATTGTAAATGGGGACAGGCCCTATTTTTGCTAAACACGAAAGCGGCGTTTCTTATTGTCATTGTGTCTTTTAGCCGCCTTGCTCGTTTGACATCGTTCAACAAAACAACCAATTCTCTCCGCAATTCCACAGCCCGCCTTTCGGCTGAATCTCTATCTCTATGCTAAAAAAACATCGTAAAATCCTTTCCAACCTCACTTGCTCGGCTTCAAAAAGATGCTTCTTCAATGCATCTGCGGACGAAGCAAAAGGCTATCGCAGATGCTTGCATCGAGAATGCCCTTAGCTGAGAACGCCGTAGCCGAGCAAATTACTCTGTGTGCTCTATGCCCTCTGTGGCTAAAATTCTTCGTGTTGTTTTGCGCTAGGTGGCAATACCACCTACTGAATAGCAAACTGGCCTAAACCTTCGTGTTTCTTCGTGCCTTTGGGTCTTCGTGGCTTGGTGGCAAAACAAAAAATCCGTGTAATCTGTGTAAACTTGTGCCATAGGTATCTGTGGTTAAAAAATTCTCTGCGGTCTCTGCGTTCTCCGCGGTTGTAAATCCGTGTCTAATCTCACTTGCTCGGCTTCAAAAAAATGCTTCTTCAATGCATCTGCGGACGAAGCAAAAGTTATATTAAGTTGATGATAAGGTATCAGCCGGTTCGTTGATAACAGCGAGGGCGATTGATTCGCCCGGCGGACGAGAATAAGACCTTGGCGGATGCTCGCATCAAGAAAGGGCTTATTCAAGAACGCCTCACCGGCTGACTAACTCTGCGTTCTCGGCGGTTAAATCTTCGTGCCTTTGAGTTTTCGTGGTTAGCAGTCTGTGAAAATCTGTGGAATCTGTGGTTAAAAATGTTCCATTCTGGTCACCGCCAACCAAACTGGTCGCCTCTCGGCCAACCTCTCCGCTTCAAAGAACTTAGCTTGTTAATTCCCGCACTTTAACAACCAGATTGGTCGCATACACCTTGCGTTCGCCTCAACCTCCCCGAAAAAATTGCACCTCTCTAACTCCCTGTATATCAACGACTTAAAATTTTTATTTCTTTAATCCTGAGCTTGTCGAAGGACTGGCACGCCCTTCGCTCTAAGTATATGCAGATAAGAAAAGGATAAAAACGCCCGCATATAAAGTTATGCGGCTAAGTTTGAGAAAGTAAATGATTGTTCTGGTACAAGCAACAGTTTTAACGGTTGGATTAAATGGCAGAAGTGAGGTTTTGAAAGAACTGCCGATTCGGTTAATAACAATGCAGTCCGGTTTAGAGGCTGCTCGTTCTTTGAAAAATGAAAAGG